>NZ_SLYP02000001.1:2422500-3022500 GCF_004341505.2 Sphingomonas sp. JUb134
TCGCGAAATCGCTATCGATACCCATGACTTCGCCGGTGGACTTCATCTCTGGGCTGAGCACCGGATCGACGCCCGGGAAGCGGCCCCAGGGGAACACGGCTTCCTTGACGGCGATGTGGTCGATGTTGCGATCGATCGGCGGCAGGTCTGCCAGCTTCTCGCCCGCCATCACCCGGCTGGCGATCTTGGCGACGGGAACGCCGATCGCCTTGGCGACGAACGGCACGGTGCGCGAGGCGCGCGGGTTCACCTCGATGAGGTAGACCTGCCCATCCTTGACCGCGAACTGGATGTTCATCAGCCCCTTCACCGACAGTGCCTTGGCGAGCGCCACCGTCTGGCGCTCGATCTCGGCGATGAGTTCGGCGGACAGGCTGTAGGGCGGGATCGAGCAGGCGCTGTCGCCCGAGTGGACGCCGGCCTCCTCAATGTGCTGGAGCACGCCCGCGACCGTCACGTCGGTACCGTCGCTGATCGCGTCGACGTCGACCTCGATCGCGTCGCGCAGATACTGGTCGATCAGCACGGGGCTGTCGCCGGAGACCTGCACGGCCGTCTGGATATAGTCGTCGAGCTGGCGCTGGCTGTCGACGATCTCCATCGCGCGGCCGCCGAGCACATAGCTGGGACGCATCAGCACCGGGTAGCCGATGCGCTCGGCCACCGCGACCGCCTCGTCGCGGCTGCGGGCGATGCCGTTCGCCGGCTGGAGCAGGCCGAGCTTGGAGACGAGCGCGGCAAACCGCTCGCGGTCCTCCGCCAGGTCGATCGCATCCGGGCTGGTGCCCAGGATCGGGATCCCTGCGTCTTCCAGCGCCTTGGCGAGGTTGAGCGGGGTCTGGCCGCCGAACTGGACGATCACGCCCAGCAGCGTGCCCTTCTGCTGCTCGACATGCAGGATCTCCAGCACGTCCTCGGCCGTCAGCGGCTCGAAATAAAGGCGATCGGAGGTGTCATAGTCAGTGCTCACCGTCTCCGGGTTGCAGTTGACCATGATCGTCTCATAGCCCGCGTCCGACAGCGCGAAGCAGGCGTGGCAGCAGCAATAGTCGAACTCGATGCCCTGGCCGATGCGGTTGGGACCGCCGCCCAGGATCACGACCTTGGTACGCTCGGACGGCTGGCTCTCGTCCTCGGGCTCGCCGAAGGTCGGCGCCTCGTAGGTCGAGTACATGTAGGGCGTCTTGGCCTCGAACTCGGCAGCGCAGGTGTCGATGCGCTTGAAGACCGGGCGGACGCCGAGCTTCAGGCGATGCTCGCGCACCTCCGCCTCGGTCACGCCGCCGGACATCGCCTTCACCACCTCGTGGATCAGGCCGGAGCCCTGCGCGATGCCGCGCTGCATGCCGCGCAGGTGGACCGAGTCCAGCGCGAGCTTGGCCAGGCGCTTGTCGGAGAAGCCCATCGCCTTGAGGCGGCGCATGCCGGCCGTGTCGATCGGCAGGCCGTTGCGCTTCACCTCGTCCTCGGCAGCGATGATCTCGGCGATGCGCTCCAGGAACCAGGGGTCGTACTTGGCGATCGCATGGACCTCGGCGACGGTGAAGCCTTCGCGCAGCGCCTGCGCTGCCACCAGCAGCCGGTCCGGGGTGGCGACCGCGAGCGCCGCTTCGATCAGGTCGCGACGGGCGCCGACCAGCCGCTCGACCTCGTTGAAGCCGCACAGGCCGGTTTCGAGGCCGCGGAGCGCCTTTTGCAGGCTCTCGTGGATGTTGCGGCCGATCGCCATCACCTCGCCCACCGACTTCATCGCGGTGGAGAGCACGGCCTCGGAGCCCTTGAACTTCTCGAAGGCGAAGCGCGGGATCTTGGTGACCACGTAATCGATGGTCGGCTCGAACGACGCCGGCGTCGCGCCGGTGATGTCGTTGGTGATCTCGTCCAGCGTGTAGCCAACCGCGAGCTTGGCCGCGACCTTGGCGATCGGGAAGCCGGTCGCCTTGGACGCGAGCGCCGAGGAGCGCGAGACGCGCGGGTTCATCTCGATGACGATCAGGCGACCGTCCTTAGGATTGACTGCGAACTGGACGTTGGAACCGCCTGTTTCGACGCCGATTTCCCGGAGTACCGCGATCGATGCATTGCGCATGATCTGGTATTCCTTGTCGGTCAGCGTCAGCGCCGGCGCGACGGTGATGGAGTCGCCAGTGTGAACGCCCATCGGATCGATGTTCTCGATCGAGCAGACAATGATGCAGTTGTCCGCACGGTCGCGGACCACCTCCATCTCATATTCCTTCCAGCCGAGCAGCGACTCCTCGATCAGCACCTCGGTGGTCGGCGAGGCGTCGAGGCCGGCGCGGACGATCTTGAGGAACTCGTCCTTGTTGTAGGCGACGCCGCCGCCGGTGCCGCCGAGCGTGAAGCTCGGACGGATGATCGCGGGCAGGCCGACCTTGTCCAGACCCTCCAGCGCCTCCGCCTCGGTATGCGCGATCGCGGAACGGGCGCTTTCGAGGCCGATCTTGTCCATCGCGTCGCGGAACTTCAGCCGGTCCTCGGCCTTGTCGATCGCGTCGGCGTCGGCGCCGATCATCTTCACGCCGAACTTGTCGAGCGTGCCGTCGCGGAACAGCGCGAGCGCGGTGTTGAGCGCAGTCTGCCCGCCCATCGTCGGAAGCACCGCATCGGGGCGCTCCTTCTCGATGATCTTGGCTACCACGGCCGGGGTGATCGGCTCGACATAGGTCGCGTCGGCCAGTTCCGGATCGGTCATGATCGTCGCCGGGTTCGAATTGACCAGGACGATGCGGAAGCCCTCTTCCTTCAGCGCCTTAATCGCCTGCACGCCCGAATAGTCGAACTCACAGGCCTGGCCGATGACGATCGGCCCTGCGCCGATGACGAGGATGGAGGAGATGTCGGTGCGTTTGGGCATTTAGATCGCCAACATGTTTGAAGGAGTAGGAATGATTGCGATACCTAGATCGGCGTTCAGCTTGTTCGCTTGCTCGACGGTCAGCTCTGGCGCTTTCTTCGCGGCCGGATTTGAGTCGTCCAGCGCGTACTTACCATCGCGCCTATCATGAAGAAGGGCCCAGTGCCGATCACCATACTGGATGATCGCTGCGCCACCTCGCTCAAGAACATAATCAAAGACAGTGGCAGGCTGCAGGTCTCGACCTCCAACGCGTCCGAGCCTTACCGCCTCGAACGGCAATTGAAGACGATCACATACGCCGCCAACTATTTCGGCGAGCTGGTAATCGCCGTAGCCTTGTACAACGAAGTCAGCTCGCAAAAGGCCGAGCCTTTCAGCCACGTCCAAGATCACCCAGAACTCATCGGCCTCGTGCACTGCGATTTTAAACTCGTCCCGGCTGCGGAAGAAGTTCAAGATCGAGTAGATGCCACATAAGCCATCGACTTGACCTTGACGCAGTGGCTTCGGACGTTTCACCGCAGCATCCCCACAAACCGCTCGAACAGATAGAAACTGTCCTGCGGGCCGGGGCTGGCTTCGGGGTGGTACTGGACGCTGAACGCCGGCTTGTCGGTGAGTTCCAGGCCGGCGTTGCTGCCGTCGAACAGCGAGACGTGGGTCTCGCGGACGTTGGCGGGCAGGCTGTCGCGCTCGACGGCGAAACCGTGGTTCATCGAGGTGATCTCGACCGCGCCGTCCTCCAGCCGCTTGACCGGATGGTTGGCGCCGCGGTGACCCTGGAACATCTTGGTCGTGGTGGCACCGACCGCGAGGCCGAGCAGCTGGTGGCCGAGGCAGATGCCGAACAGCGGCTTGCCGGTGTCGAGCAGCTGGCGGATCACCGGCACGGCGTACTCGCCGGTCGCGGCCGGATCGCCCGGGCCGTTGGACAGGAAGATGCCGTCCGGGTTCTGCGCCATCACCTCGTCAAAGGTGGCGGTGGCGGGCAGCACGGACACGCGCGCGCCGGCCTGGACCAGGTTGCGGAAGATGTTGCGCTTCGAACCATAGTCGATCGCGACGACGTGGGGCGCGGCGCTGGCCTGCGCGGCCCGCGCCTGAGCCTCGTCGGCCGGGTTCTCGCTGGTGTCGTAGCCGGCGCCCAGGCGCCAGATGCCGCCCTGCCAGCCGTAATGCGTCTCGCAGCTGACGTCCTTGGCGAGGTCCATGCCCTCCAGCCCCGGCCAGCTGCGTGCCTTTTCAAGCAGCGCGTCGATGTCGAACTCGCCGGTGGGCGAATGGGCGATGACGCCATTGGGGGCGCCGCCGACGCGGATGCGGCGGGTGAGCGCGCGCGTGTCGATGCCGGCCAGGCCGATGCGGCCGTGCTTGCGCATCCAGGCGATCAGCGGCTCGGACGAGCGGAAGTTGCTGGGTGCGGTCGGATCCTCGCGCACGATCATGCCGAGCGCGTGGGGATCGTTCGCCTCGATATCGTCGGGGTTGGCGCCGACGTTGCCGATGTGCGGGAAGGTGAAGGTGATGATCTGCCCGGCGAAGGACGGATCGGTCATGATCTCCTGGTAGCCGGTCATCGCGGTGTGGAAGCAGACTTCACCGACGGCGTCGCCCTCGGCACCGAAGCCGCGGCCCCACAACACGTCCCCCGACGCCAGAACGAGTACGCCGGTGGCTCCTTCGGGCGCGGGCATGGGTTTGGCGTCGGCCACTCGGGCGATCCTCCTGATAGGTTGTGCTGACGATGTCGCTAAGCGCTGCCGGCTAAGGCCCACTGGCCGCCGCGTCAATCTGTTAAAGGAGGCAAGTTCCGGCTACCCTCCCCGGCTTTCCGACGAACCGAGAGAACCGATGATTCGCGACACCATCAAGGCTGCGCTGGTTTCCGCCATGAAGGGCGGCGACAAGCCGACGACCGCCACGATCCGCCTGATCCAGTCCGCGATCAAGAACCGCGACATCGAGGTGCGCACCGGCGGCGCCCCCGCCGACGACGACGCGCTGGTGGTCGAGGTGCTGCAGAAGATGGTGAAGCAGCGCCGCGAATCGATCGCCATGTACGAGCAGGGCAACCGCCCCGAGCTCGCCGCGAACGAGGCCGCCGAGGTCGAGGTGATCGAGCGCTTCCTGCCCGCCCAGATGGGCGAGGCCGAGACGGCGGCGGCGATCGAGGCGATCAAGGCCGAGCTCGGCGCCACGGGCATGAAGGACATGGGCCGCGTAATGGCCGAGCTGAAGGCGCGCCATGCCGCCAACCTCGACATGAGCAAGGCGTCGGGCGCGGTGAAGGCGGCGCTGGCGGGCTGAGCCCGAGCGCGCCCCTGCCTGGCGGCGGGGGCGCCGGCGGCGCGTACCCATGAGCCTCTCCCCCCAGTTCCTCGACGAGCTACGCGCCCGCACCATGCTGTCGGCGCTGATCGGCAAGACCGTGAAGCTCCAGCGTGCGGGGCGGGAGTGGCGCGCCTGCTGCCCCTTCCACAACGAGAAGACGCCGAGCTTCTACGTCAACGACGACAAGGGCTTTTATCACTGCTTCGGCTGTTCGGCGCATGGCGATGCCATTCGCTGGATGACCGATCAGCGCGGGCTGCCCTTCATCGACGCGGTGAAGGAACTGGCGCAAGCCGTTGGTTTGGAAGTGCCGGCGCAGGACCGGCGCTCCGCAGAACGCGCCGAGCGCGCGAAGGGCCTCCACGATGCGATGGAGGAGGCCGCGCGCTGGTTCACCGAGCAGTTGCACGGGCTCGCCGGTGCCGAGGCCCGGGCGGCGCTGGAGCGGCGCGGCATTTCGGCGAGCACGGCGCGCAGCTTCGGGCTGGGCTACTCGCCCGACTCGCGGGGTAAGCTCAAGGAGGCGCTGGGCAGCTATGGCGACCCGATGCTGGTCGAGGCGGGGCTGCTGATCCAGGTCGAGGACAAGGCGCCCTACGATCGCTTCCGAGGCCGGCTGATGATCCCGATCCGCGACGTGCGCGGGCGGGTGATCGCGTTCGGTGGGCGTGTGATCGGCGACGGTGAACCCAAGTACCTCAACTCCCCCGAGACGCCGCTGTTCGACAAGGGGCGTACGCTCTTCAACCTCGATCGCGCGCAGGCCGCCGCCCGCAAAGCCGGCCGCGTGATCGCGGTCGAGGGCTATATGGACGTGATCGCCCTCGCCCAGGCTGGATTCGGGGAGGCGGTGGCGCCGCTCGGCACCGCGATGACCGAGGCGCAGCTGGAACGGCTGTGGCGGATGGCGGACGTGCCGATCCTGTGCTTCGACGGCGATGCCGCGGGGCAGAAGGCGGCGATCCGCGCGGCGCATCGCGCGCTGCCGCTGCTGGGGCCCGGCCGCAGCCTTTCCTTCGTGACGCTGCCGCAGGGACAGGATCCGGACGACCTGGTGCGCAGCAAAGGACCGGGCGCGTTCGAGGCGCTGCTGCGCGAGCCCGAGCCGCTGGTCGAGCGGCTGTGGAAGCAGGAGCTTGCCGCAGAACCGCTGACGACGCCGGAAAACCGCGCGGGCCTGAAGCGCCGGCTGGGCGAGCTTGCCCGCACGATCGGCGACCCGATGGTGCGCGACGAGTATCTGTCGGAGTTCCGCAACCGCTGTGACGAGGCGTTCGCGCCGCCCGAGCGGAAGCGGCAGTGGCAGGGCGGCGGCGGTGGTTCGTGGCAGCGCGGCAACGGGGGACAGCAGCGCGGCGGCAACCGACCGGGCCAGCGCGGCGGCTGGCGTCCGCCCGAGCCCCCGCCCTCCGACACCGCGCGCCAGATCGCGCAGGGGATCGACCCGGTGCTGGCGAAGGCCGTGGTCGCCGGGCTGATCCGACACCCCGCGCAGATCGCCCGGCACCTGGAGGTGCTGGGATCGCTTCGCCTAGCCGACGGTGCGCTCGGGCGGTTGTTCGAAGCGGTCGTCGATGTGGCACTTGCCGACCGGCAACTTGATAGCGGCGGAGTTCGTACCATATTGGCGAAGTCTGGTTTCAACGACATCGCAAACGAACTGCTGAGGGCGGATACCCTGCCCTTTTCGTTCACTCGTCATGACGGGGACGACGAAGCGCGGGCGGTGGCGGACCTGGATGAGGCGATCGCCGTTCTGGTGACGCGTCCCGCGGTGGATGCGGCACTGGCGGAGGCGACGGCAGCGTTGCAGGCCGGGCTCGATGAGACCGCATTCGAGCGTCAGGTGGCGCTGGTGCAGGAACAGGAAGCGCTCAAGGCGCGTCTTGCAAATCTGGTGCTGGCAGACGAAGACGATTAGAATCAGGCCGGATTTCAGTCCGGGTTTTTCGAGGGCAATTGATGGCGAAGGCGAACGGTGGCGGCGACGACACGATGGAGACGGGCGACGCGCCGCTGATCGATCTGAACGAGGGATCGATCAAGAAGCTGATCGCGCGCGCAAAGAAGCGCGGCTACATCACGGTCGATCAGCTCAACGAGATGCTGCCGCAGGACCAGATGTCCTCGGAGCAGATCGAGGACATCATGGCCGCGCTCAATGAAATGGGCGTGAACGTCGTCGAGAACGAGGAAGCCGGCGAGGAAGGCGACACCGAGCAGGCCGCCGACGACGGCGACGAGGATTCGGGCGACCAGCAGGACGATTCCGCGCCTGCGTTCGAGGCGGTCAAGAAGAAGGAGACGGTCGATCGCACCGACGATCCCGTCCGCATGTACCTGCGCGAGATGGGTGCCGTCGAGCTGCTCAGCCGCGAGGGCGAGATCGCGATCGCCAAGCGCATCGAGGCCGGCCGGGACACGATGATCCTGGGGCTGTGCGAAAGCCCGATCACCTTCAACGCGATCATCGGCTGGTCCGAGGCGCTGAACGAAGGCACGATGCAGCTGCGCGAGATCCTGGATCTCGACGCGATGCTGTCGAAGGGTCCGTCCGCCGAGCAGGTCGAAGCCGCCGAAGACGACGAAGGCGACGAGATCAACGAGAAGAGCACCGGCCCGACCTTCAAGGAAGAGGAAGAGCCGGAAGAGGAATCTTCGGACGACGAGGACGGCGAGCGCCGGGGCCCGCGCAACTCCGACGATGAGGAGGAGGACAACACCCTCAGCCTCGCGCAGATGGAGGAGACGCTCAAGCCGCAGGCGCTGGAGAAGTTCGCCAACATCACCGCGATCTACGAGCAGTTCTCGCGCATGCAGGGACGCCGGCTGGACGCGATGTCGTCGGGCGGCGAGCTGTCGGCCAAGGACGAGGCGACCTATCAGAAGCTGCGCGAGGACCTGACGGCCGAGGTCGAGAGCGTCCAGTTCCACCAGGCGAAGATCGAGTATCTCGTCGACCAGCTCTATGCGTTCAACCGACGCCTGACGACGCTGGGCGGCCAGATGCTGCGCCTTGCGGAGCGCCACAAGGTGCCGCGCAAGTCGTTCCTGGAGCAGTATGTCGATCACGAGATGGACGAGCAGTGGCTGACCTCGGTCGCGACGCTCGACAAGAAGTGGAAGGCGTTCGCCGAGAACGAAGCCGCCGCCGTCGATCGCATCCGCAGCGAGGTCGCCGAGATCTCGCAGCAGACCGGCATGGCGCTCACCGAGTTCCGCCGCATCGTGAACATGGTGCAGAAGGCGGAGCGCGAGGCGCGCATCGCCAAAAAGGAGATGGTCGAGGCGAACCTGCGCCTCGTGATCTCGATCGCCAAGAAGTACACCAACCGCGGGCTGCAGTTCCTGGACCTCATCCAGGAAGGCAACATCGGCCTGATGAAGGCGGTGGACAAGTTCGAGTATCGCCGCGGCTATAAGTTCTCGACCTATGCGACGTGGTGGATCCGGCAGGCGATCACCCGCTCGATCGCGGACCAGGCGCGGACCATCCGCATCCCGGTCCACATGATCGAGACGATCAACAAGCTGGTGCGCACCAGCCGCCAGTTCCTGCACGAGCAGGGCCGCGAACCGACCCCGGAGGAGATGGCCGAGCGCCTCTCCATGCCGCTGGAGAAGGTGCGCAAGGTGATGAAGATCGCCAAGGAGCCGATCTCCCTCGAGACGCCGATCGGCGACGAGGAAGACAGCCACCTAGGCGACTTCATCGAGGACAAGAACGCGATCATCCCGGTGGACGCCGCGATCCAGGCGAACCTGAAGGAAACCGTCACCCGCGTCCTGGCCTCGCTCACCCCGCGTGAGGAGCGCGTGCTGCGCATGCGCTTCGGCATCGGCATGAACACCGATCACACGCTGGAAGAGGTCGGGCAGCAGTTCTCGGTCACCCGCGAGCGCATCCGCCAGATCGAGGCAAAGGCGCTCCGGAAGCTCAAGCATCCGAGCCGGTCTCGCAAGATGCGCAGCTTCCTCGACCAGTAAGCACCAGAAGGCCCCGGAAAGCAGCGCTTTTCGGGGTCTTTCTTTTGTGGCGCCCCGGCGACACGTGCACGGTCTGTTTACGCCCTTCTGCTACGCGTCCGGGCATCAGCGGGTGCCATGGCGGCTCCTGGGCATGGAGGCGACGGAGGAGACCGGTCCGTGGGTGGGGTGATCAGCGCGACGGCGCCGGACGCATGGTCCATGGTGTCGTCGCTGGCGAAGCGCGACGGCAGTGCCGGGCAGCCGCAGCTTGCGGCGCTCGCCCGCGACGCGTGCGACCCACGCGACGTCGCCGATGCCGCCCATCACCTCTGCTTCCTCCACGGCCGGCAGCCCGGCGTCATCGAACATGCGGCGGCCCATAGCGACTTCGACTTCGCGCGCGACTGGCTGATCGAGGCGGCGGCGGGCTTCGCCCAGGAGCGCGGCCATCTGGTGGCGCTTGCCGCCGCGGCGGGGCCGATGCCGAGCACGCCGTGCCAGGCCAATACCGAAGCCGCGATTGCGGCGCAGCGCCACGCGATCGACATGCTTTCGCAGTCCGAGCGTCGTGGCTGTGCGCTGGGCGCTGCGATCGCACTGGTGCTCGACTGGCCGGCGATCCGCACCGGCCTCGATGCGGCGGCGATCCGCCAGGGGGCCGACCCGGTGCCGCTCACCCTGCCCGACTCGGCCGCAACCGCCGACCTGGTCGCCATGCTCGCTGCCAACCGGGCGACCGAGCGGGCGATGCTGTTCGGGATGGAGCAGCTGCTCGCCCAGCACCGCGGGCTCTGGGACCTGATGGAGGCACGATCGGAAGCCCGCGCCGGCTGATTACCCGTGCTTTTGCGATCTTCCCTGCGCGCGCGTTAACCGACAGGTTAGGAAGCCGGGCTACCACCGCCCTATGTTCGCTTCGATGCTCAGGGGCGCGCTCTGCCTCTCCCTTGCTGTCACCGCGACGCTGCCCGCCGGCGCACGAACCCTGCTCGACTATACGGGCGAGTGCGTGCCCTTTGCGCGCACCGCGTCGGGCGTGCAGATCTATGGCGATGCCTGGACCTGGTGGGACCAGGCGAAGGGCAAGTACGAGCGGGGCCATGTGCCCAAGGTCGGCGCGGTGCTGGCGATGGCGAAGTCCGAGCGGCTGCGGCTCGGCCATGTCGCAGTGGTCAGCCGGATCGTCGACAAGCGCGTGCTGATGGTGACCCACGCAAACTGGTCGCGGATCGGCGGCACGCGCGGGCAGGTGGAGCAGGACGTGACGCTGTTCGACGTCTCCCCCGACAACGACTGGACGCAGGTGAAGGTCTGGTACCGCGACAGCGATGGGCTGGGCGGCAGCATCTATCCCGCCCACGGCTTCATCTATGGGGACAAGCCGGTGGCCGAACTGAGCGGCAAGAGCCCCGATTACGTAGGATCGCTGATCGACGCCTATGCGCGCTGACCCCTGCCCGCTAGCCTGAGCCTAGGGGGTACGCATGGGGGCGTGGAAGCAGGACGAGCGCTGGGCGCTTGCGGTCGTCGCGACAGCGATCGTGGCGGGGCTCGCGCTGCGCATCGCGGCGGGCACCGGGGCGCTGTGGCTGGACGAGGCATGGTCGGCGGTGTTCGCCCGCGATGCGGGGACGCCGCTCGGCATCCTCTGGCTGATCAACCACGACAACAACCACCACCTCAACACGCTGTGGATGCAACTGGTGGGGTTCGATGCACCGCCGCTCCTCCAGCGCGGGCTGGCGATCGCGTCGGGCACGCTCACCATCGCCGTGGCGGCGGCGATCGGCTGGCGACGCAGCCCCCTGGCCGGGGCGATCACGGCGGGACTGTTCGCGTTGTCGCCCGCGCTGGTCTGCTACGGTTCGGAAGCGCGCGGCTATGCGCCGATGCTGCTGGCGTTCGCGACGGCGGTGCTGCTGGTCGACCGCTGGCTCGCCGCCCCTGAACGAGCGCCCGGAGCAGCGAGCCTCGCGATGGCGCTTGGCCTGGGGCTGCTCGCCCAGGCGACGATCGTTTTCGGGCTGGCGGCGCTGCTCGGTTGGGCGGTGATCGAGCGGCGGCGCGTCGTCGGCCCTGACACCGTGGCGCGCGAGATGCTGCGCATCTTCGGTCCTGCCCTGCTGACGATGGGCGTGATCGTCGCGCTGATGTGGCTTGCCGCGCACATGAGCGCGACCGGCTTTGCCGTGGGCGGGGTGCAACCGCACAGCTGGGCCGGCTGGGCGCATGCGCTGTCGCAGCTGCTCCACTATACGCTGGGGCTGCCGCCGCTAGTGGGCGCGGTGGTTCCGCTGATGCTGTTGCTGGCGCCCCGGAGCCGGCTGCGTGACCTGGCGCTGTGGAGCGCAATCGCCTTTCCGCTGGTGCTCGCCCTGCTGGCGCTGCCCAACAGCATGATGCCGCGCTATTATCTGGTCGGCAGCGTCGGGCTGCTGCTGTGGCTGGGCGAGTGGCTGGCGCAGCTTGCCGAGCGTGGCGCCCGGGCACGGGCGGCGGTCGGCGTGGCGCTGCTCGCCGGGGCGGTGGCGATGCTGGCGACCGACCGGCTGCTGATCCGCGACCAGCGTGGCGACCCGGGGCAGGCGATTGCCGCTATGGCCACGCTCGCACCTCGAGGGACGACCGTGGTGGTACACCGCGACCGCGAGACGGCAGTGCTCGATGCGGCAGCGGCTGCACGAGGATATCCGCTGGAGGTGCGGGTCGCGCCCTGCCCGGCCGCGCCGTTCGTTCTGGTCGACCGGGACGGCGATCACCCCTTCCCCGCGCACGTACGCGCGTGCGGCCATGCCTATGCGGTGGTGGCGGAGCGCCGTGCTCAGGGTCTGTCCGGTCTGCACTGGCAGCTGCTGCGTCGGAGCGACTGATCCGCCCGCGGCCGCGCCGAGGCGAGAGGCCGGCCGGTGTTGCGCAGGCGCAATAAATGCTACAGCCCCGCCCCATGGATTCCGGCTTCAGCACCGCGGGCGAACAGGCGCCAGACGTACAGGCATATGCGGGCGAGACGCGCCGCTCGTTCGAACCCGTGCAGGACGAGGCCGAAGTGCAAGCCCCCTCGGCGAAGCGCTGGCTGCTGCCCGCGGTCGTGCTGGTGCTCGCGCTCGGGTGGGTGGCGCTGATGGTGTCGCTGGCGGGACCGTGGCTGGGGAGCGGTCCCTTTCCGCCGCAGGTCGCGAGCTTCGTGGCGGCGCTGTGCGTGCCGCCGATGCTGCTGGCGATCCTGTGGCTGGTCTTCCAGCGCAACAGCGCGGCGGAAGCGCGGCGGTTCGGCGACGTGGCAAGCGGGCTGCGTGCGGAGACCGAGCGCTTGGAACAGTCGGTCGCGGCGCTCACCGAACGGCTGGCGGCGAATCGCGCCGAACTGGCGGAACAGGCGAACACGCTGCTGGCGCTCGCCGGCAACGCCAGCGAGCGGCTGGCAGTGATCCGCAGCGGCATGGCGCAGGAGAGCGAGGCGCTGAAGCGCCACACCGACCTGCTGGGCGGCACCGCGCGTGAGGCCGAGCAACGGCTGCAGCGGCTGGTGCAGGCGCTGCCGGATGCCCGGGCCGAGATCAGCGAGATTGCCCAGGCGGTTGAGCGCGCGGGCACGGCCGCGACCCGCTCGGCGGGCGAGCTCGACACTCGGCTGGTGCAACTGGCGGAGCATGGACGCGTCGCAGGCAGCGAGGCCGGGGCGGCGAGCGAACGGCTGGCGCAGCATCTCGCGCGGATCGAGGCGGCGGGCGACTTTGCCGGCGCACGGCTGGAAACGGTCGCGGGCAGCATGGTCGACATGATCGAGGCGGTGCTGGAGCGGACCGGCAGTGCGATCGAGAACGCCCGCTCGGCGCTTGCCGCCGAAGGCGATGCCGCGATCGAGCGGCTCCAGCGCGAGCATCTGGCGATCGAGCGGACCGCGCGCGAGGGGGGCGAGGCGCTGGACGCGCGCATTGCCCGCATTGAGGAGGGATTGGTGCGGATCGGCGCGACGCTGGACGAGCGGCAGCGCGAGAGTGATGCGCTGGTGCGCAGCCTTGCGGACGGGATCGACGACGTCGATGCGCGCTTCGCCACGCTGCATGCGACCGGCACCGAGCGCGCCCAGGCGCTGGCGGCGGCGATCGACGCGCTGCGCAACCTGGTGGGCTCGACCACCGCGGCGATGCGCAACGGCGATGCGACGGCGCAGGAAGTGATCACCACGGCCGAGCGGCTGCTGACGGCGCTCGACGCCTCGGCGCGCGAGCTGGACGAGACGCTGCCGGCGGCGCTCGAGCGGCTGGACCAGCGGCTCGCCGTCACGCGGGGCGCCGTCGCTGGTACCGCGCCGGAAGTGCGCGCGCTGGTGCAGGACGCCGAGGCGACGCAGCAGGCGGTGGAGAAGGTGGGCGCGCTGATCGAGGGCCAGCGCGTGGCGCTGAACGACGCCGCACGCACCATGGCCGAGACGCTGGACACCGGCCGCGAGCGCGTGGACGGAGTCCATGTCATCGTCGATGCGACGGTCGCGACCACCCGGCGTTTCGCCGAGGAGGCAGCACCCCAGCTGATCGAGGCGCTGGAGCAGATCCGCGCGACCGCGACCGGCACCGCGGAGGACGCGCAGAACGCGTTCGACCGGATCGTGCCGACCGCCGCCAAGCGGCTCCAGACCGAGAGCGCCGCCGCGCTGTCGCGCGCGATCGACCGGGCGGTCGTGCAACAGGTCGCAGCCCTGGGCGAGGCTGCGACCAAGGCGGTGGAGACCGCGCACCGCGCCTCCGACCGGCTGGCGCAGCAGCTCGGCCAGATCGCGGAGACCAGCGCCGCCATGGAAGCACGCCTCGCCGAGCATGAGGCGGAGCGTGAGGCATCCGACACCGACACGCTGGCACGCCGGGTGTCGCTGCTGATCGAGGCGATGCATTCGGCCTCGATCGACATCACCCGGGCCTTCTCGCAGGAAGTGACCGACGCCGCCTGGGCCGCGTATCTGAAGGGCGACCGCGGCGTCTTTACTCGCCGGGCCGTCAAGCTGATCGACTCCGCCCAGGCGCGCGAGATCGCCCAGTTCTATGACGAGGATGCGGGCTTCCGCGAGCAGGTGAACCGCTACATCCACGACTTCGAGGCGATGCTGCGCCAGATCCTGACGCTGCGTGACGGATCGCCGCTGGGCGTGACGCTGCTGTCGTCGGACATGGGCAAGCTCTACGTCGCGCTCGCCCAGGCGATCGAGCGACTGCGCGGCTGAGCCGGCCGCGGAAAGTTAGTCGAAAGTTAGTCCAAGAACCGCCTTCCCCGCGTCCCCGGCCGACGGCGCCTGAAGGCCGCCGCCGGGACGTGTGCCCGGCGAGTCAGATCAGAGGCGCGCGCTGTAGGAAAGCCCCCGCCAGCGTTCCGGCGGCAGGGTTGCCGCTTGGCCGCTGGCCGATATCGCGCCCGCGATGCAACTTCTGGGGCCGCCCACCGCTCTAGCCGGGTCTGCAAGTCAAAGCCGGCGGGGTGTTGCCGATGCCTTCTGCGGTGCTGCGTACCATTCTGGCCCCCCGCGCGACGATCTCGCCGGAAGCGCGCGAGCGCGGCTTGCGCTTCCTGCTGATCGACGCCGCCTTTGCGACCGCGATCGGCGCGCTCAACAGCGGCGTGGTGCTGCTGGCACTGGCGCTGCATATCGGGGCGAGCGAGATCGAGATCGGCGTGATCGCGGCCATCCCGCTCCTGACCCAGATGCTCCAGGCGCCGGCCGTGACCCTGGTGGAGCGGGTCCGGCGGCGGCGGCTGATCTCGGTCGCCTGCGTGTTCGGCGCGCGGCTGGCACTGCCGGTCTATGCGGCGGTTCCGCTGATCCCGGACCGGAACATCGCCGTCGGCGTGCTCGTCGCCGCAGCACTGCTCCACTATGGCCTGAACGCGGTGGGCGCCTGCAGCTGGAACAGCTGGATGCGCGACTTGCTGCCCGAAGAGCAGCTGGGGGCGTTCTTCGCGCGCCGCAACCTCTATGGAACGGTGGTGGGGGCGGTGGCGACGCTGCTGGCAGCGTTCGCGCTGCAACGCGCGGGGCGATCGGACGCGGGCGGCGACCGTGTCTATGTGGCGCTGTACCTGATCGGCTTCCTGTGCGGGCTGGCGAGCACCGCGGCGCTGGCGCGGGTGCCGGAGCCGTGGATGGGACGGCGCCGTGGGCGGCCTTCGCTGCGAAGGCTGCTGCTGCGGCCGCTGCGCGACCGCAACTTCCGCTCGGTGCTGCGCTACCTGGCGAGCTGGCAGTTCGCGGTGAACCTGGCGACGCCGTTCTTCACCGTCTATTTCGTGCGCGAGTTGGGCTTTTCGGTGGGCTTCGTCCTCACCCTGACGGTGGCGAGCCAGCTGGCCAATGCGGCGGTGGTGCGCGGCTGGGGGAGCCTGTCCGACCGGTTCACCAACAAGTCGGTGCTGACGGTCGCCTCCCCCCTCTACCTGCTGTGCGTCGCCGGGATGATCTTTGCCGACGACTTCACCGGCGAGCTGTCGCGACCGGCCTATCTGCTGGCGCTGCACCTGGTGATGGGCGCCGCCCAGGCCGGCGTCGGCCTCGCGGCCGGCAACATCGTCATCAAGCTGAGCCCGGCGGGCGCGGCCACCAGCTACATGGCCACCAACGCGCTGGTGGGGGCGCTGGCATCCGGCGCCGCGCCGATCGTCGGCGGCTGGCTGACGGAGTTCTTCGCCGCGCGCAAGCTGCACCTGTCGATCGACTGGACGAGCCCGAGCGGCACCGCCGAGCTGTTCGGCGTCGGCATCGCGCATTGGGAGTTCTTCTTCCTCCTGTCCGCGGTGCTGGGGCTCTATGCGCTGCACCGGCTGTCGGTGGTGACGGAGTTGGGCTCGGTCGAGCGGCGCGAGGTGATCCAGCACATCGTCCAGTCTGCGCGCTACAATCTGCGCAACGCCTCCTCGGTCGCCGGCGTGCGCCAGGCGCTCGCCTTCCCCGCCGACGCGCTCATCAAGTCACGGGAGGGAACGCGCTTCCTGGTCGAGGCGCTGTTCGAGCGCCACCGCGACACGCGCGCGCCGGAGGTGGCGCAGGAGGCGGTCGACACCATGCTGGACGCCGCGTTCGAGCCGCCCGCCGACGACCTGTTCGACGCGCTGGTCCGCCAGCTCGACGCGGAGCCCGGGCGGGAGCCGCCTAGCGCCGGATAGCCGCCAGCACCGGATCGTGGCTGCCGTCACGCTCGGCACGGGGAAGGTAGAGGCGCGGGCGATAGGCTTCGCGCGGGAGGCCATCGACCGTGAAGAGCTGTTCGGTGCCGAGATCGATCCTGGCGGCGGAGCCGTCGATCGTCTCGTTGCTCAGCGCGCCGAGCAGGTCCCCGAGATCGCTGCCCACGGTGGTGGCGCCGATCGCGTCGAAGCCGATCATCAGCCCCTCCCCCATGCTGCCCGTCCAGCGGCCGCCGGCGACATAGACCTTGCCCGCGTAGCGCGCGCCGAAGGGGGCGACGTACTCGGCGAACCGGCGCGGCGGCCCGAGCACGCGCGACTCATAGGGGATGACGTGCACCTGATAGGGCCGTTCGTGATCGACGAAATGGCCGAGGATGCCGCGCGCGACGCTGGTGTTGCCGCCGCTGGGCGTGTTGCGCAGGTCGATCAGCAGCGTGGTCGTGTCGGCGAGGCTCGCCAGCGCCTGCGAGAATTGCGCGATCAAGGCCTGATCGCCGAGCGAGTTGTGGATGCGCAGGATGCCGAGCGTGCCTTGCCGCTCCACGCTCAGCAGCGGGCCTTCCTGCACCCGCTTCGCCTGATCGGTCGTGGCGGCCAGGGCGACGGTGCGGCGGCGGTGCCCGTCGGTTACCTCCAGCGTGCGCGGGCGCCTGCGAGTGCCGGCAAGCGCCATGTTGAAGGCGAAGTCGACCTGGGTCGGGGCGAGCGTCGCGAAGGGTCGGCCGGTGATGGCCTCGATCGCCGCGCGCGGTGACCGGCCGTCCAGCGCCCGCACGATCATACCGGTCTTGATGCCCTTGGCGAGCGCATCGCTGTCGGCTCGCACCTCCTCGATCCGGAACGTGGTGCCGTCAAAGCTGCCGAACAGGTCCGAGGCGGTCGGGATGACGGCCCAGTCGTCCAGATCGAGCGGGCCAACGACGAAATGCGGGTCGGCGAAGTTGTGCGCGACGAGCTGGAGCGTGTCGATGAAGGTCTTGTCGTCAGGCGCGCGGCGGGCCTGTTCGGCGAAGTTAGAGAGGATGGCGTTACCGTCGATACCGGGGCGGTCGAAATAGCCGTAGCGCTCCCGCAACAGGGTTTCGAAGGACGCCCATGCGGTCGCGGCGTCGAACGGCTTTGCCGCGGGCGTCGATTGTGCATGGGCCGCGGGGGCGGAGAGCAGCAGCAGGGCTGCCAGCGGAACGGTGGCGCGGCGGAGGTCCATCGCGCGACCATCCGACACCGGGCGGCAGAATGGCAAGCCCGGCATCCTGCGGGCGGATCAGGCTGCGGTGAGCCGCGTCATCAGGATTTCGCGGCGGTGCCGGAAGCCGAGGCGTTCGTAGAGGGCGATCGCGGCCTGGTTGCTGGCATAGGCGTGCAGGAACGGCGTGTCGCCGCGGGCGAGGATGCCGCGGGCGACCTGGCGCATCAGTGCGGCGGCGTATCCGCGGCCGCGATGATCGGGGTGGGTGCAGACGCCGCTCACCTCGGTGAAGCCGTCGGGCTGCATGCGCTCGCCGGCCATGGCGACGAGGCGGCCGTCCTGGCGGATGCCGACGAAGCGGCCGAGCTGGTGGGTTTTTTCGAAGAACGGGCCGGGTTCGGTGAGGGTCGCGAGCGCGAGCATCTCGGGCGCGTCGGCGTCGCCGAGCGGGATGGGTTTGACGTCGGGTGCGCTCGCGTCGGTGATTTGCGTTGCCACCATCTGGACGCCGACGTCCTGGGACACGACCGTGAGACCGGGGATCGACGGAGGGGCACCCGCCTGTAGCAGTGCGACGTCGCCGTGCTCGATCACCAGCGCGGCAAGGCTCGCGAGGCTGGGCTCTGCATCGTCCGCGAGCGCGGCGAAGACGCCATAGGCTGGGTGATAGCGGCGGGCTGTGCCGTGGACGACCGCGAAGCGCGCGTGGCGGCCGTGGAGCGCGGAGAGGGCTGGAAGGTCGAGAGGGTGCGGTGCCGTCATGGGGCGGAGCTTAGTCGGAGTGGGGGTGCGCCGGTAGCGGGAGCGTGGCCGGCGTGCCGCGAGCTTCGGGCGGCGTCGCAACTGGGCCCCGGCCTTCGCCGGGGTACGGGTTGGAGCTTTGGGGTTGGCCGGTGGTTAGTTGCGGGGGTTCGGCTTTGGCCACACCCTGCCCCGTGATCGTACCCCGGCGGAGGCCGAGGTCCAGGTGGGGGCCGGTTGCGGCGAAATGTGCTGCAGCATTACCCCCTTGCTCGCGTCACACCGTGCTCCTGCGCAGGCAGGAGCCCAGGGTTATGAAGCGCGCCGCTTGTGGCTCTGGGCTCCTGCCTTCGCAGGAGCACGGTTTCGGGCGGTACGCGGTGGTCCGATCCACGCGGGGCCGCCGCCATTCTCGGCTAGCCGAAGAAGTCGAGGTTCTCCGGGGTCAGCCAGCCATAGATGTAGTTGAGGTAGAACAGGCCGAAGAGCATGAGCGACACGATCGTCGTGCGCAGCGCGATCCTGCCCGGGGCGAAATGGGCAGGCGCGCTTTCGGCCTGGCCGGGGACGTGGGCGTGGCCCGCCTCCTCGGCCGTGCGCATGCCGAACGGCAGGACGAGGAATGCGCTGAGCACCCAGAACAGCAGGTAGATCGCCAATGCCGACTGCCAGCGCATATCCCTCAGGCCTCGATCAGGAGGACGTCCACGATCGGCTTCTTGCCGGTCCAGCGGGTCGCGACGCGACGGACGGCCAGGCGAAGCTGCTCGCGCAGCTTCTCACGGTCGCGGCCGCCCTTGCGCACCGCGGCCTCGGCGGCGTCGGCGGCTTCCTCCAGGAACGGGTCGCGCTCGTCCTCGACCGGCACGCCCTGGGCGCGAACCACCGGCGAGCCGACCAGGTTGCCGCGGCGGTCGATCGCGACCGCGACCGACATCTGGCCGTAGAGCGAGATGCGGCGGCGCTCGTTGATGGTGTTGCCGTCCGCCGGCAGGATCACGTCGCCGTCGAGCGCCAGGCGGCCGACCACGGCGTGGCCGATGCGGCGCGGATCGCCAGGCGCGAGGCGCAGGATGTCGCCGTTCTGCTGGGTGATCGCATCGGGCACGCCCTGGGCGAGCGCGAAGCGGGTGTGCTCGGCGAGATGGCGGGCTTCGCCATGGACCGGCACGACCAGATCGGGGCGGATCCACTTGTACATGGCCGCGAGTTCCGGCCGGCCGGGGTGGCCGGAGACGTGGACGTGCGCCTGGCGATCGGTGATCATCTCCACGCCCTTGGTCGCAAGCGCGTTCATGATGCGGCCGATGGCCACCTCGTTGCCGGGGATCTGCTTGGAGGAGAAGACGACGCGGTCGCCCTGCTCCAGGCTGATCTGGTGGCTCCCCTCCGCCACGCGGGCGAGGGCCGCGCGCGGCTCACCCTGACCGCCGGTGGCGATGATCAGCACCTCGTTGCGGGGCATCGACATGGCGGTGTCGAAATCGACGGTCGCCGGGAAGTCGGTGAGATAGCCGGTGGCGCGAGCGACGCGGAGGATACGGTCGAGCGAGCGGCCCGCGACGCAGACGGCGCGGCCGGTCTCCTGCGCGACCTTGCCCAGCGTCGAAAGACGCGCGGCGTTGGACGCGAAGGTGGTGACCATCACGCGGCCGCGCGCGCTGGCGACGGTGTCGAGCAGCCCGGCATAGACATCGTCCTCGGAACCCGAGGCGGTGTCGTTGAGGACGTTGGTGGAATCGCAGACCAGCGCGAACACGCCTTCGTCGCCGATCGCCTCGAGCTCGGCCGGGGTGGAAGCTGCGCCGACCAGCGTGGTCTTGTCGAGCTTCCAGTCGCCGGTGTGGAACACGCGGCCGTGCGGCGTGTCGATCAGGAGCGCGTTCGCCTCGGGGATCGAATGGGCGAGCGGCACGAAGCGGAAGCCGAACGGGCCCGCGCGGAAGCTGCCGGCGCGCTCGATCACCTTGAGCTCGACGGTGTCGGCGATGCCCTCTTCCTCGAGCTTGCCGCGGATCAGGCCGGCCGTGAACGGCGTGGCGTAGATCGGCACGTCGAGGTCGGCGGCGAGATAGGGCAGCCCGCCGATGTGATCCTCATGCCCGTGGGTGATGACGATGCCGACGAGGTCGTCCAGGCGATCCTCGATGAACTGGAGGTCGGGCAGCATCACGTCGATGCCGGGATAGGCCGGATCGGCGAAGGTGATGCCGCAATCGACCATCACCCACTTGCCCTGGGTTCCGTAGAGATTGACGTTCATGCCGATCTCGCCCGAACCGCCGAGCGCGACAAATAGAAGTTCGTTTCCGGGAGTCACTGGGTTCTTTCTTCAGGTAACTCGCCGCCATCCCGCGACGAGGGGCCCGGCCGTGCCGGTGCCACTTTGCAAAATCTCTTCAGGCGTTGGCGGCTATATGGGTTCTTGCCCACAGCATCGCCAGCCCTCGCAAGGTGAGGTCCGCCTCCACCACGTCGAACACCGCCGTGCGCTGCTCGAACAGGATGGCGAGGCCGCCGGTCGCGATGACCTTCACCGGGCGGCCGATCTCCTGCTTCAGCCGGGCGACCAGCCCCTCGATCATCGCGACATAGCCCCAATAGATGCCGATGTGCATCTGGCTGACGGTGTTGCGGCCGATCACGGTGGAGTCCGCGGGTGCCTCGATCGCGATGCGGGGCAGCTTGGCGGCCGCGGTCACCAGCGCGTCGAGCGAGAGGTTGATGCCGGGGGCGATGATGCCGCCCTTGTAGGCACCGCGGAAGTCGACCACGTCGAAGGTGGTGGCGGTGCCGAAGTCGATCACAATCAGGTCGCCGGGATGCTCGGCATGGGCGGCGATGACGTTGAGCGCGCGGTCCGCGCCCAGGTTCTGCGGCTCGTCCACGTCGAGCGGGAAGCCCCAGGGGGCGGCGGCGCTGCCGGCGATCACCGGCTCCGTGCCGAAATATTTGCGGGCGAGCACCTGGAGGTTGTGGAGCGCGCGCGGGACGACGGTGCCGATCATCACCCCGTCCACGTCGGAGCGCTGGTGTCCTTCGAGGGCGAGCAGCTGGCTCAGCCACACGGCATACTCGTCGGCGGTCCGCCGGGGATCGGTCGCGATGCGCCAGCGCGCATGGATGGTCTCGCCTTCCATCAGCGCGAACACGATGTTGGTGTTGCCGGCGTCGATCGCGAGCAGCATGGCGGCTTCTACCCTTTGGTTCGTGGCGGGCGCGCGGGCGTCAGGCCAGCAGCACGTCGCCTGCGTGCATGACATGGCGCGTGCCATCGGCCAAGCGCAGCAGCAACGCCCCGTCGGAATCAAGCCCGTCGAACAGCCCGGTGACGCTGCCGCCGTCGGGCAGGCGCGCGGTGAGTGCGGTGCTGAGCGGGTGGGCGCGGTCGAGCCAGCGCTGGCGGATGGGGGCGAGCCCCTCCCCACGCCAGCGGCCGAGCCAGCGCGCGAAGCCTTCCGCCAGCGTCTCCAGGAAGGCGTCGGGGGCGACCTGGACGCCATGCGCGGCGAGGCTGGTGGTGGCGCGGTCGGCGAGGTCGGGATGGTGGGCGAGGTTGACGCCGATGCCGATCACGACCGTGTCCTCTGCCCGCTCCAGCAACATGCCGGAGAGCTTGGCGCCGTCGACCAGCAGGTCGTTGGGCCATTTGAGTGCGAGCCCCGCCGCTTGCGGAAGATAGACGCGCACCGCCTCGTCCAGCGCGACGGCTGCCACGAAGGCGAGCGTGGATGCGGGCGGATCGGTGGGGCGCAGGCACACGGCGGTGCTGGCGTAGCAGTTGCCGGGGGGCGAGACCCAGGCGCGGCCGAGGCGGCCGCGGCCGGCGGTCTGGCGCTCGGCGCGCAGCCACAGACCTTCGGATGCGAGACCGGCCCCAGCCAACGCCAAAAGGTCGGCGTTGGTGGAGCCGGTCTCCGCAACGACGCGGATGGTCGTCAGAACAGCGACCGTGCCGCCGTCATGGTCCAGGCGCCGAGCGGGGCGAGCAGGAACCAGCCCACCGGCGAGATGAACACGGCGGTCGCCGCGAGCAGGCCGCCCTCGAAGCGATCGGTGCGAACGGCAACGCCCTCTGCCGGTGCGTCGAAGTAGAGCGTCTTGACGATACGCAGGTAGTAATAGGCGCCCGGCACCGAGCCGATCACCGCGACCACCGCCAGCACGAACAGGTCGGCCTGAACTGCGGCGTTGAACACCTCCAGCTTGGCATTGAAGCCGAGCAGCGGCGGGATGCCTGCGAGCGAGAACATCATGATCGCGAGCGCAGCGGCGAGGCCCGGATGCGAGCGCGACAGGCCGGCGAAGCCCGCGATCGTCTCGATCGGGCGACCCGCGACATCGCGCATCTGCAGCACCACCAGGAAGGAGCCGAGCGTCATGACGATGTAGATCGCCATGTAGAACAGCACCGAGGCGACGCCCTCCGGCGTGCCGGCAGCGAGGCCGACGAGCGCGAAGCCGACGTTGTTGATCGACGAATAGGCGAGCAGGCGCTTGATGTTGGTCTGGCCGATCGCCGCGACCGCACCGAGCACGATCGACGCGAGCGACGCGAAGATCACGATCTGGCGCCAGTCGGCGGTCGCCGGGCCCATCGCCTCGACCGCGACACGCATGCCCAGGCCGATCGCCGCCACCTTGGGCGCCGAGGCGAAGAAGGCGGTGACCGGGGTCGGTGCGCCCTCGTACACGTCCGGCGTCCACATGTGGAACGGCACGGCCGACATCTTGAACGCGATGCCCGCGAACACGAACACCAGGCCAAAGAGCAGGCCGAGCGAACGATCGCCGCCGAGGTCGCCGGCATAGGCCTGGGCGATGTCGACGAACAGGGTCGTGCCGCTGAAGCCGTACACCAGGCTGATGCCGTAGAGCAGGATGCCCGAGGCGAGCGCGCCGAGGACGAAGTACTTCAGGCCCGCTTCGGCCGAGCGCGTGTCGCGGCGCATGAAGCTGGCGAGGACGTAGGCGGCAAGGCTCTGCAGCTCGAGGCCGACGTAGAGCAGCAGCATGTCGCCCGCCGACACCATCATGCCCATGCCGGTGCACGAGAGCAGGATGAGGATCGGATATTCCGGCTTCAGGTTATCGCCGGCCGTCTGCGCGAAGAAGCGCGGGGCCACCATGATCGCGATCGCCGAGGCGGCGTAGATCAGCACCTTCGCGTACGCCGCGAAGGCGTCGGCACGGTACATGCCGCCGAATGCGGTCGCACCCGACGAGGCCGGGCCGATGAGCGCGATGCCCGCGCCCACCAGGACGAAGACGGAGGCGATGCTGACCGCGCGGGTCGAGCGCTGCCCGCCCCAGGCGGCGACGAGCATCAGCACGATCGCGCCGGCCGCGAGCACGAGCTCCGGCAGGGTGGTCGCGAGTTGGGATGCGTAGCTCATCAGTGCGCCTCGGAGTGTGCAGGGGCGCCGTGCGCCGCTTCGCCGCCGTGCTCAGCCGCCGCGGCCGCAGCCGCTTCGGGGTTGCCGGGGGTGGGTCGGGAATCGCTGGCCGGGGTCGCACGTTCGATGCGGGCCAGCAGCGTGGTGACGTCGTTGCGCATCGGCGCCATGAAGCTTTCCGGATAGACACCCATCCAGAGCGCCACGGCCGCGACCGGTGCCAGCAGCGCGATCTCGCGCACCGACAGGTCCGGCATCGCCCGCACGTCTTCCTTGTCGAGCGGGCCATAGGCGACCCGACGATAGAGGTAGAGCATGTAGGCAGCGCCCAGGATGATGCTGGTGGTGCAGATCAGCGCCGCCCAGGTCGACACCTGGTAGAGGCCGGCGAGGCTGAGGAACTCGGCGACGAAGCCGCTGGTCCCCGGCAGGCCGATCGACGCCATGGTGAAGAACAGGAAGAACACGGCGTAGCGCGGCATGTTCTCCGCCAGACCGCCGTAGCGGGCGATCTCACGGGTGTGCAGGCGGTCGTAGATGACGCCCACGCACAGGAACAGCGCGCCCGACACCAGGCCGTGGCTGAGCATCATGATCATCGCGCCTTCGATGCCCTGCCGGTTGAAGGCGAAAAGGCCGATGGTCACGATCGCCATGTGCGCGACCGATGAATAGGCGATCAGCTTCTTCATGTCCGACTGCACCAGCGCGACGAGCGAGGTGTAGACCACCGCCACGGCCGAGAGCAGGAAGATGAGCCAGGCGAGATCGCCCGAGGCATCCGGGAACATCGGCAGCGAGAAGCGCAGGAAGCCGTAGCCGCCGAGCTTCAGCAGCACGCCCGCCAGGATGACCGAGCCCGCGGTCGGCGCCTGCACGTGCGCGTCGGGAAGCCAGGTGTGGACCGGCCACATCGGCATCTTGACCGCGAACGATGCGAAGAACGCCAGCCACAGCCAGGTCTGCACCTGCGGCGGGAAGTCGTACGCCATCAGCGTCGGGATGTCGGTCGTGCCGGCAGTCGAGCGGATGTAGATCATCGCGATCAGCATCAGCACCGAGCCGAGCAGCGTGTAGAGGAAGAACTTGTACGACGCGTAGATGCGGTTCGCGCCGCCCCAGATGCCGATGATCAGGTACATCGGGATCAGGCCACCTTCGAAGAAGATGTAGAACAGCAGCAGGTCCTGCGCCGCGAAGGTGCCGATCATCAGCACTTCGGTAAGGCAGAAGGCGGCCATGTATTCCGGCACGCGATCCGTGACCGACTTCCAGCTGGCGCCGATGCAGATCGGCATCAGGAAGACGCTGAGCATGATCAGCAGCAGCGAGATGCCGTCGATGCCGAGCGCCCAGTTGAAGCCGCCGACGTTGATCGGGCCTTCGACGAACTGCCACTGAGCACCGCCGACGTCGAATGACGCCCACAGCAGGATGCCCAGCGCGAAATCGATCAGCGTGGCGAGGAGCGCGACCCAGCGCGCCGCCTCCGCCTTGACGAACAGGCAGGCGATAGCCGCGATCGCGGGGACCGCCAGCATCACCGACAGGATCGGGAACTCCATCACTTCGCGAACCCCCGAACCAGGATCGTTACATAGCCGGCCATTGCCGGACCCCCCATTGCTTGTTCGGCCATCCCGGTGCCGCGCACGGCCGGTGCGCTCGCGCCGCCGATCACGACGCGATCGCCCAGGTGACCGCCGCCGTCAGGCCGATCAGCATGACGAAGGCATAGGTGTAGAGATAGCCGGTCTGCATCTTGACCGCGACGCGGCTGCCCAGTGCCACCACCGCGGCCGAGCCGTTGGGCCCGAACCGGTCGATGGTGCCCTCGTCGCCGCGCTTCCAGAAGAAGCGGCCGAGCGCGAACGCCGGGCGGACGAAGATCAGGTTGTACAGCTCGTCGAAGTACCACTTGCGCAGCAGGAACTGGTGCAGCGGACGCAGGGCGGTTGCCGTGCGGCGCGACGTTCCGGGCTTGAGCACATAGGTGACCAGCGCCGCCACGAAGCCGAGGATCATGACGATCGTCGCCGCGAGCTTCACCAGCATCGGCACCTCGTGCATCGCGTGCATCAGGTGTTCGTTGAAGAACAGGCTGCCGCCCCAGAAGTGCGCGCCCTCCTCTGCCCCGATGAACCACGGGTTGAACACGAAGCCTGCGGCCACCGCGCCCACCGTCAGCACGATCAGCGGCACCAGCATCGGCAGCGGGCTTTCGTGCGGGTGATAGCCGCCCGTGCCGGCCGGGATCTGGTCCGCATGCGCCGCGTGGGTCGAATGCGCACGGCCTGCGTCCTCGGCATCCGCGTGCACTTCCTGGCCGTGCGAGTCCGCAGCGGCATGGGCATGGGCGTGGTCGTCGTGACCGTGCGCGTCATGGCCATGGCCGTCGGCGTCGTGGAGCGCATGCTGGATGTGCTCCGACGCGGCCCAGCGCGGCGTGCCGAAGAAGGTCAGGAAGATCAGGCGCCACGAATAGAAGCTGGTCAGCAGCGCGGCGAAGGTGCCGACATAGAACGCCAGCGTACCGGTGCCGCCGGCCGCGAACGCCGCCTCGAGGATCGCGTCCTTCGAGTGGTAGCCCGCAAAGCCGCCCACGCCGTAGATGCCGACGCCGGTGATCGCGAGCGTGCCCGCCATCATCGCCCAGAAGGTGAGCGGGATCGACTTTCGCAGGCCACCGTAGAAGCGCATGTCCTGTTCGTGGTGCATCGCGTGGATCACCGAGCCCGCACCCAGGAACAGCAGCGCCTTGAAGAAGGCGTGGGTGAACAGGTGGAACATCGCCGCGCCATAGGCGCCGACGCCGGCCGCGAAGAACATGTAGCCGAGCTGCGAGCAGGTCGAATAGGCGATCACGCGCTTGATGTCGGTCTGCACCAGGCCGATCGTCGCGGCGAACAGGCAGGTCGCGGCGCCGACGACGGTGACGACGGTGAGCGCCGTCGGGCTCACCTCGAACATCGGCGACAGGCGGCACACCATGAAGACGCCCGCGGTAACCATGGTCGCCGCGTGGATCAGCGCCGACACCGGGGTCGGGCCTTCCATCGCGTCCGGCAGCCAGGTGTGGAGGCCGAGCTGCGCCGACTTGCCCATCGCGCCGACGAACAGCAGCAGGCAGAGCACGGTCATCGTATCGAAGCGCGCGCCCAGGAAGCCGATCGTCGAGCCGGCCATGCCCGGTGCCGCCGCCAGGATCTCCGGGATCGAGACGGTGCCGAACACCAGGAAGGTGCCGAAGATGCCGAGCATGAAGCCGAGATCGCCGACGCGGTTGACCACGAACGCCTTGATCGCGGCGGCATTGGCGCTGGGCTTATAGTACCAGAAGCCGATCAGCAGGTAGGACGCGAGACCCACGCCTTCCCAGCCGAAGAACATCTGCACCAGGTTGTTCGCCGTCACGAGCATCAGCATCGCGAAGGTGAACAGCGACAGATAGGCGAAGAAGCGCGGCTGCGACGGGTCCTCGCTCATATAGCCCCAGCTATAGAGGTGGACGAGCGCGGACACGCTGGTGATCACCACCAGCATCACGGCCGTCATCGCATCGACGCGCAGCGCCCAGGCGATGTCCATGTCCCCGGACACGATCCAGGTGAACAGCGGCTCGACATGCGCCACCTGCGTGCCGGTCATGAAGCCGATGAAGATCGGCCAGGACATGGCGCACGAGGCGAACAGCGCGCCCGTCGTCACGATCTTGGGAAATGCGGTGCCGAACGCACGGTTGCTCAGGCCCGCGATCGCGGCGGCCAGGAGCGGCAGGAGAACGATAAGCTGGATCACCGAATGATCACCCCTTCATCCGGTTGACGTCGTCGACCGAGATCGAGCCGCGGCCACGGAAATAGATCACCAGGATCGCCAGGCCGATGGCGGCTTCGCCGGCGGCCACGGTGAGCACGAACATCGCGAACACCTGCCCCACCAGGTCGCCCAGGTAGGAGGAGAAGGCCACGAAGTTGATGTTCACGCTGAGCAGGATCAGCTCGATCGCCATCAGCAGCACAATCAGGTTCTTCCGGTTGAGGAAGATGCCGAGCACGCCGAGCGTGAACAGGATCGCCCCCACGACCAGATAATGGATCAGACCGATCACAGCTCCACTCCCTGCCCGACGGGCTGATTGACGTTGCGGGTCGCGTCCTTGGAACGACGGTTGACCTGGCGGCTGACGTTCTGGCGATGGCTGTCGGTGCGGTTGCGGTGCGTGAGCACGATCGCGCCGATCATGGCGACCAGCAGCACCAGCCCTGCGCCTTCGAAGACGTAGAGGTAGCGCGTGTAGAGCAGGTGACCGATCGCCTCGATGTTCGGGAGCGCGCCGTCGATCGGCGCGATGCGCCGGCCGAGCTCGATCCGGCCCGCCGACCAGGCGCCGACCGCGATCAGGATCTCGGCCACCAGCGCCACCGCGAGCACCAGGCCCAGCGGCAGGTAGCGGACGAAGCCCGCGCGCAGCTCCGCGAAGTCGATGTCGAGCATCATGACCACGAACAGGAACAGCACGGCGACCGCGCCCACATAGACGATGACGAGCAGCATCGCGATGAACTCGGCACCGACGAGCACCATCAGGCCGGCCGCGTTGAAGAACGCGAGGATCAGCCAGAGGACGGCGTGGACCGGGTTGCGCGACGTGATCGTCAGCGCCGCCGACACGATCACCACCGCGGCGAAGAGATAAAAGGCGAGTGTATGGATCACGGACGCGTTGGGCCCCCTGCCCTCCGTTCGCCCCGCGCGCTGCGCGAGGCCGGTTCACTTCTTGAGGAAGCAGCGCAGGGCCTCGACTGGCTCGGCCCGAACGGCATGAATTTCGAAGTCGCGCGCATTACCGGTACGGCGCGTCGCTCGCAAGGTTCGCGGCGATGGCGCGTTCCCAGCGGTCCCCGTTCGCGAGCAGCTTGTCCTTGTGGTAGATCAGCTCCTCGCGCGTCTCGGTCGCGAACTCGAAGTTGGGCCCCTCGACGACGGCGTCCACCGGGCATGCCTCCTGGCAGAGACCGCAGTAGATGCACTTGGTCATGTCGATGTCGTAGCGCGTGGTGCGGCGGCTGCCGTCCTCGCGCGGTTCGGCCTCGATCGTGATCGCCAGCGCCGGGCACACCGCCTCGCACAGCTTGCACGCGATGCAGCGCTCTTCGCCATTGGGATAGCGACGCAGCGCATGCTCACCGCGGAAGCGGGGCGAGAGCGGGTTCTTCTCGTACGGATAGTTGATCGTCGCCTTGGGCTTGAAGAAATAGCGCAAGGTCAGTGCGTGGGCCTTGATGAACTCCCACAGCGTGAACGATCGGATTACCTGTGCGACGCTCATGCGGGCACTCCAACGCGGTCGAGCATGAGATACCCCGACACCATGAACACGAACAACAGCGACAGCGGCAGGAAGATCTTCCAGCCAAGCCGCATCAGCTGGTCGTAACGGTACCGCGGCACCGTCGCGCGAACCCAGCTGAACACGAAGAAGAAGAACAGGATCTTGGCGAACAGCCAGATGATGCCCGGCACCATGTAGAGCGGCGCCCAATCGACCGGCGGCAGCCAGCCACCCCAGAACAGCGTCGCGTTGAGCGCGCACATCAGGAGGACGTTGGCATACTCACCCAGCCAGAACAGCGCGAACGCCATCGAGCTGTATTCCGTCTGGTAGCCGGCGACGAGCTCGGACTCCGCCTCGGTCAAGTCGAACGGTGCGCGCTGGGTCTCGGCCATGGACGAGATCAGGAACACGACGGCCATCGGGAACAGCAGCGGGTTGAAGCCGAAGCCGTTGATGAAGCCGAAGATGTGGCCCTTCTGCTCCGTCACGATGGTCGAGAGGTTGAACGACCCGGCCCAGAGCACGACCGCGATCAGCACGAAGCCGATCGCGACTTCGTACGACACCATCTGCGCGGCGCCGCGAAGCGCCGAGTAGAAGGGGTACTTCGAGTTGGACGCCCAGCCCGCGATGATGATGCCGTAGACGCCAAGCGACGAGGCCGCGAGCACGTAGAGCAGGCCGACGTTGATGTTCGAGAGGACCACGCCCTCCTGGAACGGCACCACCGCCCACACGATCAGCGCCACCGTGAAGGTGATGATCGGCGCGAGCAGGAACAGGCCCTTGTTCGCGCTGGTCGGGATGATGGTTTCCTGGAGGAACACCTTCAGGCCGTCGGCGAAGCTCTGCAGCAGGCCGAACGGGCCGACGACATTGGGGCCGCGACGCAGCGCCATCGCCGCCCAGATCTTGCGATCGGCGTAGATGATCATGGCGACGGCCAGCATCAGCGGCAGCGCGATCAGCAGGATCGAGACGACCGTGCCGACGAACCACGCCCAATCGTAGGGAAGCCCTACGGTATTCTGAAAGAACGAAGTCACTCCGCGGCCTCCGCGAAATCCTGGCCATGGACCAGTTCAGCCGAGCAGCGCTGCATTGTCGGGCTCGCGCGGCAGATGGCGTTGGTGAGATAGAAGTCGGCGATCGGATAGGTGACGCTGCCTTCGGCACGCGCGTCCAGCACCGGCGGGTTCCAGTCGTAGCGGACCAGACCCTCGGTGGCGAGCGCTGGCACTTCGGCGAACATCGCCGCGCGCAGCGCCTGGAACGTGTCGAACGGCAGGGTCGCGCCCAGCCGATCCGACAGCGCGCGCAGGATCGTCCAATCCTCGCGCGCGTCGCCCGGTGCGAACACCGCCGCGTCGCCACGCTGCACGCGCCCTTCCAGGTTCACATAGGTGCCTGCCTTTTCGGCGTAGCTGGCACCCGGCAGGATCACGTCCGCATGGTGCGCGCCCTTGTCGCCGTGGTGGCCGATGTAGACCTTGAAGCTGCCTGCGAAGGCCGAGAAGTCCACCTCGTCCGCGCCCAGGAAGAACACGAGCTTCGGATTGGCGGCGACGATATCGGCGATGCCACCCGGCTGCGCGAAGCCGAGCATCAGCCCGCCCATGCGTGCCGCCGCGGTGTGGACGACGTTGAAGCCGTTCCAGCCATCGCGAACCAGATTGCCGTCGGTGGCGAGCTTGAGCGCCGCCGCATGACCGTTCTTGAGCGCGCCCGGGCCGACGATGACCATCGGCCGCTCGGCCGCGTCCAGCGCCTCTGCGGCGCGGTCGGGAAGACCGCCCAGCAGCGACAGGTCCTCGCCCAGCCACTCGACCTTGTAGGTCAGGTCCGTCTCCGGCCCGATCGCGAACACGCGCGCGCCACGCTTGATCGCCTTGCGCACGCGGGTGTTCACCAGCGGCGCCTCATGGCGGAGGTCGGTGCCGACCAGCAGGATGGCGTCCGCCTGCTCGACACCGGCGATGGTGGTGTTGAACGCCACCGCGCCGAGGTTGGAGACGTCATAGGCCATGCCGGTCTGGCGGCCCTCGATCAGCGACGAGCCCAGGTTGCGGACCAGCGCCTTGGCGGCGAACATGGTCTCGCAATCGAGCAGGTCGCCCGCGATCGCGGCGACGCTGGAGCCGGCGTTGACGGCGGCGATCGCATCGAACGCCTCGTCCCACTCGACCGCGACCAGCTTGCCGTCGCGGCGCACGTACGGGCGGTCGAGCCGCTTGCGCACGAGACCGTCCACCGCGTGACGGGTCTTGTCGTGCGCCCACTCCTCGTTGACGTCCTCGTTGATGCGCGGCAGCGCGCGCAGCACCTGGCGACCGCGGCTGTCGAGCCGGATGTTGGTGCCAACCGCGTCCATCACGTCGATGGCGAGCGTCTTCTTGAGCTCCCAGGGACGCGCCTCGAACGCATAGGGCTTCGAGGTCAGCGCGCCGACCGGGCACAGGTCGACGACGTTGCCCGAGAGCTCGCTCGACACCGCGCGTTCGAGGTAGGAGGTGATCTGCATGTCCTCGCCGCGATAGATCGCGCCGATTTCCTCCACGCCCGCGACTTCCTCCGCAAAGCGGACGCAGCGCGTGCACTGGATGCAGCGGGTCATCACCGTTTTGACGATGGGCCCCATGTACTTCTCGGTCACGGCGCGCTTGTTCTCGTCATAGCGAGAAATGCCGCGGCCATAGGCGACCGACTGGTCCTGCAGGTCGCACTCGCCACCCTGATCGCAGATCGGGCAGTCGAGCGGATGGTTGATGAGCAGGAACTCCATCACGCCTTCGCGCGCGGCCTTCACCATTGCGCTGTCGGTGCGGACTTCCTGGCCGTCGGCGGCCGGAAGCGCACACGACGCCTGCGGCTTGGGCGGCCCGGGCTTCACCTCGACGAGGCACATGCGGCAGTTGCCGGCGATCGACAGGCGTTCGTGGTAGCAGAAGCGCGGGATTTCCTTGCCCGCGATCTCGCACGCCTGGAGCACCGTGGCGCCCTGGGGGACCTCTACTTCGATCCCGTCTACTTTGAGCTTCGGCATTACTCGGCAGCTTCCATCATCGGTTCCAGCCCGCCGCCGCGCTTCTCGAGGATGCGGCGTTCGATTTCGGGGCGGAAGTGTCGGATCAAGCCCTGGATCGGCCATGCCGCCGCGTCGCCGAGCGCGCAGATGGTATGGCCTTCGACCTGCTTGGTGACCTGTTGCAGCGTGTCGATCTCGGAAATGTCGGCGTCGCCGGTGCGTAGCCGCTCCATCACGCGCCACATCCAGCCCGTGCCCTCACGGCAGGGCGTGCACTGGCCGCAGCTCTCGTGCTTGTAGAAGTACGACAGGCGGCTGATCGCGCGGACGATGTCGGTGGACTTGTCCATGACGATGATCGCCGCGGTGCCGAGGCCCGAGCCGAGCGCCTTCAGGCCATCGAAGTCCATCGGCGCGTCCATGATCTGCGCCGCCGGCACCAGCGGCACGGACGAGCCGCCCGGGATCACCGCGAGCAGATTGTCCCACCCGCCGCGGATGCCGCCGCAATGCGTCTCGATCAGTTCGCGGAAGGAGATCGACATCGCCTCCTCCACCACGCACGGACGGTTCACATGGCCGCTGATCTGGAAGAGCTTGGTGCCCTTGTTGTTCTCGTTGCCGAAGCTGGAGAACCACTCGGGACCGCGCCGCAGGATCGTCGGCGCGACCGCGATCGACTCCACGTTGTTGACCGTGGTCGGGCAGCCATAGAGACCGGCCCCTGCCGGGAACGGCGGCTTCAGGCGCGGCTGGCCCTTCTTGCCTTCCAGACTTTCCAGCATCGCGGTCTCTTCGCCGCAGATGTAGGCGCCGGCGCCGCGGTGCACGAAGACGTCGAAGTCATAGCCCGAGCCGCAGGCGTTCTTGCCGACCAGGCCGCGGGCGTACGCCTCGGCCACGGCTGCGAACAGCGTCTCTGCCTCACGGATATATTCGCCGCGGATGTAGATGTAGGCGGCGCGCGCGCGCATCGCGAAGCCCGCGACCAGCGCGCCCTCGATCAGCTTGTGCGGATCGTGGCGGATGATCTCGCGGTCCTTGCACGAGCCGGGCTCGGACTCGTCGGCGTTGATGACCAGGAAGCTCGGCCGTTCCGGCGTCGGGTTCTTGGGCATGAAGCTCCACTTCATGCCGGTCGGGAAGCCTGCGCCCCCGCGCCCGCGCAGGCCCGACGCCTTGATGCGATCGATGATCACATCCGGGCCGAGCTGGAGCAGCGCCTTGGTGTTGTCCCAGTCGCCGCGCTTGATCGCTGCGTCCAGGTTCCACGGCTGGAAGCCGTAGACGTTGGTGAAGATACGGTCCTTGTCCGCGAGCACGGTCAGCGCCCCTTCCCGATAAGCTTTTCGGCCAGCAAATAGGCCACAACCGCCACGCCGATCGCGATCAGGACGCCGATCAGCTTCAGCGCCCCCACGAACAGCTGCAACAGCACCCAGAGCGCCACGAACCCGACGAGGATCGCCAGGATCAGGGATCCCAGCGCCTTCACGCCGCCGAACCCCATTCGCCGCGATAGTCGTGGTTCTCAGTCACCATCGCCTGGAGCGAGGTCGGCCCGCCTTCCGGCGCGCTCGCCTGACGCTCGATCTGCGGACCGGGCTTCGGGGTCTCACCCCGGGCCAGCGCGTCCAGGATCGCGACGGTCTTGTCGTAGTCGAGATCTTCGAAGTTATCGTCGTTGATCTGGACCATCGGCGCGTTGGCGCAGGTGCCCAGGCACTCGACCTCGGTCAGCGTGAACAGGCCGTCCGGCGTGGTCTTGCCCTTGGCGAGGCCGCGGTTCTTGCAGGCCGCGAGCACGTCGTCCGACCCGCGCAGCATGCACGGCGTCGTGCCGCAGACCTGCACATGGTAGCGGCCGACGGGCGCCAGGTTGAACATGGTGTAGAAGGTCGCGACCTCGAACACGCGGATATAGGCGACGCCGATCTCGCGCGCGACGAACTCGATCACCGGGACCGGCAGCCAGCCCCGGGTGTTCGTCTCCTCGCCGACCTGGCGCTGCGCCAGGTCGAGGAACGGGATCGAGGCCGACTGCTCGCGGCCCGCCGGATAGCGCGACAGGATCTCGCGCGCCTTTTCAGCGTTCTTCTCGTTCCACGCGAAACTGCCCCAGCGTGCGCGGGTCTCTGCCTCGTCCGGGATATGGGGTGCGTCAGCCATCAGCGGTCACATTCACCAAAAACAATGTCCATCGCGCCCAGGATGGCGGTCGTGTCGGCGAGCATGTGCCCCTTCGACATGAAGTCCATCGCCTGGAGGTGGCTGAACGCGGTCGGGCGGATCTTGCACCGGTACGGCTTGTTGGTGCCGTCGGAGACCAGATACACGCCGAACTCGCCCTTGGGGCTCTCGGTCGCGACATAGACTTCGCCGGCGGGCACGTGGAAGCCCTCGGTGAAATATTTGAAGTGGTGGATGAGCGCTTCCATCGAGCGCTTCATCTCGCCACGCTTCGGCGGCGCGACCTTACGGTCGAGGCTGAGCGTCGGGCCTTCCGGCATTTCGGCCAGGCACTGCTTCATGATGCGCGCCGATTGGCGCACCTCTTCCACGCGGACCATGAACCGGTCGTAGCAGTCGCCCCGCGTGCCGACCGGCACGTCGAAGTTCATGCGACCGTAGACGTCATAGGGCTGCGACTTGCGCAGATCCCACGGCAGGCCCGCGGCGCGGATCATCGGACCCGAGAAGCCCCACTTGAGGGCGTCTTCGCGGCTGACGATCGCGATGTCGACGTTGCGCTGCTTGAAGATGCGGTTTTCAGCCACCAGGCTGATCGCATCCTCGAAAAGGCGCGGCAGGCGGGTGTCTAGCCACTCGGCGATGTCGGTCAGGAGCTTCAGCGGCACGTCCTGGCGCACGCCGCCGGGGCGGAAATAGTTCGCATGCATGCGCGCGCCCGAGGCACGCTCATAGAAGTTCATGCAGTCTTCGCGCAGCTCGAACAGCCACAGGTTGGGCGTCATCGCGCCCACGTCCATGATGTGCGAACCGAGGTTCAGCATGTGGTTCTTGATGCGGGTCAGCTCCGCGAAGAACACGCGGAGGTACTGCGCACGCAGCGGCACCTCGAGGTCGAGCAGCTTCTCGATCGCGAGCACATAGCTGTGCTCCATGCACATCGGCGAGCAGTAATCGAGCCGGTCGAAGTACGGGATCGACTGCAGATAGGTCTTGTGCTCGATGAACTTTTCAGTCCCGCGATGCAGCAGGCCGACGTGCGGGTCGACCCGCTCGACGATCTCGCCGTCGAGCTCCATCACGAGACGCAGCACGCCGTGCGCGGCCGGGTGCTGGGGCCCGAAGTTGATCGTGTAGTTCTGGATCTCGACATCGCCGGTCGACGTATGATCGTCGGCGCGATGGTCGAGCTGGTCGAGATACTCAGCCATTACTGGTTCTGCCCTTCGCCCTTGGACGGAATCACATCCGGATCCTTGGGCTTTTCCTCCGGCTTGTTGCCCGGATCGGACTTGCCGACGCCGGTCTGCGCGGGAGAGTCGGTGACCTTCGCCTCCGGCGCGTTCGGCGGCGAATCCTTCTTGTCGTCGTCGGCGCGGCGCACCTGCTCGGCCGTCACCGGCGAGGGCGCCCCCTTGGCCTGCGGCAGCGCCGCCTTGTGCTCGCCCGCAGGTGCCGCCTTCTCGTCACCCGGAAGGACGTATTCGGCGCCTTCCCACGGGCTCATGAAGTCGAAGCTGCGGAAGTCCTGCGCCAGCTGCACCGGCTCATAGACCACGCGCTTGGCGGCTTCGGAATAACGCACCTCGGCGAAGCCGGAGAGCGGGAAGTCCTTGCGCTGCGGGTGGCCGCGGAAGCCATAGTCCGTCAGGATGCGGCGCAGGTCGAGGTTGCCCCCGAAGATCACGCCGTACATGTCGAACACTTCGCGCTCGAGCCAGCCCGCGACGGGCCAGATGCCCGTCACCGACGGCACCGGCTGCACCTCGTCGGTGCGCACGCGCACGCGGAGGCGGTGGTTCCGGGTGACCGAGAGCAGGTGGTAGCAGACGTCGAACCGCTCGACGCGCGAGGGATAGTCGACGCCGGCGATTTCCATCAGCTGCTGATATTCGAGGCCCGACGTGTCGCGCAGCGCGATCATCGCCGGCACGAGCTGGTCGCGCTCGACCAGCAGCGTCACTTCGCCGACGAGATCCTGCGCCTCGAGCAGCGCCGCGCCCAGGGCCGCGGTCGCCGTCTCGATGACGCCGTCGTTGGCGGCATAGGCAGGTGCGGGCGCCCTCACCGTTCGATGCTCCCCGAACGGCGGATCTTCCGCTGCAGCTGCATGACGCCGTAGAGCAGCGCCTCTGCGGTCGGCGGGCAGCCAGGGACGTAGATGTCCACGGGCACCACGCGATCGCAGCCGCGCACGACGCTGTAGCTATAGTGGTAATAGCCGCCGCCGTTGGCGCACGATCCCATCGAGATCACGTACTTCGGCTCCGACATCTGGTCGTACACGCGGCGCAGCGCCGGGGCCATCTTGTTGCACAAGGTGCCCGCGACGATCATCACGTCCGACTGGCGCGGGGATGCGCGCGGAGCCGCGCCGAAGCGCTCCATGTCATAGCGCGGCATGTTGACGTGGATCATTTCGACCGCGCAGCATGCGAGGCCAAAGGTCATCCACCACAAGCTGCCGGTGCGTGCCCAATGGAACAGGTCTTCGGTCGAGGTGACAAGGAAACCCTTGTCGGTCAGCTCGCCGTTCAGGTCGTCGAAGAAGCGCTGGTCCGGCGCGACGTGCGCGCCGGGGGCCAGGGCGTTCTGCTCACCGAAAGCGGCAGGCGACGGGTTCAGTTCTACTCCCAATCCAACGCTCCCATCTTCCACGCGTACACGAGGCCCAGCGCCAGTTCGCCGATGAAGATCATCATGGAGATCCATGCCGTCCAACCGAGGTCGAACACCGACACTGCCCAGGGATATAGGAACGCCGCCTCCAGATCGAAGACGATGAAGAGGATCGCCACCAGATAAAAGCGGACGTCGTACTGACTGCGCGAGTCCTCGAACGCGGGGAAACCGCACTCATATTCCGAGAGCTTCTCGGCATTGGGCTTGTCCGCGCCGGTGAGGCGCGAAACGAGGATCGGCAGCGCCACGAAGGCACCGGACAGGAGAAGCGCGATCCCAAGGAAAATCAGGATCGGCAGATATTGCGATAGGTCGACCAAGGTCATCTCGCGGTTGCGGAATGCTGAGGGGCTTCTAGGCGCATGACCCGGAGGCATCAAGGCGCAAACCCCTTGAGAATCGCTCGCAATTAGGCTCTGCTATGCGCTGGAACCCGCTTGCCGCGGCCACGCGCGGCGCCGCCCGCGGCCAAGCGGCGCGGACGGTGCGGAGCGGGACAAGATTTGTAACGAAACGCGGCGTCAGCCTGCCCTGCAACCGGACGGCGGGACGAATCGCACAGGGGCCGCGAGGAGGCGGCGGAACGCACGAGGTTCCGCCGCGATCCGGTCAGCGCAGGGCGCCTGCGACCAGCTTGTGAAGGCGCGAGTGAAGCGCGTCGTTGGCGGCCAGCACTTCGCGCTTGATGAAGGCGCGGTCAGCACCCTTGAAGTCGGTCACGAAGCCGCCGGCCTCACGCACCAGCAGGATGCCGGCGGCGATGTCCCAGGGCTGGAGGCCGGATTCCCAATAGCCGTCGAAGCGGCCGGCAGCGACCCAGGCCAGGTCGAGCGCGGCGGAACCGAAGCGGCGGATGCCGGCGACCTCGGGTGCGACCGCACCGAAGATGCGGCTCCACTCGGCGAAATTGCCGTGGCCCATGAAGGGAATGCCGGTCGCGATCAGCGACTCGGTCAGGTCGCGGCGTGCCGAGACGCGCAGCCGCTGGTCCTGGTGCCAGGCGCCCCGGCCCTTTTCGGCCCAGAAGCTCTCGTCCGTGATCGGCTGATAGACGAGCGCGGTGGTGATTTCCGGCTGGCCGCCGGCGCCGTTCGGCTCCTCGACCGCGATCGAAATCGCGAAGTGCGGGATGCCGTGGAGGAAGTTGCTGGTGCCGTCGAGCGGATCGATGATCCAGCGCGGCTTGGTGGGATCGCCTTCGATCTTGCCGCCTTCTTCCAACAGGAAGCCCCAGTCGGGACGCGCCTTGCGCAGTTCCTCGACCAGCGTCTGTTCGGCGCGCTTGTCGGCGACCGAGACGAAATCGGCCGGGCCCTTGCGGCTGACCTGGAGGTTCTGGACCTCGCCGAAGTCGCGACGCAGGCGGGGCCCCGCCTTGCGCGCGGCGCGCTCCATGACCGTGAAGAGGCCGGAATGTGCAACCATGATGTTTAGCGTCCCTGGGGCTTCTTGGCAGCCGGCGCGGCGCCGGGAGGCGCTTCGCGCACGCCGCACACGGCCGCGACCGCCGAGAGGCGATCGGTCGTGTTGGACGCGTTCAGCTTGTCCTTGTTCTTGTTGAGCATCTCGGTCGTGCGCAGGCTGATCTCGGCCAGCGGCGCGCGATAGATGCAGGCGAAGAGCGCGCTCTTCACCTGTTCGGGCACCTTGTCCGACTGGAGCCCGCCGATCATCGCAGCAAGCGTCTTGGAAGCGTTCTCCACCTCCTCGCGGGAGGGCTGGCCGGCGGCAGGCTTGGCAGCCGCGGGCTTGGCACCGCTCTTCGCCTTTTGCGCCGAGGCGCCGGGGCTCAGGACCAGGGCGGCCGCGGCCGCGAGGGGGAGGAGAAGCTTCATACGCGTTACTCTCGTTGCTCAGTCCGCGCGGCGGACGTAGGTCTGCTCGTACACGTCAACCACGATGCGGGTTCCGCTGGCGATGTGCGGCGGCACCATGACGCGCACGCCATTGTCCAGCACGGCCGGCTTGTAGGACGACGAGGCGGTCTGCCCCTTCACCACCGCGTCCGCCTCGACGATCGTGGCTTCGATCGTATCGGGCAGCTGAACGCTGATCGCTTCCTCGTCGTAGAGTTCCATCACGACGTCCATGCCATCCTGAAGGAAGGCGGCTGCGTCGCCCAGGAGGTCGCGCGGGAGCGAAACCTGGTCATAGGTTTCCTTGTCCATGAAGACGAGCATGTCGCCTTCCGGGTACAGGAACTGGAAGTCCTTGGTGTCGAGGCGCACGCGCTCCACCGTCTCTGCCGAGCGGAAGCGGACGTTGTTCTTGCGGCCGTCGCGCAGGTTCTTGAGTTCCACCTGCATGTAGGCGCCGCCCTTGCCAGGCTGGGTGTGCTGGATCTTCACCGCACGCCAGATGCCGCCTTCATATTCGATGATGTTGCCGGGACGGATGTCGACGCCGCTGATCTTCATGCTGGAACCTGTGGTGGAAAGAGCCAAGGGCCGGCGACGCAAGTCGCCCGGGCCACGATGCGCGCGGCTTTAGCCGCCGCCACCGGTTCCGGCAAGCAGCGGATAGGGGTTGAGCGGCGTGCCCTGGTGCCAGCGCTCGCCCGGCGCCATGTGCTTCACCGCGAAGTGGAGGTGGGGACCGTCCGGGCTGGCGTTGCCGGTGGAGCCGACGGTGCCGATCCCCTGCCCCCGGCGCACCAGCTGCCCTTCCTGCAAGCCGGGGGCATAGGCGTCGAGGTGCGCGTAATAGTCGACGTGCGCGCCATCGGCGGTGCGGATGTAGATGGTGTGACCGCCAGCGGCGCTGTCGAACAGCTTCTCGATGCGGCCCCCGCGGGCGGCGAGCACGGGCGTGCCGCGGGGCGCCATGATGTCGATCGCCTGGTGCTCGCGCGCGCCGCCGTCGCGGCTCTGGTCCCACGTGTCGACGAGCTGATCGGGCGCGATGCCGGCAACGGGGACGATGAGGCCGGCGGCGTTGGGACGCAGCCGCGCGGCGGGCGGCGCGGCCGCGGGAGCGGATGCCACGCCGGGTGGCGGTGGGGTGCTGCCGGGCGACAGCATCAGGATGAACGCGCCGCCCGCGAGCACCAGCAGCAGCAGGATCGACCAGCCGAGGCGGTTCATGGCTGGCGTGCCCGCCGGTTGGTGGTGCCGCCGATTGCTGTCCGACCCATCGCGCGCTCCGAGGATGTTTCGGGTGGAGAACGTTCGAGGGGGCGGTGGTATCCCGCGGCGGCGGTGTCGCGAGTTTCACGGGCGCCTTCCCAACTGGGCCCCGGCCTTCGCCGGGGTACAGGAGGGTTGTGCCGCCCCCCCCCCCCACTCCCGGCGTATCCCCGCGCAGGCGGAACTTCTGCGAAACAGGGGCCGCCGTCCTTTGGTCACACCCGTATTCCTGCGCAGGCAGGAATCCGGGGCCAGGCAGAGCAACGACGTGCGGTGCTTGGGACCCTGGGCTCCTGCCTTCGCAGGAGCACGGGAACGTGAAGCCTAGCGCGTCTTCCCCTTGGCGAGCAGTTCGGTGAAGGCGCGGACGGCGGCGGCTTCGTCGCCGTTCCAGACCGAGCCGCTTACCGCCAGGAAATCGGCGCCGGCGTCGATCAGCGGCTGCGCATTGTCCGGCGTGATGCCGCCGATCGCGACGCAGGGCAGCTCGAACAGCGTCGTCCACCAGGACAGGATCGCCGGCTCCGCGCGGTGGCGGACTTCCTTGGTGGTGGTAGGATAGAAGCTGCCGAAGGCGACATAGTCGGCTCCCGCCTCCCCCGCCCCCATCGCCAGGTGGCGGCTGTCGTGGCAGGTCACGCCGATCTGCACCGACGGGCCGAGCGCGGCGCGGGCCTCGCGCGGGTCGCCGTCCTCCTGGCCGAGATGGACGCCGTCCGCCCCCAGCCGCTTGGCGAGGCTGACGCTGTCGTTGACGATGAACGCGACTTCGCGATCGGCGCAGAGGCGCTGGAGCGGTTCGGCGAGGCGCGCGGCGGCGTGCTGGTCCATGTCCTTCACGCGGAACTGGAAGGCTGCGACCGGACCTGCATCGAGCGCGCGGGCGAGCCGGTCCGGGAAGGTGCCCGACACGTCGAGCGGCGAGATGAGGTAGAGCTGGGTAGCCGGCCGGCGATTGTGGGCCTCGAATTGATCCGCGAAGCCTTCCAGCGCGTTGTCGGCTTCGAGGTCATCTTCGGGATCGTGCATGGAAAGCTCCGGGTTTGCGGCAGTTCGGGTGGGGTGTTCCGGTTGGATCTACCCGCATTGGCGTGGCCGCTTCTACCCCGAGAAGCTGGCGGTCAAGCGCTGGTTCGCCTTCTATGCCGAGCATTTCGAGACGGTGGAGATCAACAACAGCTTCTACCGGCTGCCGAAACCCGAAACGTTCGACGGCTGGGCGGCACAGGCGCCGCCGGGCTTTCGCTATGCGGTAAAGGCCAATCGCTTCCTGACCCAGGCCAAGAAGCTGAAGGATTGCGAGGAGCCGATGGCGCGGATGATGCCGGCGTTCCGGCATCTGGGGGAGACGCTCGGGCCGGTGCTGTACCAGCTGCCACCGCGGTTCAAGCTCAACCTGGAGCGACTGGAGGCGTTCCTAGAACTCGCGCCAAAAGACGTCGTCAACGTCTTCGAATTCCGGGAGAAGAGCTGGTACGACGACCGGGTGTTCGCGCTGCTGGAGCGATACGGGGCGAGTTTCTGTGCGCACGACATGCCCGGGTCCGACAGCCCGGACCTGGCGGTCGGGCTGGTCGCCTATGTGCGCTTTCATGGTGGCGAGGGGAAATACTGGGGGCGCTATTCAGACGAGGCGCTGCTGCGCTGGACGGACTGGATGATGGCGCAGGCGGGCGCCGGGCGCGAAGTGTGGGCGTATTTCAACAATGATGCCGAGGCGCATGCCATTCATGATGCGCTGACGTTGAAGGCGATGCTGCGACAGGCCGGGCGGTAGCCGGCAGGCGGTAAACATCACCCCTTGGTACCCCGGCGGAGGCCGGCGCCTAGTTGGGGGCGGCTCGCGAGATGCGGAGAGGTTTCCCAACTGGGCCCCGGCCTTCGCCGGGGTACCGGTGCGGGTACGGGTACCGTCAGGCGCCGGCGAGGAAGCTGCCGGGGACCGGGCGGGTCTCGGCGCTGAGGTCGAAGCCGGCGATCAGGGGGCGACCCTTGGCGATCGCGTCCCGGACGGCCGGGAGCTTCAGCGAGGCAGTGTGGCTTTCCTTGGCGTCCCAGAGTTCGGTGATCCAGATCGCGTCCGGATCGCCCGCATCCTCGGCGATCAGATACGCCAGGCAGCCCGGCATCGCGTCGGTGCCGCTGGCGAGGATGGCGACGAGCTCGGCGCGGGTGCCGGGCCTTGCCTTGATCTTGCCGATCATGCCGAAACCTGCGGTCGTGCCTGCCATCGCCACCTCTCCGTTGAGAAGGCGCCCGCCGACCAGCGCGAGCGCGAGCCCGGCCAGCAGCGGGCGCCGCTCCATCAGTCCTGACCCTGATAGATGCCGATGATCTTGTCGAGCATCGCCAGCGCCTCGTCGCGCGGACGCTGGAAGGTGTTGCGGCCAATGATCGAGCCGTTGCCGCCGCCGTCGCGGATGTCGCGTGCGTCCTGGTAGACGGCGTCGGCACCCTTGGCGGCGCCGCCCGAGAAGACGACGATGCGGCGGCCGTTGAAGCAGCTCTTCACGACATGGGCAACGCGCTTGGCCTGGGTGGAAGCGTCGAAGCCCTCATAGACCTTCTTGGCTTCCTTCTGCTCGATATGGTCGGTCGGCAGCTTCACCTTGATGATGTGCGCGCCGAGCAGCGCCGCCATGTGCGCCGCATAGGCGCCCACGTCGAGCGCCAGTTCACCTTCCTTCGACAGGGTGCCGCCACGTGGATAGGACCAGATCACGGTGGCGATGCCGACCGACTTGGCCTGGGCCGAAAGCTCGCGGATCTCCTCCATCATGTCGAACACGTCGTCGGCGCCCGGATAGATGGTGAAGCCGATCGCCGAGCAGCCGAGGCGGAGCGCGTCGTCGACGCCGCCGGTCACCGCCTGGTTGATGCCGGTCGCCCAGCTGTTGGAGGAGTTGACCTTCAGGATGGTCGGGATCTGCCCGGCGAAGGTGCCGGCGCCCGCCTCCAGCATGCCGAGCGGCGCCGCATAGGCCGAGAGGCCGGCGTCGATCGCGAGCTGGAAGTGGTAGTGCGGGTCGTATGCCGGCTCGTTGACCGCGAAGCTGCGCGCAGGGCCGTGCTCGAAGCCCTGGTCGACGGGCAGGATGACCAGCTTGCCGGTGCCGCCCAGCCGACCCTGCATCAGGATGCGGGCGAGGTTCGCCTTCACGCCGGGATTGTCGGACTCGTAGTTCGCGAGAATTTCTCTGACGATCGGCGTCATTCTGGAGGTCTCCCATGCTGCTGGTTCGCTGCGGCTGTTACCGCTTGCCTGACTTCGTTAGGCGGGCACCGCCGGCCCCACAAGGGCAGCCCGGCCATGGGAGCGCTCACTTCGTCGCGGTGCAACAAACTCGGGCTCGACGCGTATGTCCGGGATGCCTGAACGGCCCCCTGCGACCCCGCGCCACCGCCCGTTGAGCCCCGGCGAGACAGCCATGCTGCGCGGCGTGTTCGGCGAGGGCATCGACTATGCCCGCGTGCGCATCCACCCGCGAAAATGGTGGTTCGTGTTTCCGGGCAACCGGCCGATGGCGCCCAATGGGCATGCCTATTTTCCCGGCGACAGCCATGTTCCCGATTTCGCCGCGCCGGGCGTGCCGCTATGGCGCAAGGCGAGCTTCGTGCACGAGGGGACCCACCTCTACCAATGGTATGGGCTGAAGCAGTGGGTGTGGGTGCGCGGGCCGTTCCAGCGCAATTACGACTATCGGCTGGAGCCGGGGAAACCCTTCACCGCCTATGGGCTGGAGCAGATGGGGATGATCGCCCAGCATTATTTCACGCTGGCGAACGGCGGCCGCATCCCCCTGCCCTATACGCTGGCGGACTATGCCCCGCTGCTGCCGCTGGCATGAGGCGGCCGCTGCTGGCGCTGGCCGTCGTGCTGGCGGGATGCTCGAGCCAGAGCGCCGACGATCCGGACTGGCATTCGAGCAAGCGCGCGACCGACCTGGTCGTGGAGGAAGCCCTTGCGGCCGAGCCGCCGGACTATGCGCGGGCAATCACCGCGATCGAGCGATCCGGGCGGCCGAGTGCGACGGTGGCGCTGGAGGCGGGCAATCTGATCGTTGCCGGGCATCGCGAAGTGCAGCCGGAGCGACGGCCGGCGGCGACGCTGGACCAGGGACTGTCGCTGCTCGAACGGGCTGCGAACGGTCGCGGCGAAGCGGCTGATATCGCGCCACAACATCTGCGGCTCTGGTTCGAGCGCGGGGTCGGCAGCGGCGTGTACCAGGCGATGCCGCCGCGGCCCGAGCTGGCGCGATGCTGGCGGGCGGTGGAGGACCGGGAGATGCGCGCGGCGGCGTGTATCGCGATGCGGGGTGGCGGGCGGTAGGGGCCGGGCGCGCCGCGAAGTGTTCCGTGCTCCCGCGGAGGCGGGAGCCCAGGGTACAAAGGGCTACGCGCCGTTGGTCTGCTTGGCCCTGGATCCCCGCCTGCGCGGGGATACGGGATGTGAGCCGCGGGACGTGGCGTTCGGGACCCTGGGCCCCGGCCTTCGCCGGGGTACGAGTTCCGCGTTAGCGCGCCAGGGCGGCGACGCCGGGGAGTTCGCGGCCTTCCATCCACTCCAGGAAGGCGCCGCCTGCGGTGGAGACGAAGGTGAAGGCGCCCGCCGCGCCGGCCTGGTTGAGGGCTGCGACCGTGTCGCCGCCGCCGGCGACCGACACGAGCGAGCCGTCGCTGGTGAGCGCGGCGGCCGTCTTGGCGAGCGACACCGTCGCGGCATCGAACGGCGGCGTCTCGAACGCGCCGAGCGGGCCGTTCCAAACAAGCGTGCGGCAGTTCTTGAGCACGTCGCCCAGCGCCTCGACCGCGGCGGGGCCGACGTCGAGGATCATCTCGTCGGCGGCGACCTCGTGGACGTTGACGGTGCGCGTCGGCGGGTTCGGCCGGAATTCGGTCGCGACCACCACGTCGTACGGCAGGTGGATGGTGCAGCCGGCCTTGTCAGCGGCGTCGAAGATTTCCTCGGCGGTGCCGGTGAGATCGTGCTCGCACAGGCTCTTGCCGACGTTCACGCCGCGCGCGGCGAGGAAGGTGTTGGCCATGCCGCCGCCGATGATGAGGTGGTCGACCTGCCCGACCAAATGCTTGAGCACGTCGAGCTTGGTCGAGACCTTGGCGCCGCCCACGACCGCCGCGACCGGATGCTCGGGGTTGCCGAGCGCCTTGTCGAGCGCGTCGAGCTCGGCTTCCATCTGGCGGCCGGCGAACGCCGGCAGCTTGTGTGCGAGGCCCGCCGTCGAGGCATGGGCGCGGTGCGCGGCGGAGAAGGCATCGTTGACGTAGAGGTCGCCAAGCGCCGCGAGGCGATCGACCACGGCGGGATCGTTCTTTTCCTCGCCGCCGAAGAAGCGGGTGTTTTCCAGCAGCGCGATGTCGCCCGGCTGGAGCGTGGCGACCGCGTCGGCTGCGCCCTCCCAGTCGATGTAGCGGACCGGGCGGCCGAGCACTTGGCCGAACGGGATCGCCAGCTGGGCGGTGGAGAATTCCGGGCTCGGCACGCCCTTGGGACGACCGAAGTGGGCGAGCACCAGCACGATGGCGCCGCGATCGGCGAGTTCGGTGACGGTGGAGATCGCCGCGCGCAGACGGGTGGCGTCGGTGACGTGGCCGTCGGCCATCGGCACGTTCAGATCCTCACGGACCAGCACGCGCTTGCCCGCGATGTCACCCATGTCGTCCAGGGTCTTGAAATTGCGTGTCATGTCTCGATCCTGATTGTGTCGCCCACGGCGATCGTTCCGCCCGCCAGCACGCGCGTGCAGGCCCCGCCGCGCCAGTCCGGCAACAGCGCCTCGAAGAGCCCCGGCACCAGCGCGTCCATGCGCTGGCACGGGTCGCATTCACAGGTGATTTCCAGCACCACGTCGGCGCCGATGCGCAGCCGCGTGCCGGGCACCTGCGGCACGTCGAACCCGTCGACCAGCAGGTTGGCGCGACGTTCCTGCCACGGGAGGGCTCGGCCGACCGCGGCAGTGGCCGCTTCCCAGTCGCCGCGCTCCATCAGCGTCACCTGGCGCTTGCCGGTGCCGCCGGGCTTGCGCCGGCCGCGGTGGTCGCCGGCGATGCCGGCTTCCACGCTGACGTCGGCGCGGTCGAGCACCTCCATGGGTGCCCGTACAAAGGCGTGGCGCGCGATGCCGGCGATCGTGCCGACCCGCGCGCCCGCTTGCCCGTCCTCTCCGGCATCCGCCAGCGCGACGGGCATCGACATCAGCCGAACTTGGCCATCGCGCAGGCGGTGTCGACCATGCGGTTGGAGAAGCCCCACTCGTTGTCGTACCAGCTGACGACGCGCACCAGCTTGCCGTCGATCACCGCCGTCTCCAGGCTGTCGACGGTCGAAGACGCCGGCGTGTGGACGATGTCGATCGAGACGAGCGGCTCGTCCGAATAGACCAGGATGCCCTTGAGCGGGCCCTCTTCCGACGCCGCCTTCAGGATGGCGTTGACCTCTTCCTTGGTCGTGTCGCGCTTCGGCGTGAAGGTCAGGTCGACGAGGCTGCCGTCCGGCACCGGCACGCGCACCGACGAACCGTCGAGCTTGCCCTTGAGCTCCGGAAGCACCTCACCCACCGCGCGGGCAGCGCCCGTGGTCGTCGGGATGATCGACATGGCGGCCGCACGCGCGCGACGCAGGTCCTTGTGGATCTGGTCCAGGATCTTCTGGTCGTTGGTGTAGGCGTGGATCGTGGTCATCAGGCCACGCTCGATCCCGATCGAGTCGTTCAGCACCTTGGCAACCGGCGCCAGGCAGTTGGTGGTGCACGATGCGTTGGAGACGATCGTGTGGCCGGCCTCCAGCTTGTCGTGGTTGACGCCATAGACGACGGTAAGATCGACGTTCTTGCCAGGAGCCGAGATCAGCACCTTCTTGGCGCCGCCATCGATGTGCTTCTGCGCGCTGTCGCGATCGGTGAAGAAGCCGGTGCACTCGAGCACCAGTTCGACGCCGTTTTCGCCGTGCGGCAGGTTTGCAGGATCGCGCTCTGCCGTCACCTTGATGCGCTTGCCGTCGATCACGAGGTCGTTGCCGTCGGCCGAGACTTCACCCGGATAGCGGCCGTGGATGCTGTCGCGGCTGAACAGCCAGGCGTTGGACTTGGCGTCCGACAGGTCGTTGATGGTGACCAGTTCGAGGCCGCAGTCCGGGCGCTCCAGAATGGCCCGCGCAACCAGGCGGCCGATGCGCCCGAACCCGTTGATCGCTACCTTCGTCATGTTGCCGATCCTTTCACTTGGATGGTCCATGCCCGCGTTGCCGCGAGCCTCAATTCTCGAGCGCAGCCGCAACCTTGGTGGCGATCGCGTCCGCGGTCAGTCCGAAATATTCGTAGAGCTTGGGCGCCGGGCCGGAGGCGCCGAACCGGTCGATGCCGAAGCGCAGGCCGTCGAGGCCCGTGTAGCGTTCCCAGCCCATGGTGGTGCCCGCCTCGATCGAGACGATCAGCGCGTCCGCCGGTAGCACATCGCGACGATAGTCGGCAGGCTGTGCATCGAAGCGCGACCAGCAGGGCATGGACACCACATCGGCACCGATACCCTGCGCTTCAAGCTGCGCGCGGGCAGAAACCGCGAGTTCGACCTCGGAGCCGGTGGCGACGAGCACCACGCGGCGCGGCGCCTCGGCCGCGACCAGGCGGTACGCACCCTTGGCGCACAGGTTCTCCGAGGCGTCGGTGCGCAGCTGCGGCAGGTTCTGGCGCGACAGCGCGAGCAGCGACGGGCCGGTCGCGTCCTGAAGCGACAATTCCCAGCACTCGGCCGTCTCGATCGTGTCGCACGGGCGATAGACGTCGAGGTTGGGGATCAGCCGCAGGCTGTTGAGGTGCTCGATCGGCTGGTGGGTCGGGCCGTCCTCACCGAGGCCGATGGAATCATGCGTCATGACATAGATGACGCGCGCGTTCTGGAGCGCCGACAGGCGGATCGCCGGGCGGGCATAGTCCGCGAACACCAGGAAGGTGCCGCCGAACGGGATGATGCCGCCGTGGAGCGCCAAACCGTTCATCGCCGCGGCCATGCCGAACTCGCGGATGCCGTAATAGACATAGCGGCCGGCATAGTCGTCGCGGTTGAGCGGCTGCAGCGCCTTGGTCTTGGTGTTGTTCGAGCCGGTGAGATCGGCGGAGCCGCCGACGGTTTCCGGCAGCTGCTCGGTGATGGTGCCGAGCACCAGTTCCGACGCCTTGCGGGTCGCGAGCTTCTGCGGATTGGCCAGCAGGCCGTCGAGGTAGGGCTTGAGCGTGAAGCCCTCGGTCAGCTCGCCGGTCATGCGGCGGCGGAAGGTCGCGCCTTGCGAATCGGCGTCGCACCGCGCCTCCCAGGCGAGGCGAACGTCGCGGCTGCGGACGCCGGCGGCGGCCCAGGTTTCTGCGATCTCCTCCGGCACCTCGAACGCCTCGGGCTCCCAGCCCATGGCGAGGCGCGTCTTGGCGACGATGTCGGGGCCGAGCGCTGCGCCGTGGACGGCGCTGGTGCCTTCCTTGCCGGGCGCGCCCTTGCCGATGATGGTGCGGCACGCGATCAGCGACGGACGCGGATCGGCGATGGCTTCGTCGATCGCGCGGCAGATGTCGGCGGGGTCATGGCCGTCGCAGGCGACGGTGTGCCAGCCGGTCGCGGCATAGCGCGCGGCGACATCCTCGCTCGACGACAGCTCGACCGCGCCGTCGATGGTGATGCGGTTGTCGTCCCACAGCACGATCATGCGGCCGAGGCCGAGGTGGCCGGCAAGGCCGATCGCCTCGTGGTTGATGCCTTCCATCAGGCAGCCGTCACCGGCGATCACCCAGGTGCGGTGGTCGACCAGGTCATCGCCAAAGGTGGCGTTGAGGTGGCGCTCGGCGAGCGCGAGGCCGACGGCGGTAGCCAGGCCCTGGCCGAGCGGGCCGGTGGTGGTCTCGATGCCCGGGAGCTCAAAGTTTTCGGGGTGGCCGGCGCACGGGCTGTGCAGCTGGCGGAAGTTCTTGATGTCGTCGATGGTCGGGCGCGCATGGCCGGTCAGGTGCAGCAGTGCATAGATCAGCATCGAGCCATGGCCGGCCGACAGCACGAAGCGGTCGCGGTCCGGCCATTTGGGATCGGCGGCATCGAACTTGAGGTAGCGGGTCCACAGCACCGTCGCCACGTCCGCCATGCCCATCGGCATGCCCGGGTGCCCGGAGTTGGCGGCCTCCACCGCATCCATCGCAAGCGCACGAATCGCGTTGGCGAGCAGGGTATCCGAGGCGGCCATGAGTCATCCTTGTGACGGCGCGGTCCCCCTTGACCGCGTATGCCCGCCTTTGGGGCGGCGACCCGCCTTCGTCAACCGGCGAGCCGTGCTTGCGGCGGCCGGTCACCCCTCCTATCCGGGAACCATGGACCAGCCCCAAGCGAACCCAGGCCTCGCCCGCATTGACGCCGCGCTCCGGCGGATCGAAGCGGCTGCGCGCGCCCGTGCGGCTGCGGCCGAATCGCTCGAGCAGCGGCACGCGGCGCTGCGGGCCAGCATGGCGGAAGCGATCACCGCGCTGGACCAGGTAATCGCGGGCCAGGGCGACGACTGATGGCGCAGGTCAGCTTCACCATCGCGAATCGCTCCCACAGCGTCGCCTGCCGCGACGGCGAGGAGCCGCACCTGCTGGCCCTGGTCGAGCGGCTGCAGCGGCATGCGCCGGCAGCGATGCGGGCCTCGGCGGGGACCTCGGCGGAGCGGACGCTGCTGCTGATCGCGCTGATGCTGGCGGACGAGCTGGACGAGCGCGACCGGACGCCTGCCACGCCACCCGCCGCACCTGCGCCCGAGCCGGCAGCACCGGTGCAGGAGCCGGAGCTGCCGCAGGACCTGCTCGACGAAATCGCCGAACGGCTGGAAGCCGTCGCGGCAGCCCTTGAGGATCACGGCCACGTCGCCTAAGTTGGTCCACGGCGGGCACTGCCCGGTACGAGCCTTCATTATCCCTGAGGCTATTCATCATCCATGGGGGCTGTCCCTGCGCAGATCCTGGTCTGACGTACATGGTCCCCACCTGACGTACTGGGCGTCAGTGGATATCGCGGCCAACGGCCACGGCGGTCCCGCCACCCGCTCCCCCCGATGACGCTCGACAAAAAAGCCCTGCGCGCCCAGCTGCGCGCCGCTCGCGACGGGTTCTTTGCCGAGCACCGCCCGCGGCTGGCCGTGCCGGAGCTGCTGCGCGCGCGGCTGGCGCCGGGCGTGGTGGTCGCAAGCTATCTGCCGGTCGGAAGCGAGGCGGACCCCGCCCCGCTGGTCGACGCGGCACGAGAGGCTGGCTGCGTGCTGGCGCTCGCCTGGGTAGCGGACCGCGCGACGCCGATGGAGTTCCTGCGCTGGGACGCGGACACCGCGATCGAGGCAGGCCCGATGGGGCTGCGCCAGCCGTCCCGCAGCGCGCCCGTGGTGGTGCCGGACGTGATCCTGGCGCCCTTGGTGGGGTTCGATGCGACGCTCAACCGGCTGGGCCAGGGCGCCGGCTTCTACGACCGCGCGTTCGTGCAGCATGACGCGGCCTGGCGGCTGGGGCTCGCCTGGTCGGTGCAGCAGGTGCCCGAGCTTCCCGCCGATCCCTGGGACGTGCCGCTGCACGCCATCCTGACAGAGCAGGCGCTGCACCTGGCGGAGCAACGTTGATGCAACCGACCTGGCGCAAACCCGTGGGGATGCTCGGTATCCTGGCGTTCATCCTGTTCTGGCTGGTCGCGGTCGCGAGCCTGTCGCCGTGGATCGGCGCCCTGCCCGCGCTCGTGCAGATGCTGGTCTATGGCTTGGCCGGGGTGGCGTGGATCGCGCCGCTGAAGCCGGCGCTGCGGTGGATGGAGACGGGGCGCTGGCGGCGTTGAGCGCGGGCTGATTGCAAGCCGCGTACCCCGGCGGAGGCCGGAGCCCAGTTGCGATGTCTCCTGAGATCGCGCGCTGCCCTACCCAGCCGTGCCCAACTGGGCCCCGGCCTTCGCCGGGGTACGATCGTGAGGCTCTGACAGTCGCCGTCAGCGGGATCAGGCAAATCGTCGATGTGGGAGTGTTCGCAAGCGGCGGATCCTGCCATCGGCGGTTCAAGACCGCTGCAATGGCGCGAGTGACGGGGCTCGAACCCGCGACCTCCGGCGTGACAGGCCGGCGCTCTAACCAACTGAGCTACACCCGCTCGCTTGCGAGGAGGCGGGCTCTAGGCGAGCGATCGGGACCTGTCAAAGCCAGAATTGGCCGATCTCGCGATTTTCGCAAAAAAGTTTCGGAGGCGTATCGAAAGGCCGCAATGCCCGCGCAGACGAGTGCCTGTGAGGTCGATGTCGCGATGTCCCAGGGAGAGTTTCGCAAGCGGCGGATCAGCCATCGGCGGCTCTACGAAACCGCTGCAATGGCGCGAGTGACGGGGCTCGAACCCGCGACCTCCGGCGTGACAGGCCGGCGCTCTAACCAACTGAGCTACACCCGCTCGCTTGCGAGGAGGCGGCCTCTAAGCGAGGGCCCCGGACCTGTCAACCGCCTTCCCATCGGGTTTTTCGCCGGCCGACGCGTTCCCGGCCTGAACCGGGGTGCCGGGCGGTGCGACGTCATTCACGAGCGTGCCGTGCTCGAACAGGAAGCCCGCGATGTCGGGCTTGCCGGCCGCCTTCACGACCGTCTGGATGATGATGAGCAGCGGCACCGCGAGCAGCGCGCCGGGTGTCCCCCAGACCCATCCCCAGAAGCTGAGCGCCACCAGGATCATGAGCGGGCTGATGGTCAGGCGATGGCCGACGATCAGCGGGGTGACGACGTTCGCCTCCACCAGATGCGCGCCGACCATGATCGCGGCCGGCAGCAGCGCCCACCAGACGTCGGTGAAGGTCATGAGCCCGCCCAGCGCCAGCAGCGCCGCCGACAGGATGGGGCCGAAATAGGGAATGTAGTTGAGCACGGCGACGATGCCGCCCCACATGAGCGGCGTCGGCATCCCCACGAACCACAGGGCACCCGCCACCAGCAGCCCCAGCGTGAGGTTGATGAAGGAGATGGTGCCCAGATAGGCGGAGGTGAAGTCGACCACGTCCTGGATCACCCGCGCCGTCGCCATCGCGCCACCAAAGCTGGTGCGGCTGGTGATCGCCGAGCGCCTGAGCCGCGTCCAGCCGGCCAGGAAGAAGTAGATCACCAGGATCGCGAAGAACATCTCGATCAGCGCGGAGGGCGCCGTGCTGGCGGTGAAATCGAGCAGCGACGCCGGGCGCTCGGCCGTGGTGCCGGTCTGCCGGACGGGCGTGTTCGCGACGTTGGCAAGCAGTTCGTTCACGAACCGCTCCAGGTTGGAATAAAAGTCGATCAGCGGCGCGATGTTCTGCTGCACGCGCTCGATCCGCTCGGGCAGGATCTCCGCCCAGCCCCAGGCCGGCAGCACGATCGAGGCGATCGCGCCGTTGGCGACGACCAGGAACAGGAGCACGCACACGAAGGCGGCGAGCGGGGCTGGCAGCCGGCGGCGCTCCAGCCACTCGAGCAGCGGCACCAGCGCGATCGCGATGACGATGGCGGCGGTGAGCGGCAGGAAGAAGCGCGACCCCGCTTTCAGGGCGAACGGCAGGGCGAGGACCAGGCCGGCCCCCGCGATCAGGGTGAGCGCGGCGAGCAGGCGGTCGCGGCGCAGCTCTTCCTTGGGGGCGCCCTCCGCCGCTTCGGGCAGCGCCGGTTCGACCACGGTCGTGGCGGAAGAAGGGGCGGGAACGGATTCGGCGATACCGAAATGGTCCAAGTGCGGATGTCCTTTCGGTCGCACCGTAGCGGCTTTCCCGACGCGTGTAATCCCGTCCCGCTCGAAGCGTGCGCCGTAGATATGAAAGAGGCCGCCGAGCCCCCGCAGGGGCCCGACGACCTCAAGCATGGTCAGCGGCCGGAAGCTCCAGCCCGGGAGACCATGCGAACCGCGTTACGACGCCCGGTCATGCGACCGGGCCGCCGTTCAGCGGCGCGTCTCCCGAACGAACTGAACCGACCCCACTGCTGAACCATGAGACATCGGATCACCTCCTTTCGCTAGTTGAGCTAGAGCGTGACCGCTGCTGCGATCACGACCCGAATGTGTGACACCGCGCCCCTGCAAACAAGTCTTGTAATGCGCGGCAGATTCAACGACCTTCTTCCGCCTGCCCGGGTCAGCGGCCGCGACACGCGCGGATCACCGCAGCGATCGCGGGATCGGCCGGGACGGCAAGGACCGGCCCCTCCCCCAGCGACACCCCGATCGGACCCTTCACCTTCTGCAGCGCGGCGAGGAAGCGATCGTCGATGCTGGCGTGTGCCTCCACCTTGCGGCCGCTTGCGACCACCGGATAGGAGGCCGCGGCCATGCCCGTCACGATCCGCAGCATGGTGCCCGCCTCGACAGTGCCGCTGCGCAGGAAGACGAGCTGGCGGCGTGGGGAGTCGCAGCGGAGCGCAAAGGCCCCCGTGCCGCCCGCGTCCACGAAACGGGCGTTGCCCTTGCCCGTGTGCCATTGCCCCGAGGCGGGTGCGACACCGGCCAGCTCGGGCGCGGGCAACTCGCCCGGCGCAAGCGTGCCGACGTCGATCGGGACGGGCGCGGGCGTCGGCTTGGGAGCGGCTTGCTGCGTGGGGCTGGGCGCGGGTGCGGGCTGCTCGTCGGAACAACCCGCCAGCGCGAGCGCGAGCAGCCCTGCCCGCCACCCCATCACCCGCGGCAATCCTCCGTCAGGCGCAGCACCTCGGCCCAGGCAGGCACGACCAATGCCGCCTGGCCGGGCAGCTCCACGATGAAACGGCCGCGGCTGAAGCCCATCGCATCGAGCAACGGGTCCTGCGCGGGAAGCGCGGCGGCGACCGTCCCCGCCCCCGCCGTCACCGGAAGGGTCCGCGCGGTGCTGGAGGTGCGGATCGTCAGCGCGGCGCCGGGCGCGGCGGCACCCGTGCGGGTTAGCGTCACCTGGCGGCGCGCGCGGTCACAGCGAAGCGTCAGCACGGGTGCGGCGCCGGGGGTGCCGAAGGAGGCAACCGAGCCCTGCCCGTCCTGCGCATAGCGCCAGTCGCCGCGGGTGACCGGCCAGTCGCGCCAATCCCCCACCGGCGGCGGCGCCGGCGGTGCGACGGGCGCAGCGGCGACCGGCGCGGGCGGCGGAGGGGCCGGCGGCGGTTCGGAGGGACGGACGCACTGGGTCAGGACCAGCAGGGGCAGGATGAGGACGACGCGACGCATGTCCGGCTTATGGGGGAAGCCGGCGGACGGCTCAACCACCCCTCCCTTCTCCGCGCGGCGAGCGGTTCGCCGCAGATGCGGTTGGCCCCGTTCGTCCGATGCATGGCGTGGGCCGGCCCGGTTGCGCTATCCGGACGCCATGACGATCAAGCTCATCTGCCTCGATGCCGACGACACGCTGTGGCACAACATGCGGCACTTCCACGCGACCGAAGCGGCGCTGCTCGCGCTCATCGAGCCGTTCGCGGCCCGCGACATCGCCCGCGAGCGGCTGAACGCCTGCGAGGCGCGCAACCTGAAGCTCTATGGCTATGGGGCCAAGGGCTTCACACTGTCGATGATCGAGACGGCGATCGAATTGGCCGACGACCCGCTGCCCAAGGCGGTGATCGCCGAAATCCTGGCGGCGGGACGCGCGTTGCTGTCCCACCCGGTCGAGCTGTTCGAGGGGATCGCCGACACGCTGGAACAGCTGGCAGACCGAGGCCGGCTGGTGCTGGTGACCAAGGGCGACCTGCTCCACCAGGAAGCGAAGCTCGCCGCATCGGGACTCGGCGAGCGGTTCAGCGGGATCGAGATCGTCAGCGACAAGACGGCGGACACCTTCCGGCGGCTGTTCGCCCGGGAGGGCGTCGCGCCGGAGGAGGCGGTGATGGCCGGCGATTCGCTGCGGTCCGACATCAACCCGGCGCTGGACGCCGGCGCCTGGGCAGCGTTCATCCCGCAGGAGGGCGCCTGGTCGCACGAGCACGCACAGCTGCCCGCCGAGCACCCGCGCTTTTGCCAGCTGCGAACCCTCGCAGAACTGCCGGGGTGGATCGACGCGATCTCCTAGCTCGGCCGCGTCCCGGGCGGGAGCGGCATCACGGCAGCGCCGTTGCCGATTCCGCGCCGGGACGTTCGCCTCAACCGCGCTTGGAGGCGATCCAGCGGTCGATCTTCTGCTCCAGGATGTTCATCGGCAGCGAGCCCGTCATCAGCACCTGCGCGTGGAATTCCTTGAGATCGAACTTCGCACCCAGCGCCTGCTCGGCCCTGGCGCGCAGTTCCAGGATCTTGAGCTGGCCGATCTTGTAGGAGAGCGCCTGGCCCGGCATCGCGATGTAGCGCTCGACCTCGCTGGTGGCGTCGGTGCGGCCCATCGAGCTGTTGTCGAGCATGTACTTGATCGCCTGGTCTCGGGTCCAACCCTTGGCATGGATGCCGCTGTCGACGACCAGCCGCATCGCGCGCAGCATCTCGTCGTTCAAGCCACCGAAGCGCTGGTAGGGATCGGTCTCCATGCCGAGCTCGTCCCACAGCGTCTCGGCATAGAGCGCCCAGCCCTCGACATAGGCGGTGTTGCCGCCGAAGCGCATGAAATTGGGAAGCTCGGCATTCTCCTGCGCAAGGCTGATCTGGAAGTGATGCCCGGGCGCGCCCTCGTGCAGGTACAGCGTCTCCTGCCCCCAGGTGGAGCGGGAGGGCAGGTCGTACGTGTTGTAGTAGAAGGTGCCGGGACGCGATCCGTCCGGCGCGCCCTGCATATAGGAGCCGCCGGCGTCGGTCTTTTCGCGATAGTCGGGCACCGGGCGGATCTCGAGCGGGGTCTTGGGCAGCGTCGAGAAGAGCTCGCCCACGCGGGCGTCCACCCGCTTGCCGATCGCATAATATTCGTCGCGCAGCGCCTGCTTGCTGGCGGGACGGAAGCGGGGAGCGGTGCGCAGGAATTCGAAGAAGGCCGGCAGCGTGCCCTTGAAGCCAACCTGGGTCTTCACCGCCTCCATCTCGCGGTGGATGCGCGCCACTTCGCTCAACCCCAGCTTGTGGACGTCGTCGGCCGACAGCGGCAGCGTCGTGTTCTGTTCGATCAGGAAGGCGTAGAGCTTTGGCCCGCCCTTCATGTGGACGAGGCCGACGCCCTCGCGGGCAGCCGGCAGATATTCCTTGGCCAGGAAGACGCGCAGGCGCTGATAGGCCGGGCGGATCTCGTCGCGGATCACCGCGGCGGTCTCGGTACGAAGCCGCGCCTGGTCGGCGACAGGGATACCGGCCGGGAATGCCTTGAGCGGTGCGTAGAAGGTCGAACCCTCGACACCCTGCGCGAGTTGCAGGTCGAGCTGGTCGATCACGTTGCGCACCACCAGCTTGGGCTGGACGACGCCTGCGGCCATGCCCTGGCGAAAGCGATCGATCGAGGCGTCGAGGATCTGGGCATAGCGGTGGTGACGGCTGATGCTGTCCTGATAATCCTTCACCGTCTTGAACGGCGCCGCGCTCTGGCCGGACGCGAGGTCGGGATAGAAGGTGTGGATGCCGGTGAAATGGTCGATCGGGCGGACCACGTTCAGCGACAGGATGTCGGGGCTGAGCGCGCGCAGCCCGAGTTCGCCCTGCCATTTGAACACGTCATAGGCGAGCTGGTCCGTCGGCGAGAGCGCGGCCCGGTTGATGCGGCGCAGCGCCGCCAGGTCCCGCTCGCCGGCCGCCCGCTCCGCGTCGAAATAGGCGTCGCTGATCATGTCGCCGAGCTGGTCGGCATAGCGCATGTCGCCGCGGAACAGCGCGTTGAGCGGATTGCGGCGGAGATTGTCCTCGTCGCTCTGCTTGAACAGCGCGTGGAGGGCCGTGGCGGCGTCCACGGGCGCAGCCTCGGGCGCGGCCACGGAAGGCGGCGAAGAGGCAAGCGGCGGAGTCGTGGCGCAGCCTGCCAGAAGCGCCGCGGCCGAAGCGGCGAGAAGTCGAACGCGCAAGTGGATCCCCCCAAATACAACTGTGTTGCAGGGATGCAGCACCGCACCGGCCGAGGCAAGCGCCGTTCGGAGACCGGCCGCCTCCGGCGAGCGCCGCAGCTGTTCATCCCCGTTGTCCGCGACACGCTTTGGGCGCAGAGGGGCAGTGCCGAGACCGGCAGGAGGCCCGAATTGCGTTTTTCCGTTGCCCTGGCGCTTGCGTTGGCGGCCACTGCCACTCCGGCGGTGGCGCAGGAGCACGACGCGCAGCTGTGGCTGACGGCGAACGCCTCCACCGAGTTGCGCGAAGGGCTCAAGCTGGAGTTGGAGACCAACCAGCGGTTCAGCGATGACAGCGGCGAATTGTACGAAAGCCAGTATCTCGCCGCACTCACAGCCCAGGTCGCGACGGGGGTCACCTTGACCGGCGGGCTGAACCGTGTGGTCCGGCCGCGTGACGGCAAAGTTCAGAACACCGAATGGCGGCCGCGCCAGCAGATCGGGTTCGCGATCGCAAAGCTGGGTTCAGGTCAGCTGGCGGGTCGCGTTCGCCTGGAGCAACGCTTCCGAAGCGACGACAGCGAGACGGGGCACCGGGTTCGTCCCGAAATCACCTATACCCTGCCCGTCTACCGCGACGTCAAACTGCGTCTGGCGCACGAAAGCTACTTCAACCTCAACAGCACCGGCTTCCAGGACCGGGGACATGAGCGGATGCGCAACTGGGCCATCGCGACCGTGCCGGTCACGAAGAACCTCAGCGCGCAGCTCGGCTACATGAACCAGTATCGCTTCAACGACGAGGACCCGGACGTCATGGAGCACGGGCTGATGACGGCTCTGTACGTGACGTTCTGACGAGAAGGCGGGCGCGCGGCCATCGCGTCGCCTGCGCACCGCCCCTCCCGCGCCGCAGCCCGGCTATGCCCGCCGGTGGCTCATGCGGGTCTTCTGCTGCTTGCCGTAGCGGGTCTTGCGCGTACCCGGCTTGCCCTCGTTGGAGCGGCCCATCATCGGCGCCTTGTGCTCCGCGACGGGCAGGCCGAGTTCCTCGTTCTCCAGGCTGCGGATCTCGTCGCGCAGACGCCCGGCTTCCTCGAACTCCAGGTTCGCGGCGGCCTCGCGCATCTTCTTTTCCAGGCTCTCGATGTACGACCGCAGGTTGTGGCCGACCATGTGCGGCCGTTCCTCGTCGATCTCGACCGTGACCTGATCCTTGGACGCGACATGGGCGATGATGTCGCCGATGTTGCGCTTGATCGTGGTCGGGGTGATGCCGTGCTCGAGGTTGTACGCCTTTTGCTTTTCGCGGCGGCGATCGGTCTCGGCGATCGCGCGCTCCATGCTGCCGGTCATGCGATCGGCGTAGAGGATCACGCGGCCTTCGACGTTGCGCGCGGCGCGGCCGATCGTCTGGATGAGCGAGGTTTCGGAGCGCAAGAAGCCCTCCTTGTCGGCGTCCAGGATCGCGACCAGCCCGCATTCGGGGATGTCGAGACCTTCGCGCAGCAGGTTGATGCCGACCAGCACGTCGTAGACGCCCATGCGCAGATCGCGGATCAGCTCGATGCGCTCCAGCGTCTCGACGTCGGAGTGCATGTAGCGGACCTTCAGACCCGCCTCGTGCATGAACTCGGTCAGGTCCTCGGCCATGCGCTTGGTGAGGGTCGTCACCAGCGTGCGATATCCGGCCTGCGCCGTCTTCTTGGCTTCGTGGATCAGGTCGTCGACCTGTTCCTCGACCGGCTTGATCTCGATCGGCGGGTCGATGAGGCCGGTGGGGCGGATGACCTGCTCGGAGAAGACGCCGCCGGTCTGCTCCAGCTCCCAGCCGCCCGGGGTTGCCGAGACGCAGACGGTCTGCGGGCGCATCGCGTCCCACTCGTTGAACCGCAGTGGCCGATTGTCGATGCACGACGGCAGGCGGAAGCCATATTCGGCGAGCGTGATCTTCCGCCGGTGGTCGCCGCGGGCCATGCCGTTGACCTGGCCGATGGTCTGGTGGCTCTCGTCCACGAACAGCAACGCATTTTCGGGAAGATACTCGAACAGCGTGGGCGGCGGCTCGCCGGGAAGACGACCGGTGAGGAAGCGCGAATAGTTCTCGATGCCGGCGCAGCTGCCGGTGGCGGCAATCATTTCCAGATCGAAGTTGGTGCGCTGCTCCAGCCGCTGGGCCTCCAGCAGCTTGCCTTCGATGTGGAGTTCCTTCAGCCGCTCGGCCAGCTCATGCTTGATCGCCTCGCTCGCCTGCTTGAGCGTGGGTCCGGGCGTGACATAGTGCGAATTGGCGTAGACGCGCACCGAGTTGAGTTCGGCGACCTTCTTGCCGGTCAGCGGATCGAATTCGGTGATCGCCTCGATCTCGTCGCCGAAGAAGGTGATGCGCCAGGCGCTGTCCTCATAGTGCGACGGAAACAGCTCCAGGCTGTCGCCGCGCACGCGAAAGGCGCCGCGCTGGAAGGCGGCGTCGTTGCGCTTGTACTGGAGGGCGACGAGCTTGCGCACGATCTCGCGCTGGTCGACCATCTGCCCTTTCTTGAGGTCGAAGATCATCGCCGAATAGGTCTCGACCGAGCCGATGCCGTAGAGGCACGACACCGACGCGACGATGATGACGTCGTCGCGTTCGAGCAGCGAGCGCGTGGCCGAGTGGCGCATGCGGTCGATCGCCTCGTTCACCGAGCTTTCCTTCTCGATGTAGGTGTCCGACCGCGGCACGTACGCCTCGGGCTGGTAATAGTCGTAGTAGCTGACGAAATACTCGACCGCGTTGTCGGGGAAGAAGCTCTTGAACTCGCCATAGAGCTGCGCGGCCAGGATCTTGTTCGGCGCCAGGATCAAGGCCGGACGCTGGAGCGCCTCGATCGTCTTGGCCATGGTGAAGGTCTTGCCCGAGCCGGTGACACCCAGAAGCACCTGGTCGCGCTCGCCCGCCTGTGCGGCGGCCACGAGTTCCGCGATCGCGGTCGGCTGGTCGCCCGAGGCTTCATATTCCGAGACGAGCTTGAACGGCTTGCCGCCCTCCACCTTGGGCGGGCGTGCCGGCCGGTGGGGCACGAACGAGGGGCCGGTTTCCGGCTCGGCAAGGCTGGTGCGGATCTGGATCGCCATAGGTCGCCAATATGGGGACGCGGTGAAGCAGCGGCAACGCGGGGCACAAGCTTTGCTTTGGTTGACCGGGCGCCGTGCAGCCCATAGTGCGATGCCCTCGCAACAAGCCCAGGCAAGACGAACCGCGCCTGTCCAGACGCGGCTGAAGGAAGAAGTGCATGACCGACGTCCGCGAACCCGTGCTCATTCCGGAATCCAAGGCGTTCCTGAACGCCAAGGTGCTGTGGGTCCGCCATTGGAACGACCGGCTGTTCTCGTTCGCGGTCGAGCGGCCTTCGAGCTTCCGCTTCCGTTCTGGCGAGTTCGTGATGATCGGGCTGCCGGGCGAGACCAAGCCGATCATGCGCGCCTATTCGATCGCCAGCCCGCATTATGCCGAGGAGCTGGAGTTCCTGTCGATCAAGGTCGAGGACGGTCCCCTCACCTCCAAGCTCCAGCTGATCCAGCCGGGCGACGAAGTGTATCTGGGCAAGAAGCCGACCGGCACGCTCGTCACCGACGCGCTGACCGGCGGCAAGCGGCTGTTCTTCTTCTCGACCGGCACCGGCCTGGCGCCTTTCCTGAGCCTGGCGCGCGACCCGGACGTTTATTCCATGTTCGACCAGGTGATCCTGGTGCATTCGGTGCGCCAGGTGAGCGACCTCGCCTATCATGACGAGCTGGCGTCGCGGCTGGCGGACGACCCGCTGGTCTCGGAAGAGGCGCAGGCGCAGTTCCACTATATCCCGACGGTGACCCGCGAAGCGTTCCGCAACACGGGCCGCATCAACGACCTGATCGAGAGCGCCGCGCTGTTCGGTGAGCCGGTGCAGGGCCCGAAGAAGCTGGATCCGGAGACGGACCGCATCATGCTGTGCGGCAGCATGGCGATGATCCGCGACTTTGCCGCGATGCTGGAGGGCATGGGCTTCGTCGAGGGTTCCAACGCGGCGCCCGGCCAGTTCGTGATCGAGCGCGCCTTCGTCGATTGATCGAACCCGACCCCGCGCTTTCTTCACCGTGCTCCTGCGCAGGCAGGAGCCCAGGGCCAAGCAGAACAGCTGCTAGCGCATGATACTCTGGGCTCCCGCCTGCGCGGGAGCACGAAGCGGTGGCGCTCGCCCATCTTGCCGCGGCGCAGCGAGCTTGCTAGAGGCGCGCCAGCATCGAGAGTCGGGGCGACCCCGACACCAACCTGCTCCCGAGCAAGGTGGTGCCTTCGCGCTTCGCGGGAAGGGATGTGGCCGGTCGGCAAACCACGGGACCCAAGCCACGCGTCGCACCGACTCTCCAACGAGGTACGACAAAGGCATGATCCAAGAACCCCAGCAGTTCGCCAGCGACAACTACGCCGGCATTTGTCCCGCGGCATGGGCGGCGATGGACGAGGCCAATCGCGGCTATGTGCCCGCCTATGGCGAGGACCCGTGGACGCAGCGTGCCTCCGATTCGTTCCGCAGCCTGTTCGAGACGGACTGCGAGGTGTTCTTCGCGTTCAACGGCACCGCGGCCAATTCGCTGGCGCTGGCGGCGCTGTGCCAATCCTACCATAGCGTGATCTGCTCCTCCTCCGCGCACGTCGAGACGGACGAGTGCGGCGCGCCGGAGTTCTTTTCCAACGGCTCCAAGCTGCTGGTCGCGCAGACCGAGGGCGGCAAGCTGACGCCCGAGGCCGTGCGCGCGCTCGCGACCGGGCGCTCCGACATCCACTTTCCCAAGCCGCGCGCGGTGACGATCACCCAGCCGACCGAGACCGGGCAGGTGTATTCGCTGGAAGAGATTCGGGCGCTGTCCGCGACCTGCCGCGAGCTGGGCCTGCGGCTGCACATGGACGGCGCGCGCTTCGCCAACGCCTGCGCGGCGCTCGGCTGCTCGCCGGCCGACATGACGTGGCGCTCGGGCGTCGACGTGCTGTGCTTCGGCGGCACCAAGAACGGCATGGCGGCCGGCGAGGCGATCCTGTTCTTCGACCATGTCCTCGCCATCGACTTCGACTATCGCTGCAAGCAGGCGGGGCAGCTTGCCTCCAAGATGCGCTTCCTGGCCGCGCCCTGGGTGGGCATGCTGGAGAGCGGCGTGTGGCTGAGCAACGCCGCGCACGGAAACGAGTGCGCGCGGCAGCTGGCAACGGCGATCGCCGACCTGCCGGGCATCGAGCCGATGTTCCCGGTCGAGGCGAACGCCGTGTTCCTGCGCGCACCGGAGGCGGTGCTGGAGGGGCTGCGTGCGCGGGGCTGGCGCTTCTATACCTTCATCGGCGGCGGCGCGCGCTTCATGTTCGCGTGGGATGCGGACCTCTCCCGGGTCGACGCCCTCGCCCGGGACCTGCGCGCGGCGGTGACGGAAGCGAACCGCGGCGAGACGCTCGCCGCCTGAGAGGCGCCGAAGCGCCCGCGGGGTGCGGCGCCGTGGGGGAACCGCGCCGCATCCTCGTCCATTGCAGAAATCCTGGCATGCAACGGACGAGGTCTACCATGACGGATGCACGCAGTTTCGAAAACAAGGTCGCGATCATCACGGGAGCCGCAGGCGCCATCGGTGCCGAGACGGCAGTACTCATGGCCGAACGCGGCGCAAAGATCGTCGCGGTGGACATCGCCGGCGCCAATGTCGACGTGCTGAAGGAACGGATCGACGCGGATCGGCTGGTGATCGTGGAGGCGGACGTCAGCGACGAAGCGTCGGTGCGCAACTATGTCGAGGAAGCGAAGCGGGCGTTCGGCGGCCGCATCGACGTCTTCTTCAACAATGCGGGGATCGAGGGGCCGGTGAAGCCGATCGGCGACTATCCGTTGGACGCCTTCAAGAAGGTGATGGCCGTCAATGTCGACGGCGTGTTCCTGGGGCTGAAATACGTGCTGCCGGTGATGCTGGAACAGGGCGGCGGCGCGATCGTCAACTCGTCCAGCGTGGCAGGGCTGAGCGGATCGCCGGGGACCTCCGCCTATAACGCCAGCAAGCATGCGGTGCTGGGGCTGACCCGCGTGGCGGCGATGGAGGTCGCCGACAAGAACATCCGGGTGAACTGCATCAACCCCGGCCCGATCCACAGCCGCATGATGGATTCGCTGGACGAAGGCAGCAAGGGTTCGGAAGCCGAGCGCGCCAAGGCGCTGCCGGCGAAACGCTATGGGCGCCCCGAAGAGGTGGCGCAGCTGGTCGCGTTCCTCGCGTCCGACGCGGCGGGGTACATCAACGGCGCCTATCACCCCATCGATGGCGGCCTGCACGCGTCGACGTAATCGCCCTGCGTTCCTGGGCTCCTGCGCAGGCAGGAGCCCAGGGTTTCGCGATAACCGTCGTTGCTCTGCTTGGCCCTGGATCCCTGCCTGCGCAGGGATACGGGAGCCATGAGGACGGGGCGGCCCCTTCCCGCCTGACCGGCGTCAGGCGTTTTCGAGCAGGCGTTCCTTGGCGATCTTCTCGCGCCAGACGAGCGGCGCGAGCGTGTGGACGTTCTGCCCCTCCGCATCCACGGCCACGGTGACGGGGAAGTCCTGCACCTCGAACTCGTAGATCGCCTCCATGCCGAGGTCCTCGAAGCCGACGACCTTCGAACCCTTGATCGCGCGGGCGACCAGATAGGCCGCGCCGCCGACCGCCATCAGATAGGCGCTCTTGTTCTCGCGGATGGCGTCCGTCGCGGCCGGACCGCGCTCGGCCTTGCCGACCATCGCGAGCAGGCCCTGGTCGAGCATCATGCGCGTGAACTTGTCCATGCGGGTGGCAGTGGTGGGGCCGGCGGGGCCGACCACTTCCTCGCCGACCGGATCGACCGGGCCGACATAGTAGATCACCCGGCCCTTGAACTCGACAGGCAGCTCCTCGCCGCGGGCAAGCATGTCGGCGATGCGCTTATGCGCGGCGTCGCGGCCGGTGAGCATCTTCCCGTTGAGCAACAGGCGGTCGCCATGCTTCCACGACTGCACCACTTCCGGAGTTAGCGTATCGAGGTCGACGCGCTTCGCCTCGGCCGAGGGCTTCCACTCGACCTTGGGCCACTCGTCGAGCTTCGGCGCCTCCAGATAGACCGGGCCCGAACCGTCGAGGGTGAAGTGCGCGTGGCGGGTGGCGGCGCAGTTCGGGATCATCGCCACGGGCTTGGACGCGGCATGGGTCGGCCAGTCGAGGATCTTGATGTCGAGGATGGTGGACAAGCCGCCCAGCCCCTGCGCGCCGATGCCGAGCGCGTTGACCTTGTCGAACAGCTCGATGCGCAGCGCCTCGATGTCGTTCTGCGGCCCGCGCTGCTTGAGCTGCGCCATGTCGATCGCGCCCATCAGCGATTCCTTGGCGAGCAGCATCGCCTTTTCGGCGGTGCCGCCGATGCCGATGCCGAGCATGCCCGGCGGGCACCAGCCAGCACCCATCTGCGGGACCATCTCCAGCACCCAGTCGACGATCGAATCGCTGGGGTTCATCATCTTGAACTTGGTCTTGTTCTCCGAGCCGCCGCCCTTGGCCGCGACGTCGACCGACACCCGGTTCCCAGGCACCATCTCGACGTGCATCACACTCGGCGTGTTGTCGCGGGTGTTGCGGCGGGTGAAGGCGGGATCGGCCAGGATCGAGGCGCGCAGCTTGTTCTCCGGGTGGAGATAAGCACGGCGCACGCCCTCATCGACCACTTCCTGGAGCGAGCGGTTCGACTGGAGGCGGCAGTCCTGACCCCACTTCACGAACACGGTGACGATGCCGGTATCCTGGCAGATCGGGCGATGCCCCTCCGCGCACATGCGGCTGTTGGTGAGGATCTGCGCGATGGCGTCCTTGGCGGCGGGGCTCTGCTCGGCCTCATAAGCCTGGCCCAGCGCGCGGATGTAATCCATGGGGTGGTAGTAGCTGATGAACTGGAGGGCGTCGGCGACGCTTTCGATCAGGTCGGCTTCGGTGATGATGGTGGTCATTGCGGGTCCATGTTGGGTTTGGGCCCCTATGCAACATGGGGGCGGCCACGAAAACCGCTGTCGCATCGACGTGCGCGCGCCTTGATCGGCGCGGCGGCCGTGCGTACCGACCGGGCATGGACCCGCTGCCCCAGACCGACCAGGACGCCGCCCAGGAGCTCGCCGCGCTCTCCGCGGAGATCGCGCGCCACAACCAGCTCTATCACGACGCCGATGCGCCGGAGATCAGCGACGCGGACTATGACGCGCTGGTCCGCCGCAATGCCGCGATCGAGGCCGCCTTCCCGCACCTGGTGCTGAGCGACTCGGCGGCGCGTCAGGTGGGTGCGACGCCGACCGGGCACTTGGCCAAGGTGGCGCATGCGCGGCCAATGCTGAGCCTGGACAATGCTTTTACGGACGAGGAAGTCGCGGACTTCGTCGGGCGCGTGCGGCGGTTCCTGGCGCTGGGTGGCGATGCGCCGGTGGTGCTGACCGCCGAGCCCAAGATCGACGGGCTTTCCTGTTCGCTCCGCTATGAGGACCGGCGGCTGGTGCGCGCGCTGACCCGCGGCGACGGCGCCGTGGGTGAGGACGTGACGGCGAACGTCCGCACCATCGCCGACATTCCCGAGACTCTGCCCGAGGACGCGCCCGAACTCTTCGAGGTGCGCGGCGAGGTCTATATGGAGAAGGCGGCGTTCGCCGCGCTGAACGCACGGCTGCTGGCCGAGGCGGTCGATCCCGCCAAGGCGCGACAGTTCGCGAACCCGCGCAACGCGGCCGCCGGATCGCTGCGCCAGAAGGATGCGGGGGTGACCGCCACCCGCCCCTTGCGGTTCCTGATGCACGGGTGGGGCGAGACCAGCAGCCTGCCGGGCGAGACCCAGGCTGCCGTGGTGGCGGCGATCGCCGGCTGGGGCTTCCCCGTCGCCGACAGCTTCGCGCTGACCCCGACGCTGGAGGACGCGCTGGGAGTGTATCGGGCGATCGAGGCGCAGCGTGCGGACCTGCCGTTCGACATCGACGGCGTGGTCTACAAGGTCGACCGGCTCGACTGGCAGGCGCGGCTCGGCCAGGTCGGGCGCGCGCCGCGCTGGGCGCTGGCGCACAAGTTCCCGGCCGAGCGCGCGCAGACGACGCTGGAGCGGATCGACATCCAGGTCGGCCGTACGGGCAAGCTGACGCCGGTCGCGCGGCTGGAGGCGGTGACGGTCGGCGGCGTGGTCGTCACCAACGCGACGCTGCACAACGCCGACGAGATCGCGCGACTGGGCGTGCGGCCGGGCGACCGCGTGGTGCTGCAACGCGCCGGCGACGTGATCCCGCAGATCGTCGAGAACCTGACCCGCGACGTGGCGCGCGAGCCTTGGGCGTTCCCCACCCACTGCCCTGAGTGCGGCTCCGATGCGGTGGCCGAAGAAGGCGAGGTCGACATTCGCTGCACCGGCGGCCTCATCTGCCCGGCGCAGCGGGTCGAGCGCTTCAAGCACTTCGCCAGCCGTGGCGCGCTCGACATCGAGGGGCTGGGCGCGACCACGATCGAGGCGTTCGTGCGCGACGGGCTGCTGCATTCGCCGGCGGACATCTTTCGCCTGAAGGACCGGCGCGCCGACATCCTGGCGCGCGAACGCTGGGCGGAGATCTCGGTCGACAACCTGCTGGCCGCGATCGAGGCAAAGCGGGAACCCGACCCCGTGCGGCTGCTGTTCGGCCTCGGCATCCGCCACATCGGCATCGTAACCGCGCGCGACCTGCTCAAACGCTATGCCACCCTGCCCGCGATTCAGCTGCTGGCCGACGAGATCATCGCGTTGCGCCAGGGCATGGCGCCCGTGGTCGGCGAGAGCGACCAGAAGTTCCAGGCGCGCGTCGACAAGGCCATCGCCGAGCACATCGGCGTCGAGAACGTCGGCGCGGCGGTGGGCCACGCGCTCGCCGACTTCTTCGCAGAACCGCACAACCGGGATCTTTGGGCGGACTTGCTGGGCGAAGTATCGCCGCCCGCCTTCGTGCCGGAGATTCGCGACTCGGAAGTAACCGGCCTCACCGTGGTGTTCACCGGAACGCTGGAGACGATGTCGCGCGACGAGGCGAAGGCGCAGGCGGAGGCGCTGGGCGCGCGCGTCGCAGGGTCCGTGTCCGCCAAGACCGGGCTGGTCGTCGCCGGTGCGAACGCCGGCTCCAAGCTCAAGAAGGCCGCGGAATTGGGGGTCCGCGTGGTAAACGAGCGCGAGTGGGCGCAAATCGTTACGACAGCAGGCTAATTTCCGGGGAACCGCCAAGTGTGGCGTTTGTGCAACGCAGCAAAAAGCTTTTGGTTCCCCCTCCCCTCATTGTCACAAAGTCGACATATCAAGCGCCCACGGGGCGGCCAGACGGTGAACGGGCACCGCGTCTGAGCATCCGCTCACGATAGGGGAACACATGCGTACGAAGCTTTTTGCAGGCGTGGCTTTTGCCGCGCTGGTCATTCCGGCTGCCGCAATGGCGCAGTCGACTGCATCGCAGGAGTTTAACGAGGGTAGCGAAGTCGTCGTCACGGGCCGGGCCGATCGCACGATCGGGGGCGTGGACCTTCCGAACCAGCCCAAGGCGCAGGTGGTCCTCGACAGCGAGATCATCCAGCGGCAGCGTCCGGGCCAGACGATCAACGACGTCATCAACCTGGTTCCGGGTGTCAGCTTCCAGAACAACGACCCCTATGGTTCGTCGGGCGGTGGCTTCCGCATCCGCGGCTTCGACTCGTCGCGCATTTCGCAGACGCTGGACGGCATTCCGCTGAACGACAGCGGCAACTATGCCATCTACACCAACCAGCAGGTCGACAGCGAGATCATCGACAACGTCAGCGTCAACCTGGGCGCGACCGACGTCGACAGCCCGACTGCCTCGGCCGTCGGCGGCACCGTGAACCTGCGCACCCGCGTCCCCGGCGACGAGCTGGGCGCGATGTTCACCGCTTCCTATGGTGAGTACGACTATCACCGCGTGTTCGGCATGATCGACACCGGCGACATCACCGGCATGGGCACCAAGGCGTTCGCCTCGGCCTCGTGGGTTTCGTACGACAACCCGTTCAACAACTACGGCCGCATCAAGAAGCAGCAGTACAACGCTCGCATCTACCAGGATCTGGGCGGCAACGGCGACTTCATCTCGATCGCAGGCCACTACAACCAGGCTCGCAACAACTTCTTCGGTTCGGGTCCGCTGCGTGGCGATCCCGGCCGCGAGACCGGCACCGGCAGCGGCAACCGCTTCCCGACCAGCTTCGACGAAGCCAGCTACGACGTTCCGGTGTGCAGCACCGACACGCCGGAGACCGGCGTGGTCGATTCGACGAACAGCTGCGGCACCCAGTATGACCGCCGCTACAACCCGTCGAACACCGGCAACATCCGTGGTTCGTCGCGCTTCACGCTCGCCGATGGCCTGACCCTGACGGTTGATCCCAGCTATCAGTACACCAAGGCGAACGGCGGCGGCACGGTGACGGGCCGCGAGGGCGTCCGCACCATCAACGGCGTCAACTACACGGGCTTCATCGGCGGCCAGTACTACTTCGGCCGTGACCTGAACTTCGACGGCGACGTACTCGACACCTGCAGCACCAGCGGCGCGGCATGCGCCAGCAGCAACGCCAACGGCGTCACCCTGCTCGCTCCGAGCCAGACCGTGACCAACCGGTACATGGTGATCTCGAACCTGGTGTATCAGATCAACGACGCACACCGCGTCCGCTTGTCCTACACCTACGATCGCGCGCGCCATCGTCAGACCGGCGAGACCGGCTTCCTGTACAGCAACGGCGAACCGTTCGACGTGTTCCCGATCAACGACCCGATCACGGACCTCAACGGCAACGTCGTTCAGAAGCGTGATCGCAAGTCGTACGCGATCCTGAACCAGGTGTCGGGCCAGTACCGCGGCGAGTTCCTCGAGAACAACCTCGTCCTCGACCTCGGCCTGCGCGTGCCGTTCTTCAAGCGCGACCTGAACCAGAACTGCTTCACCACGGCAGCCAACGGCAACGTCGACTGCGTCGCCTCGGACAACGCCTCCGGCTATGCGGCGGCCAACCCGAACTATGCGGCACCGCGCTCGCGTGATTACACGTACAACCGTGCGCTTCCGAACGTCGGCCTGACCTACAACATCACGCCGCAGGCGAGCATCTTCGCCAGCTACGCGAAGGGCCTCTCGGTCCCGGGCACCGACACGCTGTACAGCGCGCTGTACTTCGCCGATGGCACGGAAGGGGCCGATCCGGCACCGGAAACCACGGACAGCTTCGACCTCGGTCTGCGCTACCGCTCCGGCATCGTCACGGCGCAGCTGGGCGGCTATTACATCAAGTTCAAGAACCGCATCGCGACCGCGTTCGATGCCGAGCTTGGTGAAAGCGTCTCGCGCAACATCGGCAAGGTCGACCGCTACGGCTTCGACGGCAGCATCTCGGTGCAGCCGATCCGCGAGATCACGGCCTATGTCTTCGGTTCGTACCTGAACTCGGAGATCCAGGACGATGTGCAGACCGGTGCGAACACCTTCCTGCCGACCGCCGGCAAGCAGGAGTCGGGCCTGTCGAAGTGGAGCTTCGGTGGTCGCCTGCAGGGTACCCTGGGCCCGGTCGAGCTCGGCGCACAGGTCAAGTACACCGGACCGCGCTACATCAACGACATCAACGAGCCGTTGGTGCAGACGATCTCGGGCGTGGTGACCGATGTCTTCCCGGCAAAGGTGGACGGCTACACGCTGGTCGACCTCGACGCCCGCTTCTCGCTGGCCCAGTTCGGTCTGGACAAGACCTTCTTCCAGCTGAACGTGTCGAACCTCTTCAACGAGTTCTACGTCGGCTACATCAGCGGCAGCTCGAACAACACGAGCGTTCCGTTCGTGCAGTTCGGTGCTCCCCGCGCCGTCAGCGGCTCGATCGTGATCGGCTTCTAAGCCCTCGATCCGAACGCGACCTAACAGCAGGCCGCCGTTCCCCACCCGGGGAGCGGCGGTTTTGCTTTTTGGCGGGGGGTGTGGTTCCCGCGCCCCTTCCCCGCGAAGTTGACCCGCAGTAAGGCGGCGGCACGATGGCTGCCGTGTCTTCCCTGTTCTCGCGCCCGTTCTTCGAAGAGAAGAGCCGCGCCTTCTGGATCCTGCAGGCCGCGGGATGGAGCGGCTATCTGCTGCTGCGCACCGTCTCCACGGTATTCAATGCGCCCAGCCTCAAGGTGGTGCTGGGCGTCATCGTGGAATCCATCGTCGGTTATTGCCTGACGCTGCTGATGTCGGTGCTCTACGGCAGCTATCGGCGCCTGCCCCGGATGTGGGCGATCATCTGCACGCTGCTGACGCTGTTCGCGGCCACGCTGCTCTATGCGATCATCGAGACCTATACCTTCTCGCTCTCGCGCGCCAACGCGCCGTCGACGGCGGTGCTGGACCTCTCGCTGCTGCCGGGGCTGTTGTTCCTCACCTTCACGGTGCTGGCCGGCTGGTCCGCCCTCTATTTCGGCATCAACTTCTACCTGATCGTCGAGCAGCAGACCCGCACCATGCAGGCGCTGGAGAACCAGGCGTCGTCGGCGCAGCTGGCGATGCTGCGCTATCAGCTGAACCCGCACTTCCTGTTCAACACGCTCAACTCGATCTCCACGCTGGTGCTGCTCAAGCACACCGAGCGCGCCAACATCATGCTGTCGCGGCTCGCCTCGTTCCTGCGCTACACGCTCGCCAACGAGCCGACCGCGCATGTGACGCTGTCGCAGGAGGTGGAGACGCTGAAGCTCTACCTCGACATCGAGAAGATGCGCTTCGAGGAGCGGCTGCAGATGCGGTTCGACATCGACCCGCGGGTGGCGAACGCCCGGCTGCCCTCGCTGCTGCTCCAGCCGCTGGTCGAAAACGCCATCAAATACGCGGTCACCCCGAAGGAAGAGGGTGCCGAGATCGCGGTTACGGCTCGGCTCGCCGGGGAACGGGTGCAGATTGGCGTTTCGGATACCGGCCCGGGCTTGAACGAGGCGTCGCGCAGGCCGACCTTGTCGACCGGCGTGGGACTGGCAAACATCCGGGAGCGACTGGCGCAGGCATATGGTGAAGACCATCGCCTCGACACGCGGTCGATTCCGGGCAGCGGGTTCAGCGTCGAGATCGAAATTCCGTTCCAGGTCGAGGAACGCACGCGAGAGGCTGCATGACCATCCGTACCATATTAGTCGACGACGAGCCGCTGGCCATCCAGGGGCTGGAACTGCGCCTGCAGGCGCATGAAGACGTCGAAATCGTCGACAAGTGCGTCAACGGCCGCGAGGCCATCCGCTCGATCAAGACCCACAAGCCCGACCTCGTGTTCCTCGACATCCAGATGCCCGGCTTCGACGGATTCTCCGTCGTCCAGGGACTGATGGAGGTGGAGCCGCCGCTGGTGGTGTTCGTGACCGCCTATTCCGACCACGCCCTGCGCGCGTTCGAGGCCCAGGCGGTGGATTACCTCATGAAGCCGGTGGACGACGCCCGCCTGGCCGACACGCTCGACCGCGTGCGCCAGCGGCTCAACGAGAAGCGCGGCCAGGCCGAGGTCGACCGGCTGAAGGAAGTGCTCGCCGAGGTGGCCCCGGAAGCGGCCGAGACGCTGTCGGACGGCGGCGACGGCGGCGCGCACAATGCCAATCGGTTCGAGAAGCTCATCAACATCAAGGATCGCGGGCAGATCTTCCGCGTGGACGTCGACACGATCGAGCGCATCGACGCGGCCGGCGACTATATGTGCATCTACACCGGCGACAACACGCTGATCCTGCGCGAGACGATGAAGGACCTGGAGAAGCGGCTCGATCCGCGCCGGTTCCAGCGCGTGCATCGCTCCACCATCGTCAACCTGGACCTGGTGAAGCAGGTGAAGCCGCATACCAACGGCGAATGCTTCCTGGTGCTGGATTCCGGCGCCCAGGTGAAGGTGAGCCGCAGCTATCGCGACGTGGTGGCGCGCTTCGTCCACTGAGTTCCGCGCGCGGCGTCACTTGACGATGTGGAAAGTCAGTGCCACTTTCCACATCGGAAAGTGGAGAAACGCTGATGCCGCACCCTGAGTCGCCTGATTCCGCCAGCGCCGCGCTGGCGCTTGCCGCCACCAATCGCGCGCGCTCCCGCATGGCCGCCGGCGATCTTGGTACCAGCTGGTACGCGCCCCTCTATGGCGTCGCGATCGGGGCGCTGATCGCCAGCTACGCACTTCCCGAGCACCTGATCTCGATTGGGGTGGCGGTGAGCATTGTTGGCATGGCGCTGCTGTTCCGGTTCTGGAAGCGGCGCACCGGGCTTTCGGTGAACGGGTATCGCGCCGGCAGCACCCGCCCGACCGTGATCGCATTCGCGGTGCTGATGCTGGGCATGCTGATGGCCGGCGTCGTGCTCCGCTTCCGCCTGGGGGTCGTGTGGGCACCGCTGCCGCTGGGGGTGATCGGCGGGGTCGTGGCGACGCTCGCGAGCCGGCGCTTCGACCGGATCTGGCGCGAAGAACTGGCGGCGCCGCTGTGAGCGCGATCCCGGGCTATGATGCGGTGCTGAACGCCCCCGTGCGCCTGCAGGTCTGCGCGCTGCTGATCGAGGCGGAGGAGGTGGAGTTCGCCCGCATCCGGGAAGCCATCGGCATCAGCGAATCCGTGCTGTCCAAGCACGCGGCGCAGCTGGATGCGGCAGGCTATGTCCGGCTGCGCAAGGCCAGCATGGGGGGGCGGCAACGAACCTGGCTGGCGCTGACGACGCCTGGCAAGCAGGCGTTTCGAACGCATGTGGCCGCACTCACACGGCTGGCCGCGATGGCCGAGGCGGCGGAGTAGCGCGCGGGCATAGCGACCCGCGCGCCCAGGATCGGTCAGCCCTGCTCGGCTTCGCCGGCCGCTGCCTCGTCCTCGGTGCCGGTCTGGAACCAGGCTTCCACCGGGCCGACCAGCTTGATCGTGAGCGGCTGGCCGTGGCGGTCGACCTTCTTGCCCAGGCCGACGCGGATCCAGCCCTCGGAAATCGAATATTCCTCGACGTCGCGGCGCTCCACGCCCTTGAAGCGGATGCCGACGCCGCGCTCCAGCGCCTCGCGGTCGAAATGCGGGCTGCGCGGGTTGATCGAAAGGTGGTCGGGGGGTGTATCGCTCATGCGCGGCCGCATGGCGCAAAACCGCGTCCGCGCCAACAAAAAAAGGGCGGCGCGTGGCCCCTGCCCGCGCCGCGCTCCGGGCGTGGCAGCGTCAGTTGCAGACGCGCACGCGCACCGGATAGCCGTAGTAGGGATCGAAGCGCTGCTCGTCCCAGCACTGGCGGTGATCGCGATAGCGATAGGCGTAATAGCCGTCGGCGGGATAATAGCCCCGCTCGCGATAGTAGCGGTCGTCATAGTCATAGGCGTAGCCGCGGTCGCGGTAGTAGCGATCGCGGTACCGGCGGTCGTTGGCGCTGGATGCGAGCGCTGCGCCCAGCACCACGCCGACGACACCGGCCGCAATCGCCGGACCGGCCGAGCTGCGCCCGCGATAGCCGCGATAGCCGGGGTAGTAGCCGTGGTAGCCGCCGTGCGGGTAATAGCCGCCGCGGTAGCGCTGGGCCTCTGCAGGCGCCGACGCGGTCAGCGCAGTGGCGGCAAGCGCGACGCCCAGCCCGGCCTTCTTCAACAAGGATTTCATCTCCGAACTCCTCCTCTCTTCTCGCGTCCGGGCGTGACGGAGATCACGCAACGGGCACGACAGGCAGGCAGTAGCGCGGATGCGCTGAACCGGGGGGTAACCCGTTGTTCAGCCAGGGTTTAGTCGGACAGCAAAGAGGCGCCGGATGCTGGTGCATCCGACGCCTCTTGCGTTGGTTCGCAGATCGCGAAGGCTAGGCCGGGATCAGGCCGCCTTCGAACGCGACATGCGCTTGCGCACGTTGGGGTCGAGGAAGCGCTTGCGCAGCCGGATGTTCTTCGGCGTGACTTCCACCATCTCATCGTCGTCGATGTAGGCGATCGCCTGCTCCAGCGTCATCTTCTTCGGCGGGGTCAGGCGGATGGCATCGTCCTTGCCGCCCGATGCGCGGAAGTTGGTCAGCTGCTTCGCCTTCATCGGGTTGACCTCGAGGTCATCCGTCTTGGCGTTCTCGCCGATGATCATGCCCTCGTAGAGGGCCTCGCCGTGGCCAACGAACAGGATGCCGCGGTCCTCGAGCGGGCCGAGCGCATAGCCCTGGGCCTCGCCGGCGCCGTTGGAGATGAGCACGCCGTTCTTGCGGCCCTCGATGGTGCCCTTGAAGGGGCCATAGCGCTCGAACAGGCGGTTCATGATGCCGGTGCCGCGCGTGTCCGACAGGAACTCGCCGTGGTAGCCGATGAGGCCACGCGACGGTGCCGAGAAGGTGATGCGGGTCTTGCCGCCACCCGACGGACGCATGTCCGTCATCTCGGCCTTGCGCTGGTTCATCTTGTCGACGACCGTGCCCGAGAACTCGTCGTCCACGTCGATCACCACCGTCTCGTACGGCTCGGTCTTGGCGCCGTTCTCGTCGGTGCCGAACAGCACGCGCGGACGACTGATGCCGAGCTCGAAGCCCTCGCGGCGCATCGTCTCGATCAGCACGCCCAGCTGAAGCTCGCCGCGGCCGGCGACTTCGAAGCTGTCCTTGTCCTCGCTCTCGGTGACCTTGATCGCGACGTTGGACTCCGCTTCGCGCTCCAGGCGATCGCGGATCATGCGGCTGGTGACCTTCGAACCCTCACGGCCCGCCATCGGCGAGTCGTTGACGGCGAAGCGCATCGACAGCGTCGGCGGATCGATCGGCTGCGCCTGGATCGCCTCGGTGACGGTCGTGTCGCAGATCGTGTTCGACACGGTTGCGACGGCGAGACCGGCGAGCGAGATGATGTCGCCAGCCTTCGCCTCTTCGGTGGGCACACGCTCCAGACCCTGGAAGGTCATGATCTTGGACGCGCGGCCGGTCTCGATCACGTTGCCCGCCATGTCGAGCGCGTGGATCGGCTGGTTGAGCTTCACCGTGCCGGACTGGACGCGACCGGTGAGGATGCGGCCGAGGAAGTTGTCGCGATCGAGCAGCGTCACCAGGAAGCTGAACGGCGCGTCGACGTCGAGGTTCGGCGCCGGCACGTGGCTGACGATCTTCTCGAACAGCGGGATCAGCGTGCCTTCGCGCGCGTCGGGGTTGTCCGAGGCATAGCCGTTGCGGCCCGACGCGTAGAGCACCGGGAAGTCGAGCTGCTCGTCGGTCGCGTCGAGCGAGACGAACAGGTCGAAGACCTCGTCCAGCACTTCCTGCACGCGGCTGTCCGAACGGTCGATCTTGTTGACGACGACGATCGGCTTGAGGCCGAGCTTCAGCGCCTTCCCGGTCACGAACTTCGTCTGCGGCATCGCGCCTTCCGACGAATCGACCAGCAGGATCACGCCGTCGACCATCGAGAGGATGCGCTCCACCTCACCGCCGAAGTCGGCGTGGCCGGGCGTGTCGACGATGTTGATGCGGACCGGCTCGCCGCCGCCCGGAGGCGCCCATTCGACCGAGGTCGGCTTGGCGAGAATGGTGATCCCGCGCTCCTTCTCGAGGTCGTTCGAGTCCATCGCGCGCTCTTCCACGCGCTGGTTGTCGCGGAAGGTGCCCGACTGGCGGAACAGCTGGTCGACAAGGGTGGTTTTGCCATGATCGACGTGCGCGATGATGGCGATGTTGCGCAGGCTCATTCAATTTCCCGGAAAGTGGCCGACGCAGTGCGCGGGCGGTTTCGGCGCGGCCCTTAGCTTATTTCCTGCGCCGCGGAAAGGTCATTCGACGAAGCGGCCGCCGTCGAGCACGGCCAGCGGATCGGAAATCGTCAACATCTCTTCCAGCGCGCGGCGCTTGTCGGGCTGGCGTGCATACCAGCGCTCCCAGATCCGTTGCCCCATCCAATATCCGGCCTCGCCAGGCCAGCCCTCGGGCGCGCTGCCGTAGTTCCCGACCCAGCGATGCATCGCGACCTCCGCGGGCGAGCCGCGCGCCGGATCGCCCTTGGTGTCGGCGGTGGTCGCCAGGTCGGCCTTGAGCATCTGCCAGAGCGCGGCCTCGCGGGCGCTGCCCCAGGCCGCGCGCTTGGGGTCCATCTCGGTTCCGGTCGCCAGCGCGGCGATGAAGTCGGCCGCGCCCTCGGCCAGCACGGCGCGTAGCAGCGGTCCGCCAGGCGACGGCTCGTCGCCGTCCCGCTGCAACGCGTGGACGGTCTCGTGCGCATAGAATTGCCGGAGCACGGCGCGCAGTGCCTCGGGACTGCCGGAGATCCTGCACAGCGTCTCCAGTCCGAGCACCTGCATGTCCGGCGCTGCGGTTCCGCCGGAATTGTCGGCCCCCACCACCAGGTAGATGCGGGGAAGTGGGCGGTCCGGAAACAGGGCACTCAGCGCGAGATAGGTGGCGCGAAGCTCCGGCGTTGTGGCCTTGACGACCGGCAGGCATTCCCGAACCGCTTCGGTATAGAGGCCGCGCTTGGCGGCGACGGTGCGCGCCAGATGGGCGGCATCGCGGATGCGACCGGGGGTGAACACCCGCACGCCTTCGCTGGCGCCGTCCAGATAGTCGCGCTGGATCTGCTCGGCCGTCAGCGGGCCCTCCGTGCGCGCGAGCAACGCCGCGAAGCGGTCGGCATCGCCGGTCTCGATTTCCGCAGTCAGCGGGTCGACGGCAGGCGGCGGAACCTCCACTTGGCCAAGCACAAGCGCGGCCCCGATCAGCAACTCCAGCAATGTACCCCCCTGCGACGCGTGTTATTTGCCTGATACACTTGCACGGCCGCGGCAAGCAACTATCCTCAAGGGACCAAGCACAGGAGACGATATGGCGACGCAGGTGGCGGAACAGGAGCTGAAACTCGAAGCGCCGGATCCCGTGCCCGCCGTGACGCCTGCCAAGGCTGCCGGGCTGGTGCCGGTGGACGACAAGAAGAAGTCGGAGCTGGAGACCCGCGTCGACAGCTTCATCGAGGACCTGATCGCACAGGACGTGAACTCGCCCGAGTTCGGCAAGCGGGTGGACGCGATCACCAACATGGGCGCGCGCGAGATCCGCGAGGCGGCGGGCCAGTCGAACCGCTTCCTGGACCGGCCGGTGAAGGCGATGGACCGCGAGAACGGCGTCGGTGCCGACCTCGCCCAGCTGCGCCGCACGATCGAGGACCTCGATCCCGGCAAGCAGGGCAACCTGCTGGCGCCCAAGAAGCTGTTCGGCATCCTGCCGTTCGGCAACAAGATGCGCGACTATTTCGACAGCTATAAGAGCTCGCAGACCCACATCGCGCAGATCCTCAAGAGCCTGCAGTCCGGCAAGGACGAGCTGCTGATGGACAATGCCGCGATCGACGTGGAGCGGCAGAACCTGTGGGCGGCGATGGGCCGGCTGGAGCAGATGATCTATCTCTCCAAGGAGATGGATCGCAAGCTGGAGGACCGGGCCAACGACCTGGACCATAGCGATCCCGCCAAGGCCAAGGCGATCCGCGAGACCGCGCTGTTCTATGTCCGCCAGCGTACCCAGGATTTGCTCACCCAGATGGCGGTGACGGTGCAGGGCTATCTGGCGCTGGACCTGGTCAAGAAGAACAATGTCGAGCTGGTGAAGGGCGTCGATCGCGCCTCCACCACCACGGTCGGCGCGCTGCGCACGGCGGTGACGGTGGCGCAGGCGCTCACCAACCAGAAGCTGGTGCTCGAACAGATCACCGCGCTCAACACCACGACCGCGAACATCATCGATTCGACGGGCAAGCTGCTCAAGTCGCAGACCGCGCAGATCCACGAGCAGGCGGCGGCCTCCACCATCCCGGTCGAGACGCTGCAGCGCGCGTTCCAGAACATCTACGACACGATGGACGCGATCGACGTGTTCAAGCTGAAGGCGCTCGACAGCATGAAGACGACGGTCAACACGCTGTCGAACGAAGTCGAGCGGTCGAAGGGCTATATCGCCCGGGCGGAAGGTGCCGCGCAGAACGCGGGTGGCGGCGGCGAGACCTTCAAGCTCGAGGCGCTGTAAGGAACCCCTATGCAGAGCGAAGTCGACCACCAGATTGCCCGATCGACCGAAGTGCTGGAGCGATCGCGCGACCGTTATCGCGGCGGTGCGCAGCGCGTGAAGCGCAGGCGCGAGGCCGAGGTGCTGCGGCGGCTGGGCCGCATCGCCGCGGCCGACCTCGCGATCCTGATCGGGGCGCTGGTAGTCGGCTGGTTCGTACCGCTGGGGATCGGCGGGGCGATGCTGGTGATGGCGCTGCTGATCGCCGCCACCGCGCTGTTCGCGATCTTCCCGGTGGTGAAGGCGGCCACGCCCGAGACGTTCGCGACGGCGCCGCTGAAGGCGCTGCCGCAGCAGACCGAGCGCTGGCTCGAGACGCAGCGCCCCGCCCTGCCCGCGCCGGCACGTACGCTCACCGACTCAATCGGCGTGCGGCTCGATACGCTCAGCCAGCAGCTGGGCGCGCTCGACGAGCGCGAGCCCGCGGCGGCCGAGGTGCGCAAGCTGGTCGGCGAACAGCTGCCCGAGCTGGTGCGCGGCTACCAGCGCGTGCCCGAGCCGCTGCGCCGGGTGGAGCGCAACGGCCGCACCCCGGACGACCAGCTGGTCGAGGGGCTGAAGCTGATCGACGAGGAGATCGCCGACATGAGCCGGCAGCTGGCGCAGGGCGACCTGGACAGCCTGGCGACGCGCAACCGCTACCTCCAGATCAAATATCGCGACGACGAGACGCTGGCGTAGCAGGCCGGCAGAGGCGTAGCATCGCGTCCGAGACGGGCCTGCGCCCGCTTTCGAGGAGAGTCGCGATGACGGTGCGTCCTGCCTTGATCCCGGTGCTGCGCTATGCCGATGCGCCGCATGCGATCGACTTCCTGTGCGCGGCCTTTGGCTTCGTGCGCCATGCCGTCTACAGCGACGCGGACACCTCCCGAGTGGACCATGCCGAGCTGGTTTGGGCGGGGCAGATGATCCTGGTGTCGTCTGCAATCGACACGCCCTTTGCACAGGCGGCGCGCATGCGCACGGCTGCCGAGGCGGGCTGCGTGACCCAGTCGCTCTACCTGGTGGTGGACGATGTGGACGGCCATGCCGCGACGGCGGCGGCAGCGGGCGCCGAGGTCTTCCTGCCGCCCGAGGACCAGCCCTATGGGGGCCGCAGCTACAGCGCCCGCGATCCCGAGGGGAACGCCTGGACGTTTGGCAGCTACGATCCCTATGCGGGCTGAGGTCGGCTGATCCGCAGCGCGGGTTGGACAGAGGGGCCGGGCCTGCCCACATGGCGGGCGTGACCGATACCGTTCTTCTGGAAGCGCCCGACACCGACCCGCCCCGCCAGCCGCAATGGACGGCATATGGGACGCGCGCCTACCGCCGCATCAGCCTGGCGCTGTTCCTGGCCGGGTTCGCCACCTTTTCGCTGATCTACTGCGTGCAGCCGCTGCTGCCGGAGTTCGCGCGCGACTTCGGCGTGGCGCCGGGGATTGCATCGCTGGCGCTGTCGCTGACCACCGGCTTGCTGGCGCTGGCGATCTTCGTCGCGGGCGCCTTTTCGCAGATGGTGCCGCGGCGTGGGCTGATGTTCGTGTCGATGGCAGGCGCAGCCGTGCTCAACCTTGCCGCGGCGCTGACGCCGAGCTTCTCCCTGCTGCTCGCGGCGCGTGCGCTGGTAGGGCTCGTGCTGGGTGGCGTGCCGGCGGTGGCGATGGCCTATCTGGCCGAGGAGATCGAGCCGGCCCACCTGGGGCGTGCCATGGGCCTCTACGTCGCGGGCACGGCGTTCGGCGGCATGGCGGGGCGCGTCGGCATGGGCCTGGCGACCGACCTGACCAGCTGGCGCGGGGCGATGGGGCTGTTGGGGGCACTCGACCTGGCGGCGGCGGTGGGTTTCGTGCTGCTGCTGCCGGCGTCGCGCAACTTCGCGGTGGTGCGGGGCTTCGACCTTCGCTTTCACCTTCGGACGTGGCGGGCGCATCTGCGCGACCCCCGGCTGATGCGGCTGTTCACCCTCGCCTTCCTGCTGATGAGCGTGTTCGTGGCGCTGTTCAACTATGCCGGGTTCCGGCTGGCAGCAGCACCCTATCACCTGGGGCAGACGGCGAGCAGCATGATCTTCCTGACCTATGCGCTGGGCATGGTCGCCTCCTCCAGCGCGGGGCGGCTCGCCGACCGGCATGGCCGGGCGCGCACGCTGGGCGTGGGGCTGGCGCTGCTGCTCGCCGGGATCGCGCTCACCCTGTCGGCGAGCCTGGTGTGGATCGTGGCCGGCATCACGCTGCTGACGATCGGCTTCTTCATCGGCCATTCGGTGGCGAGCGGCTGGGTCGGGCGGGTAGCGCAGGGCGCGAAGGGGCATGCGGCGTCGCTGTACCTGCTGTTCTACTATGTCGGGTCGAGCGTAACGGGGACGCTGGGCGGCTGGTTCTGGGAGCATGGCGGATGGCATGCGCTTGCGGCGCTGACGGCGGTGCTGACGCTGCTAGGGTTTTGGGTGCTGGTGTCGCTGGCGCGGTCTAGCCGGGCGTAGGCACGCCCGAACCGGGCGGGGTCGTTGCTCCTTAGCTGCCGAGGCCATCCCGACTGGGCCCCGGCCTTCGCCGGGGTACGAGATCGAAGATTGAGGTGCTTCCAAGCTGCGGTGCTCCCGCGGAGGCGGGAACCTCGGGTCGCGGACAACCGCATTCCTGACCCTGGGCTCCTGCCTGCGCAGGAGCACGGTGGTGTCAGGAGCCGGGGGCGAACATCTCCCGGAGCGTTTGCTTCAGGATCTTGCCGTTGGGGTTGCGGGGCAGCGTCGCCTCGACGAAGCGGATCGCGACCGGCACCTTGAAGGCCGCGAGGCGCGCGCCGACCCAGGCTTGCAGCTCGGCCTCGTCGGCCTGCGTACCCGGCGCGAGATGGACGACGGCGGCCGGCTGTTCGCCGAGCGTGCGGTGGGGGATGCCGATCAGGGCGCAGTCGGTGACCGCCGGGTGCGCGTAGAGCACGTCCTCCACCTCGGCCGCGTAGATGTTCTCGCCGCCGCGGATCACCACGTCCTTCAGGCGATCGACGATGTGGCAGAAGCCGTCCGCGTCCAGGCGGGCGAGATCCCCGGTGCGGACCCAGCCATCGACGAAGCTGGCGGCGGTTTCCTGCGGCCGGTTCCAATAGCCCCGCACCACCATCGGCCCGCGTGCCCAGAGTTCGCCGACTTGGCCGTGCGGAAGCGGCTCGCCGGTTTCAGGGCAGAGGATCTTGAGGTCGGCGGTCGCGACCGGCGGGCCGCAGCTGGTCGGGCGGGCGAGATAGTCCTCCGCCGCATTGCTGGCGACGGTGGCCATGGTCTCGGTCATGCCCCAGCCGTTGCTGGGCATTGCGCCGAATTCCGAGTGGATGCGGCGGGCGAGTTCGGGCGCGGCCGGCGCGCCGCCATAGGCGATGCGGACGAGCGAGGAGAGATCGTGCGCGGGGCGATCGGGGTGCTCGAGCAGCTGCCAGGCGATGGCGGGAACGCCGCCGATCGCCTCGATCCGCTCCCGCTCGATCAGCGCCATGGCGGCGGCAGGGTCCCATCTGCGCATCAGCACGATCGTGCCGCCGGTCGCCAGCGCGATCATCAGGAAGGCACTGCACGCGGTGACGTGGAACAGCGGGATCGGCAGCAGCACCGTCTGCGCCGGCAAGCGCTCCGGCAGCGGCGCCCCGCGCCGCAGCAGCGTGCGGGCGGAGACGAAGGCGGAGGAGAGGATGTTGCTCATCAGGTTGCGGTGGGTGCCGACCGCACCCTTGGGACCCCCGGTGGTGCCGCTGGTATAGAAGATGGTGACGGGATCGTCGGGCGCGACCTCCGCTTCGGGGAACGCAGTCTCGGGAAGGCACGCCCAATCATTCGGGCTGCCGATCAGCGCCTCCAGGAGCTCGGCGTCACCGCCCAGAGGCTCGCGCCAGCCGGAGACGAGCACCGCCTCCAGCGCCGGCAACTTCGCATAGTGGTCGAGCAGCCGTTCGTGGCGGCGCGCGTCGGCGATCAGCAGGCGGGCGCCGGTGTCGGCGAGCGCGAAGGCGAGTTCGCCGCCGGTCCACCAGGCGTTGAGCGGCACGGCGATGGCACCCAGGCTCGCGATCGCCATCAGCGCGATCGGCCATTGCGGGCGGTTGCGCATCGCGATCGCAACCCGGTCGCCCTTGACGATGCCGCGCGCGGAGAGGGCTGCGGCGAGCGTGGCGACCGCGCGATAGCTCGCCTCGAAGGTGACGCGTTCGTCCTTGTGGACCAGGAACAGGCGATCGCCATGGGCGCGGGACGCCTGGGCGAGCGCGGCGAGGCTGCGCGGCGCGTGCTTCCAGGTGCGGGTCGGCACGCCGCGGATCGTCACCGTCTCCATCTCGTACCGCGCGCCGGGTGCGGTGAGCCGCGCCGTCGCCTCCGCGAGGGTGCAGGCGGGCAGGGCCGAGCCCGGCGGCGGTTCGATCGGTTGGTGCGTGGACACGGCGCGGCTTCAAGACCCGGCAGCCGGCGCCGTCAAGCGCGACGGATAAGTGCTTGCCGAATACGTAAAGCATGTGCCTATTGGTACGATCGGATCGAAGGAACGACTATTCCCATGACGTACACCCCGGAACGACTGGTCGAGACGCTGACCGCGCTGCTCGACCTGGAGGAACTGGACACGGACCTGTACCGGGGCGCGCGGCTGCCCGGCGGGCGCGGGCGCGTGTTCGGCGGCCAGGTGATCGGCCAGGCGCTTCAGGCGGCGCAGCAGTCCGTCGACGACAAGATCGCCCACTCGCTCCACGCCTATTTCATGCGTGCAGGCGATGCCGAGCATCCGATCATCTTCCGCGTGACCCGCGACTTCGACGGGCGGAGCTTCGCCACGCGGCGGGTGATGGCGTTGCAGCGCGGGCAGCCGATCCTGGTGCTCGCCGCCTCCTTCCAGCACCAGGAGGAAGGGCTGCACCACCAGGACGCGATGCCGGACGTGCCGCCGCCCGAGGCGTTGGGATCCGAAGCGCAGGTGCAGGCGGAAATGGCAGGCGAGCTGTCGGACCCGGTGCGCAAGTTCCTTGCCCAGCCGCGCCCGATCGAGATGCGGCCGGTGGCGCCGGGCGACTGGCTGCGCTCCGAACCGCGGCCGCCGGTGCAGCACAGCTGGTTCCGCACGGTCGCTCCCCTGCCCGACGACCCGGCGCTGCACCGGGCGGTGCTCGCCTATGCCAGCGACATGCTGCTGCTCGGCACGTCGATGATGCCGCATTCGGTGCGGCTGGGCGACCCGCGCATGCAGACGGCGAGCCTGGACCATGCGTTGTGGCTGCACGAGCCGTTCCGGTTCGACGACTGGCTGCTCTACACGACGGACAGCCCGTGGGCGGGGAACGGGCGCGGGTTCAACCGCGGGCGGATCTTCACGCGTGATGGTCGGCTGGTGGCGAGCGTCGCGCAGGAGGGGCTGATCCGCAAGCGGGGGTGAGGCCGGCCGGCGGGGGCCCGCGCGAGGATGTGCTGGTTCGTGGATCCGCCGTATTTCTGCGAAGGCAGGAATCCAGGGCCAAGCAGACCAACGACTTGCGGTGCTTGGAACCCTGGGCTCCTGCCTTCGCAGGAGCACGGGGGGAAGCGGCCGACATCACTGCCGCCTTGCCAGCTGGGCCGCAGCCTTTGCCGGAGTGGGATGCAGGTCGGGACTATGCGCCGGCGCGCTGAGCGTAGGTCCAGGCGGTGGCCGCGAGGGTCGCGCTATGGCCGGGGGCCTGTTCCTGCTCCAGAAGCGCGAGGCGGAAGAGCGTGTAGGCGAGGTGCCAGTCGAGGGCCGTGCCAGCTTGGCGGCCGCTCGCCTGACAATAGCGCGCCACCATCTCGTCTGCCGACGGGATGCCGCTTTCGGCGCCGGCGAGTTCGTCCAAGCCGGGGTGGAGTTCCGTGCCGCTCACCCAGCGCGCGAGCACATAGGCAAGGTCGATGCGCGGGTCGCCGACGCCGGCCTGGTCCCAGTCGAGCACAGCCGCCACGCGAACGCCCTCCTGCGAGAAAAGGAGGTTCTGGAGACGGAAGTCGCCGTGGACGATCGCGGGCGGCGCACGATCCGGAAGCGCGGCCGGAAGCCAGTCGGCAAGCCGGGCGAGCTTGGGCGTCGCGCGGGCGTGCGGCTTGGCGGTCCAATGGCCGAGCTTGCGGTCGAGCCGACATTCGGTGAAGCCGATCGCGTCCAAGGCGAGCGGCGCCGGGTCGATCGCATGGAGCGCCGCGAGCGCGTCGATCCAAGCATCATAATGTTCCCGGCGATGGGCGGGCGTCATGCCGGGCATGGTCTCGTCCCAGGGGGTGCGGCCCTCCACAAGTTGCATCACGTAGAAGGGCTCGCCGATCACTTCGGCGTCGGTGCAGAGCGCCAGTGGACGCGGCGCAGGGAAGCCGGTCGGCTGCAGCGCCTGGAGCAAGCCGAACTCGCGTTCGAGCGGATGGATCGCGGTTCCCTGCGGCTCTGACGGGCGGCGCCGGAGCACATAAGCGCGCTCGGGCGTGTCGATGCGATAGGTGCGGTTGCGGCGCCCTCCGGCGAAGCGGACATAGGCGAGCGGCCCTTCGAACCCGTCGACCGCCTGCGCCATCCACTCAGCAAGCGCGGCGCCATCGAGGTCGTCGGCCGGGCGGGTCCCCAGCATCTGCGAGGTGTCGTGGGTGGTCATGCGCGCCCTCCGGGCCAGGACCGCAAGGAGGAGCGCTGCGCCCCTGCTGCCGGGCTGCCGTTCGCCATCGCGCTCTCCCCTTGCCGCGCGCGACCGTCACCGCCGCGCCTGGGAACCATACGCGCACGGCCTGTGCGCGTTCCCTCGCCTTGCGCGTGCCAGCCCGCCCGCCCATGTCTCCGCACCGAAACAAGGAGCCCTGCCGATGATCCATCTCCACTATTGGCCGACCCCGAACGGCCACAAGATCACGCTGTTCCTGGAGGAGACCGGCCTCCCCTACACCATCCATCCGGTGAACATCGGCAAGGGCGAGCAGTTCGCGCCCGACTTCCTGAAGATCGCGCCCAACAACCGCATGCCGGCGATCGTCGACGACGAACCGGCGGACGGCGGCGAACCGATCAGCATCTTCGAATCCGGGGCGATCCTGCTTTACCTGGCCGAGAAGACCGGACGCTTCCTGGGGCCGGACCTGCGCACCCGCGTCGAGCAGACGCAATGGCTGATGTGGCAGATGGGCGGGCTCGGCCCGATGCTGGGGCAGAACCATCATTTCAATCGCTATGCGCCAGAGAAGATCCCCTATGCGATCGAGCGCTACCTCAAGGAAACCAACCGCTTGTACGGCGTCCTTGACCGGCGGCTGGAAGGGCGCGCGTTCATCGCGGGCGACTATTCGATCGCGGACATGGCCGCCTATCCCTGGATCGTGCCGCATGAAGCGCAGGGCCAGGACCTGACCGACTTCCCCAACGTCCAGCGCTGGTTCGAGGCGATCCGCACGCGGCCTGCGACCGGACGCGCCTACGCGCTCGGCGAGACGGTGAACGCGAGCAGCGGCGAGATGACGGAGGAAGCGCGCCGCAACCTGTTCGGCCAGACCGCGAAGCGGGACTGAGTGCCGAGACAATTTGCGACAGTTTTCCGGTCGCGCGACATACCGGTGCGACAGGCCGGGCCCAGATAACGAGCCATCGCCGCGGCACCCTGCCCCGGCAAGCAATGCAGAGGCTTTTGCGATGAAGAAGTTCGTAGTTGCGGCAGCGCTGGCCGCCACCATGCTGACCGGCGTCGCCCAGGCGGGCCAGCAGGACACCCCGGCGCCGCGCCGCGCCGGCCCGATGGCCATGATCGACGCCAACAAGGATGGCGTCCTCACCCGCGAGGAGGCGCTGGCAGCCGCCGACGTCCAGTTCGCGCGCATGGACCAGAACAAGGACGGCAAGGTCGACGCGACCGAGATGCGCCCGCCGCATCGTCGTGGCGGCGGAAATGCCCCGGCCGATGGCAAGGCCCCGGCCGGCAAGCCTGCACCGGGCATGCACCGGCGCGGCGGCATGGGCGAGCGGATGCTGGCGCGCGTCGACGCCAACAAGGATGGCGCGATCAGCCGCGAGGAGTTCCGCGCCGCGGCAACCACGCGCTTCGAGCGGATGGACGCCAACCGCGACGGCCGTATCGACGCCGCCGAGCAGAACGCGCTGCGCGAGCGGATGAAGGCGCGCTCGGGCCGTCACGCCCCGCCGGCACCCGCCGAAAGCGCAAACGACTGACATTCCCCGCCGGGCGGTGCCACACCGCCCGGCGCTTTCCGCCCGGCTGTCGCTGGCGCGGGAGTGTGATAGGTCCCCTTTCCATGGCCGATATTCCCCACCTGCTGCTGGTCGACGACGAACGCTCGATCCGGGAGCCGCTTGCCCAGTATCTGAGCAAGCAGGGCTTTCGCGTGACGCAAGCCGGCGACGCCGAGGGCGCACGTGCGCGCATGGCGGCGTACGCGATCGACCTCGTCGTGCTCGACATCATGATGCCGGGCGAGGACGGGCTGTCGCTGTGCCGCCATATCCGCGAGACCAGCGACACCCCGGTGATCCTGCTGACCGCGCGCGCCGAGGAGACCGACCGCATCGTCGGGCTGGAGATGGGCGCCGACGATTATGTGGTGAAGCCGTTCTCGCCGCGCGAGCTGGCGGCACGGATCAAGGTGGTGCTGCGGCGCCTGGCCGCCGGTGGCGTGCGCCAGCATGCGCCGGAAAGCGGCTCCTTCGCCTTTGCCGGCTGGGTGTTGAAGAGCGGAGAGCGCAGCCTGGTCGACCGCGAGGGCGTGTCGGTGCCCCTGTCGACGGGCGAATACAACCTGCTCCACGCGCTGGTGACGCGGCCGCGCCAGGTGCTGACCCGTGACCAGCTGCTCGACCTGACCCAGGGGCGCGAGGCGGCGGCGTTCGATCGCGCCATCGACAACCAGATCAGCCGCCTGCGCAAGAAGATCGAGACCGACCCCAAGAACCCCGAGATCATCAAGACGGTCTGGGGCGGCGGCTATACGCTGGCCAGCGAGGTCACCCGGCTTTGAACCGGCTGTGGCCTCGCAGCCTCTCCGGCCAGATTGCGCTGCTGGTCGCGATCGCGCTGTTCGTCGCGCAGGCGATCAACTTCGGCATGCTGCTGCGCGAGCGGCGCGCCGTGCGCTTCGCCCAGGTGACGGTGCCCGCCGTGACCCGCATGGTGGACGCGGCGGAGCGCCTGCGCGGCGGCCGGCCGGTGGATCCGCGCGGACCCGATCGGGACCGCCCGCGCGCCGTGCGACTGGTGCCGGACAACCCGCTGACCCACCAGGAACCCAGCGACGGCGAGTTCGAGGCGGCGGTTCGCAGCGCCTTTGCCGACGCTGGGCTCCAGGTCGGCCGCATCGAGACGGAGATCCGGCTGGTCGATCCGGACAGCCCCGTCGTGCGCCGGATGGACCGGGTCCACGCCGAGCGTCTTCGGCGTTTCGGCGCCACGCTGAAAGTGGCGGCCGAAATTCCGGGTCACGGCTGGCTGGTGCTGGAGACGCCCTGGCCGAACACCCAGCAGGGGCTGGTGTGGCAGCTCGTGGCGCAGACGCTGATCCTCTATGGCTTCGTCCTGCTGCCGGTGCTGTGGATCGGGCGCCGCATCTCCAAGCCGCTGCGCGCGCTGGCGCAGGCGGCGCATGACTATCGCCCGGGATCGGCCGCCAACACGGTCGAGGAATCCGGGCCGGGCGACGTGCGCGCGGTGATCGCCGCGTTCAACGGCATGAGCGTGCGCGTGAGCGGGATGCTGGAGGAAAAGGACCGGATGCTGGGTGCGATCGGGCACGACCTGCGCACGCCGCTCGCGGCGCTCCGCGTCCGCATCGAATCGGTCGAGGATGACGCCGACCGCGCGCGCATGGCGGAGACCATCGACGAGATGAACCGCACGCTGGAGGACATCCTGTCGCTCGCGCGCCTGGGCCGTCCGAGCGAACCCGAGACGCAGGTGGACCTGGCGGCGCTGGTAGACGCGGTGGTCGAGGACTTCCGCGATTTGGGTGCCGAAGTTTCGTTCGAGGAGGCGGAGCGCCAGCGGCTGCGCCTGCGGCCGACGCTGATGCGGCGCGCGATCCGCAACCTGATCGAGAATGCGGTGAAATATGCGGGCGGCGCTGAGGTGCGGCTGGTCGCCGATCCGGCGCGCGTGCGCATCGAGGTGGCCGACCGCGGCCCCGGCATCCCGCCGGACCAGATCGCGCGGGTGTTCCAGCCGTTCACCCGCCTGGAAACGTCGCGCAACCGCGAGACCGGCGGCATCGGCCTGGGCCTGGCGCTCGCGCAGGCGATCGTCGGCGATGCCGGTGGCGCGATCGCGCTCGCCAATCGCGACGGGGGCGGCCTGCTCGCCACCATCACCCTGCCGCGCGGATAAGCGGCCAAGCCGCCTGAATCCTTTCGCACGCGGAACCAGTTCGGCGCCGCCGCACTTGTTTCCCCATCTCTTCAGCGCTTTCCCCAACAGGCATCCCGGATGATCAAGATCGCCAGCTACAACATGCGCAAGGCCCTGGGCACCGATCGGCGCCGCCGGCCGGAGCGCACGCTGGAGGTGCTGCGCGAGATCGACGCCGACGTGATCGCCCTGCAGGAATGCGATCGCCGCTTCGGCCAGCGCATGGGCGTGATCCCCGAGCATATGCTGGAGGAGCATACCGACTGGCGTGCCGTCCCCTTGGCGGCACGCGCGCAGAGCATGGGCTGGCACGGCAATGCGCTGCTGATCCGCAAGTCGGCGCAGGTGCTGGATTGCGAGCGGATCGAGCTGCCCGCGCTGGAGCCGCGCGGCGCGGTGTCGGCCGACCTCCGCATCGGCGGCATGCTGCTGCGCGCGGTCGGCATGCACCTGGACCTGTCTGGCCTGTGGCGACGCAAGCAGGCCGCGGCGATCCTGAGCCATTGCGACAGCGCAGCGCGCGCGATGCCGACGGTGCTGATGGGCGATCTCAACGAATGGAGCGCAGCGTCGGGCTGCCTGCGCGACTTTGCGCGGCACCACCGGTTCGCCGCGACGGGGCCGAGCTTTCACGCCCGCCGGCCGGTGGGCAAGCTCGACCGGATCATGGCCTCGCCCGAACTCAAGATCGTGGACGCCGGCGTCCACGACACGGCGGCGGCACGGACCGCATCCGATCACCTGCCGATCTGGGCGGTGGTGGACCGCGCCTGAAGCGCCCGCTCCCGACCCTCCTTGCCCGCGCGGCGCTCCCCGCCTAAGCAGGCGGCGACCGCAAACCATAGGGGCACGGCCATGCAATTCCTGAAAACCCTGTTCTGGGCGCTGCTCGTCGGGGTCGTGGTGGCCTTCAGCCTCAACAACATGACGATGGTACCCGTTCGCCTGTGGGGCAGCGTCGTGGCGGACGTGAACCTGCCGCTGCTGCTGATCGTCACCTTCCTGCTGGGCTTTGTACCGGCCTATCTGTCGCTGGTGACGGTGCGGTGGCGGGCACGGCAGCGGATCGCCGCGACGGAGCGGGCGCTGGCGGACCTGCGTGCCGCGCAGGCGACGCCGCCGGCCACGCTGGCGCCGGGCGACCTGCCTACCGCGCGCGTGGTGCCGGCCCCTGCCCCGGCCGTGACCCCGGTCCATGCCGTGGACGCGCCGGTGACCGACAACGCGCTGGGCGAGCACCCGATCACGCCGGGCACCCCGGGCACGATTACCCAGGACCGTTCATGACCTCTCCGATCTACGTCGCTCTCGATACTCCCGATCTCGAACGTGCCAAGGCGCTGGCAAAGCGCGTCCAACGCCATGTCGGCGGCATCAAGCTGGGGCTGGAATTCTTCATGGCGAACGGCCGCCAGGGTGTCCGCGAGATGGCGGACATCGGCCTGCCGATCTTCCTGGACCTGAAGTTCCACGACATCCCGAACACGGTCGCCAAGGCGATCCAGGCGCTGGGGCCGATCAAGCCCGCGATCCTGACCGTCCATGCCGCAGGCGGCCGGGCGATGCTGGAGGATGCCAAGGCGGCAGCGCCGACGGGTACCAAGGTGGTGGCGGTGACGATGCTCACCAGCTTGGACAGCGACGACCTGCGCTCGATCGGCCTGTCCCCGGACCCGCACGAACAGGTCGTGCGGCTGGCGGAACTCGCCAAGTCCGCGGGTGTCGACGGCATCGTCTGTTCGGGCGAGGAGGTGCGCGCAGCGCGTGCCGCATGGCGCGACGGCTTTTTCGTGGTGCCGGGCGTGCGTCCGGCGCAGGGCAAGGTCGGCGACCAGAAGCGGGTGGTCACCCCGCGCGCGGCGCTCGACTCCGGCGCCTCGATCCTGGTGATCGGGCGGCCGATTACCCAGGCGGAAGATCCGGACGAGGCGGCACGCGCGATCGGCGCGACGCTGTAAGCTTTCCCCTCCCGGGCGAGCACCATCGCGGCGGCGGGGCGATTCCCGCCTGATTGACAACCGGACGGTCGAGGCGCAGCCTCGCACGATGTTGGCAGTCGCCCTGGCGCTCCTTGCGAGCCCGCAAAGCTGTGTCGAGGTGCAGCAGCAGTGCCGTGCCTGCACGACCGTCGCGGGGCGGCAGCAATGCTCCAACATCGGCATCGCCTGTCAGCCGGTGCGGCGGATCTGCCGTGCCCCCGACAAGCACGCCCGGCGAGCCCCGGCGGCGGGTCCCAAGGAGCATTCGACCCAGCGCTGAGCCTCGGTTGTCCCGGCGCCTGCCGCCTGAGATGCGGAAGGGCGAGCGCATGTGCTTTCCCCTCGCGCCTGCCGTCCGGCTGTTCTATCGGGCTGCCATGTCAGTTTCCGCCAAGATCTGCGGCCTCTCGACGCCCGCCACGCTCGACGCGGCGGTGGCTGGCGGGGCGAGCCATGTCGGGTTCGTGTTCTTCGCGCCCTCCCCTCGCAACGTCGGGCTGGACCTGGCCGCGGGGCTGGCCGCGCGGGTGCCCGCACAGGTGCGGCGCGTGGGCGTGTTCGTCGATCCCGACGACGCGTTGCTCGACGCAGCGGTGGCGGCAGGGCGGCTCGACTCGATCCAGCTGCACAAGACCGCGCCCGAACGGGTGGCGGCGATCCGCAGCCGCCTGCGCCGGGACACCTGGGCGGCGGTGGCGGTGAAGACCCGCGCCGATCTGGATGCCGCGCGCAGCTATGCCGGGGCGGCGGATCGCATCCTCTATGATGCGAAGACGCCGCCGGGCGCGGCACTGCCGGGGGGCATGGGGCTACGCTTCGACTGGACGCTGCTCGACGGGTTCCGGCACCCGCTGCCCTGGGCATTGTCGGGCGGGCTCGATCCGGCGAACGTGGCCGAGGCGATCGCGCGTACCGGCGCACCGCTGGTCGACGTCTCGTCCGGGGTCGAGGAGGCGCCTGGGGTCAAGGATCCGGCGCGGATCGGCGCCTTCCTGGGGGCCGTCACCCGCGTCTGAGGGTGGTATGCGCGCGGAAAGGGGTTGAGGGCGTCCCCGCCGCTGCTAAAGCCGGGGCCATGAACGCGCCCAACACCTTCCGCGCCCAGCCCGACGAGCGCGGCCATTTCGGCCAGTTCGGCGGCCGCTATGTCGCCGAGACGCTGATGCCGCTGATCCTGGACCTGGAGCGCGAATATCGCGCGGCCAAGGCCGATCCGGCGTTCCAGGCCCAGTTCGACGACCTGCTCGAACATTATGTCGGGCGACCGAGCCCGCTCTACTATGCCGAGCGGCTCACCGAGACGCTGCGCGAGAGCGCGGCACCGGGCATGGGCGCGCAGGTGTGGTTCAAGCGCGACGAGCTCAATCACACGGGCGCGCACAAGATCAACAACTGCATCGGCCAGATTCTGCTGGCGATGCGGATGGGCAAGACGCGGATCATCGCAGAGACGGGCGCGGGCCAGCACGGCGTGGCGACCGCGACCGTGTGCGCGCGCTTCGGCCTGCCCTGCACGATCTTCATGGGTGCCAAGGACGTCGAGCGGCAGCAGCCGAACGTGTTCCGCATGAAGCTGCTGGGGGCGGAAGTCCGCCCGGTGGCGAGCGGCGCGGCGACGCTGAAGGACGCGATGAACGAGGCGCTGCGCGACTGGGTCGCGAACGTCCACGACACCTTCTACATCATCGGCACCGCGGCCGGCCCGCATCCCTATCCGGAGCTGGTGCGCGATTTCCAGTCGGTGATCGGGCGCGAGGCGCGCGCGCAGATGCTGTCGCGCATCAACCGCCTGCCCGACCTGCTGGTGGCGGCGATCGGTGGCGGATCGAACGCGATCGGGCTGTTCCACCCGTTCCTGGACGACGCCGACGTGGCGATGCTCGGCATCGAGGCCGCCGGCCATGGCCTGGACAAGCAGCATGCGGCCAGCCTTGCCGGCGGCGCGCCGGGCATCCTCCACGGCAACAAGACGTACCTGCTGCAGGACGAGGACGGCCAGATCGCCGAGGCGCACTCGATCTCGGCCGGACTCGATTATCCGGGCATCGGGCCGGAGCACAGCTGGCTGCACGAGATCGGCCGCGTGAAGTATGAGGCGGTGACGGACGTGGAAGCGCTCGACGCCTTCCAGCTGCTGTGCCGGAGCGAGGGCATCATCCCCGCGCTCGAACCTTCGCATGCGATCGCAGCAGTGTCGCGCAAGGCACGGGAAATGCGGGAAGATCAGATCATCCTCGCCAACCTGTGCGGGCGCGGTGACAAGGACATCTTCACGGTCGCAGCCGCCCTTGGGGTCGCGATATGAGCCGCATCGCCGACACTTTCGCGCGCTGCCGTGAGCAGGGGCGCGCGGCGCTGGTCACCTTCGTGACCGCCGGCGATCCGAACCCAGAGGCCACGGGTGCGATCCTGGATGCGCTGGTCGCGGGCGGCGCCGACGTGATCGAGCTCGGCATGCCGTTCACCGATCCGATGGCGGACGGGCCGGCGATCCAGCTGGCCAACATCCGCAGCCTGGACGCGGGCACCACCACCGCAGACATCCTGACGATCGTCCGCGAGTTCCGCAGCCGGCACGCCGACGTGCCGCTGGTGCTGATGGGCTATGCCAACCCGATGGTCCGCCGCGGTGCCGACTGGTTCGCGGAGGCGGCAGCGGATGCGGGCGTGGACGGCGTGATCTGCGTCGACATCCCGCCGGAAGAGGACGACAGCCTGGGCGTCGCGCTGCGCGCGCGCGGCATCGCGCCGATCCGGCTCGCCACCCCCACCACCGACGTGGCGCGACTGCCGGCGGTGCTCGATGGCGCCGATGGCTTCCTCTACTACGTGTCCGTCGCCGGGATCACCGGCAAGCAGCAGGCGGCCCAGGCCTCGATCGACGAGGCGGTGGCGCGGCTGAAGCAATCGACCGACCTGCCGATCGCGGTGGGCTTCGGCGTCCGCACGCCCGAACAGGCTGCCGCGATCGGCGGCGTGGCCGACGGCGTGGTGGTCGGATCGGCGATCGTGGAGATCGTCGGCGTACACGGCACCGCTGCGGCGGAGCCGGTGCGCACCTATATTCAGTCGCTCGCCGCCGCGCTGGCGAGCGCCCGGAAGGAACTTGCATGAGCTGGATTACCCGCGTTCGCAACGCGCTCCCCTTCGTCGCCCCGCGCCAGACGCCCGACAATCTGTGGCACAAGTGCAAGGGCTGCGGTCAGATGGTCTTCACCAAGGAATTGGAGGAGAACCAATATGTCTGCCCGATGTGCGACCATCACGAACGCATCGGCCCCAAGGAGCGCTTCGCCTATCTGTTTGACGAGGGCAGCTGCGAGACGCTGCCGAGCCCGACCGTGCCGGAGGACCCGCTCAAGTTCCGCGATTCCAAGCGCTATGCCGATCGGCTGAAGGCCGCGCGCGCCAGCACTGGGGACAGCGATGCCTGGATCAACGCGCTGGGCACGATCGACGGCCACAAGGCCGTGGTGGGCGTGCAGAACTTCGGCTTCATGGGCGGATCGATGGGCCAGGCCGTGGGCGAGGCGTTCATCGCCGGCGTGGAAAAGGCGATCGAGCAGAACTGCCCGTTCATCGTCTTCACCGCCTCCGGCGGCGCGCGCATGCAGGAGGGCATCCTGAGCCTGATGCAGATGCCGCGCACCACCGTGGCGATCGAGATGCTGCATGATGCGGGGCTCCCGTACATCGTCGTGCTCACCGACCCGACCTCGGGCGGGGTAATGGCCGCCTATGCGATGCTGGGCGACGTGCAGATCGCCGAGCCCAAGGCGACGCTGGCCTTCACCGGCCGCCGCGTGATCGAGAGCACGATCCGCGAGAAGCTGCCGGACGATTTCCAGACGTCGGAGTACTACCGCGACCATGGCCTGATCGACATGGTCACGCACCGCAAGGAACTGCGCAGCACGCTGGCCGAGCTGATCGATTTCCTGTGCGTGGGCAACAAGCAGGCGGCGTGATCCGCGGGCGCCGGCTCTCCGACACGAGCCGGCGCCACTTCCCCCGCGACGGCGGCGCCAAGCGGCGCTAAGGGCGCTGCCATGCCCGACCATGCCCGTTCCGCCGACCCCGCCGTACAGTTCCAGCTCGACCGCCTGATGGCACTCGGCCCGGGGGCCGACGTGCTGGGGCTCGACCGGATCACGCGGCTGCTCGCGCGGCTGGGCGATCCGCAACGGGCACTGCCGCCGGTGATCCATGTCGCCGGCACCAACGGCAAGGGATCGACCTGCGCCTTCCTGCGCGCGGCGCTGGAGGCAGCGGGCAAGACCGTCCACGTCTATACCAGCCCGCATCTCGTGCGCTTCAACGAGCGCATCCGGGTCGCCGGCCGCCTGATCGGGGACGCGGAGCTGGCAGCGCTGCTGGCGGAGGTGCTGGAAGCGGGCGCGGACATCGGTGCGAGCTTCTTCGAGGTGACGACGGCGGTCGCCTTCCTCGCCTTCACCCGCACGCGCGCGGACGCCTGCATCATCGAGGTCGGGCTTGGCGGGCGGCTGGATGCAACCAACGTGATCCCGGCCCCCGCCGCCACGGCCATCGCGCAGCTGGGCATCGATCACCAGGCGTTCCTGGGCGACACCGCCGAGGCGATCGCGCGGGAGAAGGCTGGCATCGCGAAGCCCGGCGTGCCGCTGATCACCATGGCCTATCCGCCGACCGTGGCAGAGGCGGTTGCAGCGGTGGCGGGCGCAGCCGGTGCGCCGCTCTTCCCCCGCGGCAGCGACTGGTCATTCCGGGTCGAGAGCGGCGAGCTGTGCTACCGCGACGCGAAGGGGACGCTGGTGACGCCGCTCCCCGCGCTCGCCGGGCCGCACCAGCCGGCGAACCTGGCGCTCGCGATCGCCACGCTGCGCCACCAGACGCGGATCGCCGTTCCGGACGCCGCCTTTGCCGCAGCGGCACGGGAGGCGCGCTGGCCCGCGCGGATGCAGCGCCTGGCGCAGGGTCCGCTGCTCGCGCTGCTGCCCTCCGGGTCCGAGCTGTGGCTGGACGGTGGGCACAACCCGGCGGCGGCCGATGCGGTGGCGGACACCATCGAGCGGGTGGCGCACGGGCGCCCGGTCCACCTGGTGCTGGGGATGCTCGCCAACAAGGACGTCGAGGGGCTGCTGGCGCCCTTCGCCCCCTTCATCGCGAGCCTGACGGCAGTGCCGGTGCCTGGGCACGCGGATCACAGCCCGGCCGAGCTGGTCGAGACGGCGCACCGCCTGGGCATCACGAGCACCGCGGTCGCCGGCGAGGTTCCGACGGCGCTACGGATGGTGGCCGGGCGGGCGGACGCAGGGGAGCCGCCGGTGGTGCTGGTGCTGGGCTCGCTCTACCTGGCGGGCACGGTTCTGGAGGCGAACGACGAACTGCCGGATTGATGCGTCTTATTGATATTGACTTGCAATAGAGGTCGTACGAACCTGCTGCCACCCTTCGCGGCAGGAGACTCGCATGACCACCGCCCAGCCCCTTTTGCATTCCCTGTCCGAGATGCTGCCGCACGGCTGGCCCTCGCATGAAGACCGGCTGCTGCTCCTCTATGGCATCCGCCGCACGGGGGCGAACGGACTTCACGACGCGGCGGCTGCGCATGCGTACATGACCGCGTTCGGCCGTGAGTTCCGGCGCCCCCTGCTGCTGCTGCGCGCGCTGATGGCGGAGGTGTCGAAGACGTCCGCCAATCCGATCCAGATCGCCCCCTGCTGCTGCCCGCGCATGACCTCCGGAGAGGCCGCGCTGGTCGACGTGCTCGGCTCCGTCGAGACGCAGCCCGAGCGGGCGGAGCTGCTGCTGCGCGACCTGCTGGGCGTGCGGCACGCGGGTGGGCTGGTTGCCACCGCCCACCTGCTCGCGCTGGCGTTCCGCGACGGCGGGCGGCCGCTCGACTAGGCGGCGGCGGGTGCCTCGTCCGGCACCTTCTCGGTGCCGGGCTGGCGGACGTTCTGGACGACGAAGCCGCGCCGCCACAACAGGCCCAGCAGCAGTAGCCCCGGCAGCGCCACCACCATCGTCAGCAACCAGAAGCCGACCCAGCCGAGCGCGTCGGCAGCGATTCCGGCGGGTGCGGCGAGCCACGTCCGCCCGACCGCGGCGAAGGAGGACAGGAGCGCGAACTGGGTGGCGGTGTAGGCGAGGTTCGAGAGACCCGAGAGATAGGTCACGAACACGGTGAGACCGATGCCGCTCGTCACCTGCTCGGTGGCCACCGCGATCGTCAGCCAGGTCACGGAATGGCCGTGCATGGCGAGGATCGCGAAGGTCAGGTTGCTCAGCATCATCAGCACGCCCGAGGCGATCAGCGCCCGTCCCATGCCGAGCCAGGCCATGAACGGCGCGGCGAGCGCGGTGCCGACGATCAGGCCCCAGAAGCCGACCACCTTGTTGATGGCGATGAACTCGGTGTCGGAGAAGCCGAGCTCGACGATCATCGGGTTGAGCATCGCCTGCCCCATGGCGTCGCCGAGCTTGTAGATCAGCACGAACAGCAGGATCAGCACCGCGCCGCGTCGGCGCAGGAACTCGCGGAAAGGCCCGACGACGGTGTCGCGCAGCCACTGGCCGTGCGATCCTTCGCGCGCGACAGTGGCATCGTGGCGGCCGGGTCCTGCATACAAGGCGCCCAGCATCGCCGGCACGACGCAGAAGGCGGTGAGGCCATAGCCCAGCGCCCAGCCGAGGCCCCACCCCTCCGGCGAGGCGATGGCGATGGTGCCGACGCCGGCGATGAGGTTGCCGATGCGATAGCCGAACTGGTTGTTGGCGGTGCCGAAGGGCAGCTCCTCGTCGGAAAGGATCTCGATGCGATACGCGTCGATGACGATGTCCTGTGTCGCGGACAGGAAGGCCGTCACGATCGCCCAGAAGGCGAAGAGCCCCAGATGCAGTTCCGGCTGGCTGGCCCCGAGCATCCACACCGACACGAACAGGAGCGCCTGGACGAAGAACAGCCAGGCCCGGCGCTGCCCGACCAGCCGCGTGAGCACCGGCAGGCGCAGCCGATCGATCAGCGGCGCCCACAGGAACTTGAGCGTGTAGGGCGTGGTGAGGCCGATCGCGAAGCCGATCGTCTTCTTGTCGATGCCGACCTTGGCCAGCCAGAAGCCCATGGTGCCGAGCAGCAGCGTGAGCGGGAAGCCGCTGGCGATGCCGAGCAGGAAGGCGACCAGCGGCTTTGGCCGCACATAGGGCGCCATCGCTGCCACGCGGCGCCTGCCCCCGTTGCGCTCGCCGGCGACCTCAACCATTGCACTTCCCTCGAAACGCCGCCCCGGCAGCAAACCGCGCGCACCCTAGCGCGGTCGCGTCGCATTTGAAGGGGCGCATGTCGGCCTGCCGCAAATCCCCCTCATTCGGCTGGGGTTCATCTCCAGGGAGTGATAGAAGAAGGGTCGACGACGAGGCTCCGGACGGAGCGTCGGTACGTCACCCGTCGTCCCGCGTGTCTTACGGACAGCAACCATGCACGCGGGACGTCGGGACTATCGCCGGACCGACCCTCCAGCGAACATGCTCAAGCGAGCTTCGCGAAGAGGCTGAAACTGGTCGGCAGCTTGCGCGGGGTCTTGCCGTCCAGCAGCGTTTCCAGCGCCTCGATCGCGGCGAGGAGGTCGCGCTGGGGATAGGGCTTGGCAAGGCAGCCGACCGCGAGTTCGCGCGCCCCCTCCGGGCAGGCGCCCGTCACGAACATCACGGGGATGCCGCGCTGGCGGGCCGCGCGCGCGACATCGATGCCGCTGCCGTCGCTCAGCGACACGTCCACCAGCACCAGGTCGATCGGGGCATCACTGTTCACCGCGGCGAGGCCTTCGCTCACCAGATCGGTAGTGGCGACGATCTCGAATCCCGAATCCGCCAGAAGATGTTCGGCGTCGAATGCGACCAACGGCTCATCCTCCACCACCAGGATGCGCTGGATCCGCCGCTTCTTCTTGCCAAACAACATCCGCCGCTCGCTTCCCTCTCTTCGGGGTCTGCCCTATAGCGTAGAAACACCCGAACCGATCGAACGATCACCGCCGCCGCACGATTTCGTCGCGCAGGCGTAACAGGATAGCATTTCCCCATCGTGTCGACGTCCAAGACCAATGAACCGCAGCGAATCGCAAAGCTGCTCGCCCGCGCCGGGGTTGCCTCGCGCCGCGACGTCGAACGGCTGATCGAGGCGCGCCGCGTCGCGCTCGACGGCGTGCCGATCGAGACGCCTGCGACGCTGCTCACCTCGCTGCGCGGCATCACCGTGGATGGCGAGCCGGTGCAGGCCGCCGCCCCGACCCGGCTATTCCGCTATCACAAACCCGCGGGCGTGCTGACCGCCGCGCGCGACCCGCACGGCCGCCAGACGATCTATGACCGCATGCCCGGCGACCTGCCGCGGCTGATGCCGGTCGGCCGGCTCGACCTCAACACCGAGGGGCTGCTGCTGCTGACCACCGACGGCGAGTTGAAGCGCCAGCTGGAACTGCCGGCCACCGGTGTCGAGCGCACCTATCGCGCGCGTGCCTATGGCGACGTGAGCCAGGCGCAGCTGGAAGAGCTGATGCTGGGCGTCGAGATCGAGGGCGTCCGCTACGGCCCGATCAACGCCAACATGGAGCGGCGGACCGGCACCAACGTCTGGATCGAAATGACCCTGACCGAGGGCAAGAACCGCGAAGTGCGGCGCGTGCTCGAGTATCTGGGCCTCCAGGTCTCGCGCCTGATCCGCACCCGATATGGCCCGTTCTATCTGGAGGACATGCCGATCGCGTCGGTGGACGAGATCCGCCAGCACGACCTGGTCGCATTCCGCAAGACGCTGAAGGACCGGCCCACCAGCAAGCCCGCGCCCGAGGGCGCCGATCCGGCGGCGCTGAAACAGTGGCGCCGCGAGCCGTCGCGCGATCGCACGGCGCCGCGACCGCGTCCTTCGCCGGTACCCTATGGCGAGCGGGTCGCGCGCGAGGTGCAGCCGCACCCGCAGGCGTTCCGCCGCAGCCGACCGGCGGACGAAGACACGGGCGAGGCGCCGCGCGGGAGTGGCTTCGGCAAGCGCACCGCCGAACGCGGCCCGCGTCGCAAGGACGGTCTCGCCGGCCGCCGCGACGAGGCGGGCGCACCGCGCAGCCCGCGGGGCCAGCGCGCAGCGGCCTTTGCCGACCGCACGGGCCGCAAGCCGGCCGCCGAGCGGGCGGAGCGCCCCGCCGAGGCGGGACGTGGCGACAAGCCCCGCCGTACGCTGTCGGCAGCCTTTGGTGGCGAACGTCCGGCGCGCGAGGATCGACGTCCGCCGCGTGGCGAACGCCCCGAGCGGACGGAGCGTCCCCAGCGAGGCGAGCGTCCGCAGCGCGCGGATGGACCGCGCAGTGCATTCGGGAAGCGGAGGTCCGGGGACTATGGCGCTGCCGCACCCCGCGGTGATGCCCCTCGCGGCCCCCGCGGCGAAGGTCCACGCACGGCCCGCCCCGAGGGGGCGCGGCCGCCGCGTGGCGACGGGCCGCGCTCTGGCTATGGCGCGGGTGCGCCGCGGGGCGATGGCCCGCGCGCTCCTCGCGGAGAGGGACCGCGTTCGCCGCGGGGTGACGCTCCACGCTCGCCGCGCGGTGACGCATCGCGTCCGCCGCGGGGTGATGGTCCCGCTCGTCCGCCGCGGGGCGGACGGCCCGGCGGTCCTCCGAAGGGTCGCCGCTGATGCGCATCATTTCCGGCCAGTGGCGCGGGCGGCCGATCGCCGCACCCAAGGGTGAGGCGACGCGCCCGACCGCGGATCGCACGCGCGAGGCGCTGTTTTCCATGCTGGCGAGCCGGGTCGGCAGCTTCGAGGGGCTGGCGGTCGCGGACCTGTTCGCGGGCTCGGGCGCGCTCGGGCTCGAGGCGTTGTCGCGCGGCGCGGCGTCGTGCCTGTTCGTGGAACAGGACCGCCACGCGCTCGACGCGCTGCGCGCCAATGTCGAGAAGCTCGGCGCCCGGGGCGCGCAGGTGCGGGCGCAGTCGGTGCTGGCGCTGGGGCCGACCGCGACGCCGCTCGACCTGGTGATGATGGACCCGCTCTATGCGAGCGGGGCCGGCTGGGTGGCGGCCGACAAGCTCGCGCGGCTCGGCTGGATCGGACCGGCGACCTGGGTGAGCGTCGAAACCGGGCGCACCGAGGATGCCGATGCCGCCGGCTTTGTGATCGATGCCGAGCGCGTCTACGGCAAGGCCAAGCTCACTTTGCTGCGCCGCGCGGAACCAGCCACAGACCCCCAAGACTGAACAGTCCGGCGACGGCGAGGTAAAGCCCCACCGGGGTGAGCCCGCCCGCCTGGGCGAAGGCCTCGGCCGCCATGGGCGTGACCGCGCCGCCGATCACGCCGCCGACGTTGAACGCCATCGACGCGCCGGTGTAGCGCACGCGCGGCGGGAACAGGCCCGGCAGCCAGGCGCCGAGCGGCCCATAGACGAAGCCCATCGCGAACAGCGCGATCGCCAGCCACGCCGTCACCGCCGCGACGGTGCCGCCGCCCATCAGCGGCTGCATTAGCAGGCCGGCGATCACCACGCCGCCGCAGCCGAAGGCGAGCACGCGACCGGTGGTGCTGCGATCCGCCCACCAGCCGGCGAGCGCAATGCCGGCGGCCATGAACAGGATCGCGAACAGCTGCATCGAGAGGAAGGTCTCGCGCGGGAAGCCAAGGCGGGTGGTGCCGTGGCCGAGCGCGAACGCGGTGGCGATATAGTAGAGCGCGAAGCAGGCGACCGCCCCGAAGGTGCCGGCGAACGTCCCGCGCAGGTGACTGCGGAAGAGTTCGGCGAGCGGCACGGAGGCGGGTGCCTCGTGTTCCAGGGCGGCGCGGAACTCGGCGGTCTCGGTGAGCTTCAGGCGCACCCACAGGCCGAGACCGACCAGCAGCGCGCTGGCGAGGAACGGCAGCCGCCAGCCCCAGCTGCGGAAGGCCGCCTCGTCGAGGCCGAGCCCGAGCAGCAGGAACAGGCCGTTGGCGGCGAGGAACCCGACCGGTGCGCCCAGCTGCGGCACTGATCCGAAGCGGCCGGCCCAGCCCTTGGGCGCATTCTCCACCGCCAGCAGCGCCGCCCCGCCCCACTCGCCGCCGAGGCCGAGCCCCTGGGCGAAGCGCAGCAGGCACAGCAGGAACGGCGCGAGCAGGCCGACCTGGCCATAGGTGGGCAGAAACGCGATCGCGAGGGTCGAGCCGCCCATCAGCATCAGCGACGCGACCAGCGTCGACTTGCGGCCCATCCGGTCGCCGAAATGGCCGAACAACGCTGCTCCGAGCGGGCGGGCGAGGAACGCGAGGCCGAGGCTGGCGTAGCTCAGCATCAGTCGCGCCGACTCCGACTCGGCCGGGAAGAACAGCGTGGGGAACACCAGCGCCGCGGCAGTTGCGTAGATGTAGAAATCGTAGAATTCGACGGAGGTCCCCACCAGGCTTGCAAGCAGGATGCGGCGGCTGGACGGGCCGCCCCCGGCAGGCAAAACGGCGGCCGGGATCGGCATCGCGGCGGACGAATGGCTGGTCATGAGCGCTGGTTGGCGGGCGCGTTGCGCAAGGTCAACCTAGCCGCGCATCTTTGTTGCAGATGATAACGCCGCAGCGTAGCATCGTTACGCACCCTATCTCGTGCTCCTGCGAAGGCAGGAGCCCACGGTTCCGAGCGTGACAGGTCGTTGTTCTGCTTGGCCCTGGATCCCTGCTTTCGCAGGGATACGGCAGCTGCCGGGGCGGCTATTGCCTCAACCTCCAGCGCGAGGAATGCCATGGTTCAAGCCTTGCCCCGGCAGGCTTCGTTCCCTAGCTGTTCGCGCATGACCGTGCCGCAGACGCCCCCCTCGCCCCAGGACCCGCCGTATCTGCGGGGCCTCAACGACCCGCAGCGCGAGGCGGTGCTGACGAGCGAAGGTCCGGTGCTGGTGCTGGCCGGCGCGGGCACGGGCAAGACCGCGGCGCTGACGGCGCGGCTGGCGCACCTCCTCTATACGCGCAAGGCATGGCCGTCGGAGATCCTGTCGGTCACCTTCACCAACAAGGCCGCGCGCGAGATGCGCGAGCGCGTCGGGCGGCTGGTCGGCGATGCGGTGGAGGGCATGCCGTGGCTCGGGACCTTCCACGCGATCGGCGCGAAGATGCTGCGCCGCCATGCCGAGCTGGTGGGGCTGCAGTCGAACTTCACCATTCTCGACACCGACGACCAGCTGCGGCTGATGAAGCAGCTGATCGTGGCGGCGAACCTCGACGAGAAGCGGTTTCCCGCGCGCCAGCTCGCCGGCGTGATCGACAGCTGGAAGAACAAGGGGATGACCCCCGCCGACGTCGACGCGGGCGAGAGCGAGCGTTTCGCCAACGGTCGCGGCGGCGAGCTGTACCAGCAGTATCAGGACCGCCTGAAAGCGGTGAACGCCTGCGACTTCGGCGACCTGCTGCTGCACGTGCTGACCATCCTGCGCACCCATCGCGACGTGTTGGAGCAGTATCAGCAGCGCTTCCGCTACATCATGGTGGACGAGTACCAGGACACCAACTCGGTTCAGTATCTGTGGCTGCGGCTGCTGGCGCAGGAGCGCAAGAATATCTGCTGCGTCGGCGACGACGACCAGTCGATCTATTCCTGGCGCGGCGCGCAGGTGGAGAACATCCTGCGCTTCGAACGCGACTTCCCGGGTGCTAAGGTGATCCGGCTGGAGCAGAATTACCGCTCCACCCCGCACATCCTGGGCGCGGCCGGCGGCGTCATCGCCAACAACAGCGGCCGGCTGGGCAAGCAGCTGTGGACCGAGCTCGACGCGGGCGAGAAGGTGCGCGTGATCGGCGTCTGGGATGGCCCCGAGGAAGCGCGCCGCGTCGGCGAGGAGATGGAGGCGTGCCGCCGCGCGGGCAAATCCTATGACGAGATGGCGATCCTGGTTCGCGCCCAGCACCAGACCCGCGAGTTCGAAGACCGCTTCATCGCGATCGGCCTTCCCTATCGTATCGTCGGGGGCCAGCGCTTCTACGAGCGGATGGAGATCCGCGACGCCATCGCCTACCTGCGCGTCGTCAACCAGCCGGCCGACGACCTGGCGTTCGAGCGCATCGTCAACGTTCCCAAGCGCGGGCTGGGCGACAAGGCGGTAGCGACGGTGCACCGCTATGCGCGCGCGACCGGCAGCCCGCTGATGACGGCGGCGGCGCGCATCCTCGATACCGACGAGTTGACCGGCGCGGCGCGCAAGTCGCTCGGCCGCTTGGTCGGCGACATCGCCCGCTGGCGCGACATGGCGCGCGACCTGCCCCACCCCGAGCTCGCCCGCCAGCTGCTCGACGAGAGCGGCTATACGGCGATGTGGCAGGCGGAGAAGTCGGCCGAGGCGGCCGGGCGGCTGGAGAACCTCAACGAACTCGTCCGCGCGATGGAGGAGTATGACAGCCTGGGCGCGTTCCTGGAGCATGTCAGCCTGGTGATGGACAATGAAGGCGCAACCCAGGAGCCGCAGGTCACCATCATGACGATCCACGCCGCCAAGGGGCTGGAGTTCGACACGGTGTTCCTGGCCGGTTGGGAGGAAGGACTGTTTCCCTCGCAGCGTTCGCTCGACGAGGGCGGGCTCGCCAGCCTGGAGGAGGAACGCCGCCTCGCTTATGTCGCGATCACCCGCGCGCGACGGTTGGCGGTGATCCTGCATGCCGCCAACCGCCGCATCTATGGCCAGTGGACCTCCTCGCTCCCCAGCCGCTTCGTCGGCGAATTGCCGGCCGAGCATATCGACGCCGAGACCACCATGGCGGGCGGCGAGAGCCTGTGGCGGGCCAACTGGTCCGAGCGGGCCGATCCGTTCGCGGACGTCAGCCGCGGCACCGGTCGCGGGCCGGGCTGGCAGCGGGCGGCGAGCAGCGGATCGACCTTCACCCGCGACGCTCCCCGTGTGATCGAAAGCCGCGCGAGTGCGGTGAGCCTGGGCAACAAGGGCCGCAGCGACGTGAGCGTCGGCCTGCGCGTGTTCCACCAGAAGTTCGGATACGGCACGATCGCCGCGATCGAGGGCAACAAGCTGGAGATCGATTTCGAGACCGGCGGGCGCAAGCGCGTGCTCGACAGCTTCGTGACGATCGGCTGAGTGGGCGTGGCGGACGCGGCCTTGCTGTCGCTCCGCTTCTCTGCACGGCCGGCCGCGTTCGGGATTTGAACCCAAAGGCGTGCCCTTGCGTTCAGGCATCTGTTGCGCTGCAACAAATTGCCCGATCACGGCTTGGAGCCCGCATGCGATACCCGACCCGACGTGAGATCGTCGCCACTGCCGGCCTGGCAGCCCTTTTCGGCGGCCCGTTTGCCGCCATGGCGCGCAAGACGCAGAGCCCGGCCCAGCCCTTTTCCTGGGAGGCACTGCAGGAGCGCGCCGCGACCCTCGCGCGCCAGCCCTATCGCGCGCCCGAGCGCGTCGCGGCGGCCGCGGCGATCGACTATGACGCGGTCGGTTCGATCCGCTACCGGCCGGAAGAGACGCTGGCGGGCGGCATCCGCCTGTTCCCGCTCGGCCGCTATGCGCCGACCCCGGTCAAGATCAACATCGTCGAGAACGGCCAGGCGCACGCCGTCCCCTTCTCGCGTGACCTGTTCCAGGCGGTGTCCGGCCATGCGCCGCCGCTCGGCATCGCCGGCTTCCGCGCGATGGTGCCGGGCAAGGAGAGCGACTGGATGGCGTTCCAGGGGGCTTCCTATTTCCGCACGGCCGGGTCGCAGGACCAATATGGCTTGTCGGCACGCGGGATCGCGATCAACACCGGCATTTCCGGGCGCGAGGAGTTCCCCGACTTCACCGAGTTCTGGATCGAGCGCACCGGTGCGGACGCCTATACCGTCTATGCGCTGATGGACGGCGCCAGCGTGACCGGCGCCTATCGCATCGCCAGCCACCACCAGAACGGCGTGCAGCAGGACGTGTCGGCGGTGCTGCACCTGCGCCGCGACGTCGAACGGCTGGGCATCGCGCCCGCCACCAGCATGTTCTGGTATGGCGAGGGCAACCGCGGCGCGGCCGTCGACTGGCGCCCGGAGATCCACGACTCCGATGGCCTCGCCCTGCTGACCGGACGCGGCGAGCGTATCTGGCGCCCGCTGGTCAACCCGCCGCACGAGACGCTGGACAGCTTCGCCGACGAGAACCCGCGCGGCTTCGGCCTGCTCCAGCGCGACCGCGACTTCGACCATTATCAGGACGATGGCGCCTTCTACGACCGCCGGCCCAACCTGTGGGTCGAGCCGCGCGGGCAATGGGGCCGCGGCAACGTGGTGCTGTTCGCCTTCCCGACCGCGGCCGAGACGGTCGACAACATCGTCTCCTTCTGGGTGCCGGCAGAGGCGCCCAAGGCGGGCCAGCGATTGCAGTTCGACTATGGCCTGCGCTGGGGATCGGACGATCCGACGCTGTCGCAGGCGACCGCGCACGTGGTCGACAGCTGGACCGGCGTTGCCGGGCGTCCGGGCGACGCGCCGACCAAGGGCGCGCGCAAGCTCGTCGTGGACTTCGAGGGCACCGGCCTTGCCGGTCTCGACCGGTCGAGCGGGGTCTCGCCCGCGATCGACGTCGCGCGCGGCAAGCTGATCGCCAGCGCCGCCTATCCCGTGGTCGGGCAGAAGAACCGCTGGCGGATCACCGCCGACATCGCGCCCGAGGGCAATGGTCCGGCCGACGTGCGGCTGTTCCTGAAGCGGGGCGACCGTGCGCTCAGCGAGACGCTGTTGTTTCCGGTGTTCAACGGGTGAAGCAGCCGGCTCGCCTCCCGGCAGAGGCCCCCATCGACATGCCGGTCCAGCAGTTCGACGGGCCGCCGCCCCCGCGCAGGATTCCCGAACCCTGGTCGGGTCCCAGCGAGGACGGCGGCGACCTGCTCGCACGGCGCGTGCTGCTGGTACTGCTCACCGCGATGCTGGCGACCGCCGCCTCGACCGCGCTCAAGGAGTCGCTGGTCGCAGATGGCTGGAGCGTCACCGACGCGCTGCTACTGGTCATCTTCTTCCCGCTGTTCGCGCTGATCTCCTTCGGGTTCATCAATGCGTCGATCGGGTTCCTGCTGCTCATCACCGGCCTGCGTCCCGGCTTCATGCCGACCCCGCGCTGGTCGGCGCCGCTGAAGGGCCGCACCGCCATCCTGATGCCGGTCCACAACGAGGACGTGGCGGCGGTCTATGGGCGCATCGCCCAGATGGCCGAGGCGATCGCCCAGGGCGGCATGGCCAAGCACTTCGACTTCTTCATCCTGAGCGATTCCGCCCCCGAAGCGGAGGCGGAGGAAGTCGCGGCATGGCGGGCGCTGGCGCAGCAGCTCGACTGCGCGCTCTACTATCGCCGGCGGACACAGAACGTCGGGCGCAAGCCGGGCAACGTCGCCGAGTGGATCCGGCGGTTCGGCGGCGCCTACGACTATATGCTGATGCTCGATGCCGACAGCCTGATGGGTGGCGACACGATCATCGGCATGGCGCAGGTGCTCGACCGGCGGCCAGCGGTGGCACTGCTCCAGACGGTGCCGATGGTGATCGGCGCGACCACGCTGTTCCAGCGCTGGATGCAGTTCGCGAGCCATCTCTACGGCCCGATCTCGACCGCCGGGCTGGTGTGGTGGTCCGGGTCGGAGGCGACCTTCTGGGGCCACAATGCGCTGATCCGCATCGAGGCGTTCGCCGCCTGCTGCGGCCTGCCCGAGCTTCCCGGCGGACCGCCGTTCGGCGGCACCATCATGAGCCACGACATGGTGGAGGCGGCACTGCTGCGGCGGCGCGGGTGGCGGGTGCACATGGTGCTGACGGATGCGACCTTCGAGGAATATCCGCCGACGCTGATCGATGCCGCCGTCCGCGACCGGCGCTGGGCGCAGGGCAACATCCAGCACCTGCGGCTGCTCGGCGCCTCCGGCTTCCACTGGATCAACCGGTTGCAGCTGTTGCTGGGCGCTTCGGCCTATCTCGCCTCCCCGCTCTGGCTGCTCTTGATCCTGACCAGCATCGTCCAGGCGCTGGTGGGCGAGCCGAGCCTGATGAACCGGGGCACCTCGGCTGTGGTGCTGGCGGTGACGCTGCTGCTGCTGTTCGGACCCAAGCTGCTGAGCGTGATCTGGGCGACGGCCGACCGCGAGCGCCGCGAGGCGCTGGGTGGATGGCGGACGATCGGCCGGTCGGTGCTGCTGGACGTGCCGCTCTCGATGCTGGTCGCCCCGGCGATCGCACTGACGCAGACGATCGACCTGGTCGGCATCGCCGCGGGCAAGCGGTCCGCCTGGGACCCGCAGAGCCGGCAGCGCGACGGCCTCGCCATGCGCGACATCCTGCCGCGCTATCGCTGGCACCTGGGGTTCGGGGTGGTGCTGCTGCTCCTGTCGCCCCTGATGCCGGTGACGGCGCTGTGGCTGCTGCCCGTCACGCTGGGGCTGCTGCTCTCGCCGCTAGCGGTTCAGTGGACCGCGAGCGCGCGCGCGGGTGCCTGGGCTGCACGGCACGCGATCTTCGAGCCGCGCTACGGACAGCTGAGGACGGCGCCGCTTCCCGAACAGCGCGTGGGGCCCGCTCCGACGCCGGTCTGACGGCGCCGGTGCACCGTTTTCCGGGCCTGGCGCGTTGCGGCTCCATCAAGAGGAGGTGAGCCATGGAAATCATCCGATTGCCGAGCGGAGAGGTGGCGCCGGGCGACGTCGACTGCATCAGCATCGTCGCGCTTTCGGACGGCCGGTATGACCTGTCGGGCGCGGCGCTGGTCGCCTGCGGCGACGGCGATGAGGTGCAGTCGGTGGCGCTGATCGGCCTGCCGCCGTTCGAGACGCGCGAAGCCGCCGAGGACGCAGGGCTCGCCTGGGCGGCGGAACAGTGCGTCGAGCGTATCTATGTGACGGACGTGGAGTTCTGCGTGCAGCCCTAGCCGCGGCGGGCGCCGCTTGCCCCGAAGGCCGAGCGGCGCCCGGTGCTTAGCGGAAGAACAGGAAGTAGAGGATCAGCACCACCGGGAGCGGCACGCCCAGCACCCACAGCAAACAGCCTCGCTTCATCGTTTGATCTTTTTCGTTACGGCCAAACAACGTGGGCTCACCGGTTTAGTTGCCGGGCCGCCGAGATGCCGGCCTGACGCGTCCGCCGCTCTTGCTCATCTGCGGGAAACATTCCTCCGGCTAGGGGTTCTGCCCCCGCCGCCAGTGTATCGGCGGACCGAGGGAGTAAGAAGTCCATGCAGAAGTTGCTCGCAGGCGCGCTTGGCGCCGTCCTGGTCATGATCGCCCCCGCTGCCTCCGCACAGGCGCGACACGATCCCGCACCCCACGCCCAGGGCCAGCACCAGCAGAGCCGCACGACCGTTCGGACGGTCACCCGCACGACCACGACCACGCGCGGCAACAGCTATGGCAATTGGAACAACGGCTGGGGTGCGCGCCCCGGTGCGCCGACCGCCGCCTATCGCGGCCGCCAGAACGACTGGTACCGCCACGTCCGCGCCTGCCAGCAGCGCTTCCGCAGCTACAACAGCCGCACCGACAGCTACACGGTGCGCCGTGGCGTGACCCGCCGCTGCACGCTCTGACCCATGCTGGAGCCGGGACGCGCGTCCCGGCTCCCTACCGGAACCACCTTGGCTTTCCGCCCGTTGGCGCGGCGAACTGCAGGAGAGCCGCATGCCGACGCCCCAGGAAATCCAGACCCGCTTCTGGAAGGCGCTGAAATCCGATCGCACGCTGATGCTCGGGATCGACGGAGTCGGCGACGGCCATGCCCAGCCGATGACGGGCCAGACGCTGGACGGCGCGGAGCACGGGCCGATCTGGTTCTTCACCACTAAGGACAACACGCTGGTCAAGGAGATGCGCGAGGGCACCCGCGCCACCGCCCATTTCGCCTCCAAGAACCACGAGGTGTTCGCGAGCATCCACGGCAACCTGGTCGTGGAGCAGGATCGCGCCATGGTCGACCGGCTGTGGAACCGGTTCGCGGCCGCCTGGTACGAAGGCGGCAAGGATGATCCCAATCTGGAGTTGATCCGGCTCGATGCCGAGCACGCGAAGATCTGGCTGGACGAGTCGAGCCTGTTCGCGGGCATCAAGATCCTGCTGGGGGTCGATCCCAAGGCCGATTACGCCGACAAGGTCGCCGACGTCACCCTCGGCTGACCGCCGCCCTTTCCCGGCCGGCATCGCCGGCCGCCCTGCTCCCCCCGCACAAGGAGTTGCCGATGCCGACTGTCGAGACCCGCGACGGTACCAAGCTGTATGTGAAGGACTGGGGCAGCGGACCCGCGGTCGTGCTGATCCACGGCTGGCCTTTGTCCTCGGACAGCTGGGACCCGCAGGCATTCGCGCTCGCCAACGCCGGCTATCGCGTGATCGCCTATGATCGTCGCGGCTTCGGCCGGTCGGAACAGCCGTGGTCCGGCTATGACTATGACACGCTGTCGGACGATCTGGCCGACGTGATGGAGGCGTGCGGCGTCACCTCGGGCGCGACGCTGGTCGGCTTCTCGATGGGCGGCGGCGAGGTCGCGCGCTACCTGTCGCGCCACGGCGGCAAGGGCGTCGCAAAGGCGGTGCTGGTCGGGTCCGTCGTGCCCTACATGCTCCAAGCCGACGACAATCCGCACGGCGTGCCGCGCGCGCAGCTGGAGGACATCACCCGGCAGATCGAGGCGGACCGGCCGAAGTTCATGGCCAACTTCCTGGACCAGTTCTTCGGCGTCGGCTTCATCACCAGCCCAGTGAGCGAGGAGCGGCTGCACTGGGCGTGGAACCTCACGCAGCAGGCGGGGCTCAAGCCCACGCTCGCCTGTGCCGAGGCGTTCGCCTTCACCGATTTCCGGCCGGACCTGGCCGCGTTCACCGTGCCTACGCTCGTGATCCACGGCACGTCGGACGACACGGTGCCGATTGACGCCACCGGCCGGGCGGCGGCCGCGGCGATCCCCGGCGCCACGCTGATCGAATATGACGACGCCCCCCACGGCCTGTTCGCGACCGATCAGGACCGGCTGACCGACGACCTGCTCGCGTTCCTTGGCGATCCGGTGGCGGCGACCCACGGCGGCACCATCGTCTGATCCCCGGCGCGCGGCGGGATGCCGCCGCGCGTCCCCTGCCCGTGGCATCGCAAGCAGCCCGCAAAGCGTGATTGCCGATGGCGCCGCCCCCGCATAGAGCCCTGAACATGGCCGCCGTCCAGCACCCGTTCGCAATCCACAATTTCCGCGCCTATTTCCTGGCCCGGCTGTCCACCACCCTCGCCCAGATGTCGATGGTGATCGTCATCGGCTGGCAGGTCTATGACCTCGCCCGGCGGACGATGGACGTGAAGGAAGCCGCCTTCTACCTCGGGCTGATCGGCATCGCGCAGTTCCTGCCGCTGCTCGTCCTCTCGCTGGTCGCTGGTTGGGTCGCCGATCGCGTCGACCGCCGCTGGATCGCGCGCGGTTCGGTCGCGATCGAGGCGGGATGCGCGATCACCTTGGCGGTCGCGAGCTACCATGAGCATGTCACGCTTGGGCTGCTGTTCTTCGTGGCGGCGCTGCTGGGCGTGGCGCGCGCCTTTGCCGGGCCTTCGCTCCAGGCGCTTGCCCCCAATCTGGTGCCCAAGGCGATCCTTCCGACCGCGATCGCGATGAGCTCGGTCTCGTGGCAGGCGGGCACGGTGCTGGGGCCGACGATGGGCGGCTATCTCTATGCCGCGAGCCACTGGCTGCCCTATGCGGTGTCCGGGGCGCTGTTCACCTTCTCCTTCCTGATGCTGTCGCTGATCGGGCGGGTGCCGCACAATTCGGTGCGCGGCACGGCCAACCCCTTCCGCCAGATGCTGGAGGGCCTGTCCTATGTGCGCCAGAACCGCCTGGTGCTGGGGGCGATCTCGCTGGACCTGTTCGCGGTGCTGCTGGGCGGCGCGACGGCCATGCTGCCCGTCTATGCGCGCGACATCCTGAAGGTGGGCGCCGATGGCCTCGGCCACCTGCGGGCAGCCCCCGCGGTCGGCGCGATTGCGGTGGCGCTGTGGTTCTCGTGGCGGCCGCTCCGGACCAATGTCGGCGTGAAGATGCTGGCGGCGGTGGCGGTGTTCGGCGGGGCGACGGTGGCCTTCGGCCTCAGCGCCCCGGCGCTGCTGCCGCTGCTCGGAAAGTCGGCCGTCGGGCATGACAGCGCACCGGCGGTGCTGCTGGCGCTGACGGCGCTGTTCGTGCTGGGCGCCGCCGACATGGTGTCCGTCTATGTGCGCCAGTCGCTGATTCAGCTCTACACCCCCGACGACATGCGCGGCCGGGTGGGCGCCGTGTCCACGCTGTTCATCTCCGGCTCGAACGAACTGGGCGAGGCGGAATCCGGCTTCCTGGCGGCGGCGATCGGCCCCGTGGCGGCGGTTGTGGCAGGCGGCATCGGTGCGATATTGGTGACGGCACTGTGGGCACGCATCTTTCCGGAGCTTCGCCGGGCGCGCACGTTCGAGGCGCCCGCGACGCTGGAATTCACACCCGTCAAGGAGAAGGCAGAATGAAGGCCAACACCATCCTGGAGACGATCGGCAACACGCCGCACGTCCGGATCCAGCGGCTGTTCGGAGACGCCGAGGTGTGGATCAAGTCCGAGCGCTCGAACCCCGGCGGATCGATCAAGGACCGCATCGCGCTTGCGATGATCGAGGCGGCGGAAGCCTCGGGCGACCTGCAGCCCGGCGGCACCATCATCGAGCCGACCAGCGGCAACACCGGCGTCGGCCTGGCGATGGTCGCGGCGGTCAAGGGCTACAAGCTGGTCCTGGTGATGCCCGAAAGCATGTCGATCGAGCGCCGCCGGCTGATGCTGGCCTATGGCGCGAGCTTCGACCTCACCCCGCGCGAGAAGGGCATGAAGGGCGCGATCGAGCGCGCGCAGGAACTGGCCGAGCAGACGCCGGGTGCCTGGATCCCGCAGCAGTTCGAGAACTCCGCCAACGTCGACGTGCATGTCCGCACCACGGCGCAGGAAATCCTGGAGGACTTCGCCGACACGCCGATCGACGTGCTGATCACCGGCGTCGGCACCGGCGGCCACATCACGGGCGTTGCCGAGACGCTCAAGAAGCAGTGGCCGCAGCTGAAGGTCTATGCGGTGGAGCCGGAGCTTTCGCCGGTGATCTCCGGCGGGCAGCCGGGGCCGCATCCGATCCAGGGCATCGGCGCGGGCTTCATCCCGGCCAACCTCCACACCCAGGCGATCGACGGCGTGATCAAGGTCGACGCGGCGGTCGCCAAGGACATGGCGCGCCGTTCGGCAGCCGAGGAAGGCATGCTGGTCGGCATCTCGTCCGGCGCGACGCTGGCGGCGATCCTGCAGAAGCTGCCGGACCTGCCGGACGGCGCACGGGTGCTGGGCTTCAACTACGACACGGGCGAGCGCTACCTGTCGGTTCCGGACTTCCTGCCGGAAAGCTGAGCGATCCACATGCTGGTGTCCCGCGGCGCGCGTGCGCCTGATTCCTCAGGCGTGCGCGCGGCGCCGCTCGGCACGGGCTCGCGCGTGCTCGACGGGGTGCTGGCGGCGGTGGCGCTGGCGGCGGTGCTGGTGCCCGCATGGGCAGTGACGCATGCGCCGCCGATGCCGCCCCAGGCCAGCCGCGCGATGCGGGATGCGGCACCGCGTCGCGTGCTGCCCCCCGCCGAACTGCCGGCCGTGGAGCCGATCGAGTTCCAGGACATGACGGCGGACGAGGCGCGGGCGTTCAACGCCGGCATCCCGTTCCATGCCGGCCCCAACCCCGCTGCCCGTCCCTTCCGTTTCGGCGGCCCCGACGAGGATCGCGCGCGGGCGAGCGACTGCCTCGCCGCGGCCGTGCTCTACGAGGCGGGCGACGATCCGGAGGGGCAGAAGGCGGTCGCCCAGGTGGTGCTGAACCGCGTCCGCCATCCGGCTTTCCCGAAGACGGTGTGCGGGGTGGTGTTCCAGGGTTCGGAGCGGACCACCGGATGCCAGTTCACCTTCACCTGCGACGGGGCGCTCGCGCGCTGGTATTCCGAGCCCTTCTGGGAGCGCGCGCGCAAGGTCGCGGACGCGGCGCTGGCGGGCGCGGTCTACAGGCCCGTCGGCCATGCCACCCATTACCACACCGACTGGGTGGTGCCCTACTGGAGCTCCAGCCTCGACAAGATCGTGGCGGTGCACACGCATCTGTTCTTCCGCTGGACCGGCTGGTGGGGAACTCCGCCCGCGTTCCGCTTCGCCGCCACCGGCAGCGAGCCGCGCGTAACTCAGCTTGCCGCGCACTTCGACGCGCACAAGTTGCCGGAGGTGCTGGCGGCCGAAACGCAGGCGCTGGCGATGCAGAAGGCGATGGCGCTCCCGGCTTCGGCGCTGAAGCCCTCGGCGGACGAACCCAACACCTTCCTGATCCATGTCGACGCCAAGGATGCGGCGAGCCTTCCGATCCTGGCGGATCGGGCCTGCGGCGAGCGCCCCTATTGCAAGTTCATGGGCTGGACCGACCCGCGCCACCTGCCGGCGAGCGCGAAGGGCACGCTGTCGCCCCAGCAGCTGACGTCGATGTCGTTCAGCTACCTGCGCGACCGACCGCGCAACCTGGAGCGCGCGCTGTGGAACTGCGCGGACTTCCCCCAGCCCAAGCCGCAATGCATGCGCCGCGCACCACAGCCGATCGCCTCCCCCGCGCCGGCCGTAGCCGGGGAAGAAGGTCCGGCAGGGTTGAGCGGCGTGCGACGCAAGGCTGCCTCGCAGCCGGCGGCGTCGGTCGCGGCACCGGAGGCGCCGGTCGCATCGTAGTTCCGCGTGTGAGCCGGGCGGCGCTGGCGAATGGCCGACATTGGGTGGTTAGCTGCCGTTCAGGTGAACCAGCGATCGTGCATAGAGCCCAGAAAGTATTTGTCTCCCACCGGGTACCCGGACGCTGAGCCGATCACCGAGTCTACGCCGCACTGCGGGCAAAGGGCTGTTCCGCCTTCATGCTCCACCCCCTCATCGATACTAGCAGCCGTGAAGGTCGCTTGGCAGTAGAAGCAGCCGCACAGATCACTTCGCCCCAACTCTGCCCGGTGGTTGCTCGAATGGCGGTGAGCGGCATCCAACGCCTGAGGATCATATTCCATCAGGTCAGCATCGACGCGCTCGGGAATGTCCGCAAGTCGGCGAAAGCTGCCGGGCCGCTTCGGGCCGATAGAACGGCGAGGAATGGGGGAGAGCGGACTGGTGGCTCTGCGCAACAGACGAAAGAAAGCTGCCGCGGACTAAACCGCTTTCGGACCGAAGGAGATCGGCAAGTCGTTCACAACGGCGCGTAGCCTGCGGTTTCGGTCTGCATTCTGCCGTGGATCACATCCGAGTTCGGCAACGTAGATACGATCAAGGCCGGCTCCGATCCAGCGGATCGAGATCATGCCCGCGTCGGTGACATACGGAGTATCTGCCGGGCAAGTTTCAGATAAGAACCGCTTAGACCTTTCATCCGTCGGGCCAGAAGCGGACTTGAACATTTCGATACGTTCCAGAAACCGTGCATAGGCGACAGGACTGACCTCAAACGATTTTAGCTTTTGGCCTTCGACCGCGATGTTGGCGACAGGCTCGTCACTGCCCTTTGCGTCTAACGTCACGGTCAGGCCAGGAGCCCGAACCTCAACCCTGCTGACCTGCGCTGTCATTCTGTCTGACTCGCAACCGGCGACCAGCGTGGCCACAAAGCAGAGTATCAATGACCGCATCCGAGAAATATGCGGATATGGCGGAACGTCTGCAACTGGCGTTTCCTCCCGTCGCTCGTAGCCACTTCCGAACAGCCGGTGGTGGGTGGGAAGCGGACCTTCGTTGCTGCTCCCATCTCTGTTAGTTGCTATGCTCTCTCGATGGCTGTTATTCGCCTGGTCCTCATCAGTTTGGCGGCGGCCCTCGCGGGCTGTTCGGCTGGATCAATCTTACTTTTTGCTGAGCTCAACCGTACGAGTCTTGTCGCTCTGCCGTTCACCTGCATGGTGTCACTACTGCTACTTATGCCATTCTACGCAGCAGCGCGTGAAGCTGGCGTGGCACTCGGCGGGCGTTATGCTCGGCTCTTGGTAGCCGGAGGTGTTGCGGGAGCCTTGTTCGCAGGTTTCATATTTCTCGCGACCAATCCCCTCAAAGGGGCAGCGATCGGGTCCAGCTACGGTGCGCTGACGGCGATCTGCTGGATCACAATACATGCCGCGACGAAGCGGCTCGCCACCTTGATCGCGTGACGTCCGCAACTGGGCGCTAGCCGGCTGCGCACTCGCCTATGTCATCTCGGCGTAGGCCGGGGTCATCTCATCACCTGCGTCCAAGGCGTGCTGGGTCCTAGCCTCCACACACCGCGCGTCCGCGGGGGTCGCGGAGGGCGGCGGCTTCGGAGAGGACGTCGCTCATCCGCTCGACGCGCAGGCCGCTGAAGGTGCCGCGGGCGGTGCATCGCTGCGCGCATTGCGGCGGCAGCTTGGCGGGGAAGATGATGCGCGCGCCCTCGACCCGCGCCTCCAGCTGGCAGGCGTTGCCGAAGTCGATCCGGAGGCGATCGCCCGAACGCTTGCCCCTCCCGCTCGCGCTGCAGCCGAGGCGGCCGCCGTTGAGGACGAAGGCGCCGACCCGCAGGTCCTCCCCCTGCGGCACGAGGCAGAGCCGGTCGCCGCCCCGCTCGTAGAGCCCGGTGAGGGAGTCGTCGCCGGGATCGCGCACCACGCCGCGCTCGATCGCGACCGTCTCCAGATCGGGTGCCTCGGTGTTCGCCGGGTCGCCGCCTCCCGAACAGGCCGCAAGCGCCAGCGCCAGGGCGGCGACACCTCGCTTCATTCGACGGCGACCAGCCGGCCGTCCTCGATCCGGCGGAAGAAGCAGCTGCGCGCGCCGGTGTGGCAGGCGGGGCCCGCCGGCTCGACGCGAAGCCAGAGCGCGTCCTGATCGCAGTCGATCCGCACCTCCACCACGCGCAGGAAATGGCCGGAGGTCTCGCCCTTCTTCCACAGCCGGTTGCGGCTGCGCGACCAGAAGGTCGCCTCCCCGCTCTCCAGCGTCGCCGCCAGCGCCTCCGCATTCATGTGCGCGACCATCAGCAGCTCGCCGGTCGCGGCGTCGGTCGCCACGGCGGTGACGAGCCCTGCGGCGTCGTACTTGGGATCGAGGGTGAGGCCGGTGTCGCGCGCGTCCATGGGCGGCGGCTTACCGGGGAGGCGACGGGGCGGCAATCCGGGGCGCTCGCACATTCTTCGTGACAGAAGGGCGACAAACCCGGAATCGCTCCCTATATGGCGCTCGCATCTCAGCGAACCCCGTGGGGCCGATGTTTAGCACCAATCCTTTCGACGACGACAAGCTGCGCGAAGAGTGCGGCATCTTTGGCGTTTCCGGCGCGGACGGCGCGGCAGCACTGGTGGCCCTGGGGCTCCACGCGCTGCAGCATCGCGGGCAGGAAGCGGCCGGCATCTCCAGCTTCGACGGGGTGCAGTTCCACACGCACCGCGCGATGGGGCATGTGGCGGGCAACTTCGACCGGCCCGACGTGATCGAGGCGCTGCCGGGGCAGACCTCCGTCGGCCACGTCCGCTACGCCACCTCCGGTGATACGGCGCTGCGCAACGTGCAGCCGCTCTATGCCGAACTGGCGAGCGGCGGCTTTGCAGTGGCGCACAACGGCAATCTCTCCAACGCCCTGCGCCTGCGCAAGGACCTGGTGCGGACCGGTTCGATCTTCCAGTCGACGTCGGATACCGAGGTGATCATCCACCTGGTGGCGACGTCGAACTACCGCACGCTGCTCGACCGCTTCATCGATGCGCTCAAGCAGGTGGAGGGCGCGTATTCGCTCATCTGCATGACGCCGGAAGGCATGATCGCCTGCCGCGATCCGCTGGGCATCCGCCCGCTGGTGATGGGCAAGCTCGGCGATTCGGTGATCTTCGCGTCGGAGACGGTGGCGCTCGACGTGGTCGGGGCCGAGTACGTGCGCGACGTGGAGCCGGGCGAGCTGGTGATCGTGAAGGGCACCGAGCTGCGCTCGATCCGCCCGTTCACGCCGAACGCGCCGCGCCCGTGCATCTTCGAATACGTCTATTTCTCGCGGCCCGATTCGATCTCGGGCGGCAACTCCGTCTATTCGGTGCGCAAGGCGATCGGTGCCGAGCTGGCGATCGAGAGCCCGGTCGATGCCGACCTGGTGATCCCCGTACCCGATTCGGGCGTGCCGGCGGCGATCGGCTATGCGCAGCAGTCGGGCATCCCCTTCGAGCTCGGCATCATCCGCTCGCACTATGTCGGCCGCACCTTCATCCAGCCGGGCGACAAGGTCCGCCACCTGGGCGTGAAGCTGAAGCACAACGCCAACCGCAAGCTGATCGAGGGCAAGCGGATCGTGCTGATCGACGACTCGATCGTGCGCGGCACCACGTCGCTGAAGATCGTGCAGATGATGCGCGATGCCGGCGCTGCCGAGGTGCACATGCGCATCGCCAGCCCGCCGACCCGGCACAGCTGCTTCTATGGCGTCGACACGCCGGAACGCGCGAAGCTGCTGGCGGCCAAGCTCGATCTGGGCGGCATGACCGAGTACATCCAGGCGGACAGCCTGGCGTTCGTCTCCATCGACGGCCTCTACAAGGCGCTGGGCGAGGCCGAGCGCGCAGCGGTGCGGCCGAAGTATTGTGATGCCTGCTTCACCGGCGACTATCCGACGCCGCTGACCGACCAGGACGAGACCCGCACGGTCGACCAGCTCGCGATGCTGGAGGAGCGCGTCGGCTGATCGCCGGCGCACCCCTGCCCTTCCTTTCCAAGCTCCAGGATCTTCGATGACCGACAAGCCCCTTGCCGACCAGCTCGCGCTCGTGACGGGAGCCAGCCGCGGCATCGGCGCGGCGACGGCGCTCGCGCTCGCCGCGCAGGGTGCGCACGTGGTGCTGACCGCCCGTACGCCGGGCGGGCTCGAGGAAGTCGAGGAAGCGATCCACCAGGCAGGCGGCAGCGCGACGATCGCGCCGCTGGACTTGGCCGAGCCGGACGGCGTGGCGCGACTGGCAGCGGCGCTGGGCGAGCGCTGGCAGGCGCTCGACATGCTGGTGCTGAACGCCGCAATGCTGGGCACGCTGGGGCCGGTGAATGCGATCGACTTCAAGGAGATGTCGAAGCTGTTCACGCTCAACGTGACCGCGCAGGCAGCGCTGCTGGGCGCGTTTGGGCCGATGCTGCGCCAGGCGAAGAACGGCCGGGTCGTGGGGCTTACCTCCAGCGTCGCACGCACCCCGCGCGCCTACTGGGGGCTCTATGGATCGTCGAAGGCGGCGTTCGAGAACCTGCTGACCGCATTCGGCGCGGAAGTGCGCCAGCTGACGGCGATCCGCACCGCGATCGTCGATCCGGGCGCGACCCGCACCAAAATGCGCGCGCGCGCCTATCCGGGCGAGGCGCCGGAGAGCGTGAAGCCGCCGGAGGTAGTAGCGGAACGGATCGCGGCGCTGATGGTGTCGGGGTTCGAGACGGGGCATTTCGAGCGGGTCGACTGAGACGCTCGCGTCGCGCTGACGTGCTCCTGCGCAGGCAGGAGCCTAGAGTTTCCGACGGTGACGCTTGTGGCCCTGGGCTCCTGCCTTCGCAGGAGCACGGTTGCGGTGGTTAGGCCCGCTTCACCAGCGTGACCTGGGCGACGTGGATGCCGCCACCGCGAAAGCCGCCTTCGCAGTACATCAGGTAATAGCGCCACAGGTTGGCGAAGCCGGGCGGAAAGTTGTCGGGGAGGTCGTCGGCTGTCTCGGCCGCGTCGAACGCGAGGCGCCAGCGGTAGAGCGTCTCGGCATAGTCCTGGCCGAAGCGGTGCTCGTCCTGCCAGGCGAGGCCCCGCGCCTCGGCAAGCGCACGGAAACGCTTGGTCGAAAGCAGCAGGCCGCCGGGGAAGATGTAGGCCTGGATGAAGTCGACGTTGTTCGCATAGGCATCGAACAGCGCGTCATCGATCGCGATATATTGGAGCGCGGCGCGGCCGCCCGGCTTCAGCCGCGCGGCAATCGCGTCCAGATAGGCCGGCCAATACTCCTGCCCCACCGCCTCGACCATCTCGATACTGGCGATGGCGTCGTAGCTGCCGGTGGCGTCGCGATAGTCGGTGAGCGACACCTCCATGCCGTCGAGCTTCGCATCGGCCATGCGCTGCTCGACGAACCGCTTCTGCTCGGACGAGAGGGTCAGGCCGTGGACCCGGCGACCGGCGCGGGCGGCGCGCTCGGCGAAGGAGCCCCAGCCGCAGCCGATCTCCAGGATCGTGTCGCCAGGCTTGGTCTCGGTGCGGTCGAGGATCGCCTGGAGCTTGCGACCTTGCGCCGCCTCCAGCGGATCGGCGGGATCGGCGAACAGCGCGCTCGAATAGGTCATGCTGGGATCGAGCCAGGCGCGGTAGAAGTCGTTGCCCAGATCATAGTGGAACTGGATGTTGCGGCGGGCATTGGCGCGATGGTTGCGGCGCGACCAATGGGCGAAGCGCCGGACGATGCCGGTCAGCCGCCCCGCGCGGCCGACGTTGCCGAGCGCGCGGCCGTTGCGCATGAAAAGGTCGAACAGCGGCACGGGGTCGGGGCTCGACCAGTCGCCCGACACCCAGGCCTCGTACCAGCCCGCAGAGCCGCCGGTCGCGAGCCGCAGCATCGCACGCCAGCGGTGGAGCACCACCACTGCCACCGGCCCCTCGCCACGCCCGCCGAGCCGGACGGCACGGCCGCTCGGAAGCGTCGCTTCGATGGCGCCGAACTCCAGGCCCTGGTCGATCCGGCCGAGCATCTGTTCGAACGCGGGCGCGAGCCAGCGGAGCGGATCGCGCGTTGCGGTCAGGGAAGAGGGCAAGGAAGAGCGGGGCGCGTGCATGGCGCCCTACATGCACCTCCGCGCGATCACCGCAAGCCGTCCTGCTACCGACCTTATCCGGCGAAGACCCCGCCCAGCGTGAGGATCGAGGTGACATGCCGCTCCGACACCTCCATCGCATCGTCGCCGTAGCCGCCACCCAATGCGCTCGCGAGCGGGATGCCGCGGTCGCGCGCCAGCGTGGCCACCCAGCGATCCCGCCGGACCAGACCTTCGCGCGTAAGCGCGAGCCGGCCGAGCCGGTCGCCTGCGAACGGGTCCACCCCCGCCTGGTAGAGGATCAGGTCGGGCGCGAAGCCGTCGACGAGCGGGACCAGCGTCTGGGCCAGCACCGCGCAATATTCGTCGTCGCCGACTCCGTCCGCGAGCGGCACGTCGAGGGTCGAGCGCGCCTTTCGCACGGGGAAGTTCTTTTCCGCGTGGATGGAATAGGTGGCGAGCCCGGGCCGGCCCGCCAGCAGCGAGGCGGTGCCGTCGCCCTGGTGCACGTCGCAGTCGACCACCAGCACGCGCGCGGCCGCCCCCTCCTCCACCAGCCGGTTGGCGGCGATCGCCAGGTCGTTGAACACGCAAAAGCCGGCGCCAGTGTCGGCCAGCGCATGGTGGCTTCCGCCGGCGGTGTTCGCGGCAAAGCCGTGTTCGAGCGCGAGCCGGGCGGCGAGATAGGTGCCGCCGGGCACCGCCTGCGCGCGTGTCGCGACCTCGGCGGTGATCGGAAAGCCGATCCGGCGCGCCTTTTCCGGGGGGACGGCGAGCTCGATCACCTCCGCGACATAGCCGGGTTCGTGCACCGCCTCGATCCATTGGCGCGGCATCGGATCCGGCTGGTGCCAGTCGATCCCGGCTCCTTGCGCGCGCAGCAGGTCGCGGACCAGCCCGTTCTTGTTCCATTGATAGGTGCTGCGCGCCGGTGCGGGCGCGACGTAATCGGGGTGGTGGACGACGCGGATCACGCTTCATAGGTAAGCACACGCACCGCGGCCGCAACGCCGCGCCACAGGAGAGCGCCTTGACCGTTTTCGTCCGCCCCGACGTCCGCGCCTTCCTCGGCTATCTCGAGAACATGCCGGGCCCGCGCATGCATGAGCTGGAGCCCGCTGCCGCACGCGCACAGCTCCTTGCGACCAAGGACGTGGCGGACCTCCCGACGGGAACGCTGGCGGTGGTCCGCGACTGCACCATTCCCGCGCCGCACGGCGACCTGCGCGCCCGCCTGTTCGACGCGCGTCCCTCGCGGGAGCCCGGGCCCGTGGTGCTGTTCCTGCACGGCGGCGGCTTCGTGATCGGCGACCTCGACTCGCATGCGAGCCTTTGTGCGGAGATCGCGCGGATGCTCGACCTGCCGGTGGTGGCGCTCGACTATCGGCTTGCGCCCGAGCACCCCTGGCCGGCGGCGCCTGACGACGCCGAAACCGCCGCGCGCTGGCTGGCGGCCGGACCGGCCGTGCTGGAGCGCGGCGTGACGAGCCTGGTGCTGGCCGGCGACAGTGCGGGCGGCGCGCTGGCGATCGTCACCGCCATGGCGCTGCGCGATCGGCCCGCGGCGGCGCCGGTGATCGCGCAGTGGCCGATCTATCCCGTGACGGACATCACCCGCGAATATCCGTCCCACGCCGAGTTCGCCGACCGCTATCTGCTGACCCGCGAGTCGCTCGCCTGGTTCGGCGAGGCGTATCGGGCAGAGCGCGCGAGCCTGCGCGCCTCACCGCTGCTGGGCGACATGGCGGAGATGCCGCCCGCGCTGGTGCTGACCGCCGGGCTCGATCCGTTGCGAGATCAGGGCCGCACCTATGCAGCGGCGCTCGCCCAGGTGGGCGTCGCCGTCACCTATCGCGAGGCGCGGGGCAATGTGCATGGGTTCCTCAACCTGCGCCGCGCGATCCCGTCGAGCCAGGGCGACCTTGCCGGCGCGCTGGTGGCGCTGCGCCAGATCATCACCGAGGCGGAGGCCGAGCGCGTCCTGGCGCAGGCGGCCGGCTGAGCCCCTCGACTTGGCCGCGGCCGCACCGCTAGGAGACATGCCATGAACGAGACCACCCTTCCCTACCGGCCCTGTGCGGGCGTCATGCTGATCAACCGCGACGGCCGCGTGTTCGTCGGCCAGCGGATCGATTCCACGCTGGAGGCCTGGCAGATGCCGCAGGGCGGGATCGATCCGGGCGAGGATGCGCTGGAAGCGGCGCTGCGCGAGCTGCGCGAAGAGACGGGCGTGCAGCCGGACAAGGTCTCGCTGATCGGCGAGGCGCCGGAAGAGCTCACCTACGACCTGCCGGACGACATGATCGGCAAGGTCTGGGGCGGCAATTATCGCGGGCAGCGCCAGCGCTGGTTCGCCTTCCGCTTCGAGGGCGAGGAGCAGGACATCGACATCGCGACGCCCGAGCCGGAGTTCCGCGCCTGGCGCTGGGCCGAGCCGGAGGAGCTGCCGGAGGCGATCGTCGGCTTCAAGCGTGCGCTGTACGAGCGGCTGCTGGAGCTGTTCGCCGAGCCGCTAGGCCGTACCGCGCGCTGACGCGACGGAGCGAGTCGGAAGGCGGGTTCACCTCTCGCTGCATTGCAGCTAAGGACAGGCGCGTGATCAAGGCTGCGTATCTTTTCCTTGCCGCACCGCTCCTGCTGGCAAATGCCGCGCCGCCGGCTGCCGCCAAGAAGGACGCGCCGATCCCCGAGCAGCTCAAGATGATGCTCGATGCCGCCATGGCATCGGGCAACGAGGGCGAGGTCGCGACGCTGGTCAAATATTCGCGGATCGCAGCGCCGGACAGCATCGACCTGGTCCGCGAGATCACCGGCAAGTGGACGGCCGATCGTGCTGCCCAACGCACCCGCGAGCTCCAGGAATCCTCGTTCTTCGCGCTGGTGAAGGGGCGTGCGGAACTCGGCGGCTATGCGAGTTCGGGCAACACCGACAATTTCGGCGCGACCGGCGTGCTGGACCTGTCGCGCGAGGGTTTCCGCTGGCGCCACAAGCTGCGCCTGCAGCTCGACTATCAAAAGGCGAACGGCGTCACGAACCGGGAATATTATCTCGCCGCCTATGAGCCGAACTACAAGGTCGACGACCGGCTCTACGTCTACGGCTCGACGCAGTTCGAGAGCGACCGGTTCGTCGGGTACAACAGCCGCTTCTCGGCCTCGGCAGGTGCCGGTTACAGCGCGATCAAGCGGCCGGCGTTGACCCTGGACCTGGAACTCGGCCCCGCGTTTCGTCAGACCGACTTCACCGACGAGACGCAGGAAAGCAGCCTTGCCGCACGCGGTTCGGTCGATTTCGACTGGCGCCTGACCCCCGCGCTGACGCTGCGCCAGGACGCCTCCGCCTATCTCGCCGCGCAGGCGAACAGCACGGTCAGCAGCACCACGGCGGTCGACGCCAAGCTGCTGGGGCCGCTCTCCGCGCAGGTCTCCTATGCGGTGCGATACGAAAGCCGGCCGCCCGAAGGCAGCGTCACCACCGACACCACCACCCGCGCCTCGTTGGTCTATTCCTTTTAGGCCCCGTTCCTTCCGAGGCGGAACCGCGCTAGCCTCGCACCCATGGATGTTCTTACAAGCGCGGAAGCCACCGTTGTCGAACGGGCGCGCGCTGCCCCGATGCTGGCGCACCTCGAACCCTGGGTCGCGGTAAACAGCGGCACGCGCAATCTCGCCGGGCTGGCGCGGATGGCGCAACTGCTGTCGGACGCCTTTTCCGTACTTCCCGGCGGGATCGCGCTGATCAAGCCGGACCCGGTCGAGGCGATCTCCGCCAGCGGGCGGCTGCAACCGATCGAGCACGGACGCCACCTGCTGCTGACGGTGCGGCCACAGGCGTCGATCCAGCTGCTGTTCGCCGGCCACATGGACACGGTGTACCCGGCGGACCACCCGTTCCAGAAGATGCGGGTGCGCGAGGATGGCGCGCTGAACGGCCCCGGCGTCGCCGACATGAAGGGCGGCCTGGCGGTGATGCTCGCCGCGCTGGAAGCGATCGAGAATTCGGGCTTTGCCGGGCGGTTGGGTTACCAGGTCGTCATCAATTCCGACGAGGAGACGGGCTCGCTCTCCTCCGCACCGCTGATCGCGCGGGCGGCGCGCGGCAAGGCCGCCGCCTTCGTCTACGAGCCCTCGCTTGCGGACGGAACGCTGGCGGGTGCCCGCGGCGGCACGGGCAACTTCTCCCTCGCGGTGACGGGGCGCAGCGCCCATGCGGGCCGCAATCCGGAAGAAGGCCGCAACGCGCTGGTGGCGGCGGCCGAGCTCGCGCTGCGGCTGGCGGATGCGGCGGGGGATGGCCTCACCGTCAATCCGGCGCGGATCGACGGCGGCAGCCCTAACAACGTCGTGCCGGAACATGCGGTGCTGCGCGTCAACTTCCGCCCCGCCTCGCTCGACGCGGCGGCGCGCGCGCAGGCGGCGCTGGATGCTGCCGCCACCGAGGTCGCCGCGGGGCACGACGTGTGCGTCGAGTGCCACGGCAGCTTCAACCGGCCCCCCAAGCCGATCGATGCCGCCGCCGAGCGCCTGTTCGGGCTGGTCCGCGATGCGGGCCAGAGCCTGGGGCTTTCGGTCGGCTGGCGCGACACCGGTGGCGTGTGCGACGGCAACAACATCGCCGCATGCGGCGTGCCGGTGGTCGACACCATGGGCGTACGCGGCGGCGCCATCCATTCGCCGGAGGAATATATGCTGCCCGACAGCCTTGCCGAGCGCGCCGCGCTTTCGGCACTTTCGATCCTGCGGCTGGTCGAGCGGGGGAGCGCATGAGCTTTCGCATCCGCGCCGCCCGCGACGAGGACCTGCAGCACCTCTATGAAATGGCGAAGCTGACCGGCGGCGGCTTCACCAACCTGCCCCCCGACAAGCCCGCCCTGCGGGCGAAGCTGGAGCGGAGCCACGCCGCCTTTGCGCGCGACGCCGACAGCCTGGAAGACGAGCTGTTCGTGCTGGTTCTGGAGAATGCGGAGACGCAGGAGGTGCGCGGCACCTGCCAGATCTTCACCCAGGTCGGGCAGCACTGGCCCTTCTACTCCTATCGGGTCGCGACCCTCACCAAGCACAGCGAGGCGCTGCGCCGGACCTTCCGTGCCGAGATCCTCAACCTGGTGAACGACCTGGAGGGCGCGAGCGAGGTCGGCGGGCTGTTCCTGCACCCGGGCGAGCGCGCGGGCGGGCTCGGGCTGCTGCTGGCGCGCAGCCGCTACCTGTTCATCAAGGCGCATCGCCAGCGCTTTGCCGACCGTATCCTGGCGGAGCTGCGGGGCGTAATCGACGAGGCGGGCGGGTCGCCCTTCTGGGACGGAGTGGCGGGGCGCTTCTTCGGCATGAGCTTCCAGGAAGCGGACCAGTTCAACGCGATCCACGGCAACCAGTTCATCGCCGACCTGATGCCCAAGCATCCGGTCTACACGGCGATGCTGCCGGAGAATGCGCGGTCGGTGATCGGCCTCCCCCACCCCTCCGGCCGCGCCGCGATGCGGATGCTGGAGCGCGAAGGCTTCCACTATGAGAACTACGTCGACATCTTCGACGGCGGCCCGACGATGACCGCGCGGACCGACCAGGTGGCGACCATCCGCAACGCGCGGCAGGTGCGCGTGGCCGAGCTGGGCGGCGATGGGGAGCCGATGCTGGTTTCGGCCGGGCGGCTGGAGCATTTCCGCGTGGCGCTGGGCCAGGTGCGTGCGGCCGACGCCGGCGACGTGCTGCTCGACCCCGACTGTGCCGCATTGCTGGGCGTTGAGGCCGGCGACCAGGTGACGGTGGTGGAGCGCGACTGATGGCCGTGCGGGAGATCAACTTCGACGGGATCGTCGGGCCGAGCCACAATTATGCGGGGCTGAGCCACGGCAACCTGGCCGCGACCCGCAATGCGGGTGCGGTCTCGCATCCGCGCGCGGCGGCGTTGCAGGGCATCGCCAAGATGCGCGCCAACCTCGCCCTCGGCCTGGCGCAGGGGATCCTGCTGCCGCACCCGCGGCCGGATCATCGCTGGCTGGCGGCACTGGCCACCGACTATGCGGCGGCACCTGCGCACCTGAAGGCGCAGGCGCTGTCGGCCTCGGCGATGTGGGCGGCCAATGCTGCCACCGTCTCCCCTGCCCCCGATACGGCCGATGGCCGCTGTCATCTCAGCGTCGCCAACCTCGTCACCATGGCGCATCGCAGCCACGAGTGGCCCGCGACGCTGGCACAGCTGCGGCTCGCCTTCGCGCATGAGAGCTTTGCGGTGCATCCGCCCGTGCCGGCGCCGTTCGGGGACGAAGGCGCGGCGAACCACATGCGGCTCTCGGCAGGCCATGGCCAGCCGGGCGTCGAGGTATTCGTCTATGGCGTTGCCGGCGGGCCCTTCCCCGCCCGCCAGCATCGCGAGGCGAGCGCGGCGGTAGCGCGGGCGCATGGCCTGGACCCGACCCGCACCTTGTTCGTGCAGCAATCGGACGCGGCAATCGCGGCCGGCGCCTTCCACAACGACGTGGTGGCCGTGGCGAACGAGCGCGTGCTGTTCTGCCATGAACAGGCCTTCGCCGATGCGCCCGGCTTCTACGCCGAACTCCGCCGGCTGCTGCCGGAGGTGGAGATCGTCGAGGTGCCCGCGGCCCGCGTGCCGCTGGAGGATGCGATCGCCTCCTACCTGTTCAACGCGCAGCTGGTGACGCTGCCGGATGGGGTGCAGGCGCTGGTGCTGCCGGAGGAAGCACGGGCGACGCCATCGGTGTGGAACTGGTTGCAGGAGCATGTCGCGGGCAATGGCCCGATCCGCCGGCTGGAAGTAGTCGACGTTCGCGAGTCGATGGCGAACGGCGGCGGCCCCGCCTGCCTGCGCCTGCGCGTCGTCGCCGATCCCGCGACGATCGACCCGCGGTTCCTGGTGGACGAGGCAAAGCTCGACAGGATTGCGGAGGTCGTCTGCAGCCATTGGCCGGAGACGATCGCGCATGACGCCATCGCGGATCCGGCTCTGATCGAGCAGATCGAGACCGCACGAGGAGCGCTGCTCGAAACGCTCGAACTTGTCGAATTAACTTACAGTTAACTACGCCGCACCAAGCGGAGGCGCAGTTTTCCGCTACTGGCACGGGGCTTGCTACGCGCCCGCCATGTGGAACCGCGTCACCCGCCTGTTCACGATCAAGACCAAGTTCGAGGCCTATCTAGTGATCTACGGCCTAGGCATGGGCGCCGTCGAGCGCGGGCTGAACTATGTCGAGCAGTATCCCGGCGCCGGGGGATGGGCGTTGTTCACCCTTTGCCCGGTCGCGGTGTTCATGGCCGGCGGGCGCATCCTCGACTCCGTCGAGGCGCGCTGAAGACCTCTAACGGATGCGCCGCTGCCGGCATGTATGTCAGCCGGCGCGGGCCGCCTCGAAGCCCTGGACCAATGCCGCGCCGCGGGCGCGCACGTCCTCGACGCTGCGGCCGGGCGCATAGAGCGACGAGCCGATCCCGAAGCCGGCGGCACCCGCCTGGAGGTACGGCCCCATGGTGTCGGGATCGATGCCGCCGACGGGGAAGACGGGGAAGCTCTTGGGCAGCACCGCGCGCATCGCCTTCAGCCCCTGCGGTCCGGCGAGTTCGGCCGGGAAGAGCTTGAGCGCATCGGCACCGGCCGCGATGGCGCGAAACGCCTCGCTGGGGGTGAAGAAGGCGGGCAGCGACTGGAGCCCGGCGTCCTTGGTCGCGGCGATCACGTCCACGTCGCTGTTGGGCGAGATCACGATCTTGCCGCCGGCATCCGCCACCCGGCCGACGTCGGCGACGGTCAGCACCGTGCCCGCCCCGACGAGCGCGCGATCGCCCATGCGATCGACGATGCGGCGGATGCTGTCGAACGGCTCGGGCGAGTTGAGCGGCACTTCCAGGCAGCGGAAGCCCACGTCGAACAGCGCGTCGGCGATCGCCGGCGCCTCGTCCGGGGTCAGGCCGCGCAGGATGGCGACGAGCGGCAGGCCGCCCAGCAGGGTTTCGATCGTCACTTCAGCAATCCTCCAATTCGCCACAGGCCGCGCGCCACCGCATCGGCACCGTCGACTACGGTCACATCCGTCACACCCGCCAGCGCCAGGGCGACCTGGTAGCGCGCGGCAAGCATGGCATTGCAGATCAGCACCAGCCCCTGGCCGGTCGCATCCCGCATCGCCGCCACTTCGCCGCCGATCAGCAGGCCGGAGAGATAGCTGGCGACCGCCTGCGGCGCGAGGCTGCCGAGCAGCACGTCGGCGCGCGCCGAGAAAAGCAGCGGCAGCACGCCTGCGGGATTGTCCAGCGCGCGCTGGGCGCCCAGCGTGAAGGCGGCTTCGTCGGGCGTGTCCCCCTCCGCCAGCTGCCCGAGCAGCGAGTTGTTCCGCAGCAGCGCGTACATCTCACCCGTCATGATGGTGGAGAAGCCGGTGATGCGGCCCCCTTCGACGCGCGCCCATTTGCTGTGGGTACCGGGCAGCACGATGGTGCCGTCCGATAGCCCGCTGCCGAGGATCTGGGTCTCCTCGCCCCGCATTACGTTGGCGACGCCGCTTGCGTCGCGCGCGGAGAGGCCGGGGACGATGAAGCAATGGGCCGGCGCATCCTCGACCCGCAGGGCGGCGGCGGCGAGCCCGGCCGGATCGGCGGGGCATGGAAGATACGGTGCCTCGTGCCAGCCGGCGCGCGCGCCGACCATGCCGGCGAGCACCACCCGCGTATCCGCCTGCAGCCAGCCTTCGAGCGTGTCGGCCAGCACCTGGGGGAACTCGTCGCGCTTCAGCCGTGCCGCACCGCGCGGGGAGTCGCGCCGGTCGATCACCGCACCATCCGGCCCGAAGCGATAGGCGCGCAGGTTGCTCGATCCCCAGTCGACACCAACCAACGTCATGCGCGTGCTCCCAGATCATGCAACGCGCGCCAAGCCGGCGCAGGGGCGTTGCGGGTCATGGCGCTGAAGTGGAACGCCTGCGCGCAAATGTCGAGCCCGGTGGGGCACTCCAGCGCCCCGAGACGTTTTACGGGCAGGAGCGGGTTGATCGGGCGCAAGGACGGGCGCAGGAGGGCACCCGCATAGCGCCCGGCACACGGGAGGTTCGCGCGATGGATAGTGAGGTAGTGATCATAGGCGGCGGTCCGGCCGGGCTCAGCCTGGCGCGTTCGCTGGCCGATGCGCCACTCCGCGTGACCGTGATCGAGCGCCAGCCGGAGGCGGCGATCGCCGCCCCAGCCTATGACGGGCGCGAGATCGCCCTCACCCACCGGTCGATCGGCACGCTCAAGGCACTAGGCGCCTGGAACCTGCTGCCGGCGGACGAGATCTCGCCGCTCAACGAGGCGCGGGTGCTGAACGGCGCCTCCCCCTTCGCGCTCTCGTTCGAGACGTCCGGCCACGGCGGCGGCCCGCTGAGCCTGATGGTGCCGAACCATCGCATCCGCGAGGCGCTGTACCAGACGGTCGCCGAGCAGCCCAACCTGACGCTGCTTGCCGGCACCGGCGTTGCGGCGATCCGGACGGATGCACAGTCCGCCGACGTGACGCTCGAAGACGGGCGGGTCCTTTCCGCGCGGCTGCTGGTGGCGGCGGACTCGCGCTTTTCGCGGGTACGCGAGCAGCTGGGAATCGGGGCGGAGATCAACCGGCTCGGCCGATCGATGATGGTGTGCCGGGTCCGCCACGAGGGCGACCATCAGGGCGTCGCCACCGAGTGGTTCGATCACCACCAGACGGTGGCGATGCTGCCGCTCAACGGTCGGCGCTCGTCCGCGGTGCTCACCCTTCCGACAGAGGCGATGGCGCGGATCGGGGGGTTGGACGATGCGACCCTGGGGGCGGAGCTGACGCGGCGGTACCAGGGCCGGCTCGGGCGGATGGAGGTGGACGCGCCCGCGCACATCTATCCGCTCGCCACCACCTATGCCCGCCACTTTGCGGCGACGTGCGCGGCGCTGATCGGCGATGCGGCCGTGGGCATGCACCCGGTGACCGCCCATGGCTTCAACCTGGGCCTCCAGAGCCAGGCGACGCTGGCGCAGCTGGTGACCGATGCCGCTCGACGCGGCGGCGACATCGCGGCGCCGGCGCTGCTGCGCCGCTACGAGCTGACGCACCGGCTCGCCAGCCGGCCGCTCTATGCCGCCACGAATTTCCTGGTGCGGCTCTATACGGACGAGCGTCCCGGCGCGCGGCTCGCGCGCCATGCGACGCTTCGGGTCGGCAGCCGACTGCCGCTGGCCCGCCAGGCAATCACTGCGATGCTGATGCAGCGCCGAACCCCCTAACGGAGAACAGAACCCGATGGTCGACCGTATCGCGTGTCAGGCGCTTCGCGGCAAAATCTGCACCGCCGCCGAGGCTGCGACCCACATCTCGTCCGGCAACACGGTCGGCATGAGCGGGTTCACCGGATCCGGGTACCCCAAGGCCGTGCCGACCGCACTGGCCGCGCGGATCGAAGCAGAACACGCAGCGGGCCGGCCGTTCCGCGTCCGCATCTGGACGGGTGCCTCGACCGGGCCGGAGCTCGACGGCGCACTCGCCAAGGCGGACGGCATCGAGTTCCGCCTGCCCTACAACTCCGATCCGATCGCGCGCGCGAAGATCAACGCGGGCGAGATGGATTATTTCGACATGCACCTGAGCCAGGTCGCGCCGATGGCCTGGGAGGGCTTCCTGGGGCCGCTGGACGTCGCGGTGATCGAAGTTTCCGGCATCCGCCCGGACGGCGCGCTGATCCCGTCTTCCTCGGTCGGCAACAACAAGACCTGGATCGACCGTGCCGACAAGGTGATCCTGGAGGTCAACCGCTGGCAGGACGCCGGGCTCGAAGGCGTGCACGACATCTACTACGGCACCGCGCTGCCGCCGGCGCGCGTGCCGATCCCGCTGGTCCGACCCGACGACCGCATCGGCGAACCCTATTTCCGCTGCGATCCGAACAAGATCGTCGCGATCGTCGAGACGGACGCGCCCGACCGCAACCTGCCCTTCACCCCGCCGGACGCGACGGCGCGCGCGATTGCGGGCCATCTGCTCGAATTCTTCGGGCATGAGGTGCGCCAGGGGCGCCTGCCCGCGTCGCTGCTGCCGATCCAGTCGGGCGTCGGCAACATCGCCAATGCGGTGCTGACCGGCCTCGTCGACAGCCCCTTCCACGACATGACCGCCTTCACCGAGGTGATCCAGGACGGCATGCTCGACCTGCTGGACAGTGGGCGGCTGCGCATGGCCTCGGCCACCGGATTTTCGCTGAGCCCCGAGGCGGCGGAGCGGCTCAACACGAACATGGGCGTCTACCGGACCAAGATGGTGCTGCGCCCCCAGGAGATCAGCAACCATCCGGAACTGGTGCGGCGGCTCGGCTGCCTGGCGATGAACGGACTGATCGAGGCCGACATCTACGGCAACGTGAACTCCACCCATGTCATGGGGTCGCGCATCCAGAACGGCATCGGCGGATCGGGCGACTTCGCCCGCAATGCCTATATCTCGATCTTCATGACGCCCTCGACCGCCAAGGGCGGCGCCATCTCCGCGATCGTGCCGCAGGTGGCGCATGTGGACCACATCAACCAGGACGTGCAGGTGATCGTCACCGAGCAGGGACTGGCCGACCTGCGCGGGCTGAGCCCCAAGCAGCGCGCGCGGCTGATCATCGAGAATTGCGCGCACCCCGACTACCGGCCGATGCTCGCCGACTATTACGCGCGGGCCCTGAACGGGAGCTATGGCCTCCACGCGCCGTCGCTGCCGGGCGAGGCGCTGTCCTGGCACCAGCGCTTCATGGACACGGGGACGATGCGGCTCTGAGGAGCTGCCAGCGGTTGCGCGAGATCAAGGCGGATCGGGTTCGGTCCGCCTAGACGCGATCCTGCGCTGCCACGCCCGGAGATGATGATGACCGCCGCCCCCGCCTCTTCTGCCAAGGCTTTGCCGAGCCTGCACGACCGCATCGGCGGGGCGGACGGGGTGCGGCTGGTCGTCGACCGCTTCTATGACCTGATGGAGCATGAACCCGAATATGCCGAGCTTCGGGCGATGCACGATGCCGACCTGCTGCCGGTGCGGGTGTCGCTGACGCAGTTCCTCACCGCCTGGCTGGGCGGGCCGAGGGACTGGTTCGTGGCGCGACCCGGCGCCTGCATCATGTCGCTGCACCGCGAGATGCCGATCACGCGCGAAACCGCCCGGCAATGGGTGCACGCGATGAGCCGCGCGCTCGCCGAAAACCGGGTCGAGCCGGCGCTCGGCGCGCAGATGCAGCAGTCGTTCCTGCGCATGGCGCATGCGATGATGCTGCGGGTGGAGTGAGGGGCCGGCGGGTTCGGAAAACTAGCTCCGTGCTCCTGCGCAGGCAGGAGCACAGGGCCTCAAGCGGAAGCGTTCGTGGCCCTGGACTCCTGCTTTCGCAGGAGTATCGATTGCCCGCTCAGGCCGGCTTGCGGGTTTCCTCGACGCCCTCGTTCCACCGCAGCGCCTTCAGCACCGTGTCGACGATCTGCGGCGCGTTCAGGCCGGCCTCGTCATACTGCTTCTCGGGCTTGTCCTGGTCCTGGAACACGTCGGGCAGGCGCATGGTGCGCAGCTTCAGCCCCGCATCGATCAGGCCCTCGTCACTCGCATAGGTGAGGACATGGGCGCCGAGGCCGCCGATCGCGCCCTCCTCCAGCGTCACCGCAACCTCATGGGTGGTGAGCAGGCGGCGGATCAGCGCCTCGTCCAGCGGCTTCGCGAAGCGCAGGTCGGCGACCGTGGTCGATAGGCCCTTGGCCTCCAGCTGCTCGGCGGCCTTGAGCGCTTCTTCCAGGCGGGTGCCGAGCGAGAGGATCGCGACCTTCTTGCCCTCGCGGACCACGCGGCCCTTACCGATCTCGAGCCGTTCCGGCGTGGTCGGAAGCGGCAGGCCGACGCCGTTGCCACGCGGGTAGCGCAGCGCGATCGGGCCGTCGTCGTAGAGCGCGGCGGTGTGGGTCATATGAACCAGCTCCGCCTCGTCGGCGGCGGCCATCACGACCATGTTCGGAAGCGTCGCCAGATAGGTGACGTCGAAGCTGCCGGCGTGAGTCGCGCCGTCGGCGCCGACCAGCCCGGCGCGGTCGATCGCGAAGCGGACCGGCAGGTTCTGGATCGCGACGTCATGGACCACCTGGTCATAGGCGCGCTGGAGGAAGGTCGAGTAGATGGCGCAAAACGGGCGCATCCCCTGGGCGGCAAGGCCGGCCGCAAAGGTGACGGCATGCTGCTCGGCGATGCCGACGTCGAACGAGCGCTCGGGGAACCGCGTCTGGAACTTGTCCAGGCCAGTCCCCGCGGGCATCGCCGCGGTGATCGCGCAGATCGTCGGGTCGCGCTCGCCTTCGGCCACCAGTGCCTGCGCGAAGACGCTGGTGTAGCTCGGCGGCCCCGGCGGCGCCTTGGCCTGGGTGCCAGTGATGACGTCGAACTTCTGGACGCCATGATACTTGTCCGCCGACGCCTCGGCCGGGGCGTAGCCCTTGCCCTTTTGCGTCACGACGTGGAGCAGGATCGGGCCCTCTTCCGCGTCGCGGATGTTCTCCAGCACCGGGATGAGGTGGTCGAGGTTGTGGCCGTCGACCGGGCCGACGTAGTAGAAGCCCAGTTCCTCGAACAGCGTGCCGCCCATCGTCATGCCGCGGGCGAACTCGTCGGTCTTGCGGGCGGCCGAATGGAGCGGGCGCGGCAGGCGGCGGGCGACCTTCTTCAGCGTCTCACGGATCCCCAGGAAACCGCGGCTGGAGACGATGCGCGACAGATAGGCCGAAAGCCCGCCCACCGGCGGCGCGATCGACATGTCGTTGTCGTTGAGGATCACGACGAGGCGATTGCCTGCCTGTTCGGCGTTGTTCATCGCCTCGTAGGCCATGCCCGCCGACATCGAGCCGTCGCCGATCACGGCGATCGCCTTGCCGGGCCGACCAGCGATTTTGTTGGCGGTGGCAAAGCCCAGCGCGGCCGAGATCGAGGTCGAGCTGTGGGCGGCGCCGAACGGGTCGTATTCGCTCTCGCTGCGCTTGGTGAAGCCGGAGAGGCCGCCCCCCTGGCGCAGCGTCCGGATGCGGTCGCGGCGACCGGTCAGGATCTTGTGCGGATAGCATTGATGCCCGACGTCCCAGATCAGCCGGTCGTCGGGCGTGTTGAACACATAGTGGATCGCCGTCGTCAGCTCGACCACGCCGAGGCCGGAGCCGAGGTGGCCACCCGTCGTGCCCACCGCCGAGATGGTTTCCAGGCGCAGTTCGTCGGCAAGCTGGCGCAGCTGCGCAGGCTTCAGCGCCCGCAGATCCTGCGGCGTCCGGACCGTGTCGAGCAGCGGCGTATTAGGAACGTCTACCATCGGCAGGGCTTAGCGCGACCCGCGCGCAGTGTCGATTGCCCGAAACGGAAGGTCGGCGGCCTAGCGGCAGTCCGCGCACTTGCCCCGAACCTCGATCACCGGACGCGTGGGCGCAAAGCCCGCGCCGCTTGCCGCGGAGCGCACGGTGCGGGTGATGCTGTCGTCGTCGATGTGCGTGGTCTGGCCGCAGCTGTCGCACACCAGGAAGATGCAGTCGTGCAGGCAATCGGGATGCGCGTTGGCGACATAGGCGTTGGCGCTCTCGACCCGCCGCGCGAGGTTCGCGTTCACGAACAGGTCCAGGATGCGATAGACGCTGTTCGGGGCGACGCGGCGTCCCTCCGCCTGCGACACCGCATCGGCGATGTCATAGGCCGAGGCCGGCTTTTCGAAGCCCGCCAGGACCGAGAAGATGCGCGCGCGCATGGCCGTCCACTGCTCGCCCGAGCGAACCAGAGTGGCTTCCGCGACGCGCGAAAGCGCCTCGCCCGAATGTTCATGATGGTCGTGCGCGTGCATGGCGATGAGATAAGCCTCCGCCGGGGCCGCGGCAAGCCGCCTGCCGGTCAGGCGATCGCGCGGCGGTTCAGGTCGTGCCCCAGCGCCAGCAGGCCGACGCCGATGATCGTCCAGAAGGTCTCCCCGCCGCCATGCGGCAGGTGGAGCGCGCCCATCATGACGCCGAGGCCGAGGCCGCCGATGGCCGCCGGCATCATATAGCCGTGCGTCATCATGCCGCGGCCGAGCGCCAGCGCGCCAAAACCGATCGCGAGCGCCAGGCCCACTTCGTGGAACAAGGGGTTCATCAACGCGCCGGCGGCCGAGGCGAAGATCCCCAGGAACAGCGCGCTCGCCAGGCAGTGCACGACGCACAGACCGGAAAGCCCGATCGCGAACCGATCGAGCACACCGTCGCGCCGCAAGGGGATGCTGCTGCTGGCCATGGACGATGCAGATAGTCCTGCCCGACACACGTTACAACATCACATTTTGATTTTTTCCGCTGCGACCGGCGTGGCCGCGGCATCGACGCGCACGGCCGGTGGGCGTAGAGCAGGCGCATGGCACACAGCCCCTCGATCGCGCCCGACGTCGTGGCGCCCACCGCCCGCCCTTCCCGCCCTGCCGCGATCGCCACCTGGCTGCTCGCCGTCGCCGGACTGATCGTCGTCATGGTGGTGGTGGGCGGCATCACCCGCCTGACCGAGTCGGGATTGTCGATCACCGAGTGGAAGCCGCTGACCGGCATCGTCCCGCCGCTGAACGCCGAGCAGTGGCAGGCCGAGTTCGACAACTACAAGCGCATCCCGGAATATCAGCAGCTCAACCAGGGCATGACGCTGGCCGGCTTCCAGGCGATCTTCTTCTGGGAATATCTCCATCGGCTCCTCGGGCGGCTGATCGGCGTCGCCTTTGCCCTGCCGCTGCTGTGGTTCGCCGTGCGGCGCGCGATCCCGCGCGGCTATGGCTGGCGGCTGGTGGCGCTGCTGGCGCTGGGCGGGCTGCAGGGTGCGATCGGCTGGTGGATGGTCGCTTCGGGCCTCGTCGAGCGGACCGACGTCAGTCACTTCCGCCTGGCGACTCACCTGCTGACCGCGCTCTTCATCCTGGCCGGGCTGGTGTGGACCGCGCTCGACCTGCGCAACCTGGCGCGCGATCCGGGCGCGCGGCCGGCACGGCTGACCGGCGCCGGGCTGCTGGTCGGGCTGGTGCTGTTCGTGCAGCTGGTGTTCGGCGCCTTTACCGCCGGGCTGAACGCCGGCCTGGTCACCAACGAGTGGCCGCTGATGAACGGCCGCTTCTTCCCCGAAGGCGTGCTGCAGCATCGCAGCCTGGGCGACGCGCTGCTCAACGACCCGTTCCTGATCCACTTCGTGCATCGCTGGTGGGCATGGGTGACGGTGGCGGCGCTAGTGGTGCTGGCGCGGCTCGCCCGGCGCGCGGGCGACCGCCGCGCCTCGATCGCGATCCACAGCGCGTTCGGCGTCCAGATCCTGCTCGGCATCGCGACCGTGATGACGAGCGTGAACATCCCCCTCGCCGCCCTCCACCAGCTCGTCGGCGCGCTGCTGGTGGCAAGCGTCGCCTGGGGCGCGCATGCGATCGGCCGACGCCCTTGGCGCGCATGAGCCGGATCGCGCTGCTCCAGGCGACCTTCGCCGATGCCGCCGAGGCGGAGCGGATCGGCCGGGCGGTGGTCGAGGAACGGCTCGCGGCCTGCGCGAACCTGCTCGCGCCCTGCACGTCGATCTATCGCTGGCAGGGCGCGGTCGAGACGGCGTCCGAGGTGCCGGCGCTGTTCAAGACGCGGCCGGACCTGGTGGAAACGCTCGCCGCCCGGATCGCCACCCTCCACGGCTACGACCTGCCGGCGATCGAGTGGTGGAGCGCGGAGGCGTCCGCCGCGGTGGTTGACTGGGTAGCGCGCGAAACCGGCTGAGCCACGCCTGCTGGTATTATAATACCCGTCAGCAAAGCCGCGGTTTGCTTGACTTTGCGCAGCCCCTCGCGCATTCGGCCCCTCGTTCGCGCCGCTCCTGGAATCGGTGGCGGCGTGTTGCATGGTGCAACGACCCAGCAAAGAGGTCTCAAGCCTATGAAGGCGCTGATGAAGACCACCAAGTCGGCCAAGCCGCACGAGGTGGAGAAGAAGTGGCATATCGTCGATGCCGAAGGCCTGGTGGTCGGTCGCGCGGCGACGATCATCGCCAATGTTCTGCGTGGCAAGCACAAGACGAGCTTCACCCCGCACGTCGATTGCGGCGACAACGTCGTCGTCATCAACGCGGACAAGGTGCGGTTCACCGGCCGCAAGCTGACGCAGAAGCTCTACTACAAGCACACCGGCTATGCTGGTGGTCTTAAGGAAGTGCGCGCGGACAAGATCCTCGAGGGTCGTTTCCCGGAGCGCATCCTGGAGAAGGCGGTCGAGCGCATGATCCCGCGCGGCCCGCTCGGCCGCCAGCAGATGCGCAACCTGCGCATCTACAAGGGCACCGAGCACCCGCACGAGGCCCAGAACCCCGAAGTCCTCGATATCGCGGGCATGAACCGCAAGAACAAGGTGGGCGCCTGATGTCTGACAATCGCCAGTCCCTTTCCGACCTGGCCAGCCTGACGCAGCAGGCCCCGGCCGCTCCGCAGCAGCAGGACGCCGCTCCCGCCGCGGCTCCGGCCCCCGACGCGACTGCACCCGAGGCTCCGGCCCTGCCGACCACGCCGCTGCGCGCGCAGGAGATCGACAAGTACGGTCGCGCCTATGCCACCGGCCGCCGCAAGGACGCGGTTGCTCGCGTCTGGCTGAAGCCGGGTTCGGGCAAGATCACGATCAACGGTCGTGACCAGGAAGTCTATTTCGCGCGTCCGACGCTGCGTCTCGTCATCAACCAGCCGTTCGGCGTTGCCGAGCGTGAAGGTCAGTATGACGTGATCTGCACCGTCAAGGGCGGCGGTCTGTCCGGCCAGGCCGGTGCTGTGAAGCATGGCATCAGCCAGGCGATCACCCGCTACGAGCCGGTGCTGCGCGCGCCGATCAAGGCCGCCGGGTTCCTGACCCGCGACAGCCGCGCCGTCGAGCGTAAGAAGTACGGCAAGGCGAAGGCCCGTCGCAGCTTCCAGTTCTCGAAGCGCTAAGCGACAGCTCATCGCATTTGGAAGGGCGGTCCCCGTGCGGGGCCGCCCTTTTTATTTGCCCGGTCATGATCGGGTGGTAGCAGCCCGCCGCCAGTCGCGTGAAAGGACCCGTGTGCCGACCCTGACGATCCCGCCCCTTCTCCGGCGCCTGCCGGCCCGGAGCCGCACCGCATGACTTCCCGCGAGACGACATCCTTCCTGCCGCTCGCCCATGCCGATGGATGGCAGGACGATCTCAACCGGACGGTGCTGGAGACGCTGAAGACGATCGGCTTCGCGCTGATCCAGTGGCCGTGGCTGCTGCGCAGCCTGTCCGGCGGATCCGATGCGGCCAAGGCCGCGCTGCTCGCGGACCTCGAGCTCGCCCCCGACGCGCTGCCCAACCTGGGCAGCTGGAAGGCGGATACCGGCTATCTCTCGCTGATCGTCGACCACATCAAGTCGACGCATCCGCAAAGCGTCGTCGAGCTCGGCTCGGGTGCGTCGAGCCTGGTGACGGCAAAGGCCTTGCAGCTTCACGGCGGCGGCCGTCTCACCAGCCTGGACCAGCATGCCGATTTCGTGCGCGCGACGCTCGGCTGGCTGCACGACCATGGGGTGGACGCGGCGCTGCACGCCGTACCGCTGCGCCCCGCCCCCAAGGACTGGCATGGCGTCTGGTACGACACCAGCCCGGTGCCGGACCGGATCGACCTGCTGCTGATCGACGGCCCGCCCTGGACGATCCACCCCTATGTGCGGGGTGCCGCGGAGACGCTGTTCAAGCGGATGCCGGTGGGCGGGACCGTGCTGCTCGACGATGCCGCGCGTCCCGGCGAACGGGTGATCGCCGCGCGCTGGCGCCGGCGCTGGCCGAACTTCCGCTTCGAACTGGTCAATCGCGGTACCAAGGGGACGCTGATCGGCACGCGCGTTTGGTGAGCAGACCGAAGTAGTCCCCGGCACCGCGGAGTGCGGGTGGGCTGAGGTGGGCCGCCTCAGCCCACCGGCTCGGCGGCGACTTGCGGCTCGGTCACGGTATAGTCCGCCTCGCCCATGCGCCGGGCGATCGTCTCGAACTTGCCGTCCTGGATGCGGATCTCGTTGAACGAGGGCGGGTTGTCGCGGGTTCGCACCGACAGCGTTCCCGCGCCCACCAAGCGGATCGTGCGGCCGTTGACGACCTCCTCCACGTCGAAGGGGTCGTGGACGTGCCCCGAGAGCACCGCATCGACGCCCGCCGCCGCCAGCGCCTCCAGCGCCTCCCGGCCGTGGCGCGTCTTGCCGGTCGAGCGGGTGCCCGCCTCGATCAGCGGGTGGTGGGCCGCCACGAACACCAGGTCGCCCTTCGGCACGGCATCGAGCAGCCCGAGCGACGCCTGCAGCGCCTTTTTGCCGACGAAGCCCTTCGACCAGTTGAACCGCATCTGGAAGCGGGCGGTGGTCTTGAGCGGCACCACGGTGATGCCCCGGATGTCGAGCGGCTGCTCGATGACGCGTTCGAGCTGCTTGTAGCGGTGGTATGGCATCAGGAAACGCGCGAAGGGGTTGAAGTACGGCAGGTCATGGTTGCCGACCTCCACCGTGGTCGGCCGTTGCAGCCCCTCCAACCATGCCGAGGCCTGCTCGAACTCGCGGGACCGCGCGCGCATCGTCAGGTCGCCGGTCATGATGATCGCGTCCGGCTTTTCCGCCTTCACCGCGCGATCGAACCAGGCCACGGCGGCCCGGTCCTCCGCGCCGAAATGGACGTCGCTGACGTGAAACAGCCGGATCATGCCTTCTCCTCCGCTGGCCCGCTGGGGGGTGGGGCGCGCCGCCCCTACCCCCAACGAACGCACGAGAAGGCAGATGGGTCAGCGAGGCGACGAGCCCGAGCCGCTCCACATTTTTTCACCGCCGACCCAGGTCTCCAGCACGCGGGTTTCGCGCAGCGCCTCGGGCGTCGCTTCGCTCGGGTCGCGATCGACGATCAAGAAGTCGGCGCGCATGCCGGGCGCCAGGGTGCCGAAGCGCTTTTCGGCAAAGCCCGCATAGGCCGCATCGCTGGTGAAGCCGCGCCACGCCTCCAGCCGGCTGACCGCTTCCTGCGGCTGCCACCCACCGGGCGGCTGGCCCTGCGGATCCTGGCGCGTGAAGGCGGCCGCCCAGCCGACGAAGGGGTTCGGGTTCTCCACCGGATAGTCGGAGCCGAAGGCGATGTGGCCGCTCTGCTTGAGCAGGCTCGCCCAGGCATAGGCGCCGGCGAGCCGGTCCGGCCCCAGGCGGGCCTCGACCATCAGGCGGTCCGACGTCTGGTGCACCGGCTGCATCGAGGGGATGATGCCGTTCCGGCCGAAGCGCGGCAGGTCGACGGGGTCGACGATCTGCGCATGCTCGATGCGCCAGCGGCGATCGTCCTTGTAGGTCGAGCCGATCTCCTCGATCGCGTCGAGCGCCTGGGTGTTGGCGCGATCCCCGATCGCGTGGATCGCGATCTGGAAGCCGTCCATCGCGCCGCGGCTCATCAGGTTGAGCAGCTGGTCGTCGGCAAGGAAGCCGAGGCCGGTCTCCTTGGCGGCATCGGCATAGGGCCGCTTGAGCCAGGCGCCGCGCGAGCCGAGTGCGCCATCGGCATAGAGCTTGATGCCGCCCATGCGCAGCTTGTCCGCATAGAGCCAGGGCGTCGGTGCGTTGCCGCCGACCTGGAGCGCCACGTCGACGCCGGCCGAATAGCTCATGATGCGCACGCGCAGCTGGCCGATGTCGCCCATGCGGCGGAAGGTCAGCCAGTCGTCGAGGGTGGTGCCCATGTCCGCGGTCGCGGTGATGCCGTTCGACAGCAGCAGTTCCTGCGCCTTGAGGAACGCGGCGTTGCGCTCCCGCGGCGACGGCTTCGGCACATGGCTGTCGACCAGCGACATCGCCGCATCGACCAGCACGCCGCTCGGCTGGCCGTTCGGCAGCTTCTCGATGCGGCCGCCCGCCGGGGCGACCGTCTTTGCGGTGATGCCTGCCGCCTTCAATGCGGCCGAGTTGACCCACACGGCGTGTCCGTCGGCGCGGGCGAGCACCACCGGCTTGTCGCGATAGGCGACGTCGAGGTCAGCCGCGGTCGGGAAGCCCTGGCCCCAGACTTCCTGGTTCCAGCCGCCCCCGACGATCCAGGGGCGGTTGCTGTTCGCCTGGGCGTAATGCGCGATCGCTGCCTGCGCCTCCGCCAGCGAGCGGGTCTTCGACAGATCGAGCTGGAGCGCGCGGAAGCCCAGTTCCATGAAGTGGCCGTGCGCGTCGATCATGCCGGGGATCAGCACCCGCCCCTTCATGTCGCTGCGCCAGTCGAGCTTTTCCGGCCGCTTGTCGCCCTTCTTGAGCAGCTTGGTGATCTTGCCGTTCGGCCCGATCAGCACGCCGACAAAACGCACGACATTGCCGCGTGCGTCGAGGGCGACACCGTTGACGTTCTCGACCAGCGCGTCGGCATGGGCCGGTGCCGTGGCGAGCAGCGAGGCGAGGAACGCCGCGGTCCAGCGCTTCACGGGGAGGCTCACTTGGCGAGCCTCCGCACCAATGCGCTCGTGTCCTGGCGGCCGCCCCCCATCTTCTGCACCTCGCCATACCATTGGTCGACCAGGGCCGAGACCGGCAGGCTCGCGCCGTTGCTGCGCGCTTCTTCGAGCGCGAGGCCGAGGTCCTTGCGCATCCAGTCGATGGCGAAGCCGAAGTCGAACTGGTCCTCCGCCATGGTCCCCCAGCGGTTGACCATCTGCCAGCTCTGCGCGGCGCCGCCGGAGATGGCGTCGAACACCTTGGCGAGATCGAGATCGGACGCCTGGGCAAAGCGCAGCGCCTCGCTCAGGCCGCCCAGCACGCCGGCGATGCAGATCTGGTTGACCATCTTGGTCGTCTGCCCCGCGCCCGCAGCCCCGACATGGACGATGCGCGCGGCATAGCTCTGGAAGATCGGCTCGGCCGCCGTCATCGCCTCGGGCGCGCCGCCGCACATGATCGACAGCGCACCCTTCTCAGCGCCCGCCTGGCCGCCGGATACGGGCGCATCGAGCACCAGCAGGCCGCGTGCTTCGCCCGCGCTCGCCAGACGACGTGCGATCGCGGCGGAGACGGTGGTGTGGTCAGCAAACAGCGCGCCGGGGCGCATCGCGGCAAAGGCGCCATCGGCGCCGAGCGTGACCTGCTCCAGGTCCGCATCGTTGCCGACGCAGGCGAGCACCGCGTCCGCGCCCTCGGCTGCCCCGGCAGGGGAGCCGGCGACGCTGCCGCCGTGCTGCTCGGCCCAGGCGTCCGCCTTGGCGCGGGTGCGATTGTAGACGGTGACCTCGTGCCCGGCGCGCACCAGATGCCCCGCCATCGGGGCGCCCATGACGCCCATGCCGATGAATGCGATCTTCATGGCCGCCGCATAGGGTTTTGCGCGGCACCACGCCAGCGGCGTCGCAGCGATTTGCCGGCTCCGGCGACGTGTTTCAGTTTGCGACGCCGTTTTGATGGTAAACGACTTTGCATCTGGCGGCCGCACGTTCCATAAACCCGCTTCAGGACAAATCCGCGGAACGGCGGTGGAAGGGTCGAGAGGTGACAGCTCCGTTTCGGTTTCCGCGTTTCTTCGTCACCAGTCCCTCGCCCTGCCCCTATCTGCCCGATCGGCAGGAGCGAAAGGTATTCACCGAACTGACCGGTCCCCATGCGGGCGAACTCAACGATGCGCTCGGCCGCATCGGGTTTCGCCGCAGCCAGTCGGTCGCCTACCGCCCTAGCTGCGGTAGCTGCACCGCATGTGTTTCGGTGCGGGTGGTCGCAGGCGAGTTCCAGCTGAACGCGACCCAGCGCAAGCTGCGGCGGCGCTACAGCGACCTGGTGGTCACCGCCTGCCGGCCCTGGGCCACCGACGAGCAGTTCCAGTTGCTGCGCCGCTATCTCTCCGCACGGCATCCGGGCGGCGGCATGACGATGATGGACGAGAGCGACTATGCCGACATGGTCGAGCAGACGCCCGTCAACTCGCACATCATCGAATATCGCGAGCCGAGCGTCGACGGGCGGCCGGGGCCGCTGGTGGGCGCCTGCATCACAGACCAGCATGCGGACGGGCTGTCGATGATCTACAGCTTCTTCCGTACCGACGATGCGTCGCGTCCGGGGTTGGGCACCTACATCATCCTGGACCACATCCTGCGCGCGCGGGCGACGGGCCTCCCCTATGTGTATCTCGGCTATTGGGTGAAAGGGTCGGCGCGCATGGCGTACAAGACCCGCTACCGCCCGCTCGAGGCATTGGGACCGGCCGGGTGGACGCGGCTGGAGGACATGGAAACCGTGCCCGCGGCTCCCCTGGAGGCAGCTGTCCTCGCCTGACCTTCCGCGGGCGGGGCGTCCCGGCTCAGCCTTCGCGGCCGAGCAGGCCGATCGCCACGTCCACGTCGAGTTCCTCGTCGCCATGGCCGATGCGCGTACCGGAGATCGGCGCCGCCCCAGCGCTGTCGAGAGCGGCGGCGACCCGGACATAGTCGAGGCCTGGAGCTCCGCCGACGGTGGGATCAAGCATCTGCCACCCCTGCCCGTCTAGGAACACCTCCGCCCAGCCATGCGGCGCCGGACGCTCGCGGCGGGCGCAGCCGCCGAGGCTGTATCCCGAGACATAGCGCGCCGGCAGGCCGATCGCACGCAGGCAGCCGACCAGCACCTGCGCCAGATCACGGGGACTCGCGCGATCCCCGGCAAAGGCGTCCGCGGCCGGCAGCACGCCATCGCCGCGGCGGCGTTCGATGGCGAAGCGGCCGTGCAGCGCCTCGGCAATCCGGGCCGCGCGCGCGTCGTCCGACCCGCTCCCCGCAACCTCCTGCGCGAATGCGGTCATGGCGGCATCCGCCGCCGACAGCAGCGTGGTGCGGAGATAAAAGGCGGGTGGCAGCGGTTCGCCCGCGCCGTCGAGGCGTCGGGGAGTCTCGCTCAGCAGCACTTCGCCCGAGATGGTGATGCCGATCGTCTCCAGCGGCCCCTCGGCATAGAGCATGCGCGTGAGGTTGCCGTAGCCGTCGCGGCTCTCGCGCAGGCGCGCGTCGCAATCCACGTCGATCCGCCAGGCGACCACCGTCTGGTTGACCGTGTCGTCCGGGAACATGCGCAGCAACTGTACCACCCGCGCCTGCGGCTCGGTGAAGCGGTAGCGGCTGTGGTGCTCGACCTCGATACGCATCAGATGAACCGGAACTGGCGGGCGATCGCGGCGTCCAGCATCGCATTCTCCCGGATGAAGGCGGTCAGATACTCATGGAGACCGCTGACGATGACCTCGTCCGCGCGCGTCTTCTGCATGCGCGCGAGCCGCGTGCGCGCCATGCGATCGGCCTCCCCCTGCAAGCCGGCACGCTTGCCGAGCAGGTTGAGCATCTCCACGGTCTCTGCCACGCAGGCGGCAAGGCTGCGCGGGACCTCGCCGCGCGACAGCAGCAGCTCGATCACCAGGCTCGGCCGCAGCCCTTCGTTGTACAGCCAGCGATAGGCGGTGACGGCCGAGACGGTCTGGAGGATGGTGGTCCACTGGTCGCGATCGACCGGGCCGCCGACCTTCTCACCTTCCGGCAGCAGCAGGTGGTACTTCACGTCGATCAGCCGCGCGGTGTTGTCGGCACGCTCGATCGCGGCGCCCAGCTGGATGAACCAGGTCGCCTCGTTCTTCATCATGCGGTGAACGGCGCCCTCGAAGCCGCGCGTCTCCGCCTTGATCGCTTCGACCAGGCTCAGCACCTCGGCGGGCGCGTCGCCGCCGGTCGGCGTGTTGAACTGCAACCAGGCGCGGTTGATCGCCGAGAAGGCGTCGCGGGTGAGCGCGGTGCGGACAGCCTTGGCGTTGTTGCGCGCCACATCCAGGCACCAGAGGATCGAACCCGGGTGGCTGCGGTCGCAGGTGAGGAAGCGGGCGACATGCGCCTGCGTCACCGGCAGGCCGGTCTCGGCGAACGCATCCTCGGTATAGGTGACGCTGAGCGCGCTCGCCCAGGCCGCATCGCCCGCCGGGCGGGCGGAGAGCGCGTCGAGGCGGACCGTCGCCTCCACGAGCCGCGCGATGAAGTCGGCGCGCTCGACATAGCGGCCGAGCCAGTAGAGCGACGCCGCGGTGCGGGAAAGCATCGCCATCGCGTCAGCCCTCGCCCTGCATCTGGGTCATGCCACCCTGGCCCTGCTGCTGCTGGCTCACACCGGGTGCGGGGTTGTCGGGGAGCAGCACGAAGCTGTCCTTGGTGCCGCCGCCCTGGCTGGAGTTCACCACCAGCGATCCTTCCCGGAGCGCGACGCGGGTAAGGCCGCCCGGTACGACCTTCACACCCTGGCTTCCGGTGAGAACAAAGGGGCGGAAGTCGACGTGGCGGGGGCTCAGCCCCTTGTCGGTCATGGTCGGCACGGTGGAAAGCGCGAGCGTCGGCTGGGCGATATAGCGATGCGGCTCGGCGATGAGCGCGGCGCGGAACGCCTCGATCTCGGCGCGGCTGGCGGTGGGGCCCACCAGCATGCCGTAGCCGCCGGAGCCGTCCACCAGCTTCACCACCAGCTGATCGAGATCGTCGAGCACGTACTTCAGCGCCTGCGGCTCGCGGCAGCGCCAGGTCTCGACGTTCGGGAGCAGCGGCTCGCCGCCCGAATAGAAGCGCACGATCTCCGGCATGTAGCTGTAGATCGCCTTGTCGTCGGCGATGCCGTTGCCCGGCGCGTTGATGAGGGTGACGTTGCCGGCGCGATATGCAGCCATGATGCCGGGCACCCCCAGCATCGAATCCGGTCGGAACACCAGCGGGTCGAGGAAGTCGTCGTCGATGCGTCGGTAGATCACGTCCACCTTCACCCGGCCGGCGATGGTCTGCATGTAGACCACGTCGTCGTCGACCAGCAGGTCGGCGGCCTCGACCAGTTCGATGCCCATCGAATCCGCCAGGAAGCTGTGCTCGTAATAGGCGGAGTTGAAGTGGCCGGGGGTGAGCACGACGCAAACGGGATTGCGCCCGCAGCCGTTCGGGCTCACCGAGCGCATCGTCTCCAGCAGCAGGTCCGGATAGCTGTCGACCGGCGCAATGCGCATCTGGCGGAACAGCTCCGGACACAGGCGGATCATCGCCTCGCGGTTCTCCAGCATGTAGGAGACGCCGGAGGGGGTGCGGGCATTGTCCTCCAGCACCCAGAACTCGTCTGGCCCGGTGCGCACCAGGTCGATGCCGCAGATGTGCGCCCACACGTCGTGCGGCGGGCGGATGCCGACCACTTCGGCGCGGAACTGGGGATTGCCCCAGATCAGCTCGGGCGGAAGGATGTTCTCCTTCAGGATGCGGCGTTCGCCATAGATGTCGTTCAGAAAGGCGTTGATCGCCTCGACCCGCTGGATCAGCCCGCGGGAAAGCCGCTCCCATTCGTCGGCCAGGAATGCCCGCGGCACGATATCGAACGGGATGATGCGCTCCGCCGCTTCACTCTCGCCATAGACGGCGAAGGTGATGCCCAGCTGGCGGAAGGTGGCTTCGGCCGATTGCAGCCTTCGACCAAGGTCGCGCTCCGGCGTCTCCCGCATCCAGCGCGCGAGCGCCTCCAGTTCCGGCCGTGGCGCCTGTGGTCCGCCATGGCCCCAAATCTCGTCGAATGCCGCCCTCTTCATCAACTTAGCTGAAGCTCCCGCAAGCAATATAGTTCCATGCTGGGACAGGTTTGTGCGGCGCACAAGACGAAAAGCTTCGTTCTAGTCGGGCGCGGACTAATCCGTGTAAGTTTTAGTTGGTCCGCTGTGGCTGGTTCAGTTCGGCAAGCTGGCCAGCATGTCCGCCGTCAGCAGTTGCGGGAGGACCTTCGGCGCTTCTGCGCCCGGCGTGTACCAGAGGTAGAGCGGCACGCCGGCGCGGCCATGCGCCTCCAGGAAGCGGCCGAGCGCCGGATCGCCGTCGGTCCAGTCGCCGACCAGAACCTGCACGCCCTTGGCTCGGAAGGCGTCGCGGACGCGGGCGGTCTCGATCGCCGTCTTCTCGTTGACCTTGCAGGTGACGCACCAGTCGGCGGTGAAATAGGCGAACACGGGCTTGCCCGTCCCGCGGTGTTCGGCGAGCCGGGCTTCGCTGAACGGTTCGGTGCCGGCGACGGCGGCCTCGGCACGAGCGGGCGCGCGCTGGACGCTCACGATCGCGAGCCCTGCGACCAGCAGGGCCGGCAGCATCGGCCACCCGGCGCGGGGACGGCCGCTCGCCTGGCGAAGCCCGGTCCACCACAGCGCGAGGCCGAGCAACAACGCGGCGCCGAGGCCCCAGGCCATGCCGTCCACCCCCGCCTGCTGGCCGAGGATCCAGGCGAGCGCGAGCGCGGTCGCGAACATCGGCAGCGACAGGATGCGCTGGAGCCGCCCCGTCCAGGCGCCGGGGCGCGGCAGGCGGCGGCGCAGCGCGGGGACGAAGCCCAGCAGCAGGAACGGCAATGCCAGACCCAACCCGAGCCCGGCGAACACCGCGAGCGCCGCCAGCGTCGGCAGCACCAGCGCAGCGCCGAGCGCCGCCCCCAGGAACGGACCGGTGCAGGGCGTCGCGACAAAGGCGGCGAGCGCCCCGGTGGCGAACGCGCCGGCGGCCCCGCTCTCGCCGGCAAACCGCGGCGTCGGCAGGGTGAACAGCCCGGCGAGATTGAGCGCCACGCCGGTCACCAGCAGCAGCAGCAGCAGAATGACGCGGGGGTCCTGGAGCTGGAACGCCCAGCCGGCAGCGACACCCGCGGCGCGCAGGGCCAGCATCGCCCCGCCCAGCGCCAGGCACGTCACCAGCACGCCGGCTGTATAGGCCAGCGCCTCCTGCCGGGCGCCCCGCTCGGACCCGCCCGCCCGCGCCAGATGCAGCGCCTTGAGGCTCAGGATCGGGAAGACGCAGGGCATGACGTTGAGGATCAGGCCACCGGTGAGGGCCCCGAGCAGCGCCAGCAGGATGGTGCTGCCGTGCCCCCTTGGCTCCGCGACGGTGCCGGGTCGGGCGGAGACGGTGAACGCCTGGCCAGTGCCGGTCGCCAGCACGCCTTCGATCCGCTCGGGGGTAGCGCCTTCCGCAGCGTCGGTCTCGATCACCAGCAGGTCGCCGTCGCGCGCCACCCTTTGCGGTGCGCTGTAGGAAAGCGCACCCTTCGTGAGCGGATAGAAATAGGCGTCCGCCGCGCTTTGGCTCGCCGGGAAGGGAATGCCGATGCGGATACGCGCCGCCTGCCCCTCCTGTACGACCGCGAACTGCGCGGGAGAGCCGAGCGGCCGCGGCAGGGCCGCGCGCCACCGGTCGAACAGGGCGCGACGCTCCGGCGTGATGCGACCGTCGCCCACGGTGAGGTCGATGGCGAGATCGGCATGTTCGGGAACGCACAATTGCTCGGTGCAGACCAGGTAGTCGCTGCGCACCCGCACCGGCAGGCGGGTGCCGGGCGCAAGTCCCGCCGCCAGCTTCAGCCGCACGAGCTGGGCGAACGGCCCCTCATAAACATAGTTCATCAGCCCGGCGACGGTCAGCCGCTGGGGAACCGGGTAGAGCAGCGGCCCCGCCGTCATGCCTGCGGGGAGCGCCCAGTCGAGCCGGGTGGCGACGCCGGCGTCGCCGGGGTTCTGCCAATAGCCGTGCCAGCCCGGCTGCGGCGTGGAATCGAACGCCAGCGTGACCGTATCGCCAGCGGCAGGCGTCTCCGTCTCGGCGACCAGCCGGACGGCGATGTGCGGCCCTTGGTTCGGCGCCTGCGCGCGGGCGCCCACCGGGCCGAGCAGCGCCAGCACCGCCAGAAGCATGAAACAGAAGCGCGCCATCAACCTTCCTTGCCGCATCGGCTGCGATCGGGGATAGCCCTGTCCCATCCCGGATGCACCCCTGCCATTCTCAGGAGTTTAGTTCATGCGTCTTGTTCGTCCGCTCGCGTCGCTGATTGCGGCCGGCCTGCTCAGCAGCACCGCGATGGCACCGCTGCGCGCGCAGGAAGCCCCCGCGGCGCCAGCGGCCCCCGCTGCGGCGCCGACCACGCCCCCCAAGCTGATCGTCGCGATCTCGGTCGACCAGTTCTCCGCCAACCTCTTTGCCGAGTATCGCAATCGCTTCACCGGCGGCTTTGCGCGGCTGCTGGACGGTGCGGTGTTCCCCTCCGGCTACCAGAGCCATGCCGCGACCGAGACCTGCCCCGGCCACTCCACGATCCTGACGGGCTCGCGGCCCTATCGCACCGGCATCATGGCGAACGACTGGTACGACCAGAAGGCGGCCCGCGCGGACAAGAAGATCTATTGCGCCGAGGACGAGACGGTGCCGGGCAGCAACTCCGACGACTATACGGTCTCGGATCGCCACCTGAAGGTGCCGACGCTGGGCGAGCGGATGAAGAACGCCAATCCGGCCACCCGCGTCGTCTCCGTCGCCGGCAAGGATCGAGCGGCCGTGATGATGGGCGGCCACAAGGTGGACGAGCTGTGGTGGTGGGGCGGCAAGGGCTTCGTGTCCTATGCCGGCCGCACGATGCCCGCCGTGGTCCAACGGGCCAACGCCGCCGTCGCCGCGCAGATCGCCCGGGCCCAGCCGGCGCTTGAACTGCCGGCGTTGTGCCAGGCGCGTTCGCAGCCGATCCAGGTCGGCACCCGCACCGTCGGCACCGGCCGTTTCGAGCGGGCTGCGGGCGACACCAACGCCTTCCGTCGCTCGCCCGAGTTCGACGGGGCCGTGCTGGCGCTTGCCGCCGGGCTGATCCAGGACATGAAGCTCGGTCAAGGCGAGACCACCGACATCATCTCGGTCGGCGCTTCGGCCACCGACTATGTCGGCCACGGCTTCGGCACCGAAGGCAGCGAGATGTGCCTGCAGATGCTGTCGCTCGACCGCTCGCTCGGCGACTTCTTCGCGGTGCTGGACGCGACCGGCGTCGATTACCAGGTGGTGCTGACCGCCGACCATGGCGGCCAGGACATCGCCGAGCGCCACGCCATCCACGCCATGCCCGATGCGACGCGCCAGGGCGGCACGCTGGACGTGAAGGTGATCGGGCAGGAGATCGGCCGGAAGCTCGGGATCGCAGGCCCGGTGCTGCTGGGCGGCGTGAACGGCGACATCTGGTACGACATCAAGCTGACCGCAGCGCAGCGCGCCGCGGTGGAGCGCGAGGCGATCGCCCGGCTTTCCGCCAATCCGCAGGTGGAGACAGTCTTCACCCGCGCCCAGGTGCTGGCGACGCGGATGCCGGGCCACACCGACCCGCAGACCTGGTCGCTGCTGGAGCGCGCGCGCGCCTCCTTCGATCCGGAGCGTTCGGGCGACCTACTGGTGCCGCTCAAGCCGCGCGTCACGCCGGTGCCGCTGCCGGTGGGCTCCACCGTCGCCTCGCACGGCAGCTTCTGGGACTATGATCGGCGGGTGCCGATGCTGTTCTGGCGCAAGGGCATGACCCCGTTCGAGCAGCCGCTGGGGGTCGAGACGGTCGACATCCTGCCGACGCTCGCCGCGCTGATCCACCTGCCGGTGCCGGCGGGGGAGATCGACGGGCGGTGCCTCGACCTGGACGCGGGTCCGGGCGACAGCTGCCGGCGGTAATGGGAAGGGCGGCCCGAGGGGCCGCCCTTTTTGTTTGCCGGGCCCGCGCGTACGGAAGCAGGCGTCGAGCCCGCCGGTGCGGTGCTTGCGGCCCTGGGCTCCTGCCTTCGCAGGAGCTCTAGTCTTCAGCGGCGGAAGACGTACCCTCCACTAACCCGTGCTCCTGCGAAGGCAGGAGCCCAGGGCCAAGAGCGCTGGCGCCCGTGGCCCTGCTCCCGCAGCGGGATTTTAGCCGAGCCGGCCGAGTGCCGCCTGGAGGCGGGTTGCTTCCGCCTGCTTGTCCGCGTGGTCGGCGCGGGCCTTTTCCACCGCCTCCGGCTTGGCGCGTCCCACGAAGCTCGGGTTGTCGAGCCGGGCGGCAAGCGAGTCCCGCTCCTTCTCCGCCGCGGCGATCGCCTTGGTGAGGCGGGCGCGCTCGGCCTCCAGGTCGACGACGCCCTCCAGCGGCAGCACGAAGGTCGCCTCGTCCACCACGATCTGCAACGCGCCGCCGGCGGGAACCGCACCGGTCGCCACATCGACGCGGGCAAGGCGCGCGAGCACATTCCCCTGGGCCGCCAAGCGCTCGGCCGTCAGCGGCGAGGCATCGCGGACGTGGATCGGCAGGCGGGCACCCGGCGGCACGTTCAGCTCGGTGCGCGCGGCGCGCACTTCGCTCACCAGGCGGATCACCCAGTCGATCTCCTGGCTCGCCGCCGGATCGAGCGCGCGGGCGTCGGCGATCGGCCAGCGCGCGACGATCAGGTCGTTCGAGCGGGTGCCCATCGCATGCCACAGCTCTTCGGTGATGAAGGGCATGAACGGGTGGAGCATCACCAGGATCTGGTCGAGCACCCAGCCCGCGACCGCACGGGTCTCGTCGGCACCCTCGGCACCCTCGCCCTGCAACACCGGCTTGATGAGCTCGAGATACCAGTCGCAGAAGCGGCTCCACACGAACTGGTAGATCGCGTTGGCCGCGCCGTCGAAGCGCAGGTCGGCAAAGGCGAGGTCGACCGCCTGCACGCAGGCCACCGCCTCCGCCACGATCCACTTGTTGACCGCGAGCGTCGCTGCCGGCGGCTCCAGCGTGGTTGAGGCCCCAATGCCGTTCGCCTGAGCGAAGCGCGACGCGTTCCAGAGCTTGGTCGCGAAGTTGCGGTATCCCTCGACCCGCTTCTCATCCATTTTGATGTCGCGGCCCTGGCTTTCCATCGCCGCCATGAAGAAGCGCAGCGCGTCCGCGCCATAGCGGTCGATCAGGCCGAGCGGATCGACGGTGTTGCCCTTGGACTTGGACATCTTGGCGCCGTCGGCGGCGCGTACCAGCCCGTGCAGGTAGAGCTTGCGGAACGGCACATCGCCCATGAAGTGCAGCCCCTGCATCATCATGCGCGCATCCCAGAAGAACAGGATGTCGAAGCCCGAGATCAGCACGTCGTTGGAATAGCGCCCGCCGAGCGTCGGATCGGTGTTCTCCGGCCAACCCAGCGTCGCGAACGGCCACAGCGCCGAGGAGAACCAGGTGTCGAGCACGTCGGGATCGCGGGTGAGCGCGACGCCCTCACCCGCTTCCGCCTGCGCCGCTTCCTCCGTCTCGGCGACGAACACGCGGCCGTCTTCGGCAAACCACGCCGGGATACGGTGGCCCCACCACAGCTGGCGCGAGACGCACCACGGCTGGATGTTCTCCATCCAATTGAAATAGGTCTTTTCCCAGCTCTTGGGCACGATCTGGGTCTTGCCCGAGCGCACCGCCTCGATCGCGGGCTGGGCGAGAGTCTTGGCGTCGACATACCATTGGTCGGTCAGCCACGGCTCGATCACCACGCCCGAACGGTCGCCATAGGGCGTCTGGATCGTGCGCGGCTCGGCGTCGTGCTCGTTGCCGTCCTTGTCGACGTGGGGAACGAGGAAGCCCTCTTCCTTCAGCCGGGCGACGATCGCCTTGCGCGCCTCGAACCGGTCGAGGCCGAGCAGATCGGAGGGGATCAGCCCGTCGGCGGTCTGGGTGACCTCCGCCTTCGCATCGAGCATGTTGAGCATGTCGCGCGCCTCGATGCCGGCGCGGCGGCCGACCTCGAAGTCGTTGAAGTCGTGGCCCGGCGTGATCTTGACCGCGCCCGAGCCCAGCGCCGGATCGGCATGCTCGTCGCCCACGATCGGCACCAGCCGGCCGGTGATCGGCAGCCGCACCTGCTTTCCGATCAGCGCGGTGTAGCGCGGGTCCTCGGGATGCACCGCCACCGCCATGTCGGCGAGCAGCGTCTCCGGCCGGGTCGTGGCGACGCGGATCTCGCCCGATCCGTCCGCCAGCGGGTAGCGCAGGTGCCAGAAGCTGCCCTGCACTTCGCGCGTCTCGACCTCCAGGTCGCTGATCGCGGTGCCGAAATGCGGGTCCCAGTTCACCAGCCGCTTGTCGCGATAAAGCAGTCCGTCGCGGTGCAGCTGGACGAAGACCTTGAGGACGGCCTTCGAAAAGCCCTCGTCCATGGTGAAGCGCTCGTTGGCCCAATCCATCGAGCAGCCCAGGCGCCGCAGCTGGCCGGTGATGGCGCCGCCGCTCTCCGCCTTCCACTCCCAGACCTTGTCGACGAACGCCTCGCGGCCGAGATCGGTGCGCTTCACGCCTTCCTTGGCGAGGTTGCGCTCGACGACCATCTGCGTGGCGATGCCGGCGTGGTCGGTGCCGACGACCCAGCGTGCATCCTTGCCCTGCAACCGCGCGTGGCGGACCAGAATGTCCTGCAGCGTGTTGTCGAGCGCGTGGCCGATGTGGAGGCTGCCGGTAACGTTGGGCGGCGGGTTGACGATCGTCCAGGGCTCGGCGCCGGGCCGCTCGGGGCGGAACAGCCCCTGCTCTTCCCAATGCGCATACCAGCGCGTTTCGATGGCGGCGGGATCGAAGGTCTTTGCAAGCTCGGTCATGGCCGAGCGCATGGCGCAGCCACCGCGCGGACGCAAGCGCGCCCGCACGGGAGCGGCTTACTCGCGGCCGCTGATGCGGGCGATCTCGCGCGCGACCATCGCCTCGACGATCGCGGGCAGCTTTGCGTCGAGCCAGTCGCTGAGCATCGGACGCAGCATCTCGCGCACCAGGGCTTCGAGCGAGTCGGCGCCCGGGGCCTCGGGCTTCACCACCATCCGCGACAGGGCCTCGAGCGCGCCGCGGCTCGCCTCGGCAGCGCGCTCGGACAGGATCGTGGGGTCCGGTTCCGGAGCCGGGGCAGCCGGAGCGGCGGCGGCACGCTGGGGCAGCGGATCGCTCACGGCGTCCTTCAGCTCCAGCACCTCGTCCTCGTCGTCCTCGTCATAGACCGGGGTACGAACCGGCTTGCGGACGCGCGAGACGGGACCGTCGCCTTCCTCGGCGATGATCCGTTTGATCGACGAGAGGATGTCCTCCATCGACGTCTCGGTACTCATGTCCCCCACCGCGAACCTCATGGTTACCGTCTTCCTGACCGATCAGCTGTCGGGGTTTGCGCGATTGGTGTCAACGGGGCGCGTCGCTGCATCGCCACCCCTACGATTGGCGGCGTCGGCGCCGTCCGTGATGCCATAGGGGTTCACGTCGTGCCGCAGTTCCGGCTCGAGCTCGCGGGTGACGACCGGCGTCTGGGCGGGCGTGCCGACCGTCGTGGTGGCGACGGGCTTGGGCGCCGGATCGCTGTCCCAGTCCCAGATGCGGTTGCGTACCCGGCTGTAGTTGGTGGTGGGATCGTAGAGCGCGCCGCCGTCAAGCCCCAGGTCCTGCGCCTCCGCACGGCCCATCGCGGCCAGCAGCGCGAAGCCGGCGACATAGGCATCGCGCCGCGCCGACACGAGCTGGACCTGCGAGTTGAGCAGTTCCTGCTCGGCATTGAGGATGTCGAGGATGGTGCGCGTGCCGACGCTGTTCTCGGCGCGGACGCCCTCCAGCGACAGGCGGTTGGCGGAAACCTGCACTTCCGAGGACTCGATCACCCGCAGCGACGATTGCCAGGCGGCGAAGGCGGAGCGCGCGTCGGAAACGACTGCCCGCTCGACCTGCGTCACCCGCTCGATCGCGGAGCTCTCCACCGCCTGCGCGCGCCGGACCTGCGCGGCGGGGCCACCGCCCTGGAACAGCGGCACCGACAGTTGCAGGCCGGCCGTGACGGACGCGCCGTCCGGCGAGATGCGGATGCCGTTGATGTCGGGGATCGAGTTGAGGACGGTCGAATAGCTGCCGCCGCTCACCGCGGCCACCCGCGGAAGGCGGCTGGCGCGCGCGACGCGCACGTCGAAGCCGGCGGCGTCGCTCTCGCGCTGGGCCGCCTGGAGCGAGGGATTGTTGTCGACCGCGACCGACACCGCGCCCTGCGGGTTCCCCGGCAGGTTCGGCAGCTCGGGCGGGGGCGCCAGCGTGCCGGGAGGGGCACCCGTCACCTCGACGTAGTTTTCGCGGCTGGTGATCAGCTGTGCCTCGGCACTGCGAAGCTGCGACTGGGCCGAGGCGAGCCGTGCCTCCGACTGAGCGACGTCCGTACGGGTCAGGTCCCCGACCTCGAACCGGTCGCGCGAGGCCTGGAGGTTCACCTCCAGCACGCGGAGGTTCTGCTGGTTGAGGCGCACGATCGCCTCGTCCCGCAGCACGTCGTTATAGGCGGCGACCACCTGGGTGAACACGTTCGCCTCGACGCTGCGCAGGTTCGCGCGCCCCGCCTCCACCCGTCGCTCGGCCGCACGCACCGAGTTGCGCACCGCGCCGCCGCTGTAGAGCGGCACCGACAGGTTGACCCCCGCTGCCGCCGTCCGCTGCGGCTGGGCGATGCTGTTGTTCGCCGTGTTGAGCACGTTCTCGCTATACGAGCCGTCGGCGCTCAACTGCGGAAGGCCGGAGGCACGCGCCAGCGGCACCCCCTCGTCGGTGGCGCGCAGGTTTGCGCGCTCTCCGGTCAATTGCGGGTTGCTGCTGTAGGCGCGCACCAGCGCCTCGCGCAGCGTCTCCGCCTGGGCGGACGACGCCGCACAGGCAATGAGACTGACCCCGGCGATCCAACGAAACGCGCGCATACTCCCCCCCCATGGTTTTGCGCGGCTTTAGAACTGGAAGGTGGGCGGTTTGGAAAACCCCGGCAGCACAACACAGTCCACATCCGCAAAGTCGACCAAGCCGAAACCGCCTTCGCTGCGGCGCCCGGCCGCAAGCCGGCTGACGCCCCGGTCGATCACGCCCGTCGTCACCCGGCCGTCGATCTTGGCCTGGTGCACGATCGCGTCCGGCACGAACTCGACGGCGCCGTCGATCACGATCGCGTCATAGGGCGCGCCCTGCGCCCATCCCTCGACCAGCGGCCCTTCGACCACCGTGACATTAGCCATGCCGGCAAGTGCCTCGCGCGCCTGGGCGGCGAGCGTCGCATCTTCCTCGAGCGCGACCAACGAGCCGGCGAGCTCCGCGAGCACCGCTGCGGTATAGCCGGTCGCCGCACCGATCAGCAGCACCCGGTCGGTCGAGGCGATCTCCGCCTCGTTGATGAGGCGGGCGGAAGCGAGCGGCGCGTTCATGGCGCGGCCGTTCCCCAGCGCGATGTCGCGATCATAATAGGCGATCGGAAGCGCGGCAGCGGGCACGAAGCGCTCCCGCGGGACCTCGCCCATCACCTTGATCACCCGCGAGTCGTCGACAGCGGTGGTGCGAAGCTGGCTCGCCACCATCGCCGCGCGCATTTCGTCGAACCGAAGGGTATCTGCCGAACCGTCCATGATGCTCCTGTCGCACGTCTGTATTATTCGTGCAATACACTAGTTGAGAACGCTGCTATGTACTTCGCACGCGCGATGCCGCCAAGCGACCGCGGCCATTTTCTGGCCCACAGTGGAGCGAGGGCGGAAACCTGGTTGACCGCGAGCCGAAAACCGAGCAAGTGCCCGCCTCCCGACGTCGAGGCCCGATGGCGGAGTGGTGACGCAGAGGACTGCAAATCCTTGCACCCGGGTTCGATTCCCGGTCGGGCCTCCATCTTCTGCACGCGCAAGGCTGCACGGCGTTAGGGGGACCCCAACATCTTCTGCCCAGGCTTCCAAGCGGAACGACGGAGGCAGGATGATCCCCTTCACGATGCGAACCGCGAGGCTTAGCGGCGTCGCGATGCTGGCGCGGTGCCAGGCACGGGACGCCGCCGGCGCTCAACTCCGGTAGCGCGCCTCCAGCAGGTCGAGCTCGCGGACCAGCTTGCTGGACGTGGCGCTGCCGATGCGTCGTTCGCGTGCGCTGCGGAAGATGGCGGCGCGTTCCGCCTTGAGACCCGCGAGGCGCAGTTCGCGTTCGATGCCATCTTCGCGGCGCGCCGCCTCCGCCGCCTCCCCTTCCTGGCTGCGCGCCTCGATGCGCTCGCGGTAGAGGTCCATGATGCGGGCTCCGGCGGACGCGTACAGGTCCGCGTCGCTGCGGCCGGCGGCTAGGTCGTGCTGGACGCGCTCGATCTCGCGGATCGCAGCCTCCGCAGCGGCGACGCGCGCGGCATCCTCCTCCGCCTGGACGGACGCGTCCGCCGGCATCTTCAGGCCCCGCAGCAGCAGTGGAAGCCCGATGCTGGCGACCACCAGCGAGGTGACGATCACCCCTGCGGCAAGGAAGATGGCGAGGTCCCGTGCCGGGAACGGCGTTCCGTTCGCGGCGAGCAGCGGCAGGGTGAGCACACCCGCCAAGGTGATCGCCCCGCGCACCCCTGCAAAGGACATGGCGGCGACGAGCCGCCACTCCGGGCTCTGCCCGGCGTCGCCCCGGCGCAGCAGCGTAAGGCGCAGGGATATCCACACCCAGACGAACCGCAATGCGGCGAGCCCGACGTTGATCGCGAGCACGTACAGGGCCAGCCACCAGACATTCTGGTGGCCGGTAAGCGCGACCGTCTCTCGCGCGCCGTGGAGGATTGCCGGCAGCTGCTCGCCCAGGAGCACGAAGATGATGCCGTTGGCGGCGAACTGGATCGTGTCCCAGACGGAATTGCGACGAACGCGCGTCGCGGGGAGCGCCTGCCGGGAGATTTCGGCAAAGCTCATCGTCACGCCGGCAGCGACGGCCGCCAGGATGCCGGAACAGTGGAAATGCTCCGCCAGCAGGTAGGAGCCGAACGGGATCAGCAGGCTGACCAGGATCTGCGAGCCGATCTCCTCGCCGAAACGCCTGGACACGCGATACTTGGCCCAGGTCACGGCCATGGTGACGGCAACACCGATCGCGAGCCCGCCGAACGCCACCCAGAGGAAGTTGAGCGCAGCGCTGGAGGCAGAGAAGGTGCCGGTGAGCGCGGCGGCGATGGCGAAGCGCAGGCACACGAGGCCCGAAGCGTCGTTGAGCAGCGACTCCCCCTCCAGGATGTGCATCATCCGCTTGGGGATCGGCACGCGCGCGGCGATGGCGGAGACCGCGATCGGATCGGTCGGCGACACGACGGCTGCGAGCGCGAAGGCGACCGCGAGCGGCATGGCCGGGATCATCCAGTGGATGAACAACCCCATTCCGAGCACCGTGATCACGACCAGGCCAAGCGCCAGCTCGACCACGGTCGGCAGATCCTTGAACAATTCGTCCTTGGGGATGCGCCAGCCATCCAGGAACAGCAGCGGTGGCAGGAACAGGAAGAAGAACAGTTCCGGATCCAGTGCGACCCGCCAATCGCCCGCCAGCCCAATCGCCGCGCCGAGCGCGATCTGGACCAGCGGCGCCGGCACCGCAAAAGGCACCATTCGCGAGACGGCACCGCTGACCACCACTGCCAGCAGCAGCACAAGAACGATCGTTACTGATTCCAACAGCCACTCCAATGCGCAGGGAAAGGCGTGGGCACATCCATGCGCCCACCTCCTTCCCCTCCCCTAGCGGCCGGGGGGCGCCCGATGCAAACCGCTGGGGCGCCGGTGTGGCTCAGCGCGACGCGACGCGCACCCCCTTGGCCAGCGTCACTTCGTTGGAGCCGAGCAGCACGACCGGGTCCACGCCAAGTCGGGGCACGGGCGACTGCTGGCCCGACTTCCAGGCCGCAAGTTCGACCCGGTACAGATCGTAGCGGCGGTAGAAGTCCACGAACGGCTGATCGAGTTGCTCCAACGCGCCTGCGGCGAAGCTCTCGAACGCGCCGGCCGGAAGGGCGGCGGCGGTCGCGATCATCGGCACGGCGCGGGCGCAGAATTCCTTCTGCACCGGCGGCTGCGCGAAGAAGTTGTACAGGCGCGTCATGGAATCGTCGAAGCGGTCCTGCCAGTCGCCGCCGGCCGCACGATATTCGGCGGACAGCGTCTTGTGGGCGGCAGCGAAGCTCTTCGTCTGCGTCTTGATGAGCGCGTTATAGTGGGCGACGATCGTCGGGTCCGAGACGTTGCACTGGAGCGCGGCGACGTTGAGCGCGCTGCGCAGGTGCCACACCTTTCCGGCCGTCGAAAGCGCGCGATTGGGCGTCGGGTAGCCGCCGTCGGGCAAGGCCGTCGGCGTGCTCAGCCCCGCGGCGCTGCCGGCGGGAGGCACGGGCATGGGCGCGGGCGTCGGCGTGGGAGTGGGCGCTGGCGGCGGCGGCGCCGGCTCCGGCTTGCGGGCGCAGCCGGCGATGGCGAGCGCGCCAACGGCGACGAGCAGCTGCAGCTTATGGGCTTTGTACATGATACGCTTCCATTTCCCTGAACCCCTGCCGGCTTCGCAGGTCAAGGTAACTCAGGAGTTAACGATGCGATGAGCCGCGGTCCCGGACGCACTACCTCCTTTCCGAGCTGGGGATCCCGCGCTTGACAGCCTGTGGGGAGCCACGGATGCTGCCGAGGACCACATAACCGGCGGCAGGAGAGGATGCTGCAGACCCGCCGCACTGCTGCGGCCGCACGCCCCCCCCCCCCGCCGACAAAGAGGCCTTCACCCGGTGATCTCCACGTCTTTTGCTTATCCTTCGCTCCTCGCGCCGCTTGGCGCACGCCGCGTGGAGGCGCTGTGATGGCGGTCCAGCGCAGCGAGCCCGTCAGCATCGTCCAGCTCGGCGCCCCGCTGGGCGAAGGGCCGGTGTGGGTGGAGCGCGACGCCGCGCTCTGGTTCGTCGACATCAAGAGCTACCGCATCTACCGGCTCGATCCGGAAACAAACGCGATCCAGAGCTGGCAGACGCCGGGCCAATGCGGCTTCGTGCTGCCCTGTGCGGACGGAGGACTGATCGCAGGCCTCCAGAGCGGGCTTGCCCGCTTCGATCCGACCACGGGGGCGTTCGTGCCGCTGGTGGATCCGGAGCCGCAGCATCCGGGCAACCGGCTCAACGACGGCACCGTCGATCCGCATGGCCGGCTCTGGTTCGGCACCATGGACGATGGGGAGACCGCGGAGAGCGGCACCATCTATCGCCTGGGCGCGGACGGGCGCTGCGTCGCCTCCACGCCGTCGTGCGCGATCACCAACGGCCCGGCGTTCAGCCCCGACGGCCGCACGATTTATCACGTCGATACCGGCAAGGGCCTGATCTACGCGTGCAGCGTGGACGAGGACGGGACGCTCAGCGACGCGCGGCTGTTCGCCCAGATCCCCAATTCGGAAGGGCATCCGGACGGCCCCACCGTCGACGCCGAAGGCTGCATCTGGGTCGGGCTCTACAACGGCTGGGGCGTGCGCCGCTATTCGCCGAAGGGCGAACTGCTGGAGCAGATCCGCTTCCCGGTCAGCGCCATCACCAAGGTCGCGTTCGGCGGGCCGGAGCGCAAGACGCTCTATGCCACCACCGCCTCCAAGCACCTGTCGGCAGCGGAACGCGCCGAGCAGCCGCATGCGGGCGACCTGTTCGCGTTCGAGGTGGACGTGCCCGGCATCCCCGGCGTCGAGATCCGTCACGGGATCTGAACGAAAAGCGGCGGGCTGTCGGAAGGCTCCGGCAGCCCGTCGAAGGCGGGAGGATCATCGGGCGACGGGCGCCATGCCGCTGCCCGGCGACACCTCCCCTATCCTCCCGTGCAGCCCGCCCGCGCCTTGACCCGCATCAACGCGCACGCCGGCGCGTTTCGCGCGACAAACCAATCCATGTTACGTATAGGCCCTGCATGGCAGCGATTGAGATTTGCGCCGACTGTTCGGTGCGGGACCTGGCTTTGTGCGGCAGCCTTACCGACCATGAACTGGAAGCGCTGAACGCGCTCGGTCGGCGGCAGCGACTCTCCAAGGGCGAGACGGTGATCTGGGCGGGGGATGAGAGCATCATCTGCGCCAACCTCTTGTCGGGCGTGCTCAAGCTTAGCGCCTCCACCGCGGATGGGCGCGAGCAGATCGTCGGCCTGCACTATCCCGCCGACTTCATCGGCCGCCCTTATGCGGACGCAGCCGACTTCACCGTCACCGCGCTCACCGACGCCGAGCTGTGCGTCTTCCCGCGCAAGCAGTTCGAGCAGGTGCTGGAAGACCATGTGCGCATGGAGCGGCTGCTGCTCCAGCGCACCTTTGCCGCCCTCGACGAGGCGCGCGGCCGCATGCTGATGCTGGGCCGCAAGTCCGCGGAGGAAAAGATCGCCGGCTTCCTGCTCGACATGGCGGACCGTGCCGGCAGCAGCGCCTGCCGCGCGAGTGCCGAAGGGCCGATCACCTTCGACCTGCCGCTGACCCGGGGGCAGATCGCCGATGTGCTGGGCCTCACCATCGAAACGGTGAGTCGGCAGATGACCAAGCTGAAGGCCTCCGGCGTGATCGGCCTGCCCGGCGGCCGCGCAGTGACGCTGCGTGACCGGTCGGCGCTGGAGGAACGGGCGGAACCGGCCTGAGCCCGGCGCTCAGGCGACGCGGCAGCGGGCCTGGAGCCGGTTGTCGAGCAGCAGGCGCGCGGCCGGCGTGAGCCTGGCTTCCGCCAGCGTGCGGATCGCCAGCTCCTCGAACGCCATGGCAGCGCGGCAGCCGTCGAAGAAGCAGCGCAACATGTAGCCCAGGGTCGCCGCGCACGGCCCGCGATCGACGGCATGGGGGCGCAGCACCGCGAGCAGGTCCTGCGCCTGCACCGCAAAGGTGACGTGCTGGGCGCAGACGTACGCCAGCAGCGTGTCTGCCAGCGGCTCGGCTTCCGCGCCGAACAAGGCGTCCAGCAGCGCATCTTCGCGGCTCGCCTGCTCGACGGCCTGCGCATCGAGCGCGTCGCAGAGCGCCTCGATCTCTTCCGCGTCCGGCAGCTCCGGCAGCGCGTCCGCACATTTCTCGAGCCGGCGGCAAAGCTGTTCGCTGCGCACATGCTCGGAAAGCAGCGGGACGAGATCGATCTCGTCAATGACGTGCCAGCGGCGGGCGGCCGGACGCTTGGGTTCGAACAGGTGCTGGATGTCAGTCATTCAGGCCTCCAGCCTGCCTTGTGCGGTCGAACGTCAGCGGCGGCGTTGACCGGTATCAAACGGCCGCGACCGAGTTTGACGCGCGTCAACGTGCCCGCGCGCGCGGGAGCAGAAAGGGGCGACATGCACCGCTACCTGCCCGATCTCGCGCGCCGCTCCGTGCCCCGCTACACCAGCTATCCCACGGCTGCGGAATTCCACACCGGCGTTGGCCCGGCCGAACAGGCGGAGGCGCTTGCGGCCATCGCGCCAGAGACGCCGGTCTCGCTCTACGTCCACATCCCCTACTGCCACGAGATCTGCTGGTATTGCGGGTGCAACACTGGGGCGATCGGCCGCGCCTCCCGCCTCGATGCCTATCTGGTGGCGCTGGAGCAGGAAATCGGCGCGGTAGCAGCCCGCATGCGCGGGCGGGTCGTCGCGATCCATTTCGGCGGCGGCAGCCCCAACGCCCTGCCTCCGGAAGACTTCGTGCGGCTGACCGAGTTGCTGCGCCGGAGCTTTGCCTGCGCAGGGCGGTTGGAGATCGCGGCGGAGCTCGATCCCCGGACGCTGGACGCGACCTATGCAGAGGCGCTCGCGCGCGCCGGCGTGACCCGGGTGAGCCTGGGTGCGCAGTGCTTCGCGCCGCATGTGCAGCGCGCGATCAACCGCATCCAGCCGTACGAGATGGTGCGCCAGGCGGTGCTGGACCTGCGCGCCGCCGGCATCGCCGCGGTGAACCTGGACCTGATGTACGGCCTGCCGCACCAGACCTCCGAGGACCTGGCCGAGACGCTCGCCGCCGCGCTCGATCTTGCGCCCGATCGCATCGCCATGTTCGGCTATGCGCACATGCCGCGATTGCTGCCGCGCCAGCGGATGATCCCGGACGAGGCGCTGCCGGATGCGGCGCAGCGCTTCGCCCAGAGCGCGCTCGCCTATGACATCCTGGTCGCGGCGGGATATGCGGCGATCGGCTTCGACCATTTCGCGCGACCGCACGACAGCCTCGCGCAAGCGGCGGCCGCGGGGACGCTGCGCCGCAACTTCCAGGGCTTCACCGACGAGCCGGGTGAGGCGATCATCGGTCTGGGGGCGTCCTCGATCAGCCAGTACGACGGGCTGCTGGTGCAGAACGAGAAGCACGTCGGCCGCTACCGCATGCGCGTCGCGAACGGCGGCCTGGCGGCGGTGCGCGGTGTCGCGCGATCGGCCGACGACCGGCTGCGCTCGGACCTGATCGAACGGCTGCTGTGCGACGGGAGCGTCGACGCGGCCCCGGCCCCGGACGCGCTGCCGGCGCTCGCCAGCTTGGCCCAGGAAGGGCTCGTTCGGATCGACGGCACTCGTGTGACCGTGCTGCCGGACGGCAGACCCTATGCGCGCCTCGCGGCGGCAGCGTTCGACCGCTATCGCCAGCCCGACGCGCAGCGCTTCAGCAAGGCGGTCTGATCGGGAAAGCCTCGGCCACTTGCGCGTTGAGGGGACGCAAGGAGATCGCCCGTGGCCACCAACCAGCCGAGCAACGCCCCCGAGACACCCCAGAACGACCCGCGCGACGACGCGACCGCGGCCGCCGTGCTGACCGACGCACGATTGGACGAAGCCCCGGGCGGCGGCGGCCTGGGCGGCGCCGCCGCGGCGGAGACGGACCCGCAACGTGCGCGCCCGGCACAGGCCGCCACGCCGCAAGCGGGAGCCGCCGACACGGCGACGATGCCGGGCCATCCGGAAGCCGAGGCACGCACCCAGTCCTCCACCGCGGAGCCGCACCCGCGCGCGCAATGACCGACGTCGACGTTGCCATCATCGGCGCCGGTGCTGCCGGCATCGGCGCGGCGCGCCGGCTGCACCGGCGCGGCCTGGATGTGTTGGTGCTGGAGGCGAGCGACCGCATCGGCGGGCGCGCATGGACCTTGGGAGCCCAGGGCATGCCGCTCGACATGGGCTGCGGCTGGCTCCACTCCGCGGACCGCAACCCCTGGGTGAAGATCGCCGAGCATGCGGGTTTCGCGATCGACCGCAGCGAGTCCGCCTGGGGCAAGCAGCTGCGTGACCTGGGCTTCCCGCCCGAGCAGCGCGAAGCGGCGAACCGGGCGTTCGCGGCGTGGGATGCGCGGCTGCGCAGCGACCCGCCGCCAAGCGATCGTGCCGCCGATGCGCTGCCGCCCGAGGGCGAATGGAACGCCTATGTCGAGGCGCTGAGCGGCTACATCAACGGAACCGGGCTCGCCGACCTGTCGGTGGCCGATTACCTTGCCTATGACGATGCCGCGACCGACGAGAATTGGCGCGTGCCCGACGGCTACGGCACGCTGGTGGCGTCGCAGCTGCCGCGGGTGGCGGTGGCGCTCGGCACCCCCGTCCGGCGCATCCGCGACGAGGGCGGCCATCTGGTGCTGGAGAGCCCGCGCGGCGCCGTGCGCGCGCGGACGGCCATCGTGACCGTCGCGACGCCGGTGCTCGCCCGCGGAGGAATCGCGCTTCCGGCCCGCTACGACGCCCGCTGCCATGCCGCTGCGCAGTTGCCGCTGGGGCTCGCCAACAAACTGTTCCTGCGATTGAACGAGCCGGAGGCGGTGCCGCCGGACAGCCACCTGCTCGGCAACCCGCGCGCGAGCCATACCGGCAGCTATTACCTGCGCCCGTTCGGGCGGCCCGTGGTGGAGTGCTTCTTCGGCGGCAGCGGCGCTGCGGCGCTTGAGAGGGCCGGCGCGGACGCCACCGCGGGGTTTGCCCGGGAAGAACTTGGGGCGCTGCTCGGCGCGGACTTCCCACGCGGGCTGCGGCTGATCGCCGCCTCCGCCTGGGGACAGGCGGACGGCTTCGGCGGATCGTACAGCCATGCCCTCCCCGGCCATGCCGATGCCCGCGCCGTTCTCGCGGGTCCAGACGATCGGCTGTTCTTCGCGGGCGAAGCCTGTTCGGCGAGCGACTTCTCCACCGCGCACGGCGCCCTCGCCAGCGGCGAAGTTGCTGCCGAAGCGGCACTCGCCGCGCTGGGCTAAAGTCACCCCAGCTTTCGAACCGCACGCCTGCGCAGGCAGGCCAGGCGCGCAGTGTTGGCAGGCTGAGGGCCGGCGCGCCGAAGCGCGCCGGCCTTCCGTCAGTAGTTCTTCGAGTAGCGTACGCTGACGTTCGATCCACCGAACGACCCGGTCTGCGAGAGCACGCTCAGCGCCTTGGTCAACGCCACCTCGAGCTGGGTGGCGGTGAAGCCCCGCGCGTCGGTGATGATCTCGATATAGATGTCGTCGGTCAGGTACTGGCCGGCAGCCAGCGCGGTGCCGCGGCCCGTCGCCTCGTCGCTTCCCAGGATCCGCAGCCGGTCGATGCCGGTCGCCGAGCGCAGCTTGCCGAGCGGGTTGAGCCCGCCGCCGCCCGAACCGCGCAGCGAGTTGAGCGCCGCCGCCAGCTGGATCGCCTCGGTCGCCGACAGGTCGGTCACCGAGCGGCCGAACAGCAGCCGTGCCAGCACCTCGTCCTGCGCGAGCGCGGGGGTGGAGGTGAAGGAGATGCGCGGCGCCTGCGCGGTACCGGCGACCAGGATCGTCGCGGTCACGTCCTCGACGGTGGTGTTCGCCTCGATGTCGATCACCGGGTTGGTGAAGTCGTCGCCTTCGAAGCTGATCTTGCCCCGGTCGACGTCGAACTCCTTGCCCGCGAAGGAATAGGTGCCACGGATCAGGTCGAGGCCGCCGGCGATGCGGGGCGCCGCCGAGGTGCCGCCGATCCGCAGGTCCGCCTTCCACTCGGACTCCAGGCCCATGCCCGACACGTAGAGCTGGTTCTGCGCGCGCACCCGCAGGTCGAGCTTGAACAGCCCCACCGGTGCCGCGCGAGCCGCCGGCTGCGGGTTGGCCGCGGCCGCGCGGATCTCGCTCTTGCGGCGAATGCCGGTGAGCTCGGGAACCTCCGACGCGCCCTGGAACGCGATCTGGTAGCGCGCCTCGGGGATGTTGAGCTGGCCCGTGATCGAGCCGCCCTGCGCATTGTTGAGCACGCGGATCTGGCCGCTGGCCGACGCGCCGAGCGCATCGCTGCGCGCAAGCTGGGCATTGTCGAGCGTCGCCTGCACGTCGATCGGGAAGCCGCTGTCGGCGGCGAGGCCGACGCTGCCTTTGGCCGAAAGGCTGCCCTCGCCCGCCCGCGCGTTGAGCGTCACCAGCTCGAAGCGGTCGTTGTTGAACCGGCCGTCGATCTGCATCCGGGTCAGCCGCGTCCCGAGCGCCTCATTCTCGTAGGTGAGATTGTTGGCGCGCACGACGCCGGTAAGCCGCGGCGCCTGCACGCGCCCGCTGAAGTCGGCGGCGATGCCGATCGGCCCCGACAGCTGCTGGTCGGTCAGGCCCGCGAAGGAGAAGAGCACGCCTGCCGGGCCGTTGTAGCGGATGCCGCCCGACAGGGGCGCCGCCATCAGGCGGGTCGTCCACGATCCGGCACCCGGCGCGAGGGGACGCAGGTTCGCGACCATGCGCCCCACGGTGGTGGTGCCGCGGCGGATCAGCGCGCGGCCGCTGCCGCCCTCCGGCCGCAGATCACCCGCGAAGACGACGTCGACCGGATCGGAGACCGCCGCGAGGCTGGAGCGGGTGAAGTTACGCACGGTCAGCCGGGCATCCGCCTGCGGGAAGCTCGCGCCGCTCGGCTGTGCGAAGTCCAGGCTGCCAGTGGCCGTGCCGCCGAGGCCCAGGCCCGGCACGAACGCGTTGAGCAGGCTCACGTCGAGGCTGTCGAGCCGCGACTGGAGCGTCATGCCGGCGCCGTAGGAGCCCGCGATCCGCATCGATCCGCGATCGAAGTTGATGCGCGTCGGGTAGAGGCGATAGCCGCCCGAGCCCGGCACGATGCGCGCAGGGTTGGCGGTGCGGAAGTTGACGTTGTTGCCCACGCCCTGCAGCGCCACGAGATACTCGTTCGGGCTCAGCCGCGCATTGGCGGCCACGCGGAACGGCACGCCCGAGGAGCCCTCTGCCAGCAGCTGCGCGGTGCCGTTGCCGCCGCGGTAGTTCACCTTGGCGCGGGCCCGGGTCACGACCATCTCGCCGCTGCGGAAGTTGCCGAGCTGCGCGTCCGCCACGATCTGGGGCTGGTCGTAGAGCACCGCCGAGGCGGTGACGATCGCCTGGCCGATGGTGATGCCGTCCTGGCCGGGGATGCGGGCGTTGTAGGCGCGTGCGTTCAGGTCGGCCCGCTGGTACTTGCCGACGGCGCCGAGGTTGGCGAAGCCGTTGATGCCCGAGCCTGAGAAGTTCAGGCGGCCGGCGAACGGACCGGCATTGGTCGCCTGCACGCGGCCGTTGATGTCGACGCCCGCAAAGCGCGCCGAGCGGATGTCGGCCGTCAGGCGCGGCGCCGTGCTCAGCAGGACGTTCGCGTTGAACGGGCCATAGTTGGTGCCACCGGACGCAACGATCGCATAGCGATCCCCCTGCCCGCGCACGTCTGCCTTCAGGTCGACCAGGCCGATGCCGACGCCGGGGCGCGGCGCCCGCAGCGACACCACCGGTGCCGCCATGGAGCCGGACACGCGCGCGGTGAGCGGCCCATATTGCGTCGAATAGGCGTCTGCGTTGACCAGCAGCGGCCCGGCCGGATCGTAGCGGCCCGAGCCGCGCAGGATGCGGAACTGGGGCGCGCTCAGCTTCAGGTTCGAAAAGCTGATGATGCCTTCGGGGCTGTAGGCGATGTTCGCCGAGGTGGTCGCATTGCCGCCCAGGAAGTTGCGGATACCCTCGTTGAACAGCTGCTTGGTCTGCGCGACCACGCGGCCGCGGATGCCGTAGCCGCCGTTGGCCGCGGTGTAGAGATCCGCATCGGTCTGCAGGTTGATGATGCCGATGCTGGCGATCTCGTAATTGTTAATCCGCCCCTTCAACGCGCCCGTGTAGCGGCCGGTCGAGAGGTTGGCAGCGATGATCGCGGTCGCGTCGATCCGGTCGGAGCGCAGGCGCAGGTTGTCGGAGAGCACCTGGTCGCCGTTGCTGATCGCCAGATCACCGTTGATCGCGACGTTCGTCACCAGTCCACCGACCGCGGCGTTGAGGCCGGAGATGCGCCGTGCCTTGGCGTTGATCGGGATCAGGATGCGTTCGCTGTCGATGGTCGCCTTGCCCTCGGCATAGAGCTGCTCGACGACGGTTTCGCCGAAGCCGAGGGCAGCGGCCTGGACCTTGTAGTCGACGGTGGGCGTGCGGAACGGGCCGTCGAGGACGACGGCGGCGCGCACCGAGCGACCGTTGAGGTTGGGCGCGATCGAACCGGGGGTGAGCAGCATCGCCTCGACCCGGAAGTCGCCGAAGCGGCTATTGCCGAGGTCGACCTTGCCGTCGGTCGCGACCGAAAGCGCGTCCGAACGCAGGCGGAGCTTGGCATCCACGACGCGCTCATTGAGCGCGGTGTCGAGCGCGATCTGCAAGCGCGGCGCGGTCAGACGTTCGACCGGACCCTCGAGGTAAAGCCCCGGACGCGCGAAGCCGCGGACCTGGAAATTGCCCGAGCGGCCGAGGACGTTGAGGTCGACGAGCGGCTGCCCACCGAGCGTGCCGGCGGCGCGACCGCGCCAGTCGCTCCAGGCACCACGGCCGTCGACGTTCAGCACCAGCGGCGCCTTCAGCCCGGCGAGACCCGCGACCAGGCCGTTGCTGGGCGCGGTCACGCGCAGGTCGACGTCGAGCTTGTTGTCGTCCGGCACCGCGTCCAGGCGCAGCACCAACCGGTCCCCGCCGGCAAGCCCGCCGCCGGCGATGGTGCCGGCGTTCGCCTGGATCTGCGCGCGTCGGTCCGCGATGTGCGCCTGGCCGTCGATCTTTGCGACATAGCGCTGGCCCGCGACCGCCGGCCCGATCTCCAGGCGGCCCACCGACAGCTTGTTGACGTCGATGTCATAGTCCGGGAGCAGCGGGCCTTGGTCCTCGCTCGGCGGGGTGGCGAGCAGCACGGGATTGCGATCGTAGCGGATCAGCGGGCTGGTCAGCGAGCGCACGTCGACATGGCTGCGGACGAAGGCGAACGGGCGCCAGTCGATGGCGACCTGCGGCGACGAAGCGAAGACGCCCTTGGTGTCGCGCAGTTGCAGGTCGTGGATCACCATCGCGCCGTAGAGCGACCCCTCGATCCGGCCGACATGGACCTTCAGGCCCGAGGCGGTCGAGAAATTGTTGATCTGGCGGACCAGGATACCCTGGCCAGAGCGGGTGTTCAGCCCGATCACCAGCACGACCAGCAGCAGCACCAGCCCTGTCAGGACGATGGCGACCCATTTGGCGATGCGCTGCCACAGCGGACGACGATCGACCACGACGACGCGCTCTTCGCCGACGCCGGGTTCGCGGATCACTTCCTCGGCCATCAGAACGCCTGCCCGATCGAGATGTAGAGGGCCACCTTGGACTCGCCTTCGCGCCGCTTCAGCGGCGTTGCGACGTCCACGCGGAGCGGGCCGAAGTTGGTGTAGAAGCGGCCGCCGATACCGGCGCCGAAGCGCAGGTCGGAAGCGTCGGGCATCGTTCCTTCATAGACCTGCCCTGCATCCAGGAAGGGCACGATCCCGAAGTTGCCGAAGCGGTAGCGCGCCTCGATCGCGAACTCGTTGAGGCTGCGGCCGCCGATCGGATCGCCGTCCGGCGCGCGCGGCCCCAGTTCCTGGTAGCCGAAGCCGCGGACCGAACCGCCGCCGCCGGCATAATAGCGCCGCGAGGGCGCGAGATCGTCGCGATCGATGCCGAAGATGCTGCCGGCGCGTGCCCGGCCGGCCAGCACGATGCTGGACGTCACGGGATAATAGGCCGTGCCCTCGACCATGAAGCGGCCATAGGGCCTGACGTCGCCGCGCACGGAGGTTTCCGGGCTTGCGTTCAGCTTCAGGCGGAAGCCCTTGGTCGGGTTGAGCAGGTTGTCGGAGGTGTCGAACCCGCCGAACAACGGCAGCGCCGCGACGAAATAAGTGCCGCGGTCGCGCTTGTTCTTCTCGAAGCTCCAAACGTCCTCGTTCGTGCCGGTCAGCTCGAAGCCATAGGAATAGGTGAAGCGCTTCTGCCAGATCGGCGTCGAGTCGTAAGAGATCTTGCCGGCAAGGGTGCCGGTGAACGCCTCATACGCCTCATAGTTGGAGTGGTTGGCCGCTGCGGTCAGGCTGACGGTACGATCGCGCTTGCCCGCGTTCTGGCGGCGGAAGGTCGCGCTCAGGCCCTGTTCCTGGGTACCGGCGACGCCGGCGATGATCAGCGCGCCTTCGGGCGGGAAGAGGTTGCGGTGCGTCCAGGAGCCCTCGACGCGCACACCCTGGCCGGTGCCATAGCCCGCCTCGGCCGCCAGCGTGCGGGCCGGTCCGGCCGTCTGGTGCACGGCGAGGTCGACGTATTCGGTTCCGTCCGGCGCAAGCTGCCCTGTACGCTTCGGCTCCACCGAGACGCTGGAGAAAAGCCCCGTGCCCACCAGCGCGTCGCGCAGGTCGTCGACCTTGCGCGTATCGTAGAGTTCCCCCCGCTCGAAGCGCGCCAGCACGCCGACATGCTCGGCGTCGAAGGCGAGCTTGCCGTCCGTCGTATAGCCGCCGAACGAGGAGCGCGGGCCGGTGTCGACCGGCAGGGTATAGTCGCCGGTCACCGTCTGCTCGTCGAGCAGGATGTCGCGCTCGCCCACCTTGACGAAGGGATAGCCCTGCTGCGGCAGCTTCAGGCTGACGTTGGCCTCCGCTGCCTGCACCCGTTCCGCGATGATCGGCTCGCCGACCTTGAGCGGCAGTTCCTTGTCGACCAGGTTCGGCGGCGTCGTGGGCGGCGCGTCCACCTTGATCGAGGCGAGCTTGTACTGTGGGCCGGGCGTGGCGTTGATCGTCACCTGGACGGTGCCGCCCTCTTGCTGCTCGACCGTCGAAACGGCGGTGCCGTCGTAATATCCCTCGGCATGAAGAATCCGGACTGCGAGCTGCTCGTCCTCCTTGGCACGCGCGGTGATCATCGCCGCGTTCGCCGCCTTCGTACCGTCCTTCTTGAGCGAGGACAGCGCGTCGAAGCGATCGAGTGTGTCGATGTCGTCGAGGCCGTTGACCGCCACCTTGTAGCGGATCTCGGTGCCTTCCTTGTCGTCGACGCCCGCGACCTCGACTGGGTTAGCGTCGAACGTCGCGATCGGCGGCAGCGGCTGCGCGAGCTCCGCCTCCTCGGCCAGCGGCGCGTCCGGGATCGCTTCGCCCGCGGTTGCGCCGGTCTGGGGCGCAGCCGTCGCCGGCGTGGCTGCCGGCGGGTTGGCCTGGGCGGACGGCGTGGCGGAAGGCATCGCCTCCAGCGGGGCATTGATGTCGCCGCTGAGGGGCGGAAGCGAGCTGTCGAACTCTGCCTCGGGAACGATGTCGCCCTGCGGCTGGGCGGCAGCGGGCTGCCCAGCCTGGGTGCGCGTATCCGCGGGCCCCGCCGCAGGAGCGCCGCCGGCTGCGGTTGCAGGCGGTGCGGAGAGCTGGGCGACCGGAGCAGCGATCGCGGACGGCATCACAAAGGCACTGGCCAGCAGGCTCCAGTACAGCTGTCGACGAGAATCCCCCACTTGCTCCCCTTCACTCCCAGGCGCCCGCGCGCGCCCGTCCCCGGACCGCTCTAAACCCGTAACGAAGCAGCTTGGTTCCCGCCCGTGCCGGCATCGTTTCGGGTGCATCCAGATCGCGGCGGCGCGCGTTGCAGCCGGGACGATCGAAAGCGAGGAATGACAGATGACCGACGCCGCGACCCCTTCCGGCAGCGCGCCTGCCGCCGGCCCGAGCGCACCCGACGTCGATCCGACCGAGACCAAGCTCCACCCGGAACCCCATGAAGTCCCGGGGGTGGAATCGACTCACCCGTGGCAGCATCCCTGGGCCGCGTGGAAGTCCATCCTGAAACGGGTCTACACGATGGACGGTTATCACAACCTGTCGCTGATGGCGGCAGGGGTCGCCTTCTACTGCTTCCTCTCCTTCGTGCCCCTGCTCGGCGCGATCGTGATGACCTACGGCCTGGTCGCCGACCCGAGCACCGTTGCCGAGCACATGAAGACGATCTTCGAACTGGTGCCGGCGGATGCGGCGCGGCTGATCTCCGACCAGCTGATCTCGGTCGCGACCACTGCCGCCTCCAAGGCCGGGCTGGGTCTCGCCATCGCGCTGTTCTTCTCCATCTATGGCGCGATGCGCGCGTCGAGCGCGATCATCCAGGCGCTGAACGTGATCTATGAGGAGGAGGAGAGCCGCAACATCATCCAGACCACCCTCGCCTCCGCGCTGCTGACGGTGGGCGCGGTGCTGGCGGCGCTGGTGGGCCTCTTCTCGGCGGGTGCGCTCGGCTACCTCCAGACCGCGGTCGACGTGCTGGGGCGCGCGGGAGTCATCACCATCCAGATCCTCACCTGGCTGGTCGCGATCGCCATCGCCAGCAGCACCTTCGCCTTCATCTATCGCTACGCGCCGGACCGGGCGCGAGCGCAGTGGCAATGGCTGTCGATCGGCTCCGTCGCCGCGACGCTGCTGTGGGGCATCGCGACGCTGGGGTTCGGCGTCTATGCCGCGAACTTCGCCAACTACAACGCGACCTATGGGGCGCTGGGTGCCGTCGTGGTGCTGCTGATGTGGCTCTATGTCTCGTGCTACGCGGTGCTGATCGGTGCGGAGATCAACGCGGAGTCCGAACGCCAGACCGGCGTGGACTCCACGACCGGCCGCCCGCGCCCGCCGGGCCGTCGCGGTGCCACCATGGCCGACCAGCTGCCGAGCAAGCGCCAGCACAAGCCGCGCCGCGACAAATATTGAGTGGCCCGCCGCCACCCCGGCCGCATCGCCCGGGTGGCGGAACTCTACTCGGGTGCCGGGCGTAGTGGCCGCTCGAAGGGATCAAATCCAAACCTATGTTTAGCTGGAAGCACGAGGCGCAGGAGCGCCTGGAAGCGATGATGTTCGCCCATGTCGGCGAGCGCGACTTTCCGTGCGTCGGCGCCAAGGCCGCCCTCGCCAAGGGTACGCTGGAAGTGTTCGGCTGCACCCGCATCGACAGCGCCTGGGACGACGTGCGCATCCACGACGCGCTGCTGCGCTTCGCCCAGGCCTATCGCCGCGACAAGACCATGTACCGCAGCTTCGCCGTCGTCTTCGACGGCCCCGACGACCTGTCCGAGGCGGCGTTCGAGCGTGCGCTGTGGCAACGCGTCCAGTCGCTGTCGGACAAGGACGTGTGGCGGGGCCAGGAGTATGACACGCGCGTCAGTCCGGACCCCGAGAACCCGCACTTCTCGCTGAGCTTCGGCGGCGAGGCCTTCTTCGTGGTCGGCCTTCATCCCAACTCCAGCCGCCCTGCCCGGCGGTTCGAGCGGCCGGCGATGGTGTTCAACCTCCACGACCAGTTCGAGCGGCTGCGCGCGGAGGGCAAGTACGAGAGCATGCGCGAGAAGATCCTGGTGCGCGACGAGGCGCTGGCAGGATCGCGCAACCCGATGCTGGCCCCCCACGGCACGTCCAGCGAAGCACGCCAGTACAGCGGGCGCGAAGTCGACGCGGGCTGGCGCTGCCCGTTCCATTATTCCGGAGACTCCTGATTTCGACCCAAGTCATTCCCGAGCGCAGCGGCACCGCCTTTCGACTGGCGAAGGGCGAGACGCTGACGGTGATCGATCCGCGCGGCGAGCAGGTCGCCGACCTGCTGGCGTTCAACGCGCATGACCTGGACGAGGTGATCTCCTCCGGCCGGACGCTGGACTACGCGGAGACGATCTACCTCACCACCGGCCACCGGCTCTATTCGAACCGGTCGCAGGTGATGCTGGAGATCGTCGAGGACACAGTCGGGCGGCACGATTTCCTGCTCACGCCGTGCTCGTACGACACCTTCCACCATTTCTACCCCAAGCTGCCGCCGCATCGCGGCTGCTTCGGCAACCTGGCCGCAGCGCTGGAGCCCTATGGGGTCGCGCCCGATCGCATCCCGGTGGCGTTCAACTGCTTCATGAACGTGCCGATCGACGGCGAGACGGGCAAGCTCAAGGTGCTGCCGCCGATCAGCAAGGCGGGCGACTTCATCCGCTTCCGTGCGCACATGGACCTGGTGATCGGCCTCACCGCCTGTTCGGCGCCGGATTCCAACGGCGGCACGTTCAAGCCGATCCACTATCACCTGGAGCCGGCGGGATCGGAAAGTTAGTCTAAGGTTAGGCCAACGCAGCACGCTGGACCTCCGGTTTTGACAGGCGCGACGATGGGCTGAGAGCGGTGCGGCGGCCATGTCGCGACTGAAGCAGCTTGGGCGCGTGTAGGACAGGTCCGGCACACGCGGGTCGAGCGCCCAGCAGGAAACGAGTTGCGGCGCCTGGGGCCCTGGGCTCCTGCCTTCGCAGGAGCACGAGAGAGGCATGCGTGAGGGGGAGCCTCCGAGTGCTGAGGCTCAGGGAGCTGCTTGTGCGATCAGCCACAGGAGGAAGGCGGCTGGCGCCAGCAGGGTGCCCAAGGGCAGCCTGTCGGTGGCGGCGAGCGGGCGGCCGAGGATGCGGGTGACCAGCACCACCGCCAGCCCCAGCAGGCAGGCGAGCAGCAGCACCATCGGCAGCGCGTGCCAGCCGAGCCAGAGGCCGATGGCGCCGAACAGCTTGGGATCTCCCCCGCCAAGGCCGACCCGGCCGCGCAGGCGGCGATAGACGGTTGCGACGAGCCACAGGGCCGCAAAGCCGGCGGCGCCTCCGATCAGCCGATCCGGAAGCGACGGCGGGATGCCGAGCAGCCCGGTTCCTAGCCCGAGGAGCGCCAGCGCAGCGGTGAGCGGATTGGGCAGCCAGAAGGCGCGCAGGTCGATTGCCGCGAGCGTGAGGAGCAGCCAGCCGAACACCGCCCCGGCGATCGCGGGAAGCCCCGGAGCGGCGAGCCCGCTCGCGACCCCGATGACGAGGCCGAGCAGCTCCACCACGAGATGGCTGGGGGCGATGCTGGCGCCGCAGCTTCGGCAGCGGCCGCGCTGGGCGACGAAGCTCGCCACCGGTACCAGCTCGATCGCGCGGAGCGTCCGCCCGCAACCGTCGCAGGCGGACCGGCCGACGAGGCTCGAACGCCCCTCCGGCCAGCGGATCGCCAGGGTGGCGATGAAGCTGCCGAACACCAGCCCGAGCAGCCCCAGGGCGGCGGGCCAGATCCAGGGATCAACCATGGGAAGTCGCGCCGGGGCTTACATATCCTCGCCGGGATCGACGCCCCACAGGCGGGACTGCTCGACATAGCCGCCGCGCCCCTTCACGTCGAAATAGCACCAGCCGGCCGAACAGCGGCTGAGCCGACCGACGACGCCGGGTGCGGCGCGCCAGTCGACGTGCGCCGAGCCATTGGGTGCGGAGCGAAGCTCGACGAGCCCGCCGTTCACATAGCCGGTGCGCTGATCGGAAAGCAGGCCGACCTGCATCCAGCCCTGGGTCCCGTCCGGGTCCTCGACCTTGCGCCAGTCCTGGTAGATGTCGACCACCTTGATCGGCAGGTCGGCGCGGCGGAAGGTCCAGCTGACCGGATAGTTCTTGCCGGGACCGGTGCGCATCCGTGCCTCGCCCGCGGCGATGGAGGCGTAATAGGGCGGCTTGCGCTTTTGCGCGGCTGCCTCGCCGGCGGGAAGCACCGCCGCGGCCAGCATCGCCGCTCCGCCAAGCCAAACCACCGAATGCCGCATGTGTCGTCCTCTGTTGTCCCCCGGCACACCGTAGTGCGTTCGGGCCGCCGGCTTCAACCGCCGTGCGCGCCGCCGGGCGAACATCTGGACGGAACCTCAGCGCGGCCTGTGCTTTGGTCGGATACCCCCAACGAACCGGAGAAGCTGCCGTGAAGAAGCTCATTGCCCCTGCCCTGCTGCTCGTCTGCGCGATGCCGCTGGGTGCCTGTTCCACGCTGGCCGGTGCCGGCATCGGCGCGGCGGGCGGTGCCGGCGTTGCTGCGGCGACGAATGGCGATGTCGAGAAGGGTGCTGCGGTTGGCGGCGTCGGCGGCGCGGTCGTCGGCACGGTCGTGGACGACTGAGCCCGCACGGGCGTCTCTTGCGCCCAAAAGAAACGAGGGCACGGTCGCAATCGGCGGCCGTGCCCTTGTTCGTATCAGTCGCCGGTCAGGATGCGATCGACCAGCTGCTTCACCGACGGCACGAAGCCGTTCGAATAGAAGGGATCGCGCTTGAAGTTATAGGCGGCGTGGCCGGCGAACATCAGGTTGTTGTCGACGGGACCGCCATGGGCGATGTCCTGCAGCGTCTTCTGGATGCAGAAGCTGCGCGGATCGGCGAGGCGCCCGGTCGAGTTGGTCTCGGTATCCGCCCAGGACGAGAAGCTGCACTGGCTGAGGCAGCCCATGCAGTCCGCCTGGTCCTTGCGGATGATCTGCTTCTCTTCCGGCGTCACGAACACCAGCGTGTTGTCCGGCGTCTTGAGCGCATCGGTGAAGCCGGCGCCGAACCATTCGCGGGCGCGCAGCAGGTCGTTGCGCGTCACCCAGAAGTTCTTGCCCTTCACGCCGACGTCCAGCTGGAAGCTGTGGTCGCCGGCTTCCTGCGTGGTGAAGGCGATCTGCCGGTCGGAACGCGCTTCCAGGCTGCGCAGGAAGGGGTTGCGGACGGCCGACGAATAAAAGCCGGTCGGCGAGAAGCGGTGGAGAAGGACGTCACCCTCCTCGATCTGCATCAGGCGCTGCTTCCACTCTTCCGGGATCGGGCTTTCCTGGGTCAGCAGCGGACGCGTGCCGAACTGGAAGGCGATCTTGCCGAGCTCGGGATTGTCGATCCAGTCGTTCCAGTCGCGCAGGTACCAGACGCCGCCCGCCATCACGATCGGCACGTCGTCGGAAATGCCGCCCTCGCGCATCGTGTCGCGCAGCGCCTTCACGCGCGGATAGGGGTCCTGGGGTGCGAGCGGGTCCTCGGCATTCGACAGGCCATTGTGGCCGCCGGCGAGCCAGGGATCCTCGTACACGACCGCGGCGAGCCATTCGGCCGCCTTGGAATAGGCGCGCTTCCACAGCGCGCGGAACGCGCGGCCGGAGCTGACGATCGGCAGATAATGGACGTTGTGCTCGGCGGCGATCTCGCTGAGCTTGTACGGCATGCCCGCGCCGCAGGTGACGCCTGCGACCATGCCGCGGGTGCGCTCCAGCACGCCCTGGAGGACGCGCTGCGCGCCGCCCATTTCCCAGAGCACGTTGATGTTGATCGCGCCCTTGCCGCCGGCGATCTCCCAGGCGCGCTTCACCTGCTGGACGGCGCCCTCGATCGCATATTCGACCAGTTCCTCGTGGCGTTCGCGGCGGGTGAGCGCGCGATAGACCTGCGGGATGATCTTGCCCTCGGCATCATAGCTGTCGGCGTTCACTGCCGAGACGGTGCCGATGCCGCCGGCTGCCGCCCAGGCACCCGCAGACGCGTGGTTGGTGGCGGCAACGCCCTTCCCTCCCTCGACCAGCGGCCAGACCTCACGGCCGTTGTAGCTGATGGGGGACAGACCTTTGAACAAACCAACCTCCGAATGATGCCCGACGAACCTGCGCGGCGGACCAGCGATGCCGCGCCTTTACTGCCCAAATTCCTGGCGCGCGAGAGAATTACGCTTGGGGGGACAACGCCCCCGGCTTGCCCATCGCCTGCTCGTAGAGCGCGGCATAGGCCGCAATCATCGTCTTCTCGTCGAACAACGCACGAGCGCGCGCCTGGTTCGCGGCGCCCACGCGGCCGCGCGCGGCCGGGTCCTGCGCCAGCACCTGGAGCCGGTCGCGCAGGTGCACCTCGTGCCGGTCGATGCCCATGTAGGGGGTGTTCTCCTCGGCCACCATCTGCGGGATGTCGCCGACCGGCGGCGCCACCACCGGCAGGCCGGCGGCCATCGCCTCCATGACCGAGATCGGCTGCTGCTCGCTCCTGGACGACAGCGCGAAGATGTCGAACAGGCCCATGTAGCGATGCGGCTCGGGCAGGAAGCCCGGCAGGTGGACGCGGTCCTCGATCCCCATCGCCTCGGCCGCGTCCAGGATCGCCTGGCGCTCCGGGCCGTCGCCGACCAGCACCAGTTGCACGTCCTCGACGATGCCGCCGACGGCACGCACCAGCAGCGGCAGGTCCTTCACGTCGCGAAAGCCCGCGAGCGAGCCGATCACCACCTCGCCGGGCTTGCGGCGGAAGCCGGGGATCGCGTCCGGCGCGCAGCCTGCGGCGTATTTCTCGACCGGGATGCCGTTGCCGATGCGGTGGACGCGTGCGCGCGGCTGGCGCCAGGTGTCGAGCGCGATCGTCTCCAGCGCGTGGCTCGGCACCACCAGCGCGTACGCAGCGCCGAGCGCGAAGCGGCGGTACATGTTGCGCACGGGGCTGAGCCGTCGGGCTTCGTCCTCGTTGAAACCGTCCTCGTGATGGACGACGGGGGGCATGTTCTTGCCGAACGCCCGGCGCGCCATCACCCCGTCGATCGCGCCCCAGTTATAGGTGAGCACCAGGTCGAAACGCGACGCATAGCGGGCGATCGCCTCGTAGCGGGCAACCGAGGGCTTTCCGGTGAGCGGCGGCGGGTTCTGCGCGATCTCGTAGCGGATGCCGCGGGCGATCCAGTCGCGCGCGCCGGTCTGCTCGGGCACGCCCGAGACGATGGTGTGCACGGCGCGGTCGCCCCAGGCGTTCATCAGCCGGACGGCGCGCTGTTCCTTGCCGCCGGGCGCGAAGCTGGAGTGGAGGTGGAGGATACGGACGGGCATCGGGGGACCTTCAGGCGAGGCGGGCGAGGAGGCGGTCGATCGCGGCGGCGGCCCCCGGCTCCTCCAGCGTCGGCGCGTGGCCGGTGTTCGGGACGGTGACCAGCTCCGCGTCGGGCAGGCGCTCGGCCATGCGCTCGGCGACCTCGGCCGAGAGGATGTCGGAGCGGTCGCCGCGGATCAGCGTCACGGGCTTTCCACGCAGCGCGTCGAGCGCGGGCCACAGGTCCGGACCGGCTTCGTTGCCGGGCACGCGGAAGGGCTCGGCGATCTTCATGTCATAGTCGAGCAGGATCCGGCCCGAGGAATTGAGCCGGTAGAGGCGCTTGGCCATCACCAGCCAGTCGGCGATGCCATAGGTCGGGTAGGTATCCCCATGCGCCTCGGCGAGCGAACGCGCCGCGTGCATCCAGGTCGGATGCCACAGCTGGCGGCCGACATAGCTGCGGATGCGGCCGAGACCCGCCGGGGACAGTTCCGGCCCCACGTCGTTGAGAAGCGCGCCCGCCACGCGCTCGCGCTCGGTGGCCGCGAGCAGCATGGTGAGGATGCCGCCCATCGAGGTGCCGAACAGGATCACCCGGTCGAGCTGGAGCTGGCCGAGCAGCGCGTCGATGTCCTGCAGGTAGGTGAGCGGGACATAGGTCATGGGATCGCGGGCATAGGCGCTCTCCCCGCGGCCCCGCATCTCCGGCACGATCACCCGCCAGTCCCCGGACAAGCGGGCCGCCACGCCCTCGAAATCGCGCGCGTTGCGGGTGAGGCCGTGGAGGCAGAGGATCGGCGGGCGGTCGGCACGGCCTGCGTAATCGCGGAAGTGCAGCCGGAGCCCGTCGTTGGACCACCAGAAATCATCCTGCCAGGCGCCGGCACGGGGCGGGTTGCGTCTGTCGGTCATCGCTCCCCATATCGCCGTATGGCCAATCGCTCGCAACCCAATCCGTCGCCCGTCCCCTATCGGCCCGAACAGGCGATCCTGGAGCTTGGGCCTGAATTCTACGATCCCGTTGCGGCGGCGGACTTTCCCAAGACGATCCTGCGGTTCCGCAACGATCGTGCGGCGGCGAGCGTCGGGCTCGAGACGCTCGACGATGCCGAATGGATCGCGCATTTCGGGCGCTTCCAGCCATTGGCCGACAACCTGCAGACGCCGCTGGCGCTGCGCTACCACGGCCACCAGTTCCGGTCGTACAACCCGGACCTGGGCGACGGGCGCGGCTTCCTGTTCGCGCAGATGCGGGACGACCGCGACCGGTTGATGGACCTGGGCACCAAGGGATCGGGGCAGACGCCGTGGAGCCGGTTCGGCGACGGGCGGCTGACGCTGAAGGGCGCGGTTCGCGAGATCCTGGCGACCGAAATGCTGGAGGCGTTGGGCGTCGAGACCAGCCGTACCTTCTCGGTGATCGAGACCGGCGAGGAACTGACACGGGGCGACGAGCCCTCCCCCACCCGCTCTGCGGTGATGGTGCGGCTGAGCCACGGGCATATCCGCATCGGCACCTTCCAACGGCTCGCCTACCACCAGGACGCGGACTCAATGGAGCGGCTGGTCGGCTATGTGCTGCGCCACTTCTATCGCGAGGAACCGGGCGAGGATGGTCCGGTACGACTGCTCGACCATGTGGTCAGCCGCACCGCTCGGCTGGCCGGGCAGTATATGGCGGCGAGCTTCGTCCATGGCGTGCTCAACACCGACAACATCAACGTGTCGGGCGAGAGCTTCGACTATGGCCCGTGGCGCTTCGCCCAGACGTGGGACCCGGCGTTCACGGCCGCCTATTTCGACCATGCCGGGCTCTACGCCTTCGGGCGCCAGCCGGAGGCGATCTATTGGGATGCGATGCAGCTGGCGGTGTCGCTGCGCACGCTGGTGGATTCCGAGCCGCTGATCGCGGTGCTGGAGGAGTTCGCGCCGCGCTACCAGGAGGCGGTGCGCCAGGCGATGCTGTGGCGGCTGGGCGTGACGCCGCGCGGAGAGACCGAGGATCGCACGCTCGTCGGGCAGATGGAGCTTGCCCTGCGGGAGACGAGCGCGCCGGTGGACGCCTTCTTCCACGACGCGTTCGGGGGCACGCTGCCGGACGAGCCCCGCTATGGCGAGGCCTTTGCCGCGGTGCGCGCGGCGCTCGCGGGCTATGCGCCGCGCAAGCCGCGCGACCATCCGCATTGGGACGCGGCGCCGTGCAAGCTCTCGATCGAGGAAGTGGAAGCGATCTGGGCGCCGATCGCCGAGGCGGACGACTGGTCGGTGCTCCATGACAAGGTGGCGCAGATCCGGCAGCTGGGCGAGGCGCTGCGCTAGGCGCGGCGCCCGGGCTGGCGAACTGGCGTCGGCCGCAGCTTTGGGGCACACAGGTTCTCGCGCTTCACCACGAGGGCCAATGAGCGACATCGAACTCGTCTCGACCGAACCCGCGACCGGCGCCTTTCTGTGGCGCGGCGCCTGCGGCAACGTCGACGCGGAAGTCACCGAGGCGCGGGCGAGCTGGCCGGCCTGGGCAGCGCAGCCCCTGTCCTATCGCGCGGAAGCCTTGCGCCGCTTCGCCAACGTAGTGCGTGCGCGTGGGGAGGACTTCGCCGACCTGATCGCGCGCGAGACCGGCAAGCCGCTGTGGGAAGCACGCGGCGAGGTGGAAGCGGTGATGGCGAAGGTCGACACCTCGATCTCCGCCTTTGCCGAGCGCACCGGGCAGCGCCGGCTCGACGCGCAGATGGGTTCGCGCCTTGCGCTGCGGCACAAGCCGCACGGGGTGCTGGCGGTGCTGGCGCCGTACAATCTGCCTGCCGACATTCCCAACGGCCACATCGTGCCCGCGCTGCTGGCGGGCAATGCGGTGGTGTTCAAGCCTTCGGAAAAGACGCCGGCGACCGGCGCCTTCCTGGTCGACTGCTATCGCGCGGCGGGCATTCCGGAAGGCTGCGTGCGGCTGCTGATCGGCGGGCCGGAGACCGGCCGGGCGCTGTCGGAGCACCCGCTGATCGACGGGCTGCTGTTCACCGGATCGGCGCGCACCGGCCTTGCCCTCAACCGCCGCTTTGCCGAGCATCCGGAGAAGATCCTGGCGCTGGAGATGGGCGGCAACAATCCCATCCTGGTGTGGGACACGCCCGATCTCTACACGGCCGCGGTGCTGGTGGTGCAATCCGCCTTCCTGGGCGCGGGGCAGCGCTGCACCGCCGCGCGCCGGTTGATCGTCGACCAGCGGCTTGCCGATCCGCTGCTGGAACAGATCAATGCGCTGATCGACCGGATGATCATCGACGCGCCCCATGCCGATCCCGCCCCGTTCATGGGCCCGATGATCGACAATGATGCCGCCGATCGCCTCACCGAGCGGTTCCTGAACCTGTCGGGCAAGGGCGGCCGCCCGATCCGCTACCTGGAGCGGCCGGTCGAGGGGCGTCCCTTCGTCACCCCCGCATTGGTGGACATGACCGAGGCGGGCGAACGCCCGGACGCCGAGTTCTTCGGGCCGCTGCTCCAGGTCATCCGCGCCGAAAGCTTCGAGGCCGCGGTCGCGGAGGCGAACAACACCCGCTACGGCCTGTGCGCCGCGCTCGTGAGCCAGGACCCCAGGCGCTACGACGCCTTTTGGGCGAACATCCGAGCCGGCGTCATCAACTGGAACCGGCCGACCACCGGCACCTCGCCAAAGGCGCCGTTCGGGGGCCTGGGCTGGTCCGGCAACCATCGGCCCGGCGCCTTCTACGCAGCGGATTACTGCGCCTATCCGGTGGCGTCGTCGGAGGCCGAGCAGGCGCGCGCGTCTATCGGCGTCGGGTTGCGCGACGGCTGAGCGCAAGGCTCGCAAAGTTTCGCTAGGGACAGGCGAAGCAAGGGTGGCGTTGCGGCCGCGCGCGCGAACCGCCATCTGCCCAGCATGCCGACGCTACTCGATCCGCACGCGCGTGGGCGCGTCATCCTGGTGGGCGCAGGACCCGGCGATCCGGGCCTGCTGACGGTGCGTGCAGTGGAGGCGCTGAAAAGCGCCGACGTGGTGGTGCACGACGGGCTGGTGGACGCGCGGGTGCTCGACATCGCCCCCGCCGCCGCCCAGCGCATCTCCGTCGCCAAGCGCCGTTCGCGCCACACGCTGCCGCAGGAATCGATCAACGCGCTGATCGTCGCGCATGTGAAGACCGGTGCCATTGTCGTGCGGCTGAAGGGCGGCGATCCGTTCATCTTCGGCCGCGGCGGCGAGGAAGTGGAAGCGGTACGTGCCGCAGGCCTGCCGGTGGAGGTGATCCCCGGCGTGTCGGCAGCGCTTGGCTGTGCGGCGGGCGCGATGCTGCCGCTCACCCATCGCGACTGGTCTTCGGCGGTGAGCTTCGTCGCCGGCCAGTGCAAGGGGCTGACCGACCAGGACTGGTCGGGGCTGGCCGGCAAGGGCCGCACGCTGGTGATCTACATGGGCGTCGCCACGGCCGAGGCGATCGCGGACAAGCTGATGGCCGACGGTGTCGCGCCGGACATGCCCGTGGCGGTGCTGGAGCGCGGGACGCTGCCGGGCGCACGCGCGCTGCGCACGTTGCTGGCGGATCTCGGCCCGATGGTCGGGCGCGAGGGCGTGCAGAGCCCGGCGGTGATCGTGGTGGGCGAAGTGGTCCAGCTGGCGGATGCAGAGGACAAGCTGGGCGCCTGGGCGACCGCAGCGGAGGCAATGGCGTGAAGATCCTGACGGGCAATGATCTGGCGAGCGGCGACGTGGTGTGGTGGACCGGCAATGGCTGGTCCCGGCACCTGGAGGACGCGGTGGACGTCGGCAGCAATGGCGAGGCGATCGCCCATGTCGAGGAAGCCGCGCTGCGCGTGAACGTGCCTTACGTGATCGACGCGGAAGCGACCGCGGAAGGCCCCCGCCCCGCCCATATCAAGGACCGCATCCGGGCGCTCGGCCCGACGGTGCGGCCCGACCTGACGCTGAAGCCTGCCGATCCCGATGCGGGAAGCTGGGTGATCTGAACAACTGCCGCGGCGCCAACTGGCGCGCGATCCCGGCGGATGCCGGTGTGACGAGGGTAGCATGTACAAGTACGACGAATATGACCGCTCCATCGTCGAGGGCCGGATCGCCGAGTTCAGCGATCAGGTCGCACGGCGCCTGTCGGGCCAGATCACCGAGGACCAGTTCAAGCCGCTGCGGCTGATGAACGGGCTCTACCTCCAGCTGCACGCCTATATGCTGCGGGTCGCCGTCCCCTATGGCACGATGGACAGCCGCCAGATGCGGATGCTGGGCCATATCGCGCGGACCTATGATCGCGGCTACGGCCACTTCACCACGCGCCAGAACCTGCAGTTCAACTGGATCAAGCTGGAGGATACGCCCGCGATCCTGCGCGAGCTGGCGACCGTCGAGATGCATGCCATCCAGACCAGCGGCAACTGCATCCGCAACATCTCGTCGGACCAGTACGCCGGTGCCGCCGCCGACGAGGTGACGGACCCGCGCCCCTGGGCGGAGCTGCTGCGCCAGTGGTCGACCTTCCACCCCGAGTTCACCTACCTGCCGCGCAAGTTCAAGATCGCGGTGATCGCGGCCGACGAGGATCGCGCGGCGATGCGGCTGCACGACATCGGGCTGCAGATCGTGGAGCGCGACGGCAAGCTGGGCGCGGCGGTGTATGTGGGCGGCGGCATGGGCCGGACGCCGATGATCGCCTCGCTGATCCGCGACTTCGTGCCGTTCGAGGATTTCGTCAGCTATTTGGAGGCGTGCCTGCGGGTCTACAATCGCTACGGACGGCGCGACAACATCTACAAGGCGCGGATCAAGATCCTGCTCCACGAGATCGGCGCCGACGAATATCGCCGCCAGGTGGAGGAAGAGTTCGTGGCGGTGAAGGCGCTGGGGATCGACCCGCCGCAGGCCGAGTTCGACCGCATCGCCGCGCATTTCGCGCCGCCCCCGTTCGAGGAAGGCCTGTCGGACGAGCTCGACCGCAGCGATCCCGACTTCGCGGTGTGGCTCGACCAGAACGTCAAGGCGCACAAGCAGCCGGGCTATGCGATCGTCAACATCAGCCTGAAGCCGACGAAGGGCATTCCGGGCGACGCCACGGCCGACCAGATCGACCGCATGGCCGCGCTTGCCGAGCGCTACAGCTTCGACGAGCTGCGCGTGACCCATGCGCAGAACATCGTCCTTCCGCATGTCCGCAAGGCGGACCTCTATGCCGTGTGGCAGCAGCTGGTGGAGGCGGGTCTCGCCGAGGCGAACCTGGACCTGATCGGCGACATCATCGCCTGCCCGGGGCTCGATTATTGCAGCCTCGCCAATGCGCGCTCGATCCCGCTCGCGCAGAAGATCGCCGGACGCTTCGCCGACCTGGGCCGCCAGCGCGACTTGGGCGAGCTGAAGCTCAAGATCTCGGGCTGCATCAACGCCTGCGGCCACCATCATGCCGGGCACATCGGCATCCTGGGCGTGGACCGGAAGGGTACGGAGAATTTCCAGCTGCTGCTGGGCGGATCGGGTGCGGAGGACGTGAGCCTGGGCAAGATCACGGGCCCCGGCTTTTCCGAGGACGGCGTGGTCGACGCGATCGAGCGCGTGACCGACCGCTATCTTGCCGAGCGCCAGGAGGGCGAGCGCTTCGTCGACACTTATCGGCGCATCGGCATGGAGCCGTTCAAGGAGGCGATCTATGGCTGAGCTGACCACCAATCCGGCCGACGCCGGCTTCCTGCGCTTTCGCGACGATGCCCCGCATGACGAGCCGGCGGTGACGCTGGACGCGTTCCTGGGCCAGTCCAACGCCACGGCGGTGCGGCTGGAGGCGGGCGACGATGCGCGGGCGCTGCTCCCCTATCTCGACCGAATCGCGCTGGTGGAAGTGAGCTTCCCCAAGTTCCGCGACGGGCGCGGCTATTCGTCGGCGCGGGTGCTGCGCGAGGCAGGGTACGAGGGCGAGCTGCGTGCACAGGGCGACGTGCTGGTCGACCAGCTGCTGCCGATGCGACGGTGCGGGTTCGACAGCTTCGCGCCCGAGGCGCCGATCGATCGGGCGACGGCGGAGGCAGCGCTGAGCCGCTACGCGCACTTCTACCAGCGGGCGGCCGATCCGGTGCAACCGGTGTGGAAACTGCGTCATGGGCAATAGCGCGCTGCGCATCATCGACCGGCTGGACGTCGCACCCCGCTTCACGCTGGCGGATGCGGCGCAGCTGAACGAGCGGTTCCGGGGCGTCGACACGCAGGAGATGCTGCGCGTGGCGCTCGGCGAAGGGCTGCTGGGCGAAGTGGCGGTGGTGTCGTCGTTCGGGGCGGAGTCGGCGGCGCTGCTGCACCTGGTGGCGAGCGTCGACCGGTCGGTGCCGGTGCTGTTCCTCGATACCGGCAAGCATTTTGCCGAGACGATCGCCTATCGCGACGAACTGGTGCGCTTCCTGGGGCTCACCGACCTGCGCATTCTCCAGCCCGATGCCGAGCGGCTGGCGGCGCGCGACGAGAGCGGGTTGCGCTGGTCCTACGATCCCGACGGCTGCTGCGAGATCCGCAAGGTCGAGCCGCTCGCCCGCGGGCTCGCCGGGTTCGACGCGAGCTTCACCGGGCGCAAGGCGTTCCAGGCGGCGACGCGCGCGAACCTGCCGCGCTTCGAGCTGGATGGCGACCGGCTGAAGGTGAACCCGCTGATCACCTGGTCCAAGGAAGAGCTCGACGCCTATTTCGCCGCGCACGACCTGCCGGTGACCCCGCTGGTGGCGATGGGCTATCCGTCGATCGGCTGCCAGCCGTGCACCAACAAGGTAGCGCCGGGCGAAGACCCGCGCTCCGGCCGCTGGAGCGGCTGGAACAAGACCGAATGCGGGATCCACACCCCCATTCCCGACGGCGACCCCAACCAGCCCGTCTTCTGACCGGCCGCGGCTTAGCCGCGCTGCGTCTCCCCCTCGCGCCCTCGGTGCTCTTGCCAAAGCGGGAGACCGGGGGCGTTTGCGTATCGCCCTGGAAGTCTGGCGCTCTCGTGGTTGCGGGAGGGCTTTTGCGCGCCTGGGGCATGTGGGCGGGGCTGTGGATAAGTTGTTGGCGGGCGGTGGGTGGGGCGTTGGCTCGGGGTGGATCGGGCCTTGAATGTGGCGGTGGACAGGCTGTGGGCAGCTTGTGGACGGTATGTGGACAGGATGTGCAAGGGGCTGTGGATAAGCTGTGGATAGTGCGTGCATGAATACGTGCACCGATCGGTGAATGGTCGCTTCACAAGCTGTGGATAAGTTGTGGAGGGATACCACCGCAGCGGTCGAGAATTGCCGGTGATTGTGGCGCAGCCGACGGATGTCACAAGCGAGAAGGCGTAGCCCGGCAAAGGTCCGAACCAGTTGGGAGGATGGTGTGGGGGCGCGCGGACTTCGACAACACCGCGCCTGATCCCCGGTTTCAGGGACCTTCGCCCAGACCCTCGCCGTGCTCCTGCGCAGGCAGGAGCCCAGGGTTCTGGAACGCCGCAAGCGGTTGTTCTGCTTGGCCCTGGATTCCTGCTTGCGCAGGAATACGGCGGGATCGGGGAGCTGTTGTGGGTTTCGCAGCAGTCCCGTTGGAGGGCGGCCGGAACGGTGGTGCGCCTACGCCCGATGGCGCCGCAACTGGGCCCCCGGTCTTCGCCGGGGTACGTGGTATATGAGGGTGGCGCCGTCGCGGGTTACGGGTGCCGGCGCGGGATGCCGTGCCGCGCCGCCAGCGCCTCCAGGATCGCGTCGCGGGTGCCGGCGAAGCGCAGGCCGTTCGCCTCACCGGTCGCGAGCGCCGCGGGCGCATCGTCGGCCAGGATCAGCAGGGGAAGCGACTGGTGCGCCTCCCCTACCAGCGCGACTACCCGCCCGCGCGGGCGGGCCCAGGCGACGTGCTCGATGTCGAGGCGCTCGCGTAAGCCTGGATAGGCGGCGAGGACGCCTTCGATCACGATGCAGTCGAAGCAGAAATAATGCGCGTCCGGGTAGGCAGTATCGGTGCTTGCCGGGTCGATCAGGATCAGCCGGTCGCGCGTGCCCTGCCCCGCCTCACTCATTGTCGAAGCTGCCATAGCCTTCGCCGACATAGTCGCTGAAGCGCGTGATGGTCGGCTCGAACTTCATCGTGACCTTGCCGGTGGCGCCGTGGCGCTGCTTGGCGATGATGAGCTCGGCCAGACCATAGACGCGCTCCATGTCCACCGCCCATTTCGCGTGATCCTCGAACACGCGGGCGTCGTCGCCGTCGCGCGGGCGCTTGGGCTCCTTGGCGGCGACGTAATAGTCCTCGCGGTACACGAACCACACCATGTCGGCGTCCTGCTCGATCGAGCCGGATTCGCGAAGATCGGACAGCTGCGGGCGCTTGTCCTCGCGCTGCTCCACCGCGCGGCTGAGCTGGGAGAGCGCGATCACCGGCACGCCAATGTCCTTTGCAAGCGTCTTCAGGCCGCGGCTGATCTCCGAGATTTCGTTCACGCGGTTGTCGGAGCGGCCGGTGCCCTGCAGCAGCTGGAGATAGTCGACCACCACCAGGCCGAGCTGGTCGTCCAGGCGGCGGTGGAGACGGCGCACGCGCGTGTGCAGGCCGCTGATCGAAAGACCGGCGGTGTCGTCGATGTAGAGCGGCAGCGATTCGAGATCGGCGGCGGCGTCGGCGAGCTTCACGAACTCCGCCTTGCTGATCTTGCCCATGCGCAACGCTTCGGAACTGATGCCGGACTGTTCGGCGAGCACGCGGGTGGCGAGCTGGTCGGCCGACATTTCGAGGCTGAAGAACGCGACCTTCGCGCCCACCGACTTGCCCTTTTCAACGCCGGCGCGCTGGTCGTCCATGAAGCGGCGCGCGGCGTTGAAGGCAATGTTGGTGGCAAGCGAGGTCTTGCCCATGCCGGGACGGCCGGCGAGGATGATCAAGTCGGAATGGTGGAGACCACCGATCCGCGAGTTGATGCTGTCGAGGCCGGTGGTGACGCCCGACAGGCCGCCGCCCGAGTTGAGCGCGCGGTCGGCCATCTGCACGGCCATGGTCGTCGCCTGGGCGAAGCTCTTGACCGTGTTGGCGGTGGTGCCCTCGGCGGCGACGCGGAACAGCGCTTCTTCGGCCTGCTCGATCTGCTTGCGGGGATCGATCGTCTGGCTGGTGTCGAGCGCGTTCTCGACCAGCGTCGTGCCGACCGTGATCAGCGCACGCAGCTGGGCGAGGTCGTAGATCTGCTCGGCGAACTGCTTGGCGCCCAGGAGGCCCGCGCCGCTGCCGGTGAGCTGGGCGAGATAGCCGGGGCCACCCAGCTCGCGCATGCCGGAGTCGTCCTCGAACAGCGGGCGCAGCGTGACCGGGTTGGCCAGCATGTTCTGCCGGCGCACGTCGCGGATCTTTTCAAAGATGCGGGCGTGGACGGGCTCGAAGAAATGATCCGGCTCGAGTCGCTCGACGATGTCGTCGGCCAGCCGGTTGTCGATCATCATCGCGCCCAGCAGTGCCGCTTCCGCCTCGACGTTCTGGGGGAGGCGCGCAGCCGGGGACGGAGCGGACGAGCCGCCGATATGTGCAAGTGTGGCCATGGACCTGCTTTTCCCAGACGCGGCGGCCAAGCTCAAGCGACCCCAAGCGAAACATCTGTGGACAGGTGCGTTTTGCCGGCTTGGGCGTTGCCAAGGCGCGCCAAACGGCTAAGCGCTGCTCCACCATGGCCGATCCGCGGATCATCGACGTCTCGCTCGACGAGCGCACCATTCTCTGGCGCAACGCGGACGTCGAGCAGGAACGGCGGATCGCGATCTACGACCTGCTGGAGGGCAACCGCTTCGCGCCGCAACGGGTGCATGCCGACGGCTATGCCGGGCCGTACCGCGTGCGGCTACGCGTAGAGGACGGGCGGTTGGCGATCGACATCCGCCGCGCCGACGACAGCCCGCTGGAGACGCTGGTGCTGGGCCTTGCCCGCTTCCGCCGGCCGATCCGCGACTATTTCGCGATCTGCGACAGCTATTACCAGGCGTTGCGCCAGGCGACGCCGCAGCAGATCGAAACCATCGACATGGCGCGCCGGGGTCTCCACAACGAGGCGGCCGAGCTGCTGATCGAGCGGCTTTCCGGCAAGATCGAGATCGATTTCGATACGGCGCGCCGCCTTTTCACGCTCATCTGCGTGCTGCACATCAGGGGTTGAATTCAGGGAATGCGGGTTTTGAAGGCGGTGCTCGCCATCGCGGCGGCGCTGTGCCTCGCGGGGGCCGCGGGCTGGCACTATGCGACCGACTGGCGGCCCTCGACGGGCGAATATCCGGTGCAGGGCATCGACGTATCGGAGGAGACCGGGCCGGTCGACTGGCTTACGGCGCGCGCCCGCGGCGTCGACTTCGCCTATGTCCGCGCGATCGGCGACGGCACGCGGCGCGACCGGCTGTTCCAGTCCAACTGGGCGGCACTGGGGGAAGCGGGCATCCGCCGCGGCGTGATCCACCAGTTCTCGCTGTGCCGGCCGGCGGAGGCGCAGGCGGACGCGTTCGTCACCTTCGTGCCCCGCGCGATTGATGCCTTGCCGACGGTGCTGGAGCTGGAACTGGACGAAGGCTGCGCCCGTCGCCCGGAGCGCGCGCAGGTCCTTGCCGGCATTCGCCGCTTCCTGGAGGTGGTGGAGCACCACACCGGTTCGCCGATGCTGCTCAAGGTCTCCGAGCCGTTCGAAAAGGCCTATGCGGTGAGCGGCGCGGTCGAGCGGCCGCTGTGGGCCGCCCAGGAGTTCTTCGCGCCCCTCTATCTGGCACGTCCGTGGCGGATGTGGCAGGCGAGCACCATCCGGCGGATCGACGGCGTCGACCGCCCCGTCCATTGGGATGTCGTAGCACCATGACCGATATCGAAGCCCTGATCGCGGCGGCACGCACCGCCGCCCGCAATGCCCACGCGCCCTATTCGCGCTTCGCCGTCGGTGCCGCCCTGCGCATGACCGACGGCAGCGTCATCACCGGCGCCAATTTCGAGAATGCGAGCTACGGCCTGTCGCTGTGCGCGGAGACGGTGGCGGTTGCCACTGCGAGCGCGCAGGGACGGCTGGGCGAGATCGCCGAGGTGGCGGTGATCGGCGGCATGATGGTCGACGGCGTCGCGACCGGGGACGTGCCGGTGCGGCCGTGCGGGCGCTGCCGGCAGGTGCTGAACGAGGCGGCGCAGATCGGGCGGCGGGACTTGCGGGTATTCTGCGCAGGTGCGGAGGGCGATGCCGTCGAGGAGCATCGGCTGTCGGAGCTGCTGCCGCATGCGTTCGGGCCGGCGGATCTGGGGCTGTAGGGGCGCCGCGAGCGTACCCCGGCGAAGGCTCAGGTGGGGTGATCGAGCCGGATCATGCCTCACGGCGGCCTTCCCAACTGGGCCCCGGCCTTCGCCGGGGTACGGGTTTGGGTGACGGGGTCAGGCGCTGCTCCTGACACATTCTCCGTGCTCCCGCGAAGGCGGGAGCCCAGGGCACCAGGCATTATCAGCCGTTTCTCTGCTTGGCCCTGGATCCCCGCCTTCGCGGGGATACGACGGAGCGTGGGCGTTACGCCGCGACTTCGGACGCTTCGGTTGTCCAGCCGAGGTGCGGCAGCGTGATCGATCTCCGGCCGGACAGGTCGGTGCGGCACACGAACAGCTCGCGGCTTTCGATATAGGCGACCAGCCGCTTCACCCGCCCCATCGAGCTGGTGCCATAGGTGCGCGCGATCTCCTCGTCGCTCGGGCAGGGTTCACCCGCGCGGGCGGCGCGGGCGATCAGCAGGAAGGGGCCGAGCATGTCGTCGGGCAGCGAGGCGGCGAGTTGGAGCGCGTCGCCCCACTCGCCTTCGGGCGATTCGAAGATGCCGGCGCGCGCGCACGACAGGCGGCGGGTGAAGCCCGGCAGGTCGAGCGGCGGGCGCGACAGCCCCGCCATGCGGCAGCGCACGCCGAAGTCTTGGTAGAGCATCGCCGCCGGGCGCTGGGCCGCGTCGTCGTCCGACAGGATCGCGCGCAGCACGTCGGCGATGATCGTGTCGGTCTCCTCCTCCGAACGCTCTGGCAGCGCCGGAGTCGCGATCGGACCGGCCGGGCGCTCGATCGCGGCCATCACCTCTTCGGGAGGCGGCGCCGGGCGAACCGGCATCGGCAGCGGCAGCATCTCCTCCACAGGGGCGAGCAGCAGGTCCTTGATGTCGGCGACCTGGCCGGAGGGGAGCGGCGTCAGCTTGGGGCTGCCGCTGCGCGCCGAGGTCTCGACCGCACCGATCCGCACCGCCACCGGCCGGCGCGTAACGGCCGGGCCGAGCGCCAGGAAGGTGCCGCGCTGAAGGTCCCGGATCTGCTCGGCCTGGCGCCGCTCCATGCCGAGCAGATCGGCCGCGCGCGCCATGTCGATGTCGAGAAAGGTGCGGCCCATCAGGAAGTTGGACGCCTCGGCCGCGACGTTCTTGGCGAGCTTTGCCAAGCGCTGGGTCGCGATCACGCCGGCAAGGCCGCGCTTGCGGCCGCGGCACATCAGGTTGGTCATCGCCGACAGCGACGCGCGACGGACCTCCTCGGCGACTTCGCCGCCGGTGGTGGGGGCGAACAGCTGCGCCTCGTCCACCACGACCAGCGCGGGATACCAGTGCTCGCGCGGCGCATCGAACAGCGCCGAGAGGAAGGCGGCGGCGCAGCGCATCTGTCCTTCGGCCTCCAGCCCTTCCAGGCTGAGCACGACGGAGGCGCGATGTTCGCGCGCCCGGGCGGCGAACTTCGCCACCTCGCGTTCGCTGTGGTCGACCGCATCGATGACGATGTGGCCATAGGCGGCGGACAGGGTAACGAAGTCCCCTTCCGGGTCGATGACGACCTGCTGGACGTGGCGCGCACTGCGTTCGAGCAGGCGGCGCAGCAGGTGCGACTTGCCCGAGCCCGAATTGCCCTGAACCAGCAGGCGGGTGGCGAGAAGTTCTTCGAGATCAATCGGAACCGGCTTGCCGGCCGGATCGGTTCCCATGTCGACGGCAACGGTCATGCCGGCGCGTTTGGACGATGGCAGGGGGCTGCGGCAAGGGGGAAGCGACGGTTTTCGCGGGTGGCCCTACTCCCTGCCCGCCTCTCCCTTCCCGTTCGCCTCGAGTGCCGTCGAGCTTGTCGAGACGGCGTATCGAGAGGTCGGCGCCCGCGGCTCTCTCGATACGGGCTCTCGACAAGCTCGATCCCTACTCGAGACGAACGGGGTGGAGTGGAGCGTAGGATAGCGGCTCAGGCGAACAGCTGTCCCACGAGCGACCCCACCGAGGCGATCGCCTGGTCCGCCTTCTCGGGCGCAATGCCCGGCGCATCCAGGTAGCAGGCGATCAGGATCGGCTTGCGGCTCGGAGGCCAGGCGATGGCGATGTCGTTGGCCTGCCCGTTGCCGCTGGTCCCGGTCTTGTCGCCGACTCGCCAGCTCTTGGGCAGGCCGGCGCGCAGCCGCTTGTCGCCGGTGCGGCAGCCGATCATCCAGTCGGTCAGCTGCTTGCGCGACGCCGGCTCCAGCACGTCGCCGGTGAGCAGCGCCGCGAGCAGCGTCGTCATCGCCATCGGCGTCGTCGTGTCGCGCAGCTCGCCGGGCTTATAGTCGTTGAGCTCGGGCTCCACGCGGTCGAGCCGGGTGATCGTGTCCCCTGCGGAGCGCAGGAAGCGCGTCAGGCCGGAGGGACCCCCGAGCTGCGGCAGCAGGAGGTTGGCGGCGGCATTGTCGCTCCACTCGACGGCAGCGGCGCACAGCTCCGCCAGCGTCATCTGCCCGCGGGGCAGGTTCTCACGCACCACCGGGGCATAGTCCAGGAGATCGCCTTGCGTGAACCGGATCGGGCGCTGGAGGTCGAGCTCGCCGCGATCGGCGCGCGCGAGGATCGCGGCGGCAAGCGGCACCTTGAAGGTCGAGCACAAGGGGTAGCGGGCCAGCGGGTCGAGCCACAGGCGGCGCCCGGTGCCCGTGTCCAGCACGGACACGCCGAGCCGGCCGCCCGCCTCGCTGGCGATTGCCGCGAGCGGATCAGCGGGCGCGGCAAAGGCGGCGCTGCCCAGCGCCTCCAGCCAAGTCGGCAGCAGCACTGCGGCCGCGGCGCCGGCGACGAACTCGCGCCGCCGCATCAGCGCCGCCTCGCGTCGGCCTGCTGGCCGGGCATACGGACGGTGAGGCCATCGAGCGCGTCGGTGAGCGTGATCTGGCAGGCAAGCCGGCTGGTGCGGGTGGCACCGGGGGCGAAATCGAGCATGTCTTCCTCTTCCTCCGACGGCGGCGGCAGCAGGTCGGCGAATTCCGGCGCGACGATCACGTGGCAGGTCGAGCAGGCCATCTGCCCGTCGCACGTGCCCTCCAGCGGCTGGCCATAGGCTTGGGCGAGATCGAGCAGCCGGTCGCCAGCGGCGCCGCGGGCTTCCTCGACCGCGCCGTCCACGCCGATGAAGCGGACGATCATGCCGCCACCTTCTGCGCACGCGCTGCTGCGTCGATCCGGGTGATGGCGTTCAACAATTCCTCCTCGCTGGTGGTGCGGCCGAAGCCGATGCGGATGCTCGACCGCGCCTCCGCGTCCGACAGGCCGATGGCGCGAAGCACGTGGCTCGGCCGCCCCGAGCCGCTGGCACAGGCGGAGCCCGCGGAAAAGGCGATGTCGCGCAGGTCGCTCATCAACCGCGCCACGTCGAGCCCTTCGCGCCGCAGGTTGAGGTTGCCGCGGTAGCGGTGCTCGGTCGAACCGTTCACCCGCCAATCGGGGCCGAGCGCGGCCAGCGCCGCCCGGGCGAGCTGGGCGACGTGCGCCGCGTCGTCGTCGTGCCGCTCGACCGCTAGCCGCGCGGCGGCGCCGAAGCCGGCGCACAACGCGGGCGAGAGCGTGCCGGAGCGTCCCGGCACCTCCTGTCCGCCGCCGTGGAGCAGCGGTGTGAGCGGCACGCCGTCGCGGACCCACAGCGCGCCTATGCCCTTGGGCCCATGGATCTTATGGGCGGAGACGGCGACCAGATCGCAGCTGTCGGGGATGGGCACGCGGCCATAGCCCTGCACCGCATCGCACAGGAACCGCGCGCCGGCGGCGTGGGCGAGTGCGGCGAGCTCCGCGATCGGCTGGATCACGCCGATTTCGTTGTTGACCAGCATCGCCGCCACCAGGCCGGTGCCGGTCAGGATCGCGCGCGCGGCCTCGTCCAGGGCAACGCGGCCGTCGGCGCCGACCGGCAGGATGGTGACCGGGCGACCGTTGCGCGCCTCGGCAGCGACGGTGTCGAGCACGGCGGCGTGCTCGGTCGCGAGCGTCACGATCGGGCCTTGGGTGCCCTGGATCGCCCAGTTGAGGGCCTCGGTGGCGCCGGAGGTGAAGGCGACGCGGCCGCCCTCCGGCAGCAGCTTAGCCACCTGTCCGCGCGCTACTTCCACCGCAGCGCGGGCGGCGCGGCCCTCACGATGGGGAGAATGCGGGTTGGCGTGCTGGCGCTCCAGCCAGGGGAGCATCGCGGCGAGTGCTTCGGGCGCGAGGGGTGTGGTCGCCTGATAGTCGAGGTAGCTCATGCCGCCCGCGCCCGCGCTTCGCGGGCGATCGCGATCCAGGCGTCGGCGAAGCGGCGGACGTCCTCGGCTCGTGTGTTCCAGCCGAAGCTCACCCGCACCACTTCCCGCGCCGCCTGCGCCTCCCAGCCCATCGCGCCCAGCACGTGGCTGGGCTTGAGGCTGCCGGACGAGCAGGCGCTGCCGGCGGACACCGCGATGCCGCTGCCGTCGAAGCGGATCAGCTGCGCGGCGGAGGCGACACCCGGCATGCGATAGGCGGCGATGGTGGCGATGCGGGGTGCCTCCCCAGCGACGACTTCCCCGCCTTCTGCGATCACCTCCGCGTCTAGGGTCGCGCGCCATTCGGTCGCCTGCTCCAGCCAGTCGCGCGACGCTTCCAACGCGGCCGCGAAGCCGAGCACTCCCGGCAGGTTCTCCGTCCCGCCGCGATAGCCCTGCTCCTGCCCGCCCGTGGGTTCGAGGGTCGCGAAGTCGCGCACCAGCAGCGCGCCGATGCCCGGCGGGCCGCCCAGCTTGTGCGCCGACACCGCGATCAGGTCGGCGTCGGGCAGCGGAAGCTTGCCCGCCGATTGCGCACAGTCCGCGAACAGCAGGTCCCCGCGTGCGCGGAGCTCGGTGGCGAGCGTGTCGAGCGGCTGGAGCACGCCCGTTTCCGAATTGGCCGCCTGGATCGCGAACAGCCGCCGCTCGCCGGTGGGTTCGGGCAGCGAAGCCCGGCCTGCCGCGTCGACCGGCAGCCGTTCCGCGTCCCCGGCGGCGCGCAGCACCGCGTCGTGCTCGGTGGGCGACACGGCGATCCGCACGCCCTTTGCCCGCCCGAGCGCCAGCGCGATCGCCTCGCTCGCGCCGCTGGTCAGGATCACCTCGTGCCGCCAGCCGAGCGCCGCGGCGATGCGGGCGCGGGCGTCCTCCAGCATGCGGCGAGCGGCGCGCCCCTCGGCATGGGGGGACGAGGGATTCGCCCAGCGCGCCATGCCTTCTGCCACCGCGGCGATCGCCTCGGGTCGCATCGGTGTCGTCGCGGCGTGATCCAGATAGAGTCGTTCGGCCAAGAATCGTTCCGATTGCGCGGGAAAGCTTGCCGCCTATATAGCGCGCAGCTTGCTGCGCCCAACCGCGCGCCCCATTTCTCTCGGCAGGAAGCCCATGCCCGAAGTCATCTTTCCCGGCCCGGAAGGGCGCCTCGAAGGTCGTTTTGCCCCCGCTCCGCGCCCGCGCGCACCCGTGGCGATGATCCTCCACCCGCATCCCAACGCCGGGGGCACGATGAACAACCGCATCGTGCAGGAGCTCTACAAGACCTTCCAGCGCCGCGGCTTTGCGACGCTGCGCTTCAACTTCCGCGGCGTCGGCAAGAGCCAGGGCACGTTCGACAACGGCGTCGGCGAGCTGTCGGACGCGGCTTCCGCGCTCGACTGGGTGCAGAGCTTCCATCCCGAAGCGCAGACGACCTGGGTCGCAGGCTTCGGTTTCGGCGCATGGATCGGCATGCAGCTGCTGATGCGCCGTCCCGAGATCCGCGGCTTCATCTCGATCGCGCCGCCGGCGAACATGTTCGACTTCACCTTCCTGGCCCCCTGCCCCTCCTCGGGCATCATCATCCAGGGTGAGGCGGACGAGGTTGTGACGCCGGCTGCGACCCAGAAGCTGGTGGACAAGCTGCGCACCCAAAAGCACATCACCATCCACCACGACGTGATCCCCGGCGCGAACCACTTCTTCGAGCACGAGATGCCGGAGCTGATGGGCAGCGTGGACCGCTATCTCGACATGCGGCTCGATCCGAACTCGCCGATCCGCTGACCTGCAAGCCCGGGGGCGCCACGCGTCCCCGGGGGCCGCTTCCAACACATGATTGCGGCGCCTGCGCGCGCGGTGTAGGCGCGCCTGCAATGCGCGCGGCGTCCGATCCCATTTCGTCGTATCGCGCGTCCCGCCGGCCCCGCACGATCGCGTTGCTGCTGGCGGTCGGGATCAACGTCCTGATCCTGATCATGCTGCTGACACTCGCGCCGCGGCTGTTGCCGCCCCCGCCGCCCGAGGCTGTGCCCCCCGTCTTCGACATCACCCCCGATCCGCCCCAGACCCAGGCCGCCGGCGACCCCGAGGTGCCGAAGACCGGCGGCGGCGCGACAGCACGCAGCCGCCCCAAGGACGCGGTGACGGCACCGCCACCGCCGCCCAGCGCCCCACCCGCGCCGCAGCCCACCCCCAGCATGCTGGTCCTGAGCAGCGAGGATTTCGCCGCCTCCGACATCGGCGCGATCCGATCGAAGCAGGGTGCCGAACTTGCCGACAGCGGTGCGGCGAACGACGGCGGCGATGCTGCAGACAGCGGTGCAGCCTATGGTCCGGGCGAAGGACCCGGCGGCGAGCGGCTGTACCGGGCGGAATGGTATCGCCGGCCGACCGACCGGGAGCTCGGCGCCTATATGCCGCCGCAGGGCGCGCCTGCCGGCGCCTGGGCGGAAATCGCCTGTCGCACCCTCGCCGACTATCGCGTCGAGGACTGCCGCGAACTGGGCGACTCTCCGCGGGGATCGCGGCTGGCGGGCGCCATCCGCCAGGCCGCATGGCAGTTCCGCGTCCGCCCGCCACGGGTCGGCGGAAAGCCGATGATCGGCGCCTGGGTCCGCATCCGCATCGACTTCACCCAGCGTCCCCAGCCCTAGCGTCGCTCCGGCGTTGTGCCGGCGGCGGGCGCCGCATAGACTGGGGGAATGGAAAGCCTGCTCGCACTCTTCTCCGACCCGACGGCCTGGGCCGCGCTGATCGCGCTCGTGGTGATGGAGGTGGTGCTCGGCATCGATAACCTCGTCTTCATCTCGATCCTCTCGAACAAGCTGCCGGAGGAGCAGCGCGCCCGCGCCCGCAAGGTCGGCATCGGCCTCGCGCTCGGCATGCGGCTCCTCCTGCTTTCGATGATCGCCTGGCTGGTCGGCCTGACGGCGGTGGTCTTCGACCTCGGCATCACCGGGCCGCTCAACGACTATGGCCAGCCCGCGTTCGAGACCGCCTTCTCCTGGCGCGACCTGATCCTGGTCGCCGGCGGGCTTTTCCTGATCTGGAAGGCGACCAAGGAGATCCACCACAATGTGGACGCCACGCCGAGCGACGACCTGCTCGACAAGAAGCAGGTGGCGGCGATCACCTTCGGATCGGCGATCGTCCAGATCATCCTGCTCGACATGGTGTTCTCGATCGATTCGATCCTGACCGCGGTCGGCATGACCGACAATCTCGCGGTGATGATCATCGCCGTGCTCGCCGCCGTCGGCGCCATGGTGCTGGCGGCCGATCCGCTGGCCAACTTCATCGCGCGCAACCCCACGGTCGTGATGCTCGCGCTCGGCTTCCTGCTGATGATCGGCGCGGTGCTGATCGCCGACGGCTTCGGCGTCCATGTGCCCAAGGGGTATATCTACGCGGCGATGGGCTTCTCGGTGCTGGTCGAGCTGCTGAACATGCTCTCGCGCCGTGCGCAGCAGCGGAAGGGCGAGAAGCACTAGGGCCGGTCTCCGCCGGGGCGGGCGGGCTGGGTCGTGGACTCTTTAAGCCGCCGTCTGGAAACGCCCAGTTGTTGCCGTTCACTCAAATCACTGACGCGCATACAAGCGGACGATCGTTCACGAGGGGAGGTCGGCACTCATGTCCATCATCGACCGGCTCCGGCTCGCTACTCCCATAGTTCAAGCGCCGATGGCGGGAGTGGCCACACCTTTGCTGGCAGCGACAGTGTCGAACGCCGGAGCACTCGGATCGATTGGTGTGGGCGCAACCGACGCGGCCGGTGCACGAATGATGATCGAGGAGGTGCGTGGCCGCACGTCCTGCGCCTTCAACGTCAACCTGTTCGTCCACGGTCGAGCGAAGCCGGATTCCTCTCGGGAGGCGACGTGGCTGAATTGGCTCGCCCCGTTGTTCGCGGAGTTCGGCGCAGAACCCCCGGCAGCCTTGCGAACCATTTACAAGAGCTTCGCCGACGATCCCGACATGCTGACGATGCTGCTCGCGCTCGCGCCGCCTGTGGTCAGCTTTCACTTCGGCTTGCCGCCCGCGGACGTGCTGGCGGCGCTGCGAGCACGGGGTGTCTACCTGATGGCGACCGCTACCAGCCTTGAAGAAGCACGCGCGATCGAGGCGGCAGGAATAGACGCCGTGGTTGCGCAAGGAATCGAGGCTGGCGGCCATCGTGGCATCTTCGATCCCAACGCGCCCGATGACGCGCTCGGCATGGTCGCGCTGACGCGGCTGCTGGTGCGGAACACGGGGCTGCCGGTTATCGCTGCCGGGGGGATGATGGACGGGGCGGGCATCGCTGCCGCGCTCGATCTGGGTGCGGCGGCAGCGCAGCTCGGGACGGCGTTCGTGCCATGCCCGGAGTCCGCCGCCGACGCTGCGTATCGGGCGGCGCTCAGCGGTCCGGGCGCATATCACACGGTTATGACATCGCTTATTTCCGGTCGCCCCGCGCGCGCGCTGGCCAATCGCTTCACCGCTTTGCGCGAGGAGGTGGGCAATCACAGGCCGCCCGACTACCCCATCGCCTATGATGCCGGAAAGGCTCTTCACGCGGCTGCTAAGGCTCGGGGCGAGCATGGTTTCGGTGCGCAATGGGCGGGGCAAGGTGCGCCGCTCGCCCGCGCAATGCCCGCCGCTGATCTGGTTCGCACCCTGCGGGAGGAACTCGCAAGTTGTAGGGCCGGAAACCGTCTGCATTCGCCGGATGCCGTTTAGAAACCGGACTGACCGGAAACCACCAGTTTCGGTCGTTCAATGCTCGCCCGAGAAGCGGTCGTGGATGGTTTCACGCCCTAGCCTTCTTCCGCCAGCACCGCCGCATAGGCGTGCGGGTCGACGTTCCCGCCCGACAGCAGCACGAGCATGCCTTCCGACGGCGCCAGCTTGCCGGCGAGCAGCGCCGCAAGCCCAACCGCGCCGCCGGGCTCCACCACCAGGCGTAGCTGGCGCGCGGCCCAGCGCTGGGCGTGGCGGACCTCGGCTTCGCTGACGGCGACGCCGGTCGCGCCGCGGCGCGCGATCACCTCGAAGGTGAGCGGCGACACCCGCTGCGTCTGGAGCGCGTCGCATGCGGTGTCCGGCGCGTCCGGCGCCACCGGTTCGATCCAGCCGGCCTCCAGCGAGGCACGCATGTCGTCCCAGCCCTCCGGCTCGACCACCGCCAGTTCCGCGTCCGGCAGGGCAAGCGCGAGGCCGGCGGCCAGGCCGCCACCGCCGCAGGGCGTCACCACGTGGCGCACGGACCCTAGACCCTGCGCCTCCATCTGCTGCGCGGCCTCGATGCCGGCGCTCCCCTGCCCCTCGATCACCCAAGGATCGTCGAAGCTCGGCACCAGCGTCGCGCCGCGCGCGGCGGCGAGTTCGCCCGCGATCCGCTCGCGGCTTTCGCTGCGGCGGTCGTAGCGCACCACCTCGGCACCGAGCGCCAGCGTCGCCTCCCGCTTCACCTCCGGCGCGTCGGCCGGCATGACGATCGTCGCCGGCATCCGCAGCCGCCGCGCCGCCCAGGCGACTCCCTGCGCGTGATTCCCCGACGAGAAGGCGACGACACCCCGCGCGCGAGCCGCTTCGTCGAGCGCGGTCAGGCGATGCCAGGCGCCACGGACCTTGAACGCACCGATCGGCTGAAGCGATTCGGCCTTGAACGCGACCCGGCGCCCGCGGATTTCGGCCATTAAAAGCGGTGTCGGGGGAAGGATTTGGGCGATCTTTGCAGCCGCGTCCCGCACTCCGGCGCGTGTGGGCTGTCGCACGATGGTCACATTTCGTCTCCGCAGCGGCCGTGATGCGAGTCAGGCGCTTTACACGCCGGTTCACCGACCCTATGTGCGCCATCCGCTGCCCCATGGGACTTCCAACCGCAAGGCAGCTCTTGTGTCGAACTACCCCGTTGGAGGTCCCTTGAATTGGCCGAACACCATAGCGCGCTGGGGCTAGCAATCGCCCACTCTGACGTCGTCCGCGGCGTCGACATCGCCCAGCGTGCCCCGGTCCAGCCGGTAACGCTCGTCCGTCCGCACGCCGCGCGTCGGGCCGCCCGATTCTTCGTCGAGAAGTTTCCGGGCCGGTCGATGTATGCGGTGAAGGCGAACCCGTCGCCGGATCTGCTGCAGATCCTGTGGGACAGCGGCATCACGCATTTCGACGTCGCCTCGATCGCCGAGGTGCGGCTCGTCTCGCGCACGCTTCCGGAAGCGACCCTGTGCTTCATGCACCCGGTCAAGGCCGAGGAAGCGATCGCCGAGGCGTATTTCACCCACGGCGTGCGCGTCTTCTCGCTCGACACGACCGAGGAGCTGGAAAAGATCGTCCGTGCGACCCGCGGCGCCGAGGACCTGACGCTGTGCGTCCGGCTGCGCGTGTCGTCGGATCACTCGAAGCTGAGCCTCGCGTCGAAGTTCGGCGCGGCGCCGCACGAGGCGAAGGAACTGCTGTTCGCGGCACGCCAGGCGGCGGACGCGCTCGGCATCTGCTTCCATGTCGGCAGCCAGGCGATGTCGCCGGAAGCCTATGCCAATGCGATGGAGCGCGTGCGCGCCGCTATCGTCGAGGCAGCCGTGACGGTGGACGTGATCGACGTGGGCGGCGGTTTCCCTTCGACCTACCCGGGCATGGAGCCGCCGCCGCTGGAGCGCTATTTCGAGACCATCCACCGCGCGTTCGAAAGCCTGCCGGTGTCCTATTCGGCCGAGCTGTGGGCCGAGCCGGGCCGGGCGCTCTGCGCCGAGTACAGCTCGCTGGTGGTGCGCGTCGAGAAGCGCCGCGGGGCCGAGCTCTACATCAACGACGGTGCCTATGGCGCGTTGTTCGATGCGGCGCACATCGGCTGGCGCTTTCCGGTGCAGCTCCTGCGCGAGCCGGAGTCGGACGCCAAGGACGTGGGCTTCAGCTTCTACGGGCCGACCTGCGACGACATGGACCACATGGCGGGTCCGTTCGAGCTGCCGGCGGACATCCGGGCGGGCGACTATGTCGAGATCGGCATGCTCGGCGCCTATGGCTGTGCGATGCGGACGGCGTTCAACGGCTTCGGTTCGGAAGAGACGGTGATCGTCACCGACGAGCCGATGGCCTCGCTCTACGTCGCGCTGGAAGCGGCCGAACGCGCGAAGCGCTCGAACGTCATCAAGCTTTAACGGCCGCAAGGCCTACCTATATGGGCGGCGGGCGCTGACGGCCTCCGCCGCCCTTGACGGGTTTCGTGCGTCCCCTTGAACGACGCCGGTCCTGACTATTGGGAACATCATGACCGACACCAAGATCAACGACAAGCGCAAGGCTGAGCTGCTCTCGTCCGTCGTCGAGCACATCGACATCAAGAGCTTCGACGCGCGTCCGATCATCGATTCGATGCAGAAGATGAGCTTCACCAGCCGCGACCTGGCGCGCGCGACCGGCATCTACAACCAGATGCTGGAAGACCCGAACTGCTCGATTTTCCTGGTGATCGCGGGCTCGACCTCGGCCGCCGGCTGCATGGACCTCTATGCCGAGCTGGTGCGCAACAACATGGTGGACGGCATCGTCGCGACCGGCGCGACCATCGTCGACATGGATTTCTTCGAGGGCCTCGGCCACAAGCACTATCAGGCGCTGGAGATCCCCGACGACGACACGCTGCGCTCGCTCTACATCGACCGCATCTACGACACCTACATCGACGAGGAAGACCTCCAGAACGTCGACCACACGATCTTCGAGATCGCCGAGACGCTGGAGCCCCGCGCCTACAGCTCGCGCGCGTTCATCCGCGAGATGGGCAAGTATCTCGTCGAGCACGGCAAGAAGGAGAACAGCCTCGTCAAGCTCGCCTACGAGCATGACGTGCCGATCTTCTGCCCGGCGTTCACCGATAGCTCGGCGGGCTTCGGCCTCGTGAAGCACCAGGTCGACGCGATGAAGGCGGGCAAGCCCTACCTCACCATCGACTCGATCGCGGACTTCCGCGAGCTGACCGACATCAAGATCGCAGCCGGCACCACCGGCCTGCTGATGATCGGCGGCGGCGTGCCGAAGAACTTCATCCAGGACACGGTCGTCTGCGCGGAAATCCTGGGCCACGACGACGTCGAAGTGCACAAGTACGCGGTGCAGATCACCGTCGCCGACGTGCGCGACGGCGCCTGCTCGTCCTCGACCCTCCAGGAGGCGGCGAGCTGGGGCAAGGTCAACACGGGCATCGAGCAGATGGTGTTCGCGGAAGCGGGCTCGGTCATGCCGCTGCTGGCGTCCGACGCCTATCACCGTGGCCACTGGAAGAACCGTGCGAAGCGCGGCTGGGCCAAGCTGTTCGGCGGCAAGTAAGCCGGTCCGACTGGAAGGAACGAACCCGCCCGGGCATGTCCCGGGCGGGTTTTTCTTTGGGCTTCGTCGCGGTACCTGTCGTTCCAAAGACAGGGAGAGGCACCATGACGATCGACCGCCGCACGCTGCTCGGCACCGCACTCGCGCTGCCGGTCGCCGCCGCCGCCAGCCAGGGCGCGCAGGCACAGACCCGCACGGGCATGACGCCGTGGCCGCCGGCGGAGCACTTCCGGCTGTGGCCCGGCAAGGCACCGGGCGCGCCGGCCAAGCTCCCTACCCCCAGGCCCGAGATGAGCGGCAACCCGGCGCAACCGGAACTGTGGATGCGCGGCACCGCCGATCCGATCGTGGCGGTGTTCCGGCCGGAGCGGCCGGATGGTCGCGCGGTGCTGTCGATCCCGGGCGGCGGCTATGGCTTCGTCTCGCTGGAGAACGAAGGAATCGACGTCGCCAGCGTGCTCAATCCGCTGGGCGTCACCGTGTTCGTGCTGAGCTATCGCCTGCCGGGGGACGGCTGGGCCAACCGCGCGGACGTGCCGCTGCAGGACGCGCAGCGCGCGATGCGGCTGATCCGCGCCAATGCCGGGCGCTATGGGATCGATCCCGCCAAGCTCGGCGTGCTCGGCTTTTCGGCGGGCGGGCACCTGGCCGCATCGCTGACCGTCGGCCATAACGACCGGATCTACACGCCGGTGGATGCGGCCGACCGCCAGTCCGCTCGCCCGGCCTATTCCGGCCTCGTCTATCCCGTGACCAGCCTCTCCAGGCCGGGGACCCATAGCGGGTCGGGCAATAACCTGCTCGGGCCGAACCCGGACGAGGCGACCCGCCGCCGCTATGACACGCCGCCGCGCATCACGGGCGCGACCCCGCCCCTGTTCCTGGTCCATGCCATCGACGACCCGCTGGTGCCGCTGGAGCAGAGCCTGGACGTGCTCGCCGCCGCCCGCGCCGCCAAGGTGCCGGTGGAGGTGCATTTCTTTGAAAAGGGCGGGCACGGCTTCGGCGCGAAGCACCTGCCGGAAACAGCGCCCGGGCGCGGCTGGCTCCGATTGTTCGACCTTTGGATGCAGCCACACCTCAGCTGAAGTGCGCGTGGGCCTGGGTCCCAAGCTGGCACAGCCGCGCCGTGCACAGCGTAAACCGCTCGTTTACTCGATTTCTTCGTCGCTGGTATTCCGCCGGAAACGACAGGGGAATCGAGATGAAGCTTTCGACCATGATCTGCGTGGCGCTGATCGCTACCGCAAGCACCCCGGCATCGGCCACCGGTTGGTGGTGGTGGGGTGGTTCCAGCGGCGGCCACACCGGTTCCAGCGGCGGCAACACCGGCTCGACCGGTGGCCACAGCTCCACCGGCGGCACTGGTTCGTCGGGCGGCACGCCGGCACCGGTCCCCGAGCCGGCCACCATGCTGCTGCTGGGCGGCGGTGCGGCAGCGCTCGCCTTCGCCCGCAAGCGCCGCGCGAAGTAATCGGTGGGGCGGCTGCGGCCGCCCTGCCCCTCAACCGAACAGGCGCCGCATCGACCGGTCGAGCATGACCAGCTGCCAGAGGGTACGGCCATGCTCCGCCCGGCCGGTACGATGATCGGCGGCGAGCCGCTCGACCGCGACCGGATCGAACCAGTTCGCCAGCACCGGTGAGCGCGCAAGCGTCGCCGCCTCGGCCGCGAGCGCGTCGCGGAACCAGGCGCTGACCGGAGTCACGAACCCCATCTTGGGCCGATAGAGGATCTCCTTCGGCAGCCAGGGTTCGAGCGCCTTCTTCATCAGCCACTTGCCCTGCCCGCCGCGCAGCCGAAGGGCTGGCGTCAGCGTGGCCGCGAACGCCACCAGCCGATGATCGAGCAGCGGCTCGCGCGCCTCCAGGCTTACCGCCATGCTGGTGCGATCGACCTTGGTGAGGATGTCGCCGGGCAGCCAGTGCTGGATGTCGGCATATTGCGCGGCGTCCAGCGCGTCGCGCGCCGGGGCTCCGCGCATCGTCGCCACATAGCGCTGCTCGCCGCGGTAGCCGCCGAGCGCCTTGCGGGTCGCCCCCGTGTAGAGCCGGTCCCGCGTTGCTGGTGTCGTGACCCCGACCGCCCGCGCGTAGGCGGTCGCGCCATCGTCGGCGAGCGCGAGCAGCGTCGTCTTGGCGCGCAGCGGCCGCGGGGCCCAATCGGCTTTTGGGTAAGCGCTGCCGAGGGCACCGAAGAGCCGCGAACGCCAGTGCGCCGGAAGCATCCCGCGCACCCGCTCCTCGGCGGAGTGGAAGCGATAGCGGCGGTAGCCGGCGAACGCCTCGTCCGCACCATCACCGGACAGCGCCACCGTCACCGTCTCCCGCGCCAGCGCGCAGACCTGGTAGGTGGCGAGCGCCGAAGCGTCGGCGAAGGGCTCGTCGAACGCATCGACCAGCGTGTCGATCAGGCCGAAGTCGTCCGAGGCGACGGCGCGGGTCCGGTGCTCGGTGGCGAAGCGGCGGGCGACCAGATCGGCATGGGTCCGCTCGTCGTGATCGGCCTCGTCGAAACCGATGGTGCAGGTCTTGACCGGCTGGCGGCTGGCCTCCGCCATCAACGCGACGACCGCCGAGCTGTCGACGCCGCCGGAGAGGAATGCGCCGAGCGGCACGTCGGCGACCATGCGCGAGCGCACGGCCTCGCGCAGGTGGTGCACCAGCTCCGCGGTCAGGTCGCGGGTCGAGCCCTTGGCGCGCTGCGAGAAATCCACGTCCCACCAGCGCACCGGCTCCGGCACCCGCCGGCCGCGCTCCAGCAGCAGGAAGTGGCCGGCAGGCAGCTTGCGCACGCCCGCGACGATGCTCGCGTCGTCGGGCACATAGCCGAGCGCCATGTAATCCTCGATCGCGCCCAGATCGGGTGCACGACGGACCAGCGGATGGGCGAGCAGGCCCTTCAATTCCGACGCGAACGCGACCGCGCCGTCCGACAGCTCGACATAGTGGAGCGGCTTCACGCCCAGCCGATCGCGGGCGAGGAACAGGCTGCGCGCCTCGGCATCGTAGAGCGCGAAGGCGAACATGCCGTTCAGCCGCGACAACAGCCCCGGTCCCCAGGCGCGCCAGCCGTGGAGCAGCACCTCGGTATCGCCATCGGTGGTGAAGCGGGCGCCGAGGCCCGCGAGTTCGGCGCGCACCTCGCGGTAGTTGTAGATCTCGCCGTTGAAGACGACGACGTGGCTTTCACCGGGCGTCGCCATCGGCTGCGGGCTTCCGGCAACGTCGATGATCGAGAGCCGCCGGTGGCCGAGCCCGACGCCGGGTGCCGTCCAGATGCCCGATCCGTCGGGACCGCGATGCGCGAGCGCGTTGGTCATGGCCGTGATCCGCGCGGGCTCGATCGGCTTGGGAAGCGCGGGATAATAGAGGCCGGCGATGCCGCACATCAGCGCGCACTCCCAGCGACCGAGGCGACTAGCCGGTCGATCGGACCTGCTGCAGCGAGGAAGTCTTCGGCCACTGCGCGTGCCGCCGGACCGCCGCCATGCGCCGACACCAGCACGGCGACGGCAAGCGGCGAGCCGCCGAGCAGCTTCACCTTGAGCGTCTCCAGCTTGACGCGGCGGGCGCTGCCGGTCGTGACGTCGCCCAGCCGGTACCAGGTGAAGGTCTGGCGTTCGACCGGACCAGGCGCGGTCATGCGCACGCCACTGCTGCCGGCGAGCGGCGGCAGGTCCTCGATGCGGACCCAACGATCGTTCTCGCGGATCGCGCCCTGGCCGAAGCCGACCAGTTCCTTGCCCTCGTGCTGGCCCGCATAGATCGCCACCGCCAGGTCGACCCGGCGGCCTTGCGCGTCGGCATAATGGCCCAGCAACAAGCGATCCGCTCCCGGATAGTTGGGCGCCCAGGCGGGTGCGTCGTCGGCCGCCACCTGGCGCCAGCCGGGCACCGCCGGCAGGGCCGAGCGGGCCGGCAACGGCGCCGCTCTGCCCTCGCCGGCCCAGCCCCAGCCGGCGAACAGCAGCGCGATGGCCAGTACCAGCGCGGTTGCGAGCGGCAGCCGTAGCGTCCAAGTGACCGGCGCCTGCAGCGCGGCGGGATCGAACCTGGGTGCGTCGGGGTCGCGATCGAACCAGTGCCAGCCGATCGCCATCACCGCCGCCATCACCAGCGCGAAGAAGACCCAGCCATAGACGATGTGGTCGAAGCCGGTGGCCGCCTCCACCGAGGTCAGGTGCGCGGCATAGATGGTGCCCGCCGCGCGCACGCCGTTCGCGAGCACCGGCACGATCAGCGCCATCGCCAGGAACGCCGCGCGCCGCTGCCAGCGGACGTAGCAGACGTTGGCGACCAGCACGCCGTACGCCGCCATCGCGATCACGAACTTCGTGCCCGAACAGGCCTCCGCCACTTCGAAATAGCCGTTCGGGATGGTGATCAGCACGCCATCGACGACGGCGGGCACGTTCAGCAGGTGGAGCAGCCCCATGGTCTGGCGGACGGTCAGCGCCTGGAGCGGCATCTCCAGGAAGTCGCCGAACGGCACCAGGAACGCCATGTAGCCGAGCGGAAAGGCGAGCCCTCGCGCGACGTTCGGGCCGAGCAGCGCCACCACCGCGCCCGCGAGCATCGTCACCAACCCGGCGTGGCGGAACAGCGCGACGGCCGCTGCGTCGCCGACGAGCCAGACGAAGGCGCCGACCGCCACCGCCAGCAGGCCGGGTCCCCACGCCTGGGGGTGCAGCTGCGCCAGCTCCCGCCGTCGCTGCCACACCAGCCAGGCGAGGATCGGCGGCACGAACAGGCAATGGCCATAGGTGGTGGAGTTCCACCAGATGCCCAGCATGTGCGCGACGTCGCGGCGGAAGATCAGCAGCAACGCGGCCCAGGTGCCGGCGAGACAGGCCAGCGAGGTGAGCCATCGCGAGGCGAGGCCAGCGGTGAGTGGCGGCGATGCGATCGTCCCGCTCATGCCGCCTGCCGCTCCAGCAGCGCATCGAGCGGTGCCAGCTGCGCGTCCCAACCATAGCGGCGCTGCACCTGCGTGCGCGCCCGGGCACCGATTTTGGACGCCTCGGCGGGATCGGCGAACAAGTTCGAAATGGCGTGTGCGAAGTCTGTCGGCGCGCGGGCCACGGAAAGGCAGCCGTCGTGGTCAATCCCCTCCGCCGCTTCCGACGAGGCGACCACCGGACGCGCCATGGCCATTGCCTCTAGCACCTTGTTCTGGACACCGCGGGCGATGCGCAGCGGCGCGACCACCACGCTTGCCGCAGCGAGCCAACCGCGCACATCCGGCACCTCGCCGGTCACGAGCACGCCCGGCTGCCCGGCAAGGGCGCGGACGGTCGGGGCCGGCGCCCGCCCGACGATCGCGAAGCGTGCGCCGGGATGCCGTTCCCGGACCTGGGGCAGCACGGCCTCTGCGAACCAGGTGACTGCTTCGACGTTGGGGCGATAGTCCATCTGGCCGGTGAAGACGATCAGCGGCCGGGCTTCGCAGACCGGCTCGGCCGCGGACGGATCGTAGAAGGCCGTGTCGATGCCGTTGCCGATCGCTCGCACGCGCGGCGCTCCCGTCGCTTTCCGGAACAGCGCGGCCTCTGCCTCGCTCACGAACAGGCTGGCGTCAGCGCGCTCGGCAACCTTGGCCTCGAACGCCTGGAGCAGCCGCGCCTCGCGTGCGAGCAGCCAGCGCATCGGCCCCGTCGCTTCGCCGGCATATTGGGCGAACTTGGCGGAATCCATGTCGACGAAATCCATCACCACCCGCGCGTTCGTATCGGCAGGCAAATATTGCGCCATCTGGCCGGAGAAGACGTAGATCGCCTCGATCGGCTCGCGTGCCAGTACGTCGCGTACCGCCGCGCGCATCGCGGCGGCATCGAACGCGGTGAGCGAGAACGGGCGACGGGTCGCCAGCGCCTCGGCGACGGCGCGCGTACGCCCCTTGCCGCGCCACAGGATCGTGCGGCTGGCGGTCGCCTCCACGAGTTCGGGACGCGGCCGGAGATCGCGGCGATCGTCGGCAAAGGCGCAGAGATGGACCCGGTGGCTGCGGGCGAGATGCCGCAGCACGTGCCAGCCGCGGATCTTGTCGCCGCGGTCGGGCGGGAACGGCATCCGGTGCGCCAGGAACAGGATCGATCCCATCAGCCGAGCCCGCGCGCGATCCAGGGGCCGACGCGGTTGGCGACCGCGAGCGGCAGCCGCTGCCAGGCGGCGATCTTCAGCCGATACTTCGGGTTGAGCGGGCTGGCGTCCCGGGGCGCCGCGCCGTCGCGGGTCCAGGTCGCATAGGCGAGCGGTTGGGGCGTGAAGCCCCAGTTCTTCTTGAACGCAGCCGGCCCGGTGCCGGCCTTGGACCGGCCGAAGTCGAAGGCGGTGCAGCCGCGATCGCGGGCGTGCTGCATCAGGGCGAAGTACATGGCGTCGTTGGCGCGCAGCGCGCGCGCGGCGCGGGTCCCGCCGCCCCAATAGGGATAGACGGTGCCGCGCCAATAGAGGCTGAGCACGCTCGCGACCGGGCTCCCCTCATGGCGCACGGTCAGGATGTCGGCGCCTTCCGGTCCGAACGCGTCGAGGACTTCGCGGAACAGCGCCGGCGGGAACACCGGCGTGCCCAGATTGCGAACGGATTCGCCATAGACAGCGAAATGCTCCGCTAGGTCCCGGCGGCTTCGGCCGGTTGCGACCTCGAAGCCGGTGGCGAGCGCCTTGCGGACCTCGGCGCGTTGCTTGCGGGGGATGGCGGTGAGTTCAGCGGCGTCGTCCGCGGCGATCGGACGGACGAAGCCCAGGTAGCGGCCCGCGTCCACCGTCCAGCCGGCGCCAACGGGCGCGGGGCCGCCGCGCAGCTCGATCGTCGGCGCGCCTTCTGCCTCCGCGGTCGCGAGCGCCTGCTCAATCAAGGCTGCCTGCGCCGCTTCATCGTCGCCGAGCGGACCGCCCGCGACGCCGAAGCCGGTCGAGACCAGCGCGGTGCCGAACAGGCGCGATCGCACGGTGGTGAGCGGCAGGATCGCCGCCAGCGTGTCGCCGCGCTCCGCCACCAGCATCGCGAAGCGCTGGCCGGTCGCCCGCGCCGTCGCCATGCCCCAGGCGGGCAGGTGAAAAGGCGTGCCCCCCGGCTGCTCCGCCACGAAGCCGGCGATGCGCGCGCGTTCGGCCGCATCGTCCAGCCGGGCGGTTCGGACGGTCACTCCCGCGACGAGTTGCGTCACGCGCGCTGCGCCTCCGCGGCCACGATGGCGTCGGCACGTCCCCAGCGGTGCCGGCGCAGCAGCCGGCGCAGCTTGCCCTCCATCGCGCCCAGGCGGGCGTAATGGCGCACGCGCGACCGCATCGGCGCACCGGCCACCCGGGGCTGGCCGGCGTCGATCTCCCACGGGTGGAAGTAGAACATGGCGGGGCGCCCCTCCCCGGCATTTGCCTGCACCACCGCGCGTTCGGTGATGGCACCCGGCAGCAGCCGGAAGAAGCCACCGCCGGCCGGCACCTGCCGCCCGAGCACGCGCGCGGTGGTGATCGGCCATTCGATCAGATCACTGTCGGCAAGCGGGCGGAAGGGATGCGGCGGCGCGTCCGGCCAGCCATAATGGTCGTGGCGGACCGGGGCCACGCTCGACGAATACAGATACCCCGTCTCCGCCAGCACCGCGTGCGCCCAGGGGGTGCGCGCGTCGATCGAGAAGCTGGGCGCGCGATAGCCGGTGACGGCGACCCCGCCCGCATCCTCCAGCGCGGTCCGCGCCCGCGCGACATCGGCCCGGAACTGGTCGGGGGTGAAGGTGAAGACGCGTTGGTGATCCCAGCCGTGGCTGGCGACTTCATGCCCCGCATCGGCGATGCGGCGGATCAGGCCGGGGGCACGCTCCGCCACCCAGCCGAGCGTGAAGAAGGTCGCGCGCGTGCCCGTTTCGGCAAACAGCGCCAGCACGCGATCGGTATTCGCCTCGACCCGGCTTTCCAGGCGCGGCCAGTCCTCGCGGGCGATCACCGTTTCAAAGGCACCGACCTGGAACCAGTCCTCGACGTCGACCGACATGGCGTTGCGCATGGGCGGCGGCTCAGGCGGCGTTGCCGCGCAGCCGGTCGATGTTGGGCCGGCGCTCCTCGCCCTCCACCCAGTCGACCAGCAGCATCAGCACGCGGCGCAGCGTCTCGTCCTGATCGGCAAGGCGCGCCTCCAGCTTGGCGATGCGATCGTTGAGGGCCGCAAGCTCTGCGGTCTGCGCGCTGCCCGGCGAGGGCACGGCGTGGAGCACGCCGCGCGCCGGGCGGGCGGTGTCGGGCGATGGCGCAGCGGCGGGCACATGCTCCTCCGCCTCTTCCGAGTGGCCGACGTCCTCCGCCAGTTCGACGCCGACCGCGTCGATCTCGGCCGCGTCGAAGCGCTCGATCTCCTCGACGCCGCCCATCAGGAGCACGCGGCTCATCAACAGGTTCAGCCGGCGCGGCACGCCGCCCGACCAGCGATGCAGCGCCTCAATCGCCTCGGGCGTGAAATCGGGCCGGCCGTTCCAGCCGACCAGCGACAGGCGATGGACGATGTAGGGTTCGACCTCATGCGCCTCCATCGGATCGAGATGGTGCATCGCGATCACGCGCTGGCGCAGCTGCTCGACGCGGCCGGAGCCCTGCAGGCGCTCGCGGAACTCGGGCTGCCCGAGCAGGAAGATCTGGAGCAGCGCGTGGCCGCCGGCCTGGAAGTTCGACAGCATCCGCAGCTCTTCGATCGCGGAGAGCGGCAGCGACTGCGCCTCGTCCACCACCAGCAGCGTGCGGCGGCCGGCGCGCGCGACCGCGTGGAGCCCGCGCTCGATCGCGGACAGCAGCTGCGCCTTGGAAAGCCCCGCCGGATCGGTGCCCAGGCCCGATGCGATGACCTGCAACAGGTCCTCCGGCTCCAGCTGGGTCGTCACCAGCCGGATGACGTTCAGGCGAGCGGGATCGATGGTGGAAAGGACGTGGCCCAAGAGCGTGGTCTTGCCCGCACCCGGCTCGCCGGTGATGACGATGAAGCCCTCACCCTCGCTCAGGCCATAGGTGAGGTACGCCATCGCCTTGCGATGGGTGCCCGTGTCGAACCAGAAGGCCGGGTCCGGCGTGAGCTGGAAGGGCTTGCCCGAAAGGCCATAGAAATCGTCGTACATCGTCCCGGCCTCCTCAGAAGCGGTAGCCGAAAGCGAGCAGTGCCTGGGCGATCCAGGCGCTTTCGCTCCGTTCGACATCAAAAGTGTACAGCCCGGCCGAAAAGGTCCCATAGGCCCGGCCGAAGTTGCGATAATAGGCGCCCTGGGCGCCGCCGCCCCAGCTGTCGAGCGCGCCGTCGATCCCGCTGGTGAAGTAGTTGGCGTAGAGGTCCGCGGTCACCCCCGAACGCGAATCCAGCGCCCGCTGGGCGAACGCCTGCGCGTAGTAGCTCTCGTCATTGCTGCGGTAGATGTCGGCACCCGGCACCTCCGGCAGGAAATAGTGGCGGTTGCTGTAGCCTGCCCCTACCCCGAGCCGGGTATTGCCGCGGCTGACGGCATAGACCGCATCGACCCCGCGCGCGCGGTAGACCGCGGTGGAGATCGACTGGAACACCGGGGTCAGGCAGGTGCCGGGCTGCGGAACGCCGCCGGGCGTGGTGCCGCCGCTGAACACGCAGCCGCTGTAGCGGTTGCCGAACGGATCGGTGCCGCCGTTGTAGAAGCTGGTCGGCAGCGATGCGAGCCCGCTGGTCAGCTGCTGGCCGAAGGTGGTGACCGTGTCATAGACCCGCACCTGAAGACCGGCATTGGGTGCGGTCTGCCACGTCAGCGATCCCGTGTAGATCATGCTGCCGTAGCGCTGGCCGATCCGCGCCTCCAGCTGGAAGCGCGGGCTCGGGTGCCAGACGACGCCCGCGTCCCAGATCACGCCATCGACGTCATAGGCCAGGCGGATCGGAGAATCGGGATCGGTCACATAGCGGCCGTTCCCGTCGACGACGGGGAAGCCCTGTGCGTCCAGCAGCGGATCGCGCTGGCCGACCTCGATCTTCTCCCAGCCGATGCCGCCGACCACCGCCAGTTCGCGGCTCACCGGCATCAGCGCGTCGAGGCGCAGGAACTTGCCCTCGTAGAACTGGTCGAGCTGGCTCGTGTCCTCCCGCACCAGCCCGCCCGAAAGCGTGAGGCCGACCGGCAGCACCGTGCCCGGCCGGGTCGAAAGACTGCCGGTCAGCTGGTGGCTGGTGGAATCGTCGTAGAAGTCCAGCTCGCGACCGGTCTCGTCGCGGAACAGGTCCGGCGCCTCCACCTTGGTGTAGCCGAGACGATAGGCGGCGTTGACCGCGACCGGGCCGGCCCTTGTCGAGAGCGTCGGCCCGCCGTAGAGCGAGTAGACCTGCGTGCTGCTGCCGTCATAGCCGGCGAGATAGGCGGGCGAGCCGCCACCGATGCCGGCGCGGGTGCGCGTCGCGAGCGCCCCCGCCTCGACCGAGATGGTGCGGGTGAGCTGCGCATTCGCCCGGGCGAGGCCGGAATGGACGTCGCTGTCGCGGGCGTCGTCTCCCCATCCGATGGTGCGCTGGTACTGATAGGACAGCTGCACCTGCACCCGCCGGCTCTGCACCACCGCGTCCACGCCGGCGGTCAGCTGGGTATAGGTGAGCACATCGTCGTTGGTGAGGTCCGCCGACAGCACCTGGCCGACCTCGATATAGGGCGACACCTCGACCCGGCGTCCCTGCGCCTGAGCCGGATCCGGCATCGTCAGCACCAGCACGCCCGCACCGGCCAGCCATGCGGCTCGGTTCACGCCTCTTCCTCCGCTTCGTAATAGCTGCCGAAGCGCCGGCCGCGCGGCTGGAGGGAGACGGCGTTCAGCAGCAGCTGCACCGTGTCGCAGCCATCGAGCAGCGCCACCGCCTCGCGCAGGTCGCTCTCGCTGGTGCGATCCGCGCGCACCACGACCAGCACCTGGCCGACATGCTCCGCAAGCGCCGTGGCGGTCGACGCCGCGAGGACCGGCGCCGAATCGAACACCATCAGGCGGCGCGGATTCGCCCGCTCCAGCCGCTGGAGCAGGGCATGGGCACGGTCGCTCGCCAGCAGCTCCGTATCATTGTCGCTGCGGGCGCCGGCCGGCAGCACCGACAGGTTCGGCACGTCCGTCGGGATGATGCAGCCCTCGACGTCGATCGTCGGGTCAGCGAGCGCATCGAGCAGTCCCGGCCCGCTCGGGATGCCGAGCGTGTCCGGCACGTCGGGCTTGGCGAAATCGGCGTCGACCAGCAGCACTTCCAGGTCGCGCTCGGCCGCAAGCGACAGCGCGAGGTTGACCGAGCAGAAGGTCTTGCCCTCGTCGGGCTGGGCCGAACAGACGAGCACGCTGCGCGAGCGGGTGGCGTCGCCCTCCCGCGCGGCGAGCAGCAGCTGGCGCTTCACCAGGCGGAATTCCTCGGCCAGCGCAGAGACGGGGCCGCCGGGGACGAGCATGCCGCGCTCCGCCAGCCGCACCCGGTCGATCGGCTCGGGTGCGCGAGCGGGAACCGAGGGGGCGGCGGGTTCGGCCGGGTTTGCCGCGGGCGCAGGCGCCGGGCCCATCGGGCGCAGGCCGGCGCCCGGCTGGAAGCCATAGCGCTCGACGGCGCGCTCGAGCAGCGAGCCGCGACGGCGCGGGGGCGGCGGAGCGCCGTTGATCGGATCTCCCCTCATGCCGCCGCGAGCCCCCGCATCAGGAACTCGACGGCGATCAGCGCGACAAAGGCGACGCCCAGCGCCGCGGTGGCCCCGGTGAACAGCTTCAGACGCCGCTGCCGCAGCTGCTGCTGCGTCTGCGTCAGCACCTCGCCGATCGAGCCGATCACCGGCAGGCCGCTCGCCCGCTCCAGCCGCGCGGCGGTGGAGAAGCCAGACCGCAGCTTGCCGAGCGCGAAGGCGCTGGCGACGCCACCGCCCAGCCCGACGATCAGCACCCCGAAGAGCAGCAGCGGCCGATTGGGGGAGGCAGGCACGCTCGACTGGCTGGGCGGATCGATCAGGCTGAACTTGACCGCATCCGTCTCGTTCTGGACCTGGCGGCGCAGGCGGACCTGCTCACGGTCCGCGAGCAGCTGGTCGTACTGCGTCTTCATGGCCGCGATGTCCTGATCGAGCTGGGCCTGCTGGGCGGCGGCTGCCGGATCGCGGGCCATGCGGGCCTGGACGCCGGCGAGCTGCGCCTCCAGCTGTCCCTTGCGCTGCGACAGCTCGGCCACGCGGGCGGCGCGTTCGGTGCGCATCGACTGGAGTTGAAAATAGAGCGGGTTCGTCTGAGCCGCCGATCCGCCGCTGCGCGTCACCGGCTCATTGCGGGCCGCGGCGCGTGCGGCGGCAAGCTGGCGGTTGAGCGCGATCATGTCCGGATGCTGGTCGGTCCAGCCGCGCCCGCGGCCTTCCGCCAGCTGGCCCTCGATCAACGCAACCCGCGCCCGGGCCGGGCCGGCCGCGACATTTCCCGCGTCGCCTGCGACCGTCGCCGCCGTGGCGGCAAGCTGGTTGTTTACCGCGGACAGGCTGGTGTTCGCCGCGGCAAGCTCGCCGTCGATCTGTGCGAGCTGTTCGCGTGCCTGGCTCATCCGCTCGTCGAGCGAGCCGGTGCCCGGCAGCAGGTTCAGGAACTGCGCCTGAAAGCCCTGCCGCTTCGCCTCTACCTGCGCGATCTGCTGCTGGCGGGCGCCCAGCTGCTGGTCGAGGAAGCGCAGCGACTGGCTGGTCGCATCGCGCCCGCTCGCCAGATTGTCCTCGACGAACAGGTCGATCATCTTTTGCACGACTTCCCGCGCCAGCCGGGGATCGCCCAGTGTCGCCGAAATCTCGAACAGATTGTCCTGCTGCGCGACGATGCGGATCGCCTGTTGCAGCATCGCGATGCGATCGTTGACGTCGCGATCGCTCGCGATGGTTTTCGCCAGGCTGGTGCCGCGGACGACCTTTTCGAGGTTGTAGGCGGAGGCGAGCGTCTGGCGGACGCGCTCGATGTCCTCCGCCTGCTGGTCCTGAATGCCGCCCGTGGCGGTGCTGGTGGGCAGGATCGAACGCAGCTGGACCGACAGGCGCGCGGTGGAGGTGTAGCGATTGGGGATCTGCGACACGGCAAGCCAGCCGACCAGGCAGATCGCCCAGGCTACGCCCAGCGCCACCCAGCGGCGGAGCCACACCAAGTGCGCGGCGACCCGCAGTTCGTCGAAGAGACCCTCCACCAGCGGCCCTTTAGAACATGGTTTCCGGGATGATAATAACATCCCCCGGCGCCAGCCGCACGTTCGCGGAAGTGTCGCCGTCCTTCAGCAGGCTGGCGATGCGCAAACCATATTCCTGCTGCTTGCCGGTCGTCCGGTCATAGCGCACCAGCCGCGCGCGATTGCCGGCCGCGAACTCGTTCACGCCGCCAACCGCGATCATCGCGTCGAGCAGCGTCATGTTGGCGCGATACGGCAGCGATGCCGGCTTTTCGGTGGCACCGACGACGCGCACCTGCTGGCTGTAGGTGCCGGAGAAATTCTCCACGATCACCGACACCAGCGGGTCCTTGATATACTCGCCGAGCGCGAGCTTCATGTCCTGGGCGAGCATCGCCGGCGTCTTGCCAACGGCGGGCATGTCGCTGATCAGCGGCGTGGTGATGCGGCCATCGGGGCGGACCTGCACCTTTGCCGACAGCTCGGGGTTGCGCCACACGAAGACGTTGAGCTGGTCGAGCGGGCCGATGACGTAATCCTCGCCCGGCGTCTCCTGCGCGGTGACGAAGGGTGCGGCCGGCAGTTCGGGGCGGGTCGCGGCGCATCCGCCCAGCAGCATCGCTGCCGTGGCCATGATGCCGGCCGCCGCCGGGAAGCTGTGCACGCGCATATCGAACCCCTCGCTCCATCACCCGCCGCCCAAAGGGCGCAGGATCGTTGCCGCCCTATACCCGGCCTGGTAAAGATAGGGTTAGGTGGAAACCGGCGGCTCCCCAGGGTCGGCGTGCCATATCGGGAAGTTTCCCGATGCCCGCCTGCCGCACTCCAGCCCCCCAGGCCGTTCGGAAGCGGCTCAACGGCCCTCAGGTCCGGCGGTTCCCCTGGACCACCAACTCGCGCGCCGCCGGGTGGCCGAGAAAGGCGGCGGGGCTGGCAGTCGCGCCATAGGCCCCGGCCAGGAAAATCGCGATGAGATCGCCTACGGCGACTTCGGGCAGAGCGACCTTGTCGGCGAGCCGGTCGAGCGGTGTACACAGGCAGCCCACGACGGAGGCGGTCTGGATCGCGGGCTCCGCCATGCGCCCGGCGGCGGCAAGCGGGTAGTTGCGGCGCACGACCGTTCCGAAATTGCCGCTGGCGGCGAGCTGATGGTGCAGCCCGCCGTCGACGATCACGAACCGCTCGCCGCCGCTCTCCTTCACGTCGATGACGCGGGTGAGGTACACGCCCGCCTCCCCCACCAGCCATCGCCCGAGCTCGATCGCAAACGCGCTGTCGACCAACGTGGCGGGGCGCGCCGCCAGCGCTTCGCCGAGCGCGGCGCCGACCGCCGCAACGTCGACGGGCAGGTCGCCTGCGAAATAAGGGATACCGAAGCCGCCGCCCAGGTTGACCAGCGGAGGCGCCGCTCCGGCTGCGTCCGCCAGCCGGGCAGCGAGCGCCACGGTGGCGGCCTGGGTCTCGATGATCGCGGCGGTGTCGAGCGCCTGGGAGCCGGCAAAGATGTGGAAGCCGCGCCACGCTGCCCCGGAGGCAAGGATCGTGCGGACCAGCGCCGGCACGCGCGCGGCATCGACCCCGAAGGGAGACGCGCGCCCGCCCATCCGCATGCCCGAGCCGCGCAGCTCGAAGTCCGGGTTCACCCGCACGGCCAGCCGCGGGGGGATGCCGAGCCGCTCGCCGATGGCGATCGCGCGGGCGACCTCTCCCTCGGACTCCGCGTTCAGGGTGGCGCCGACCTCAATCGCCGCCGCCAGTTCGTCGTCGCGCTTGCCGGGGCCGGCGAAGCTGATCTCGGCGGCAGGCTTCACCGCCAGCGCCTGCGCCAGTTCCCCGCCCGAGGCGACGTCGAGCCCGTCGACTAGCGGCGCGATGCCGGCGAGCAGTTCGGGATGCGGGTTCGCCTTGATCGCATAGTGGATGCCGACCTCCGCCGGCAGCGCGCTTCGCAGCACGTCCACCCGCTCCGCGACAAAACCCAGGTCGTAGACGAACAGCGGCGTGTCACCCGCGCGGGCGACCAGCGCCTCGGCATCCTCGCCGCCGATCGCCAGCCGCTGCTGCCCGGCAAAGGCGGGCGGGATCGGACCGATCGGCTTCATTGCGGCGTCTCCTGGAACTCGGCGAGCACGGCGGCGCGCAAGCCGCTGCGGTCGAGCTTGCCATTGGCGTTGCGCGGCAGCGCATCGCGCCAGCGATAGTAGGCGGGCTGCTGAAAGGCGGGAAGCTCGCGGCGCAGGCGCTCGCGCAACGCTGCCTCTGCCGCCTCGACCGGGCCGTTGGCACGGGCCACGACCAGCACTGCCTGGCCGAGCCGCGGATCGGGCACGCCGAACGCCGCCGCTTCCGCCGCTTCCCCGCCCGCAAGCACCGCCTCCTCCACCTCGGTCGGGCTGATGCGGTTGCCGGCGCTCTTGATCATCTCGTCGTCGCGGCCGACGAAGCGGAGCAGGCCGTCCTGCCCCTCCACGACCGTGTCGCCGGACCAGACGGCGGTGCCGCCGTGCTCGGCGAAGGCAGGCGCGGGACGGAAGCGCTGCGCGGTCCGCTCCGCATCCTGCCAATAGCCCTGCGCCACCAGCGGGCCGGCGTGGACGAGTTCGCCCGGCTCACCCGGCTGCGCGCGGCTGCCGTCGGGGCGCACCACCAGCACCTCGGCAAAGGGAATGGCGCGGCCGATCGCGTCCGGTGCGCCGTCCACCAGCGCGGGATCGAGGAAGGTCGAGCGGAATGCCTCGGTCAGGCCGTACATCGGGTAGAGATCGGCCTGCGGAAACCGCTGGCGGAGCGCACGCACCATCGAAGTCGTCAGCGCGCCGCCCGAATTGGTGAGCCGGCGCAGCTGTGCCGCCGTTTCGGCCGGCCAGTTCGCCTCCAGCAGCTGCGTCCACAGCGGCGGCACGCCGGCCAGGCTGGTGATCCCCTCGCGCTCCACCGCCTTCACCACGTCTCGCGCGGTCAGATAGTCGAGCGGCACCACGCAACCGCCCGCCGCCCAGGTGGAGAAGAGCTGGTTCTGGCCATAGTCAAAGCTGAGCGGCAGCACCCCCAGTACGCGGTCGGCGGGCACGAGGCGGAGATAATGGGCGACCGAGATCGCGCCGAGCCACAGGTTCGCGTGGCTGAGCATCACGCCCTTGGGCCGCCCGGTGGAGCCGGAGGTATAGAGGATCGCGGCAAGCGCGTCCGTGTCGCCGCGCGACGGCGGTAACGCCCCCGCCGCATGGGCGAGCGCCTCCTCCTCCAGTGCGACCTCGCAACCCTCCGGGACGTCGCCCGCTTCCAGCAGCCCGGCACGCGTCGGCTGGGTCAACAGCAGCGCGGCGCCGCTGTCGGCGAGGATATGCGCCACCTGCGCCCGCTTGAGCACCGGGTTGATCGGCACGTGCACCAGCCCGGCGCGGACGGCGGCGAGCGGCATCAGGCAGGCCGCGCGCGACTTGGGCAACCAGCTGGCGACGCGACTGCCAGGCGCCAGCCCCCGCACGTGGAGCCAGTGCGCGAGGCGCCCCACCGCCGCCTCCAGCTCGGCGTAGGAGAGCGTGCCGTCCTTGCCGGCCAATGCAGGCGCCGTCGGGCTTCCCCGCAACGGCAGCGTGTCCAGGGGTTGGGGCACAGGATCGAGTGGAACCATCGGCGAGCGCATAGCCGATGCCATCGCCAAAGCCACGCCCGCATCACGCCCGCAGCTTGGCTTTCGGGCCTGCGACGACTAACAGCGGGTCCAATCAGCAAGAGGAAAATCCCTTGGTTCCGGAACAGGCGAACGAGATCGAGAACACCGTGCGGGCCGTGCTGCGGGACGTGCTGGGCCTGTCGGCCGAGCGGGTGGCGGCGTTCGACGCGGAAACGCCGCTGTTCGGCGCGCTGCCGGAGCTCGACTCCATAGCGGTCGCAGGCGTGCTCACCGAGATCGAGGACCGGCTGGGGATCCTGATCGAGGACGACGACATCGACGGCGATACGCTGGCGACCTTCGGCTCGCTGACCCGCTTCGCCATGGGCAAGGCGGTGCATTGATCGACCGCTACGACTGGCCCGGCGGCACGGAGGCGATGCTTCGCTTCGGTCCCGCCAGCGGGCCGGTCGTGGTGCTTGCCCTGCCGCCCTTCGAGGAGGCGAACCGCACCCGCACGCTGATGGTGTCGGTGCTGCGCCAGCTGGCCGATGTGGGCATCGGCGGCGTGCTCCCGGACCTGCCGGGTCAGGACGAGAGCCTGGTTGCGACCGAAGACGCCACGCTGGCGGACTGGCGCGCCGCGTTTGCCGCATGCGTCGCGACGCTGCCCCAGCCTCGGTTCACCGCGAGCATCCGCGCCGGTGCACTGGTCGACGGCGAAGCGGACGTTCAGGCGCGCTGGTCGCTGTCGCCGCAGACCGGTGCCGAGCTGTTGCGCGAGCTGAACCGCACCGCGCGTTCGGCCGGGACGCCGGACGGCGTGAGGCCGTTGGGAATGACGCAGGGCACCTCAGGATACAACCGTATCCCTGCGCAGGCAGGGATCCAGGGCCAAGCAGAACAACGGCTTGCGGAGCAGAGAAACCCTGGGCTCCTGCCTGCGCAGGAGCACGGCGACGGGGTGCGCGAGGGTGCCGCAGGAGCCGCGATCGAGATCGCGGGCAACCGGATCGGCCTTCGCCTGCTTGATGCGCTCGCCGGGGCGGACATCGGCACGCCGGACAGGATCGTCCGGCTGGAGAGCGATGCCCGCGCGGCCGACCGCCGCCTCCCCTATCCGCCGCCCTGGCGGCGCGCCGAGCCGGACGCGGATCCCGCGGTCGCCCAGGCACTTGCCGCCGACATTACCGACTGGGTGCGAACGTGGCGCGCCGCCTGATCGAGTTCCCCTGCGCTGGCGAGCGGCTTGCCGGGACGCTGGACGCGGCGCCGGGCAGCACCGGACTGCTCGTCGTCTCGGGCGGCAACGAGCTGCGGATCGGCGCGCATCGGGGCATGGCCCTGCTCGCGCAGCGGATTGCGGCCGGCGGGTGGCCCGTGTTCCGCTACGACCGGCGCGGCATCGGCGATTCGACGGGCGAGAACCGCGGCTTTGCCGACAGCGGTGCGGACCTCGTCGCCGCCGCCGCGGCGTTTCGCGCGGAGGCACCCGGCGTCTCCCGCATCCTGGGCTTCGGCAACTGCGATGCCGCGACGGCGCTGGCCCTGTTCCATCAAGCGGCGGGTATCGACGCGCTGCTCCTCGCCAATCCGTGGCTGGTCGAAAACGAGGGCGACACGCCCCCACCCGCCGCAATCCGCGCGCGCTATGCCGAGCGGCTGCGGGACCCGAGTCAGTGGCTCCGGCTGCTGCGCGGGCAGGTCGATTTGGGCAAGCTGGCACGTGGCGTGCGCGCGCTCGCGCGCCCGCGGTCGCGCGGACTTGCCGACCAGGTCGCCGCCAGCCTCGCCAAGAGCGAGGTCCCGGTCACGCTCCTGCTTGCCCGACGCGACAACACGGCGATCGCCTGCGCCGACGCATGGCGCGGTCGCGCGTTCGACGCCGTGCGGGGCCGCATCCCCGTGCGGGAACACGACACCGCCAGCCACAGCTTTGCCCGCGCCCCTGACGCGGAATGGCTGCACGCGCGGGTGCGAGAGGCGCTGGCAGGCCTGTAGCCTGCCCGCGCCCGCCGCTTATTCGGCCGCTTCGGCGATCTTCTCGAAGTCCGCCTCGGCCAGGAAGCGCTCGGCATCGAGCGCGGCCATGCAGCCGGTGCCGGCGGCGGTCACGGCCTGGCGATAGACCTTGTCGGTGACGTCGCCGCACGCGAACACGCCCGGCACGTTCGTGCGGGTCGAGCCCTTCTCCACGACGATATAGCCGTCCTCGTCCAGCTCGACATGGCCGCGGAACAACTCGGTCGCGGGATGGTGCCCGATCGCGACGAAGCCGCCGTCGACCTCGACCTGCGACAGCTCGCCGGTGACGGTGTCCTTGAGCTCGATGCCGACCAGTCCGACGTTGCCGCCGCCGTCGATGAACCGCTCGACCTTCTTGTTCCAGAGCACGCTCACCGCGTCGTGCGCGAACAGCCGTTCCTGCAGGATCTTTTCCGCGCGGAAGCTGTCGCGGCGGTGGATGATCGTCACGTCGGGCGAGTGGTTGGTGAGGTACAGCGCCTCCTCGACCGCGGTGTTGCCGCCGCCGATCACCGCCACCTTCTTGCCGCGGTAGAAGAAGCCGTCGCAGGTCGCGCAGGCGCTGACACCCTTGCCCTTCAGCGCCTCCTCGCTCTCCAGGCCCAGCCAGCGTGCCTGGGCACCGGTCGCGATCACCAGCACGTCGCCTTCATAGACGTCGCCACCGTCGCCGATCAGGCGGAACGGGCGCTGGCTCACGTCCACTTCGACGATGGTGTCGTACATCATCCGCGTGCCGACGTGCTCGGCCTGGGCCTGCATCTGCTCCATCAGCCAGGGGCCCTGGATCACCTCCGCGAAGCCGGGATAGTTCTCGACGTCCGTCGTGGTGGTGAGCTGCCCGCCGGGCTGGATGCCCTGCACCACGATCGGGTTCAGGCCGGCGCGCGCGCCATAGATGGCGGCGGAGAGCCCGGCCGGGCCGGAGCCGAGGATCAGCATGCGGGTGGTGTGGGTGGTCATCTCTTTTCCGTCTCGAAACTGTCGCGCCATTAACGGCACGGCGGGTGTGACCGCAACATGGGGATGCTGCCCGGGCTGTCCCAGCAAAGAAAAGCCTCGGTCGCGCAAAGCCGCTCCCTGGCTGGCGCCGTAGCGGCCGAGCGCATAGGCTGTGCCCCATGTTGAAACGCCTGCTCCTGCTCGTGGCGGCGCTGTGCGCCGCGCCCGCCCTCGCCCAGACGCCTGCCGCCGCGCCTCCCGCGGCCGAAACGGCACGCGTGAAGGTGGAGACCAGCGAGGGCAGCATCGTGCTGGAGCTGGAGAAGAGCCGCGCGCCGATCACCACCGCCAATTTCCTGCGCTACGTCGACGAGAAGCGGCTGGACGGCACCGTCTTCTACCGTACGGTGCGGGTCACCCCGACCTTCGGCTTCGTCCAGTTCGGCGTGCAGAACGCCCCCAAGCGGGTGCTGCCACCGATCAAGCATGAGCCGACCACCCAGACGGGCGTGCACCATGTCGACGGCGCGATCTCCATCGCGCGCCTGGCGCCCGGCACGGCGCAGGGCGACTTCACCATCAGCGTGGGCGCGCAGCCCTCGCTGGACGCCGACCCCAGCCGCGAAGGCGACAACCTCGGCTACGCGGCCTTCGGCCGGGTGGTCGAGGGGATGGACGTCATCCACCGCATCCTGAACGCGCCGGTGAGCGAAGGCGGCCACTTCAAGGGCGAGATGATCGCCGATCCCGTCCGCATCCTGTCCGCCCGCCGGATCGACTGACCTCCCGCTTCGGCGGAGCCGGCGCACCGGCCGCCGCAAGCCGCGTGCCTCGCTCGGCCGCGCCGCCGAGAGGGAACGTCGTTTCCGTTGAACGAGTTTGCCCTTCATGTCCGACGCCTCGAACCGCCTTCGCTTCACCCGCCGTTCGCTCCTGCCGCTCTCGGGGCTCGCCGCAGTGGGCGCCTTTGCGGCCACGCATTCGAGTGCCGGCGGCGGGGCCGGCGCCGAGGGCGAGGATGCCGACTGGCCCAGCTGGGCGCCGACCCGGCGCGCCCTCTATGCCGGCTTCGCAGCCGCGCGCAGCAAGGGACGCGACATCCGCAGCTTCGGCGCGACACTCGACGGCAAGACCGACGATACCGCGGCCCTCGAGAAGGCGATCGCCAGCGGGGTGAAGGTACTGCTGATCCCGGCGGGCGCGATCCGCGTAACCCGCCAGATCAAGCTTTCGGCACCGATCACGATCCTGGGCGCGGGCGACGCGTCGGTGATCCGGGTGGAGGGCAAGGATACCGGCCTGTTCACCGCAGCGCCCGCCAGCGGCGACCCGGCCGACTTCCTGCGCGACATCCATATCGACAGTATCCGCGTGGTGCGGCCCGAACCGCTCAAGCCGCTGGGGCTGATCCTGGTCGGCAACAATCTGCGCAACGTCTCGGTCACCCGCTGCTCGACCGACCGCATGGGCGCGCTGCTGGTCACGCACCTGCGCAAGGTGAACCGCAACTACAACAAGGGGCGCGAGGAGATGGTGGACCCGGCCGTCGCTGCGGGCTTCCATCCGACCCGGCCCGACGACCTCAACGAGGACATCTTCGTCTACGACAATCGGGTCGATGCGGGCTCCTACATGAGCCAGGTCGTGCGGTTCAACTTCGCGCGGCGGGTCGCCGCCGTCGGCAACGTCGGCCGCTTCGCCAAGGTGAGCTGGTGGGGTGGTGGCGCCCGCTACCGCGAAGGCGGCGCCCCACAATTCATGCGCCGCGTGCGCGAGGTCTACATCACCCACAACAAGTTGTCGGGCGGGAACGGCGGCGTCTATGGCAACAACGGCGACGGGATCCTCGTCGCCTACAACGAAATCGATTCCATGACGGACGTGGGCGTGGATTTCGAGGGCTGCTTCAATGCGCTTGCCCACCACAACATCGTCAAGAACGTCGGCAACTTCTGCTACGTCACCTTCTACGCGGCGAAGAACATCGTCTTTCGCGACAACTACGGCAGCCAGGACGGCAGTGGCTCCACTCTCCACATCCGCTTCGGCAAGGGGCGCTATGGCAAGCCCAGGGGCGCGTCGCTGCTGGCCCTGAGGAGCTCCGGCTTCCGCCGCAACGACGGCAGCATCGACGTCCAGTTCCTCAACAACCATCTGGTGTGGGCCGGGGAACGCGGCGCCGGCACCTGCACCGCCAGCTATTTCAGCCGGATGCTGGTGCAGGGAAACCGGTTCGAGAACGTCGGCTGCGACTTCTCCTATCTCAGCACCGGGGAGTTGCAGATGCTCGACAACCGCCTGGTGTTCGACAAGCCCGCCGGCGATCCAGTGCGCATGCTGGGCGGCGGCGCCACGCGGACCGTGATCCGCGGCAACGAGGTGCGCGTCTTGGTCCCGCAGGCCGAGGAGTCGATCGGCATCCGCGCACGCCCGCTCGGGGCCAACCCGACCATCGAGGTGAGCGACAACCGCTTCATCCTGGGCAACGGGGTGGCACCGCTGCCGATCGCGTTGTTCGTGCCGTCCAAGACCGCCGCGCGCTATCGCGTGACCGGCAACAGCGTCGGGCCGATCTACGCGATGGCGCCCGAGCAGGTATCGGCGTCGGCGAACAAGGATCCCGCCGGGCGCCCGGTGACTCCTGCGCCCCTCCCGACGAAATACCTCCCGAAGCCCAAGGAGCCCAAGGAGCCGGAGGCCCAGGAACCGGCGGAAGAAGCGCGCGAGGACTAGCGCCCCGCCCTTCCACAACCTGCCTCCTGCCGCGCCTGCCCAGCCCCGCCGAAACGGTGCCATCGCCCGTCCGATAGCCCTGCTTGTCGCTGGTAAAGCAGCATCCATGTTGATACTCCACTAAATCGGTGGAGATTGGCGCGGATAGACAACAGGGAGGTTGATTGTGCCGAGTTCGCTTGCGGTGATACTGGCGTTGCAGACCACGGCTCCGCTGGCGACCACGGCGCCGCCCATCCCGGCGGCCGAAGCCGTTGCGGCAGCCGAGGTGCAGGAGGCGCCTGCCGCCGAACCCGCTGGAGGCGAGGACGTGGTGGTGACCGCCCGTCGTCGCGCCGAGCGGGCGCAGTCGGTGCCGATCGCGCTGTCGGTGCTCGGCGCCGAGCAGATCGCCCGCACCGGCACCTTCACCATCCAGCAGGTGTCGCAGCAGGCGCCGACGCTGCAATATACCTCGTCCAACCCGCGCAACACCGCGCTCAACATCCGCGGCCTGGGCGTATCGTTCGGCCTTGCCAACGACGGCCTGGAGCAGGGCGTCGGCTTCTATGTCGATCAGGTCTACAACAGCCGCCCGGCCGCCTCCGCGTTCGACCTGCTCGATATCGAGCGGGTGGAGATCCTGCGGGGGCCGCAGGGCACGCTGTTCGGCAAGAACACCACCGCAGGCGCCGTCAACATCACCACTAAGTCGCCGAGCTTCACGCCCGAGGGCGAGTTCGAGGCGTCGGTCGGCACGCAGAAGTTCGGGCAGATCAAGGCGGCGGTGACCGGGCCGATCAGCGAGACGCTGGCGTTCCGCGTGGCGGCGGGCAAGACCACGCGCGACGGGTTCGTGCGGAGCACGCTCACCGGCCGCAACGTCAACGACCTCGACAACTTCGCCGTCCGTGGGCAGCTGCTGTGGCAGCCGAACGACGACGTGCGGGTACGCCTGATCGCCGACTACAACCTCTCCGATGCCGATTGCTGCACCCAGGTCTATGCCGGCTTTGGCGAGACGCTGCGGCCTGCCAACCGCCAGTTCCCGGCGCTTTCCGCCGCGCTCGGCTACCGTCCGCCGAGCCTCGACCCCTATGACCGGCTTGCCGACGCGGATGGCAAGCTGAAGGCGCGGTCCGAGATCGGCGGCATCTCGGCGATCGCGGATGTGGACCTGGGCAGCAGCACCCTCACCTCGGTCAGCGCCTATCGCTGGTGGGACTGGCAGCCGGCGAACGACCGCGACTATACCGCGCTCGACATCCTCCCGCAGTCGGCGAACCCGGTGCAGCAGGATCAGCTGAGCCAGGAGATCCGGCTCGCGTCCAACGGCCAGAACCGGCTCGACTACACGCTCGGCCTCTATGCCTATTACCAGGAGCTGCGCGGGCAGAACGTCACCGAATGGGGTTCGGACGCCGCCTTCTGGCTGCTGGGGACGCAGACGGCGAACGGCACCGCGATCCCGTCCAACCTGCTCGACGGCTACATCACCACCTCGTCGGCGCTGTCGACCATCCAGAGCTATGCGGCCTTCGCGCAGGTCACGTGGCACATCACCGATACGCTGCGGCTGACGCCGGGGCTTCGCTACACCTATGAGCACAAGACCGCGGACTACGAAGCGGTCGTGTCCGGCGGCCTCCAGACCAACGACCCGGCGCTCCAGGCGGCAAAGCTCTCGATCTTCCGTCCGCAGGCCTATGACGTGAAGTTCAGCGACGACGCGCTGACCGGCGACATCAACCTGTCGTGGCAGGCGCGGCCGAACCTGCTCGCCTATGCAAGCTATGCCCGCGGCTTCAAGTCGGGCGGCATCAACCTGGCGGGCCTGCCGTTCAACGCCACCAACAACCCCGCGCTCGATCGCGCGATCGTCAGCCCGGAAAAGTCGCAGTCCTACGAAGTGGGCATCAAGAGCCAGTGGTTCGGGCGCAAGCTCACGGCCAATTTCGCCCTGTTCCGCACCGACGTGGACGATTTCCAGGCGAACGTCGTCGATACCGGCCCCGGTGCGCTGCGCGGCTATCTCGCGAACATCGATTCGGTGCGGTCGCAGGGCGCGGAGCTGGACCTGGTGCTGGCGCCGGTCTCCGGCCTCTCGGCCTATCTGCGCACCGCCTTCACCGACGCCGACTATGTGTCCTTCGACAATGCCCCGTGCCCGCTCGAGCTGATCGCATCGGGGACGACGGTGTGCGACCTTTCGGGGAAGGATCTGCCGGGCACCTCGCGCTGGGCCTTTTCCTATGGCGCGGAATATCGCCGCCCGACCGGCCTGAACGGCGACGCCTATGTCGGCATCGAGGGCCAGTCGCGCACGGGCTATTTCGCGGATGCGTCGGATTCGAAGTACCTCCGCATCGACGGCTACACGACCATCAACCTGCGCGTCGGCTTCGCCGCGGACGCCGGCTGGGAAGTGTTCGGGCTGGTCCGCAACCTGTTCGACAAGGACTATATGACCCTGCTCACGCCGCAGTCGGGCAATTCGGGCATGTTCTCCGGCGTGCCGGGGGACCCGCGCACCGCCCAGGTGACGGCACGCTATCGCTTCTAGAAAAAAGGGGCGATGCCGGCGCGGTGGACGCGCTCCCCCCGCCGCGCCGGCGTCCGACCGCCCGGACCAGTTTAAACCATATCTATGTTGTTGAGCGAACTCCGCCACGGCATGGTCGAACCGCAACAACAGGGAAGATGCCGTGGATCCTTCGTTCAGCGTAGAAGCGTTGCTGCCGTTCATTGCCGTGGGATTCGGGGCCCAGATCGTCGACGGGGCGCTCGGCATGGCATTCGGCGTCATCTGCAACACGCTGCTGGTGGCGGTGATCGGGCTGCCGCCGGCGCGCGCGTCCGCCAACGTTCACGTGGTCGAGACCTTCACCACCGCGGTTTCCGGCATCAGCCACGTCCTGTCGGGCAATGTGGACAAGAAGCTGTTCCTGCGGCTGCTGATCCCCGGCGTCGTCGGTGGCGTGAGCGGCGCCTTTCTGCTGACCAACCTGGATGGCGATGCGGTGAAGCCGTTCGTGCTCGGCTATCTGGTGGCGGTCGGCATCTACCTGCTGATCCGCGGCATCCTGTTCCCGCCCAAGCACGCCAAGCCCAAGGTCGTCGAGCCGCTGGGCCTCGTCGGCGGGTTCCTGGATGCGGCGGGCGGCGGCGGCTGGGGCCCGATCGTCACCTCCAACCTGCTCGTCCAGGGCGTTGAGCCGCGCAAGGTGGTGGGCACCGTCAACAGCGTCGAGTTCTTCCTGACGCTCACCGTCTCGGCGACCTTCATCTACCATCTGGGCATCCGCGACTTCGCCACGGCGACGCTCGGGCTGCTGATCGGCGGCATCGTCGCGGCGCCGTTCGGCGCGGTGATGGCCAAGCGCATCCCGACCAAGACGATGCTGATCCTGGTCGGCACGGTGCTGACGATCACCAGCACCTATGGCTTCATCCGCGCGCTCGGCTGAGGCGGCGGAGCGCCCCTGGCGCCGGCGAAGCTGACAAGCGCAGGCCCAGCGGCTAAGGCGGGACCATGAAAGCGGTCATCCTGAGCGCGGGCTATGGCTCCCGGCTGCTGCCCCTCACCATGGAAATCCCCAAGTGCCTGGTGAAGGTGCAGGGGCGCGAGATCCTGCTGCAACAGCTGACCGCGCTGGCCGAAGCGGGGATCGAGGAAGCCGCGGTCGTCGTCGGATATCGCCACCGGCAGGTGCGCCAGTTCGTCGCCGAACGCGCCCTGCCGCTGCGCGTCTCGACCGTGTTCAATCCGTTCTGGTCGGTGAGCAACAGCATCGGCAGCGTCTGGGTCGCCCGCGCGCACCTGCTCGAGCCCTTCTGCCTCCTGAACGGCGACACGGTGTTCGAGCAGGCGGTGCTGAGCGAAGCCCTGCGCCAGCCGCCGCCCGGCATCGGCCTGGTCGTGGAGCCGATCCGGGGCCCCGTGCTGGACGACATGCGGGTCGCCGTGGCGAACGGCCGCGTGACTGCGGTTGCCAAGGACCTGGACAGCGCGCGCACCACCCACCGGTCGCTGGGCGTCATCACCAGCACCGGGGATGACGGCGCCTATGCCCGCGCGCTGGAAACGGTGATCGAGCGCGACAGCGGCCATGCCGCCTATCATCACGCGATCGTCGCCGAACTGGCGGCGACCGTCGGCGTCACCGCCATCGAGCATCACGCCGGCAAGTGGCAGGAGATCGACCGGCCCGAGGACATCGACACCTGGGGCACGGCGCAGGGGACGCCTGCCTGATGCGCGACCGGGTCGCCTTCCTGTTCCTGGGCGAAACACTGCTGATCCCGCACCTCTTCCCGATCGTGGAAGCGCTCTCGGACCTCGCGCCGGAGCTGCCGCAGGACCTGTGGGTCAGCACGTCGATGCACGAGGCGCTGATCGGCGGCTGGCTGGCCGAGCGGCCGCACGCGCCGATCCGCATCCGCCGCGCGCCCGGCTTTCGCACGGTTGCGGTCGACGCGGGTACCAACCCGCCGCTCCCGCCCAAGCTGCCGATGCTCGCGCGGCTCGCACCCCGGCTGGCCCGGGTGCCCGTCGCCGTCTGCGCCGAGCAGACGAGCCTGTGGCTCCCGCGGGTGCTCCCGATCCTGCCGACGCGCTTCGTGAAGACCTCGCACGGGGTAGGCTCGATGAGCGCGCGCGACGATCGCCGCCGCCGCGCGGCCTGGCGAACGCTGGTGCCGAGCGAGCGCGAGCGCCAGACCTATCTGGTGCGAGGCATGCCGCCGGAGCGGATCGTCGCCTCCGGCTATGTGAAGGCGGGATTCCGCCAGCGCAGCTATGCCACGCCGGACTTCGCAGAGGACCGCCCGGTCCTGCTCTACAATCCGCACTGGCAGCAGCACCGCTCCTCCTGGTGGCGCTGGGGCGAGCAGGTCGTCCGGCGGGTGCTGGCCGAGGGCAAGTGGAACCTGATCTTCGCGCCCCACCAGCGGCTCGTCGAACGCGCACCCGAGGTTCGCGCGTTGTGCGAGGAACTGAAGGGACGCGGCGACACGCATTGCGACTACCAGAGCTTCGCCGCGGTGGACGGCAGCTACACCGCCGCCGCCGACGTCTACCTGGGCGACACGTCCAGCCAGGTGCTGGAATTTCTGGTGCGGCCGCGTCCGTGCGTGTTCCTGAACGCGGGCGGCGCACACTGGCAGGACGATCCCTCCTACGCGATGTGGGTCGCCGGCGAAGTGGTGGACAGCCTCGACGGCGTCCTGCCCGCCCTGTCGCGCGCCGGGACCGAGCACCCGCGCTTTGCGGATGCGCAGGCAGCGCTCGCAAGCGATTCGCTGGGTGACACGAGCGGCGCCGCACCGACACGTGCCGCATCCGAAATCCTCCGCGTATTGGCGGAGCGCCACTCGGGATGACGGCTTTCCTCTCGCAATCGGCGCACGATCGGGTATCGGCCCGAATATGACACCCAAGGATGCCCAGCCCCGGCCGGCAGTCACGCCCGTCGGCAGCAACCCGACGCCGCTGTGGGGAATGACCAACGAAGAGCGTGTGCGGCGGATCGCCGCCTCGCGCGATCTGGCCTTCACCGACCAGCCGACCGGCCCGACGATCCTGGTCAACCTGCGGTTCGCGTCCGATCCCGTCTGGATCGCGCACCTGACCGGCAGGCCGGGAACGCTGGTGAGCCGCAACGGCGTGCCCGCGCTCGCGCACGTGACGAACGCCGCGCAGCGTGAGGCGGTGCTCGCCGCGATGCAGGCGCAGGCGCCCGTCTCGCCCGAAGCGGGCATGGACGAAATCCGGGCCGAGGCCGAGGAAGGCATCTTCAACGAGGCGCTGCGCAAGCGCGAGCAGCCGTTCGTCGAACTGCTGGTGCCCGAGGCAGTGCCCGGCATCGAGCGGGCGAGCTACACCGGCGCCTACAAGGGGGTGACCGACCTCCTCACCAAATATCTCTGGCCGGAATGGGCCTTTGCCCTCACCCGCATCGCCGCGCGGCTGGGGATCACCCCCAACCAGGTGACGGCTGCCGGCAGCGTGCTGTGCATCATCGCGACGATCGCCTTCTGGCACGGATGGTTCTGGACCGGCCTTGCCACCGGGCTCGTCTTCATGGTGTTCGACACCGTGGACGGAAAGCTCGCGCGCTGCACCATCACGTCCTCCAAGCTCGGCAACGCCTGGGACCATGGCGTCGACCTGGTCCACCCGCCCTTCTGGTGGTGGGCCTGGGCCGCCGGCTGTGCCGATTACGGCCGGCCGCTCACCGACCAGATGTTCTGGCTGGTGATCGGCACGATGCTGTTCGGCTATGTCGCGCAGCGGCTGATCGAGGGCGCGTTCATCGTCCGCTTCGGCATGCACATCCATGTGTGGGAGCGGTTCGACAGCTGGTTCCGGCTCATCACCGCGCGGCGGAACCCGAACATGGTGATCCTGTTCTTCCTGCTGCTGGTGCAGCGTCCCGACTGGGGCATCATCGGGGTCGCGGCCTGGACCGCGATCTCGCTGGTGGTGCACCTCGTCCGGCTGTTCCAGGCGATGTGGGCGGCCCGTCACGGCGAAAGGATCACCAGCTGGCTCGCGTGAACCCGTTCGCCGCGCGCACCGGCACCCCGCGCAAGGGGCTCGGCAGCGTCGCGCACAATCTGGGATGGCTGCTCGCCGGGCGCGGCGTCACCGCCGTGCTGTCGCTCTTCTACCTGGCGATCGTCACGCGCACGCTGGGCGTGACCGACTTCGGGCGCTTCTCCATCATCGTCGGCGCCTCGCAAGTGCTGGTCGCGCTGGTCGGCTTTCAGACCTGGCAGATCATCGTCCGCTACGGCACCGCCCACCGTTCGGCGGGCGACCTCGATCGGCTGGGGCGGCTGTTCCGGGCCTGCACCGCCCTCGACGCGACGAGCGCGGTGGTGGGCGTGGGCGTCGCCGCCACGATCCTGAGCCTGTGGGGCGAGATGCTGGGCATCGGCCCGACGCTGTGGCGGGCGACCTTCATCTTCACGATCATCCAGCTGCTGTCGCTGCGCTCGACGCCGCTCGGCATCCTGCGGCTCAACGACAATTTCTCGCTCGCCGCACTGGCGGACAGCGCGACGCCGGTGGTGCGCCTGGTCGGCGCGGGGCTGGTCGCGCTGATCCACCCGACGCTCCAGGGCTTCCTGGTGGCGTGGATGGCGGCCGAGCTGCTGACGGCCACTGCCTATTGGCTCATGGTCGCGCGGACCGGCAACCTGCGGCTGATGCGCCGCCACGGCCCCGGCCTGCGCGCGGTGGTGACCGACAACCCCGGCATCGTCCAGTTCGCGGTCAGCACCAACGCCAATGCGACCTTCACCCTGTCCAGCAAGCAGTTCCCGCTGCTGCTGGTGGGCGGCGTCGCCGGCACCACCGCGGCGGGCGAGTTCCGGCTGGCGGTGCAGCTGGCACAGGCGATGACGAAGCTGTCGCAGCTCCTCGCCCGCGCCGCCTTCCCGGAGATCGTGCGCTCGATCGATGCGGGCGGCCTGCGCAAGGTGGGCAAGTTCCTGGTGCGCTCGGTCTCGGTCGCGACGCTGGTCGCCGCGCTGGTGTTCGGGCTTCTGCTGCTGGGGGGCCAGCATGTGCTGGCGCTGGTCGGCGGATCGGAGTTCACCAACGCCTACTCCAGCCTGTTGTGGCTGACGGCGGCCGGCTGCATCGACCTGTGCACGGTGGGCTTCGAGCCCGTGCTGATGGCGGCAAATCGGGCCGGCAGCGCCTTCTTCGTCCGGCTGGCTGCCACGGGCACCATGTTCGCGGCGGCATTCCTGCTCTCGCCCAGCATGGGCGCGAACGGCATCGCGGCCGGGGTGCTGATCGCCTCGGTCGTCACGGCCGTGCTGCTTGCGCTGATGCTGGGCCTCGCGATCCGGCGGGACCGGCTGCGGACCGAAGGAGCGGTGGCGTAGCCCCCGACCATCTCCCGTTCATCCGGGCAGGCGCATAGCGAACGCCCAGTTGTTGCAACGAGAGTCTTCGATGTCGCGTACCGCTCTTGCCGCGCTTGCCCTGCTCGCGGGCGCCACTGCCCTCTCCGCTCCCGCCCAGGCTGCGCCGGCCTGCGTCGGCACGCCGGGGAACGGCAAGGTGAAGCTGGAGGTTGCCGCCACCAGCTTGCGCAGCGCCGATGGCGAGGTCGCCTTCACCGTCTATCCGGACGACAGCAGCCGCTTCCTGAAAGGCGGCGCCAAGCTCGCGCGTGCGCGGGTCAAGGTGACGGCGCCGACCACCCGCGCCTGCTTCTGGCTGGCGCCCGGCCATTATGCGCTCGCCACCTATCACGACGAGAACGGCGACCATAAGTTCAACCGCACGACGCTTGCGCCCAAGGAAGGATACGGCTTCTCCAACGATGCGCCGACCACCTTCAGCCTGCCCGCGTTCAAGGCGACGCGCTTTCCGCTGCCCGCCAGCGGCGGCAGCATCGCCATTCGCACGCGCTATGGCCGATAAGTCGTAAAAGCCGGGCGCTTCCCCGGCGAAAGCGTGCGATAGGGGTTGCCGAAGGCGGCGGTCGCCACAAAACTGCCACGATATGGGCGCGGACGGGCCAATCGTGCGGTGCATGGGCCCGCCTCCCGTTCAAGCATCGTACCCCGGGGGCGCGTTTGAAGAAGATTACCTCGGAACCGGCAGAGCAGATGGCGTCCCCTACTCCCCCTGGAACGATGGTCCCGGACCGTGGCGCACGCCGCGCCGGCCATCCGCGCACCGGGATCATCAGCAACAGCCGAAGCCATCGCAACCGCACCCGCGGTGCCGAGGCGGCGGTGGTGCCGGCCGATACGCCCAACCTCCTGTACCGCGGCCCCCGGACCCACCCGGCGCTGGCTCAGGCGCTGCGCGAATTCCGGGACGCCGGCATCGAGCTGCTGGTAGTCGACGGCGGCGACGGCACCGTGCGGGACGTGCTGACCTGCGCGCAGGAGATTTTCGGCGACGCCCTGCCCCGGCTGGCCGTCGTCCCCTCGGGCAAGACCAACGCGCTCGCGCTCGACCTCGGCATCCCGAACGACTGGACGGTGCAGGACGCGCTGGAGGCAGGCGTCCATGGCGGAGCCCGGGCCCGTGCGTCCGTGGAGATCCTGCGCGGCGATGCGAGCAAGCCGGAGCTGTGCGGCTTCCTGTTCGGGGCCGGTGCGTTCGTGCGCGCGACCGAACTGGCGCAGCGCACGCACAAGGCGGGTGCCTTCAACAGCTTTGCGGTCGGCATCTCGCTGTTCTGGGGCGTCGCCCAGACGATGTTCGGCGGGCACGCCAACGAATGGCGCGCGGGCGAGCCGATGCGGCTGCAGCTGGACGGGGGCACACCGGTCGACAAGACCTTCTACATCCTGTTCAGCTCGACGCTGGAGCGGCTGCCGCTGCGGCTCAAGCCTTTCGGTCACGAGCGCGCCGGGTTGAAGATGCTGGCGGTCGATGCGCCCCCCACTCGCCTCTCGCGCGCGGTGCCGGCCCTGCTGCGCGGCTCCGAAGCCGCGTGGCTGGAGCAAGCCGGCTACCGCCGCCATGACGTCCATTCCTTCACGGTCACGCTGGAGGGCGGCTTCATCCTCGATGGCGAACTCTACGACGGCGGCACCATCACCGTGCGCCAGGGCCGACCACTCCAGTTCGTGACGCCGTGATGCGCCCGCTGCGTCGTGCCATTGCCGACATGCTGGCGGCCGAGGTCCGGCCGGAGATCGTCGAGGCAGCCGCGGTCGTCGCCGGCCGGCTCGGCGGGTCGGCGGTGCTCTTCTACGGCTCGGTGCTGCGGACCGGCGACCTCGACGGGCTGCTCGACTTCTATGTCCTGACCGAAGGGCCGCCGGCGCCCGGCGTCCGCGGCATGGTGTCGCAGCGGATCTGGCCCGACATCAGCTTCGAGGAGGTTCGCGTCGGCGGCCGCATGCTGCAGGCCAAGGTCGCGACCATGCCGCTCGCCGTCTTTGCGGAGGCCGCGAGCGGGGAGCTGGCCGACACGACCATCTGGACCCGCTTCGTGCAGCCGAGCGCCCTGCTGTGGATCGCCGGCGCCGCGCAGGCGGAGGCGGAGGCGGTCGTGGACGCGATCGCGGCGGCTGCGATCACTGCCGCCCGCTTCGCCGCCGTGCTCGGTCCTGCCCATGGCGCGCCGGCCGCCTATTGGAAGGCGCTGTTCCGGGAGACCTATCGCGCGGAATTGCGGGTCGAGCAGCCGGGGCGCGAGGACCAGATCCTCGCCTATGACCCGCAACGCTATGCCGAGCTGCTCCTCCTCGCCTGGGAAGCAGCCGGGATCGAGGTGCGCCGCACGCCGGACGGGGTGTCGCCGATCCTGGACGCCGAGACACGGGCGCAGTTGCTGCGCCGCTGGCGGTCGCGGCGGCGGCTGGGCAAGCCGCTCAACGCGCTGCGGCTGGTGAAGGCCGCCTTCCTGCTCGATGGCGCCGCGCGCTACGGCGCGTGGAAGGTCGAGCGGCATACCGGCGTTCCCGTCAAGCTGACGCCCTGGGCCGAACGCCATCCGCTGCTCGCCGCACCCGGCGTGCTGTGGAAGGTCTGGCGCGCGCGGACGCGGGCATGAGCGCGTTCCACGCCCTGGTGCTCGCCGGCTCGCGCGGCGGTGCCGATCCGGTCGCGGACTATGCTGGGGTGCCTGCCAAGGCGCTGATCGAGGTCGGCGGCGTGACGATGCTCGCCCGGGTCGTCCGGTCGCTCCGCGCAGCCGGCGCCACCCGCATCGGCGTCTCCGTCTCGGATCCGGCAGTCGCCGCCCATGCAGAAACGCTCGGTGTCGAGGTGCTGACCGCCGAGGCCGGCCCCAGCCGGAGCACCCGCAGCGGGCTCGCAACCCTGGGCACGCCGCTGCTGGTCACCACCGCCGACCATGCGCTGCTCGAACCGGAGTGGATCACCGCGTTCCTGGCGGCGACGCCGGCGGGCGCGGACGTTACCGCGCTGCTCGCCCGCCGCGACGTGATCGAGGCAGCAGTGCCGGAAACGCAGCGCACCTATCTGCGCTTCGCCGATGGCAGCTGGTCGGGGTGCAACCTCTTTTACCTGGCGACGCCCAAGGCGAACGCGGCGCTCGACCTGTGGTCGCAGGTGGAGGCGGACCGCAAGCGGCCGTGGCGGATCGTGCGTCGGCTCGGCACCGGAACGCTGCTGCGCTATCTGGTCGGGCGGCTCACGCTCGATCAGGCACTCATGCGGCTCGGAGCCGCCGCAGGCATCTCGGCGCGCGCGATCGCAAGCCCGTTCGGCCTGGCGGCGGTGGATGTCGACAAGCCTGCCGACCTCGACCTCGTCCGCCGCCTGGTCGGCTAGCGCCGGAGGCCCAGCAGCACCGGCGCACTGGCGGTCAGCCACCCCCGCGCCGGACCGCGGATCAGTCCCCGCGCCAGCGGCGAGCGCAGGTAGGTCCGCACCGCCGCGGCCCGGCCCAGGGTCGGCATCGCGACGCGGCAGGCGAGCAGCCAGAACCAGCCCGTCGCCAGCGCCATCCCCTCGGGCGGGACGTAGCGGCTCTCCGCATTGCACGCGCGCAGGGTCTGGAGCCAGTCGGCGGCCCACCGCAGAAAGTCCGGCGGCGCCTCGACGCCCTTCAGCTTCGTCTTGCCCAGCATCGTGTGGCGGCGAAGATCCTCGGCGTCGAACCGCATGCCGAGCTCCGTAAGCGGCCCGGCGTAGAGCCCGCCCTTGCACTCGCGGATGCGGTCCTGCCGCTGGCACACGGTCTGGCCAGGATGCACCCGCCGGTCGACCAGCACCTGCGGCAGGTTCGCGAGCCTATAGGTCCGCGAGAGGCGGACGAAGAGCTCCAGGTCCTCGCACACGTCGAAGCTCGGCTGATAGGGATTTGCCTTGAGCACCTCGGCCCGGCCCATCACCGAGGATTGCTGAAAGGCCGACCGGAACAGCAGCCATGCCGCGATGTCGCCGGATTCGAGCGGCGGGACGCGCACGCCGCGCTTGCGCCGGCCGTCCTTGTCGATCTTGCCCGCGCAGCCGCCGACGAGGGCGACGTCCGGGTTGCGGGCAAGGAAATCGACCTGTGCACCCAGCCGCTCCGGCCGGGCGATGTCGTCGCTGTCGAGCCAGGCGATCAGCCGGCCCCGCGCGGCGTCCAGGCCGGTGTTGCGCGCGTCCGGGATGCCGAGGTTCCGGGCGTGCCGCACCACCCGGATGCGCGGATCGCCGAAGCCCTCGACAACCGCGACCGAGTCATCGGTGGAGCCGTCGTCCACCACCACCAGCTCGAAGTCGCCGAACCGCTGGCCCAGGATGCTGCGGATCGCATCCCCCACCAGATGCGCCCGGTTGTGGACCGGGATGAGGACGGAGACGGTCGGAGTTGCCATGCCGCGGGGATAGCCGCCTCCCCCGCCAAAGCCACGCGAATTTGCGACACCCGGCCCAGGTGGGTATCGCGGGTCGCATGGAACAACAGGCTCTCCTCTTCGCGCTGATCGGCGTGCTCGGCATCGGCGCGCAATGGGTCGCCTGGCGAACGGGCTGGCCCGCCATCGCGCTGATGCTGGTGGCGGGGATCTTCGCGGGTCCCGTCACCGGATTGATCGACCCGCATGCCGCCTTCGGCCCGCTGCTCGAACCCGCCATCTCGATCGCGGTCGCCGTGATCCTGTTCGAGGGCGGCCTCAGCCTCAACTTCCGCGAGCTGCGCAAGACCGAGGGCGCCGTCACCCGCCTGGCGCTGATCGGCATCCCGGTCGGCTGGGCGCTGGGTGCACTCGCCTGCTATTATGTCGCCGGGCTGGTATGGCCGGTCGCGATCCTGTTCGCCGGCATCATGGTGGTGACCGGCCCCACCGTGGTCCTGCCGCTGCTGCGCCAGAGCAACGTCGCGCCGCGGCCCCGCGCGATCCTGAAGTGGGAGGCGATCGTCAACGATCCCTTCGGCGCGCTCTGTGCGGTCATCACCTATGAATATCTCCGTCGATCGGAGGCGGGCGCGTCGCTGGGCGGCGTCATCGTGTCGCTGCTTGCGGCCGCCGTGCTCGCGGGCCTGATCGGCTATGCGGTGGCGCGCGCGATCGCCTGGGCGTTCCCGCGCGGGCATGTGCCGGAGTATCTGAAGGCCCCCGTCCTGCTGGTCGCAGTGATCGGCACCTTCGTGCTGTCGAACCTGATCCAGCAGGAAACCGGGCTGCTCGCGGTGACGGTGATGGGCATCGCGCTTGCGAACATGAAGCTCGACTCGCTGCGCGACGTCCACCCGTTCAAGGAGAACATCACCGTCCTCCTGATCTCCGGCGTGTTCGTGCTGCTCTCCGCCCAACTCGACCTGGAGGTGCTGCGCCGCTTCGAATGGCGCTTCGCCGGCTTCCTGGTCGCGCTGCTGCTGCTGGTGCGGCCGGCGACCGTGCTGCTGAGCCTCGCGTTCAGCCGGGTGCCGTGGAACGAGCGGCTGCTGATCGCCTGGATCGCGCCGCGCGGCGTCGTCGCGGTCGCGGTGTCGGGGCTGTTCGCGCTCCGGCTCGACCGGCTCGGCTACAGCGACGGCGACATTCTGGTGACCCTGTCCTTTGCGGTCGTGGTCACCACGATCATCGCCCATGGCTTCAGCATCCGCACGGTCGCCCGCTGGCTGAAGGTCACCGGCGCGAGCGAGCGCGGCCTGCTGATCGTGGGGAGCACCGACTGGAGCCTGGCGCTTGCTGAGCATCTGCGCTCGCTCGATGTGCCGGTGCTGGTGAGCGACAGCAGCTGGCAGCGGCTCTCCCCCGCCCGCCAGCGCGGCATCCCGACCTATCACGGCGAGATCCTGGCCGAGGCGACCGAGGAGCAGCTGGACCTCAGCCAGTTCCAGGTGCTGGCCGCAACCTCCGAGAACGAAGCCTATAATGCGCTGGTGTGCAGCGAGTTCGCGCCGCAGATCGGGCGCGACGCGGTGTACCAGCTGGGCGACGCGAGCGGCGATCCGCGCGCGCTGCCGGAGGCGCTGCGCGGCCGGGCGCTGTTCACCTCCGGCCTCGGCGTCGAGGAAATCACCGAGCGCGAGCGTGCCGGCTGGTCCTTCCGCAAGACCCGCATCAGCGAGCAGTTCGACTTTGCCGACGCCAAGGCGGTGCTGCCGGACGAGGCCGACATGCTGCTGCTGTTGCGCAAGAACGGGACGCTGCGCTTCTTCACGCATGCCACCCGCCCGACGCCGCAGCCCGGCGACGTGATCGTCTCCTACGCCCCGCCCCGCGTGCGCGAGCCGGAGACCCGAAACGAGAACCTGATTGGGGAGGAACGATGAAACGGACCTTGTGCCACACGGTGGCGGCCGGCGGGCTGGTTGCGCTCCTGGCGGGATGCGGCCCATCCCCGGACAACCGCGCCGACCCCGCCCCGCCCGAGAATAGCGCGGAGCTGGAGATCGCCAACATCGCCCCGGCGCCGGAGCCGACGCCCGAGGGCAAGTCGATCATCCGCCCGGAAACCGAACCGGACGCCGAACCCACGCCGCCGCCGCTCGAGCCGATCGAGCGGACCGTCCAGTTCCCCAAGGGGGTCGCCCTGGACGACGCAGCCAAGGCGGCGCTCGACACGCTCCTGGCCGAACCCGCGCTCCAGGCCGGCGGTCCCATCCGGCTGAGCGGCCACAGCGACTCGAAGGGTTCGGACGCGGATAACCTGCGCTCTTCGCGGCGCCGCGCGGAGGCGGTGCGCGATTATCTGATCGCGAAAGGCGTGGCCAAGGATCGCATCACCGTGATCGCGCTCGGCGAAAACCGTCCGGTAGCGCCCAACGCCAATCCGGACGGCAGCGACGACGAAGCAGGCCGGGCACGCAACCGCCGCGTCGACATCGCGGTCGCGCTTCCCGAGCCGCAGCCGAGCCCCACGCCGGAGCCCACTCCCGCGGAGTGACGCGGGGTCAGGCGCCCGCGATGCGGGGGGCGAGGCGCTGCATCAGCATCTCGCAGCCGGCGGCGTCCTCGGCATCGAAGCGCGCTGGCGAGGGGCTGTCGAGGTCGAGCACACCGAGCAGGCGGCCGTCGTGGACGATCGGCACCACCAGTTCCGAGCGGCTGGCAGCATCGCAGGCGATGTGCCCGGGGAAGGCGTGGACGTCCTCGACCCGCTGGGTCTCAAGGGTGGACGCAGCGGCGCCGCACACGCCCTTGCCGAACGGGATGCGGATGCAGGCGGCCTTGCCCTGGAACGGCCCGAGCACCAGCTCGTCGGCGACGTTGCGGTAGAAGCCGGACCAGTTGAGGTCGGGCAGATATTCCCACAGCAGCGCCGCCGCATTCGCCATGTTGGCGATCGCGTCCGGCTCGTCGGCGGTGAGCGCGTCGAGCGCGCTGGCGAGTTCGCGGTATAGCTCCTGCTTGGAGCCGGCGGCGATGTCGAAGACGTACATGGCGTTCCTTTTCCTCGTTGCGGCCGGCGCTCAGTCGAAGCGGACCTTGCCGCGCCCGGCCTTGACGGCGCTGCGGCCCTTTTTCTCATCCACCCGCCGCGCCTTTGCCGCGCGGCTGGGCTTGGTGGGCTTGCGCTTGCGCGGCACGAAGGTCGCCTCCCGGATCAGGGCGACCAGCCGCTCGCGCACTTCCTCTCGATTGAGAAGCTGGGAACGCGCCCCCTCGCTCCGCAAGACCAGCACGCCTTCGCGCGTCATCCGCGACCCCGCCAGCTCGGCCAGCCGGTTCTTCACCGCTTCGGGCAGGTTCGGGGAAGCCGCCACGTCGAAGCGCAGCAGCACCGCGCTGTCGGTGGTGTTGACGTGCTGCCCGCCCGGCCCGCTGGCGCGCGTGAAGCTTTCGACCAGTTCGTCGCTGTCGATGTGGATCGAGCGGGTGATCGGGATGGCTGCCATCCGGACGGCGCCTCAGTTGTCCCCGAAACCGGCCGCCGCGAAGCTCGGCGGCAGCGGCGCGGTCGCCTCCACCGGAGGCTTGCTGCCGCGGGGCACGGTGAGTTGCGCGGCGTGGAGCAGCATCGAGCCGCCCGCCCGGCCATAGACCGGGTCGCCCGCCACCGGCGCGCCCAGCCCCTCTGCGGCGTGGACGCGGATCTGGTGGGTGCGGCCCGTCTCCGGGAAGAAGGCGACCAGCGCGCGGCCGCCTTCGGCGCGCAGCAGCTTCCAGTTGGTGCGCGCGGGCTTGCCCTTCGGGTCACCGACCATGCGCCAGCCCGCCTCGGGACTGCTCACCTTGGCGAGCGGCAGGTCGATCGTGCCGGAGCTTTCCGCCGGCACCCCGTCGAGCACGGCCAGGTAGCGCTTCTGCACCAGCCCCGCCTCGAACGCCTGCTGGAAGCGGGCGTGCGCCTTGGGATTGCGGGCGAGCAGCAGGCAGCCGCTGGTGTCGCGGTCCAGGCGGTGGACCGGCGTCGGCAGCCGCTGGAAGCCGAAGGTCAGTTCGTCCAGCCGCGATTCGATGCTCGGGCTGCGGTCCCGCGGACGGTCGACCGGCAGGCCCGCCGGTTTGTCGATCACGATCGCTTCGCCATCGATGAAGAGCACTAGGTCATCCAGCATGCTGGTCCCTTGCCACCGCCGCCGCCGACATGCCAGAGCGCAGGCGCCGAAAGGCGGCAGCGCCGCCCCGTGCGGTTCAGGAGGTTGGATTGCGTAACTCCCTGCGGATGTCCGCTGCGCTGGTGCTGGCGCTTGCCGCCTGCTCGGCGCCCAGGCCCGCCCCCGTCGAGGCACCGGTGGTGCCGGCCCCCACGCCTGCCCCCGCAGCACCGCCGCCAGCCGTCGCCGTCAATCGCGCGCCCATTGCGCTGTGCGACCGCGGCATCGTCCAGCCGGGGCCGGACGGCCGGCTGTTCAACCACTTCCCATACCCGGACACGATGGAGACCGCGCTGATCCCGGCGCCGGAGGAGTTCGCGCCCGGCGGCAGCTGCCGCATCCATCCGGCGATGCTGGCCGACCTGCAGGCGCTGCTCGCCCGCGCCAACCAGGATCCGGCGATCGCGGGCAAGCTGCGCGCGGTGTCCTGCCACCGCTCGGTCCGCCTGCAGCGCCAGACCTTCTGCGGCGGCATCAACGCGGACGAGAGCAGCAGCTTTCGCGAGCGCGCCTGGGCCTCGGCCCCACCGGGCTTCAGCGAGCACGCGACCGGTTATGTCGTGGACTTCGGCACGCGCGACCGCGGCGGCTGCCCGGATGCGGAGGCGTGTTTCGCCGCCACCCCCGCGGGCCGCTGGCTGATCGCCCATGCCGCAGAGTTCGGGTTCGAGCAGTCCTTCCCCGCCGGCAACAAGCAGCAGGTGAAGTGGGAGCCGTGGCACTGGCGCTGGGTCGGTCGCACGCCGCACACGCCGGGTGCTGCAACCGCCCGCCGGGTGTTCGCGCCGGCCGCCGCGCGCTTTCCGGCCTATCCCAACCGCCCGGAGGACAAGCGGCTGCTGGCGCCGCGGCCTGCGGCACCTGCCGCTCCGGCCGCGACCCAACCGGCGGCGCCGGCTCCCGTGCAACCCACGGCGCCGACGCCGCAGGGCTGAGGCCCGCCGCTCCGGGAGCGGCGGGTACCCCGGATCAGGCGGTGAGCTTGGCGGCCGTCAGCGCGATGCGGCGGCCCTGGTAGCGCGCCGACTCGAGTTCCTCCGCGTGCGGCTGGCGGCTGCCGTCGCCGCCCGCGATGGTGGTCGCGCCATAGGGCGATCCGCCGCGCACCTCGTCCACGCCCATCTGCCCCTGGAAGCCATAGTCGAGGCCGACGATGGTGAGCCCATGGTGCAGCAGGTTGGTGATGATCGAGAACAGCGTCGTCTCCTGCCCGCCATGCTGGCTGGCCGTCGAGGTGAAGGCGCCGCCCACCTTGCCGATCAGCGCGCCGCGGGCCCAGACGCCGCCCGTTTTGTCCCAGAACGCCGCCATCTGGCTGGTCATGCGGCCATAGCGGGTGCCGGTGCCGACGATGATCGCGTCGTAATTGGCGAGCTCGTTGACGTCTTCCAGCACCGGATAGGGCTGGTCCATCACATAGTGGGAGGCGCGGGCGAGATCCTCCGGCACCGTCTCGGCAACGCGGCGGATGTCGACTTCGGCGCCGGCGCCGCGGGCACCTTCGGCGACCGCCTCGGCCATCTTCATGATGTGGCCGTAGGACGAGTAATAGAGCACCAGAACCTTTGCCATCGCATGTCTCCTTGCTTCTGCCCGCCCGTCGGGCTGGTATTCGGGGGCCTGCCTCAGGGAGGGAGAGATCGGCAGGCCCCCTTCCCCGGCCGCACGTCGCGGCCCGGGAAACTCGTTATTCGGCGTCGACCAGGACGATCTCCGCATCCTCCAGCGCCGTGATCGAGACGGTCGCACCGCCATCGATCGCCGCGCCGTCGCGAGCGTCGAACCGGACGCCGTCGATCTCCACCGCGCCGGTCGCCGGCACCAGATAGGCGTGGCGGCCCGCGCCCACCTCGTGGGTCAGGGTCTCGCCCGCCTTCAGCGTGGCGCCCAGCACCCGTGCGTCGGCACGGATCCGCAGCGCCTCCGCATCCTCGGCATAGCCGCTCGCCAAGGGCACGAACCGACCCGAGCGATCGTCGCGCGGGAACGGCTTGGCGCCCCAGGAAGGCGCGCCGCCCTTGAGCCGCGGCTCGATCCAGATCTGGAAGATCCGGGTCGTCTCCGGCTCCAGATTATACTCGGCATGGCGCACGCCGGTGCCGGCGCTCATCACCTGCACGTCGCCCGCCGCCGTGCGCCCGGTGTTGCCCATCGAATCCTGATGGGTGATCGCGCCGCTGCGCACGAAGGTGATGATCTCCATGTCGCGGTGCGGGTGCGGCGGGAAGCCGCTGTTGGGTGCGATCTCGTCGTCGTTCCAGACGCGGATCGCGCCCCATCCCATCCGCTTGGGATCATGGTAGTTGGCGAAGGAGAAATGGTGCCGGGCGTTCAGCCAACCATGGTCTGCATGGCCCAGGCCTTCAAAACTGCGCTTGTCGATCATGGGAAATTCCTTTCCGCTGGCATCGAGCCGTTGGTCAGAAGGTAGGCGCTCCCATCACCACGTAAACGGAAACGTTGGAAACTGATCGTTGCGGCGCTATAGCTGCAGGCACGGAGGTGCTGTCCGATGATGCTACCCGATTTCGAGGCCTGGGCGATCTTTGCGTCCGTGGTCGAACACCGTTCCTTCAGCGGTGCCGCGCAGGCGCTCGGAACGTCCAAGGCGACGGTGTCGAAAGCGATCAGCCGCCTGGAGACGCGGCTGGGGGCGACGCTGTTCCACCGCACCTCGCGCCGCCTGACCCTGACCGAGAGCGGCCGTGCGCTTTCCGAGCGCGCCGCCCGCATCCTGGCCGAAGCACGCGAGGCGGAGGAAGTCGCGCGCGATTCCAACAGCACGCCCACTGGCCGGGTGCGCCTGGCCGCACCGATGAATTTCGGCCTGACCCGCGTCGCCCCTGCCCTCGCCGACTTCCTGACCCTGTATCCCGGCATCGAGGTCGACCTGACGCTGTCGGACGCACCGACGGACATCGTCGCGGAGGGGATCGACGTCGCGCTTCGGGTGGCGGAACTACCGGACAGCAGCCTGCGGGTTCGCCGGCTGGCGCCGGTCACGCTCCATCTGGTCGCGGCGCCCGCCTATCTGGAGAAGCATGGCCGACCCGAACATCCGGCCGATCTCGCCCACCACGCCTGCCTGGCCTATACCAACGCCAGCCGGCCCTTCGTCTGGCAGTTCCGCCGCGGGAACGAGGAAGTGGCGATCCGGCCGGCCGGTCCGCTCTGCACCGACAGCGGCGAGGCGATGCTCCCTGCGCTCCGCGCGGGTCTCGGCATCACGCGCCTGCCCGACTTCATCGTCGACCAGGATCTGGCGGACGGCACGCTGGTCGAGCTGCTTCAGGATTGGCGGGAGACCAACATGGCGCTGCACCTCCTCACCCCGCCCGGCACGTTGCGGCCGGCCCGCGTCGAGGTGCTGATCGAGTTCCTGGCGGAACGCTTCCGCCAGCTGTGCGCGAGCCGCCAGTGAACCGGCTTCGCCCGGATGCGGAGGACGCCCGCTTCCTGCGCCGCGTCGTCCTGCTGATCCTGATCGCGGCGGTCGCGGTCGCGCTCTATCGCGCGCTCAACCTGTTGATCCTGGCGTTCGGCTCGATGCTGGGCGCGACCGTGATCCACGCGCTGGCGGACATCTACGGGCGGCGCCTGCGCGTGCCCGAGCGTGCGCGGGTGCCGGCCGGCATGGTGACGGTACTGGCCTCCGTCGGCTTCCTGGTGTGGCTGTTCGGCTATCAATTCGGATCGCAGGTGAACGCGCTGGTGCTGGCGCTGCCGGGCCTGCTCTCCGACCTCGCCGCCTGGATGTCGCACTCGCCCGTCGGCGCGCGCATCGTCGAGGCGGTGGAGGCGGCCTTTGCCGGCTCCCGCATCGCGCAGGACATCGGCGGGCTCGTCCAGGGCTCGGGCGAACTGCTGCTGAACTGCATCCTGCTGCTCGCCGGCGCGATGTTCTTCGCCGCGGATCCCGGGATCTACCGCCGCGGCGCGCTGCTGCTGATCCCGCGTTCCAAGCGCGACGCGTTCGCGGATGCGCTCGACGACACGGCGGAGACGCTGCGGCTGTGGCTGCGCGCGCAGATCATCCTGATGACCAGCATGGGAGTGCTGATCGGCGTCGGCCTCTGGATCTCGGGCGTGCCGTCCGCGGCCGCGCTCGGGCTGCTGGCGGGTCTCAGCGAATTCATCCCCTATGTCGGCCCGACCGCGGCGATGATCCCCGCGCTGGGGCTCGGCGCCACCCAGGGCACGGGGCCGCTGATCGGCGCACTGGTCACCTATGCGGTCGTGCGCCTGCTGCAGACCAACTTCATCACGCCCTTCGTTCAGGCGCGCGTGATCGCGATCCCGCCTGCCATCACCCTCTTCGCGATCATCGCGATCGGGATGGTGTTCGGCCTGTTCGGCCTCTTCTTCTCGGCGGCGCTGCTGGTGGTGATCTTCACGCTGATCCGCAGCCTCTACCTGCGGGAGACGCTTGGCGAAGACGTTTGATATCTCACCTACGTACGCGTTCGACGTAAGAGAGATTTAGGATCGCGTTAACCTTTTGCCTTCACTTCGGTTTAGGTTAATGATTGTCCTACGGCGCGCCGCCTCCGGTTCGCTCGCCGCACAGGGGGACTGCGATGCGCGTTTTGTTGATCGAGGACGAACCCACCACCGCCAAGGCGATCGAGCTGATGCTCGAGGCCGAGGGGTTCAACGTCTACACCACCGATCTCGGCGAGGAGGGGCTCGATCTCGCCAAGCTCTATGACTACGACATCATCCTTCTCGACCTGAACCTGCCCGACATGCACGGGTACGAGGTTCTGAAGAAGGTCCGTGTTGCCCGGGTGCAGACGCCGGTCCTGATCCTGTCGGGCATCAGCGAGATGGACACCAAGGTCCGCTCGTTCGGCTTCGGCGCGGACGATTACGTGACCAAGCCCTTCCACCGGGAAGAGCTGATCGCCCGCATCCACGCCGTGGTGCGCCGCTCCAAGGGCCATTCCCAGTCGGTCATCAAGACCGGCAAGCTGGCGGTGAACCTGGATGCCAAGACGGTGGAGGTCGACGGCAACCGCGTCCACCTGACCGGCAAGGAATATGCGATGCTGGAGCTGCTCTCGCTCCGCAAGGGCACGACGCTGACCAAGGAGATGTTCCTGAACCATCTCTATGGCGGCATGGACGAGCCCGAGCTCAAGATCATCGACGTGTTCATCTGCAAGCTTCGCAAGAAGCTCAGCACCGCCTGCGACGGCGAGAACTACATCGAGACGGTGTGGGGCCGCGGCTATGTGCTGCGCGATCCCAACGAGCAGCCGACGGCACAGGTCGCCTGATCCCGGCTGGGCCGGACACGGAAAGGGCCGCGGCTTTCACCAAGCCGCGGCCCTTTTCGTTCGGCCCGCCGGAGCGCCGGTCAGCCGCCGCGGCTCGGCTGCGGTGGTTCGTTGCTGGCGAGGCGTGCGCTCTGCTGCTGGCAGGCGGCGGCGATCGTCGGGTAGCTCAGGTCCGTGTTGCGGACCAGCGCGTCGGGCATGGCCGCCTGGCACGACTGGATGCTGCTATAGGTCGCCGGCTCGACCCGCGCGCTGCGGCACTGGCTGGAATCATCGGCACAGCCCATGATCGCGATGACGTACAAGATCGAGCTCATTCGACTTCCTTTCGGGGAGTCAAGCGATTGAGATTACATCCGGTTCCCTCGGCCCTGCACGGTCGGGACTTGCCCGGTCCGTTGCGCAGCGGGCCCGGACATCCCAAATCGGGATCCGATGCCTCCTGATACTTCTGCTCCCGCCGCATCCCAGCGGCCGATGATCGCGACCCTCCGGCGCTTCCTCCCCTACCTCTGGCCAAAGGGTCAGGCGGGGCTGAAGCTGCGCGTCGTGGGCGCGCTGCTGCTCGTGGTCCTGTCGAAGCTGGTGCAGGTCTATGGCGCACCCTTTGCGCTGCAGAACGCGATCGACACGATGAGCGCCGGCAGCCGCGACGCGCTGTGGCTCGTGGTCGCGCTGATCGTCGGCTATGCGGCCGCGCGCTTCGGGGCGACGCTGTTCGACAACCTGCGCAACATGGTGTTCGAGCGCGTGGGCCAGGATGCCGCGCGCCGGCTGTCGGGTACGGTGTTCCGCCACCTCCACGGCCTGTCGCTGCGCTTCCACCTCGAACGCCGCACCGGCGCCGTCACCAAGGTGGTGGAGCGCGGCACCAAGAGTATCGACACGATGCTCTACTTCCTGCTGTTCAACATCGCGCCGACGGTGCTGGAACTGGCGCTGGTGCTCGGCATCTTCGGCGTCCGCTTCGGCGGGTGGCTGGTGGTGGGCACGGTGGTGATGGTCGCCGCCTATATCCTCTTCACCCGCTGGGTCACCGACTGGCGCAACGCCCTGCGCGAGCGGATGAACGACCTCGACACGGGCGCGGTCGCGCACGCCGTCGACTCGCTCCTGAACTTCGAGACGGTGAAGTATTTCGGCGCCGAGGACCGCGAGGCCGAGCGCTACGAGCGTGCGGTCGCCGACTATGCGGCCGCGGCGGTGCGCAGCGAGAACAGCCTCGCCCTCCTCAACATCGGCCAGGCGCTGATCACCGGCGTGATGCTGGCCGGCGGCATGGCGCTGGTGGTGTTCGGCTGGGCGAGCGGGCGCTTTTCCCCCGGCGACGTGGTGCTGGTCTCCACCCTCCTCACCCAGCTGTTCCGCCCGCTCGACCTGCTCGGCATGGTCTATCGCACGATCCGCCAGGGGGTGACCGACATGGGTTCGATGTTCGACCTGATCGACACGCCGACCGAGGTGCGCGATGCCCCTCACGCCCCTGCGCTCGCCGTGTCGCAGGGCCATGTCCGCTTCGAGGACGTGCGCTTCGGCTATGATCCGGAGCGGCCGATCCTGAAGGGGATCGACATCGACGTGCCGGCCGGCACCACGCTGGCGGTGGTGGGTCCGTCGGGTGCGGGCAAGTCCACGCTCGCACGGCTGCTGTTCCGCTTCTACGACCCGACTGGCGGCCGCATCACCATCGACGGGCAGGACATCGCCCGCGTGCGGCAGGATTCGCTGCGCGCCGCGATCGGCATCGTTCCCCAGGACACGGTGCTGTTCAACGACACGGTGGGCTACAACATCGCCTATGGCCGCGCCGGGGCAACGGCGGACGAGATCGCCGCCGCCGCGCGCGGTGCGGCGATCGCGCCGTTCATCCAGGGCCTGCCGGACGGCTACGACACCCGCGTCGGCGAACGCGGGCTGAAGCTTTCGGGCGGCGAGAAGCAGCGTGTCGCGATCGCCCGCACCCTGCTCAAGAACCCGCCCGTGCTGATCCTGGACGAGGCGACCAGCGCGCTCGACAGCCGGACGGAGGCGGAAATCCTCTCCACGCTGGAGGCGATCGAGCAGGGCCGCACCACCATCGTCATCGCCCATCGCCTGTCGACCGTGGTTCACGCCGACCGCATCGTCGTGCTGGAGGCGGGCCAGGTGGTGGAAAGCGGCACCCATGGCGAACTGCTGCGCAAGAACGGCGTCTATGCGGAAATGTGGGCACGCCAGGCAGCCGAGCGCGAGGAGGCGCTCGCCGCCGCCTGAGACGGGGGCGTCGGGAGCGAAAACGCGCCCCTACCCCCGCCGCGGGAAATCCTCTAAGCCCCTGGCCGAGAACTTATCCCCGGGGTGGAAATGCGCCTGTTTGCCGTTGTTTTCGCGTTGTTCGCGTCCTTGTTCGCGCTGCCCGCCGCAGCCCAGCTGATCGATGTTCCCGGCCGCGCGGCACCGCCCGCGACGACGGACAAGGAGAACCTGTGGCTGCTCGACCTGTCGAGCGGTGGCCGCGTCACCATCTGGCTGCGCCCGGATGTCGCTCCCAAGGCGGTCGAGCGGGTCAAGACGCTCACCCGCCAGAAGTTCTACGACGGCCTGCCCTTCCACCGCGTGATCGAGGGCTTCATGGCCCAGGGCGGCGATCCCAAGGGCGACGGCACCGGCGGATCGGAGCTTCCGGACCTGGAGAAGGAGTTCAACTACCTGCCCCACGTCCGCGGCGCCGTCGCCGCCGCGCGTGCGCAGGATGAGAACAGCGCCAACAGCCAGTTCTACATCATGCTCGCGCCGCGCCTGGCGCTGGACAAGAAGTACACGGTGTTCGGCCGCGTGCTCGACGGCATGCAGTATGTCGACGCGATCCAGCGCGGCGAGCCGCCGGCGAACCCGACCCGCGTCGTCCACGCCTATATCGCCGCCGACAATCCCCCGCCGTACCAGCCGGCACCGGCCGCTGCCGCCACCGTTCCGGCCGAGGACCAGAACCTGACGCTGCCGTCCGGCCCGGCCAAGCGCTGACCCATCCACGCCGGTCGTTCGGCGGACGCTGAGATGAATGTAGACGATTTCGACTTCGAACTGCCCGCGGGGCGCATCGCGCTTCGCCCGGCGGCGCCGCGCGATGCCGCACGCATGCTGGTGCTCGACGACGCCGGCACGCGCGACGCGGTGGTAACCGACCTTCCCGACGCGCTCCGCCCGGGCGACCTGCTGGTCTTCAACGACACCCGCGTCATCCCCGCCCAGCTGAAGGGCCGCCGCGGCGAAGCACGCATCGGCGCCACCCTGCACAAGCGCGAGGGACCGCGCGCCTGGCGCGCCTTCGTGCGCAACGCGCGACGCCTGCGCAACGGGGACGTGATCGATTTCGGCGTCGGCGTGTTCGCAACCGCCGGCGAGCGCGGCGACGACGGCAGCGTGCTGCTGGAGTTCGCAGGCGACGAGCCGGTCGAACTGCTGCTGGAACGCGCCGGCCGCATGCCGCTTCCGCCCTACATCGCCTCGAAGCGCGAGACCGACGCGCGCGATGCCGAGGATTACCAGACGCTGTTCGCGCGGGAGGCCGGCGCCGTCGCCGCCCCCACCGCGGCGCTGCACTTCACGCCCGGCCTGATGGCAGCGCTGGAGGCGCGCGGGATCGGCCATGCGACGCTCACCCTCCACGTCGGCGCCGGCACCTTCCTGCCGGTGAAGGCCGCCGACACCGACGAGCACCGCATGCATGCCGAATGGGGCCGACTCGACGCTGCAACCGCCGATCGGCTCAACCAGGTGCGCCGCGACGGCGGCCGCGTGATCGCGGTCGGCACCACCAGCCTGCGCCTGATCGAAAGCGCCAGCGGCGAGGATGGCATCATCCGCCCGTTCGAGGGCGACACGGCGATCTTCATCACGCCGGGCTATCGCTTCCGCGGCATCGACGGGCTGATGACCAACTTCCACCTGCCCCGATCGACGCTGTTCATGCTGGTATCGGCACTGATGGGGCTCGACCGTATGAAGGACGCTTACGCCCATGCCATTCAAAATGGCTACCGTTTCTACTCCTACGGGGATGCCTCGCTGCTCCTTCCGTAGAGGGCTTTCCGGTGGGTGGCCGGTGGGTGCCTTCGAAAATGCTGTTAGCTGCTGCGCGTGACAACCGCGCCGGATCGCGCGCCATATCTGATCGTCGTGACTTAGGGCGAAAGCGGCCTTGCGTTCCTGACCCGTTCTCATAAACAAGGCCTCATTCTGGTTACCAAAAAAAACGGAGCGCAATGCATGGCGACAGGGATTACCGCTAAAGAGCAACACAGCAAGGACGCCCTCACCGCGCACGTTCCCCACCGTGATCGCCATCCACTGCCAAGCGGCATGTCGGAGCCGTTCCTGTCCTATGACAACCGGTTGAGTGAAGCCCGAGTGCTTGAGAGCTTTCCAGTCTCGTTCTCGAAGTTTGACGGGGGCAAGTGGTCGGACGCCGCGCTGGCGTCCAATGCAACCGTGCTCTGCGATAACCTGGCTGGTCTGAGTGCCCTCGCTCGTTCCGGTGAGAAGGTACGTCTCATCTACCTTGACCCGCCCTATAACACGGGCCTCGGTTTTCACTCTCGCAATCTCCAGCACGCCTACAAGGACGACCGCTCAACGGCAGGTTACGTCGAGTTCATGCGTCGGCGGCTGATCCTCATGCGTGAGTGCCTAGCAGACGACGGATCGATCTACGTTCACATCGGCCATCAAATGCTAGGCCACCTTAAAGTACTGATGGACGAGGTGTTTGGAGCTAAGAACTTCCGTAACATCATTGCACGTCGAAAGTGTTCTTCAAAGAATTTCACCTCGAATAGTTATTCTAATATCCATGATTATCTCCTCTTTTACACTAAGAGCAAATCCTATGTCTGGAACCAGCCCGGTCAGAAGCCGAGCGAGGAGTGGTTGAACAAGGAATACCCCAAGGTCGATGCCAACGGTCGTTACAAGCTGGTGCCTGTCCACGCGCCGGGTACCCGCAACGGTGAGACTGGCATGCTTTGGCGAGGCAAGAGCCCGCCGCCGGGAAAGCATTGGCAATACGCGCCCTCCAAGCTGGACGCACTTGACGCGCAAGGGCACATTCACTGGAGCAAAACCGGAAACCCTCGTCGCAAGGTCTATCTTACCGACGACAAGCTCGTGCCATTCACCGACCAGTGGGATTGCTTCCGCGATGCTCATCACCAAAGCGTTGGTATCACCGGCTATCCCACGGAGAAGAACATCGACATGCTCCGCATGATCGTCGGCGCGAGCAGCAATCCTGGCGATTTGGTAGTGGACCCGTTTTGCGGGTCGGGCACCACTTTGGCGGCGGCGGACGATCAGGGTCGCCGATTCATCGGTTTCGATGAGAGCTTCGTAGCTGTTCAGGCTACACTCAACCGGCTCCGCTTTGGCGTCAAGCCAATGGGCGATTACGTTGAGCGCGAGCCTGCTGAGCAGCGACAGGGAATGCTAGCTACGCTATCCGACGTTTCCCGCGAGGAGGTCGCGAGTTCGCCTAACCGCGAGTTCAGCTTTCTCGTGGACAGCGAGCTATTTGGCGACTTTCGCGAGGAGATCGAGCGCATCGCGGAAGTCTGACTTCTCTTCGGCAGTCTCAGGCTCCCCCTTCAACCATTCCCGCGTGACGCGCACCTTTGCCAGCTTAAGGGTCGTCACGCGGACGTTGCCGTCCCACTCGCCGTCGATGTTGCACGCCTCTTCCCAGGTGTGTAAGCGTGGCCGGTAGGCCGCCTTGTTATTGCGGCCGGCTCTTCTGGTAGGCGAGCTTGCCAGCATGGCGGCGGATGGCGATGGCGGCGACGGCGCGCCGGGTGAAGCGTTCGTCGATGTCGTCAGGGTTGTAAGGGCCGCCATACCAGTTGCGCAGTCGGTCGTGTTCCTCGTGAGTGGGGTCGCCCATGGCGTCGAGGAACATCTCGTATCCGGGCAAGCCACCGACATCCTCGGGTGGACAGCGCCGTTCGCCGGCGACGAAGCGCGGGTATTTGACGTCAGGCTCGCCGGGGCCGACCGTTTCCACGGTGATGGTGTGCCGCCAGTCGTCGCCCATGTCGTAGGTGTAGACGAGTTCTTTCATGCCCCGGTCGAGGAGGGCGGCGAGCTTCACGTTCTTGGCGGCCGCCATGCCGCTTTCCGACCACATCGGGTCCGGCACGCCGTAGCGGTGGTCGCCGGCCTCGAAGTGCCAGAGATGACAGTTCTCCCAGCCCATCGCAGCCTGGACGACATCGTGGAGCATCTTGAGGCTGGCGGTGACCGGCACGTCGACCCGGCGCCAGATGGCGGGTTCGATGTTGTCCAGGACGAGGTGCAGGCGGGCAACGGTTTCGGCGCTCATGCCGCCAGCCTGGCAGGTTCGCGAGCCCAGTTCCACGGCATGAGCTCGTCCCAGCGGCTGGCGGGCCAGTCGTCGGCGACCCTGGCGATGACGTCGGCGATGTACGCCTGCGGGTCAACGCTGTTGGCCTTGCAGGTCTGGATGACGGTGTAGATCGCGGCGGCACGCTCGCCGCCCGCCCTGGAGCCGGCGAACAGCCAGTTGCGGCGACCAACGGCGACGCCGCGCAGGGCACGCTCGGCGATGTTGTTGTCGATCTCCAGGCGGCCGTCGTCGAGGAAGCGGCACAGTGCCGGCCAGCGTTTGGTGCCATAGGCGATGGCCTTGGCCATATCGGACTTGGGCGACAGGCGACGAAGGGCAGCGTCGAGCACCTCGCGCAAGGCGCCGACCAACGGCTTGGTTCGGTCCTGTCGCACTCGGTGCCGGACATCCGGTGGCTGGTCGCGCACCTCGGCTTCGACGGCATAGAGCGCGCCGAAGCGCTGGAGGATGTCGGTGGTCAGCGGCGTGGGGATGCGCTCGTGCAGGTCGAACACCTTGCGCCGGTAATGCGCCCAGCACGCTACCTCGGTGACACCGCTGCGGTACAGCCCGTCATAACCGGCATAGGCATCGGCCTGGAGGAAGCCGCGGAAGCCGGCGAGATGCGTCTGCGGGTGCGCGGCGGTCCGGTCGGGTGTGAAGCGATACCAGGTCGCGGGCGGCGCCGTGCTGCCGGACGCGCGGTCATCGGCCGCGTATACCCACAGCCGCCCGGTCGCGGTCTTGCCTCGGCCCGGGTCGAGCACCGGCACCGGCGTGTCGTCCGCATGGATCTTGTCTGCGGTCAAGACAGCATCACGGATACGGCTGACGACCGGGTCGAGCAGGACTGCGGCCTGCCCGGTCCAGCCGGCAAGGGTGGAGCGGTCGATGTCGAGGCCCTGCGCCGCCATCATCTCGGCCTGACGATAGAGCGGCAGATGGTGGTCGAACTTGGAAACGACGACATGCGCCAGCGTGGCGAAGGTCGCCTTGCCCCGCGCCACGGCGCTGACCGGCGCGGGTGCCTGCACGATTTTCTCGCAAGCCCGGCAGCTATATTTGGGGCGAACGTTGCGCACGACCCGCCAGTGGACCGGCATGACGTCGAGCATCTCGTGCGTATCCACGCCCAAGCGACGCAACATGCCGCCACAGTCCGGGCAGGTGCAGGCACCAGATGCCGGCTCATGGACTACTTCCTCGCGCGGCAAGTGGTCCGGCAGGCTGCGGACCGGTGCCGGTCGCGGCGCTACTTCGGGTGCCGCAGTCTCGACTGCGGAAACATCGCGCTCGGTTTCCAGCTCTTCCAGTGCCAGTTCGAGCTGCTCGACCTCGCGGCCCAGCTTCTCGGATGAGGCGCCGAACTGCATCCGCCGCAGCCAGGCAATCTGCCCGCGCAGGGTGTCGATGAGCAGGTCGCGGGCGACGAGCGCGGCATTGGCCCGGGCGAGCGAAGCCTCCAGCGCGGCGATCCGCGCGATGACATCAGCTGAGGAAACGGGCGCTTCCGACACCAGGATTGCATAGCAGATCGCATGCCGACGGGCGAGCAAAAGCCACGCGAAACCGCCGTTTTCAGCCCGCCAGTGTCGGCACGAACGTGCGCTCGGGCCGGCGCCAGTCGATGCCCTCCAGCAGCATCGACAGCTGCGCCGGCGTCAGCGTCACCGCGCCGGTCGCGGTCACCGGCCAGACGAAGCGGCCCCGGTCCAGCCGCTTCGAGAACAGGCACAGCCCCTGGCCATCGAACCACAGCAGCTTGACCAGATGACCGCGTTTGCCCCGGAACGCGAACAGCGCGCCGGAATGCGGATCCTCGCGCAGCACCTGCTGGACCAGCACCGCCAGCCCATCGAAGCCCTTGCGCATGTCGGTCACGCCGCAGGCCAGGAACACTCGCGTCGGCAACGGCGTCGGACTCACCTCAGCACCGACAGCACCCGCGCCAGCGCGCCGGCGTCCACCGAGCCGTCCACGCTCACCCGCACGCCACCCGCCAATTCGATGCAGATGAGGCCGGGCGTGGATGTCGCCGGCTGTGGTGCAGGAACCTCAGCCACACACACCTCGGCGAATGTTGGCAGCGCGGGCGCTATGCCGCCCAGCTTGCCCAGCCGCGCCTGCTTGCGCCACGTATACACCAGCCCGCTCGATATCTCGCGCCGCTCAAGAACATCGCGAACCCGGACGCCAGGCCGGAACGCCTCGGCCAGGATCTCCAGCTTCTCCTCGTCCGACCAACTCCGCCGGCCCGACACCCGGCCGACCACCTCCACGGACCCGAAAACTTCCCGCACCGCTATCGCCCTCGTCAAAGGCGACAAACATCCCAGCTACGGCAAAACGGGCAAGGCGGCCCGCAGGCCACGCTTACAAGAGACTGGCTAGTATGACCGATGAGCCAAGCACCAGGCTCCTTTCGTCTCCCCGCCACCAACCGTCGCCATCCCAAATGAAGAACTGACCCCCTAAACCGTAGAGCGCTGCCACCACCCAGGCGCTCCCTACAATCCACCATGCCTGCGCCTCTGCGTCTTCCCACGTCTGCTCGGCGATCTGATCAAGCCTAGCTTCGCTCGCCCTCTCGATTTGTGCAATCTCTTCCTGCTTGGCGCGGAGCATACCTTCAGAGATCGCCTTGTCGGCCGCAAGCTGCACGGAGCGCTGCCGCGCCGCTTCCGCTTCGCTTGCAAAGTCGCTTGCCGCTCGGCGAGCAACGTCTATTTCTGCATCAGCCAGGTGCCGCTCTTCCAGTCGGCCGAGTTCCTGCGCGCTCGATGTTACAGCGCGAAGGAGCTCTTCGCTGTTTGCAGCATCAAGCACGTCGGGGCTTCCGCCGGTCGCCACCACCAAGTCGAAGACAGCCTGCTGGGAAGAGAAGATCGCTTCCGATATTTCCTTACCCTGCTGTTCGGCGATACGTCGCTCTGCTTTTTTAAGCAGAAATCCATTGGACGCGAGAATGCGATCACAAGCTGATATCAAATGTGTCTCGGGTGCATTCCTATCAACTGTATCTCCGAATCGCATCCAAGTAATCGCTGCCAGCGTTTTAGTCTCCATCGCTGGACCAAATGCGTAAGATGGCGGTCCTAAGTTAGTTCTTACAAAGAGGTCTGCGTACCGTGTGAATGTAGAGTTTCGCGTTATAAGAGTGAACGGCGCATCAAACGCGTCTGAGCTGTACCTACCCTGCCGACGTCGCATTACAAAGGCAACAGACAAAGCATCTCGGTATTGTTGTTCGACTTTGTCCGGTCCGTGCCAAGTTGATGATAAGCGAAACCTGTCGATCAGTTCGTCAGCAAAAAAGTTTGCGTGAAGCGGACTTTTTCGATCCATAACTAAAACCTCGACATTGAGGCGCTTCGCCTCCTTGTCTGGGCTGCGAGCAATGAACCTTGCCCTATGTGCGAGCGGAGGGTTGGCCCGAAGGGCATCCCCGGTTAAGCCAAATCGCTGATTTACCGGCCGTTTGAGGACAGTATCGATGATCTCGGCAACTTCCTCCAAGCAATGCGTTAAAGTGGCCACTCGTGTCCCATGGCCCCGTAGTGCTCGCAAGCAATTCTCAATGCTGCGTTGCCTCGACGGGCCGCTCAAACCCATCAAGTCAAGTAGAACAGGGGCGTCAAGGACAAGGACGTTCGATAGCTTAGCGTCTTCGATTTGTGTCGGTTGGCGCAACTCCTGAAGAAATTCGAGCGCTAGGCCCATCTCAGTCAGCGCGGCTAAATCTCTCAGCTCTTCATAACCATGACGCCCAAGCCACTTAGCGAAACCGGCAAACTCGACACTTAACGAGCTGTTTGTACCACTGAACTGTTTCGTCTCGTCAAAAATAGCAGCCTTGATCGATGGTCGACCACCCGCCAGAAGACGCCCCGCCTCAGCGCTCAATGCATCTTTGTCGGTACCGTCCAGTGATGTTGACCACCGAAATATCTCCCATTTGAATTCTGCCTCAGACACGGTCAACTTGAGCAATGGCGCATAGCGTTCCAGAAACTCACTGAACCTGCTGTGCAATCGCGATAGCTTCGCCTCGCTGGCCTCCAACGCCTGCGTGTCATTCAGTTCGGGAAGCGTCATCGGCACGCGATGTGAAGGGCGGTGACAAACCAGGCCACAGGACCGCCGGCGCAGTGCCGTCGGGGGCGGAGTAAAATCCGGCCAGTTGGTAAGCTGCTCCCTTTGCGGAGCGGCGGGGATGTTTGTCGTGGAGAGCTACGCAGCGGTCAGACGGTTTGTATTTGTCGAGGGGCATAGTCGCCGGGAAGCGGCGGAGGTGTTCGGGCTGAACCGGGATACGGTACGCAAGATGTGCCTGTATTCGGCGCCTCCTGGATACCGCCGGACGAAACCTCCGACCAAGCCGAAGCTCGGGACGCTGCTACCGGTTATCGACGCAATCCTGGCAGCCGACCGCGAGGCGCCGGGCAAGCAGCAGCACACGGCCAAGCGGATCTTTGAGCGGCTGCGCGACGAGCATGGCTATACGGGCGGCTACACGATGGTGAAGGACCATGTGCGGCTGTGCAGGGCCCGCGGGCGCGAGACCTTCGTGCCGCTGGCGCACCCGCCGGGGCATGCACAGGTCGACTTTGGCGAGGCGGTCGCGGTCGTCGGCGGGGAGCGGATGAAGATCCACTATTTCTGCATGTCGCTGCCGCAGTCGGATGCCTGCTTCTTCAAGGCGTATCCGCGCGAGACGACCGAGGCGTTTCTTGACGGGCACGTGTCGGCATTCGCGTTCTTCGGGGGCGTGCCGCTGTCCATCCTCTACGACAACACAACCATCGCCGTGGCAAAGATCTGCGGCGATGGAACGCGCGAGCGCACACGCGCCTTCACCGAGTTGGTCAGCCACTACCTGTTTCAGGACCGTTTTGCGCGTCCAGCGCGAGGCAACGACAAAGGCAAGGTCGAGGGGCTGGTGAAGTTTGCGCGCAACAACTTCATGGTGCCCGTGCCGGTCGCTGCCAATTTCGATGTCCTGAACGCCAGGTTCGAGGAGTCCTGCCGTACGCGCCAGGGCGAGCATGCCGGTCAGCACGCGCAGACCATTGCCGAGCGGCTGGCGGCAGACGTATCGGCATTGCGCACGCTGCCGTCCGTACCACTGGAGCCATGCGAGAAACGCGCGGCGCGCGTGTCGTCGACCGCGATGGTGCGCTACCGGACCAACGACTATTCGGTGCCGACCGCGTACGGCTACCGCGACGTGATGGTGAAGGGGTTCGTCGACGAGGTCGTCATCATATGCGCGGGCGAAGAGATTGCCCGGCACGCGCGTTGCTACGACGAAGGCGTATTCGTCTCCAACCCACTGCACTATCTCGCGCTCATCGAGACCAAGCCCGGTGCGCTCGACCAGGCGGCAGCCCTTCAGGACTGGAACCTGCCGGACATCTTCCAGCATCTGCGCCACCTGCTCGAGGCCCGGATGGGCAACAAGGGTAAACGCGAGTTCATCCAGGTGCTGCGGCTGCTCGAGGCGATGCCGCTTCCCATCGTCACGGATGCCGTGACCGAGGCAGTCCAGTTGGGCGCACCTGGTTTTGACGCGGTAAAACTCATCGCGCTGGCGCGTATCGAGCGCCGTCCGCCGCGCCTGGATTTAGCGGCGTATCCGCACGTGCCCAAGATGGACGTCAAAACGACGTGCGCGGCCGACTATGCGGTGCTGGCAGCATGACGGACAAGGACGCCATGCCGGTGGGCACGACCGCAGGTACGCCACAGGTGCTGCTCGCCCATCATCTCAAACAACTCAAACTGCCAACCGTTCTGCGCGAGTACGAAAAGGTCGCGCGCGAATGCGCGCAAGGCGGGGTCGACCACACGCGCTACCTGTTGCGGCTTATCGAGTTGGAGCTCATCGACCGCGAGCGCCGGACCATCGAGCGACGGATCCGCGCAGCCCGTTTCCCGGCTGTGAAGAGCTTCGACACCTTCGAGTTCACCGCCATCCCCAGCCTGAACAAGATGATGGTGGTCGAGCTCGCACGGTGCGAATATATCCTGCGCCGCGAGAACGTCATTGCGCTCGGCAACAGCGGGACAGGCAAGACGCATGTAGCCCTCGCGCTCGGCCTGGCGGCTTGCCAGAAGGGCTTCACAGTCGCCTTCACTACCGCGGCCTCGCTGGTGAACCAGTTGATGGAGGCGCGAGACGAGCGACGGCTGCTCAAGCTCCAACGCGAGATGGCGGCCGTGAAGCTGCTCGTCGTCGATGAACTCGGCTACGTCCCGTTGTCCCCGACCGGCGCCGAACTGCTCTTCGAGGTGCTGTCGCAGCGCTACGAGCGCGGCTCGACCATCATCACCTCCAACCTGCCGTTCGAGGACTGGACGCAGGTGCTCGCCTCCGAGCGGCTGACCGGCGCACTGCTCGACCGGCTCACCCACCATGCCACCATCCTGACCATGAACGGCGACAGCTATCGCCTCAAGCAGTCCACCGGACGCAAACGTCGCGGGGCGGAGCAAAACCAGGCCAGTGCCCTGTCCGACCCGGACACCGGTGAGATATTATCTTCCTGACCATCAGGCCGAGGACGGCAACGATATGAAAAGGGCCCCGATCGGGGCCCTTTTCATATCGTCAGCGCGCGCCTCAAGTGGCCTGCTTTTACTCCGCCCCGCTGGCCTGGTTTTGCTCCGCCGTTGACACTGCGGAGGAGCGGAAGCTTGATCGAACGGTGCCGACCGTCGCGCAACTGGCGGAGCGGTACCTCGATTACGTCCGATCGTACAAGCGAAGCGCTGACATCGACGCACGGTATCTCAGGCTGCACCTGCTGCCGAAGTTTGGGAAACGGCGGATCAACCAGCTGGAGCAAACCGAGATCATGGATTGGCTGAACGGCAAGGTTCGCGAAGGCTACGCCCAGGCTACGGTGAACCGATGGCAGGTGATCCTCGGGCACATGCTCCGCATGGGGAAAGTTTGGGGCCTGGCGGGATCGGAGGTGAACCCGCTGGAGGGAGTGAAACAGAAGGACCCGAACAACAAGGTCGAGCGGTTCCTTACCCCAGCTGAGACGAAGCGGCTGCGGCAGGCAGTCGAGGACAGCCCTAACCCGATGCTTGCCCCGATTGTCGCCCTGCTACTTCTGACCGGTTGCCGGAAGCGCGAATTGCTGGATGCGACGTGGGACGAGTTTCGGCTGGATCAGGGGTTCTGGCGCATCCCGACCGAGAAGTCGAAAACAGGCAAGTCTCGACAGGTCCCGCTCAGTGAGAGCGCGATCGCTGTGCTGAAGGCGATTCCCCGGTTGGGTGATTGTCCATACGTTGTGCCCAATCCAGCGACGCTGAAACCGTTCGGGTCGGTTTACAATTCATGGAACAGCGCGCGGAACGCGGCCGGGTTGCCGGACGTCCGGATGCACGACCTGCGCCACTCTATGGCCTCCAACATGGCGAACTCGGGACAATCCTTGCTAGTGATCGGCCAGGTGCTTGGACACAGCCAGCCGCGGACGACGCTCAGGTATGCTCACCTCTCGGAGGGCACGCTTCAGAAGGCCGCTAACGCTGCCTCGGCGGCTAGCGGCTGGAGCGCGGACGCCGCCTAACCTACTCGCCAGCCCTTCGGGTGACACATCGTCGCTCGGAGGGCTGGCACCCTTTTATTTTTGCGGCAACGCCCACGTTGACACCGACGGTGGTGGAGGATCAGGGAGGCATATGGGAGGCCACATTCCACGATCCGATCCAGCCAAAGCACGTTCGGTAGGCAACGTCGCTGCTACAATCTCGCGCCGAACTAGGACGCCGTTGGGAGTGGGAGAAGTGCACCAGTTTTCTAGGCATAAGCGCCTGCAAGGAATAAGCTTTTTCGGATCGTCCCAGAATCTGTTCATGCTGGTATCGGCGCTGATGGGGCTAGGCCGGATGCAGGCGGCCTATGCGCACGCGATCGCCAGCGGCTATCGCTTCTACAGCTATGGCGACGCCTCGCTGCTGCTGCCCGAACGGCCCGCATGAGCGACCTTCGCCCCCGCCGCAGCGCGTTGTTCCTGCCGGCGTCCAACGCACGGGCGATCGAGAAGGCGCGCACCCTTCCCTGTGACGTCGTGATCCTCGACCTCGAGGATGCGGTCGCGCCCGAGCAGAAGCAGGCGGCGCGGGAGGCGGCAGTGGCGGCGGCGCGAGAAGGCGGGTTCGGCGCGCGTGAGCTGGTGCTGCGGGTCAATGGCCTCGATAGTCCCTGGGCAGCCGGCGACCTCGCCGCCGCCGACAGCGCCCCCTTCGACGCCGTGCTGGTCCCCAAGGTGAACGCCGCGGCCGACGTCGACGCGGCCGAGGCGCAGGTGCAGCGCGCTCCGATCTGGGCGATGATCGAGACCTGCCGCGCCATCCCGTCCCTCGGTGCAATCGCCGCGGCAGCCGAGCGCACGCGGCTCCAGGCGTTCGTGATCGGCACCAACGATCTCGCCAAGGAGATGCGCTGCCGCCTCTCCGCCGATCGCGCGGAACTGCTGCCGCTGCTGACCCTCGCGCTCGCCGCCGGGCGCGGCTGGGGGCTCACGGTGCTGGACGGCGTCCACAATGCGATCGACGATGATGCCGGGTTCGAGGCGGTGTGCCGGCAGGGTGCCGCCCTGGGCTTCGACGGCAAGACGCTGATCCACCCGCGCCAGATCGCGGCCTGCAACGCCGCCTTCTCGCCAAGCCCCGAGGATGTGGCGCGGGCCGAGGCGATCGTGGCCGCTTTTGCGACGCCGGACGCGGACGGCCGGGGCGCGATCCGCCTGGACGGCGCGATGGTGGAGCGCCTCCACCTGGAACAGGCGCAACGCGTGCTGGCACTCGCAGCCCAAAGTCGTTCGGCCGCCTGAACCCGGTTGCGCCTGCCGCAGGTTGGACAGGCGCCCCGGCAGGCGATAGCCTCCATCCCGACAAAGCGTACGGCACGGCGATGCCGATCGCGAACGGGGGATGCGATGCGGCCGCACGAACAGCCACGCGACGACGGGCAGCTTCCTGCCCATGTGGATACGGGGCGCATGTCCCCCGCGATCGTGCTCAGTGCGCTGGGCGCGGCATTGGGCGGCCTGTTGTTCGGGTTCGACACGGCAGTCATCTCCGGCGCGACGCAGGCATTGCAGGCGCATTTCGCCCTGTCCGATCCCGCACTCGGGTTCACGGTCGCCTCTGCGCTGATCGGGACGGTGATCGGCTCGCTCGTGGCCGGTGCCCCCGCTGACCGGTTCGGCCGCAGGCGCATGCTGCTGGCGATCGCCATTGCCTATCTGGTCTCGTCGCTCGGCTCCGGGCTGGCGAACAGCTGGCCGGTGCTGCTGCTGTTCCGCACGCTCGGCGGCCTTGCGATCGGCGCGGCCTCGGTGGTCACGCCGGTCTACATCGCGGAGGTTGCGCCGACGCGCTTCCGCGGCCGGCTGGTCGCGCTCAACCAGCTCAACATCGTGCTCGGCATCCTCCTCGCCTTTCTCTCCAACTATCTGATCGCGGGCGGCATGGACGTCGACGTCGCGTGGCGCTGGATGCTCGGGATCGTAGCCGCGCCCTCCGCCCTGTTCCTGCTGGTCACCCTGCTGCTCCCGGAAAGCCCGCGCTGGCTCGTGGTGAAGGGGCGATCCGCGGACGCGCTGGACGTGCTGCAACGGCTGGGCTTCGCCGACCCGGAGCGCGAGATCGCCGCGATGCAGGGCGCGCAGGTGCGCGAGCGCCAGCCCCAGCTGTTCCAGCGCCGCTATGCCGTGCCGGTCGGCTGCGCGATCGCGATCGCGATGTTCAACCAGCTCTCGGGCATCAATGCGCTGCTCTATTATGCACCGCGCATCTTCGCGCTGGGCGGCGCCGGCACCGACAGCGCCATGCTCCAGTCGGTGGCGGTGGGCGGCATCAACCTGGCCTTCACCGTGCTCGCGCTGTTCCTGATCGACCGCTTCGGGCGCAAGCCGCTGCTCTACGTCGGCTCCCTCGTCTGCGCGCTCGCGCTGTTCCTGGTCGGTTTCCAGCTGGAGCAGGCGGTGGCGGACGGAACGCTGATCCTGGTCGGCATGCTCGGCTTCATCGCCGCCTTTGCCGTCAGCCAGGGCGCGGTGATCTGGGTCTTCCTCTCCGAGGTGTTCCCCAGCGAAGTGCGCGGCAAGGGCCAGGCGCTGGGCTCCACCACCCACTGGGTGATGGCCGCGGCGATCACCTGGACCTTTCCGATCGTGGCGGGCCGCGTCGGCGGCTGGGTATTCCTGTTCTTCGGCGCGATGATGCTGCTGCAGCTGGTATGGGTGTGGCGGTTCATGCCGGAGACCAACGGCGTCCCGCTGGAGGAGATGCGGCTGTAGCTCGGCGCCTGCGCTGCGTGGTGTGCCGCCTAAAGCGCTTCAGACGGGTACTAGGAGATGGGACAAGCCCTTCGAAATGCCAGAGCAACCCACAGGATCCGACGGGAGGCAGTGCGGCGAAGAAGTAGATCAAACTGGGCTCGGCCTAGGGGCGCGAACCGGTTCGATCGCTCTAGCTGCCAGCAAGCGGAGTGAGATGATGCAGGCGTTGCCATCGGCTCGTTAGCTTAGGCTACCGAACCTATTCCGCGGATGATCGCTCCCCTCGTCTCCGCTTCTTCCACATTGCCCAGCAGTGGCACTTGAGGCACATGATCGCCACACACGGGGGGAAAGTATGACCACACGGGGGTATCGGCCCGACATCGACGGTTTACGGACCCTTGCGGTTCTTCCCGTCGTTCTGTTTCACGCGGGCTTTTCAAGCTTCAGCGGCGGCTACATCGGTGTCGACGTCTTCTTCGTCATATCCGGTTACCTTATCACCGGCATCCTGGTAGCCGACGCTGAGCGCGGCACAGCCAGCATACTGGGGTTCTACGATCGGCGCATTCGCCGTATCTTTCCGGCGCTCATCACGGTCATCGTAGCCACGCTAATCGGCTGCCTCTTCATCATGCTTCCGAGCGAGCTAATGAAGGCGGCCCAGTCGGCGGTCGGCGCCGTACTATTCTATTCAAACATCTATTTCTGGAGCACCACCGATTACTTCAGTGGAGCTCCTTACGAAAATCCACTTCTGCATACCTGGTCATTAGCGGTCGAAGAACAGTTCTACATCTTTTGGCCGCTTGTAGTTTTCTTTTTAGCAAAAGGACCCAGGCGTAAGCTTCTGCTCCCCTTGACGCTCCTCGCGGCCGTTATTTCGTTCAGCATGGCTGAGTACCTGGTTGAGCGTTCGGCGAAGACGGCCTTCTACATGTTCCCGCCACGCGCTTGGGAGCTTTTCGCGGGTGCGATCCTCGCTTTGCTTCCCCATAAGGAAATTGGCTCGCGCGGCGTCCGTCAGGTGACGAGCTTCATCGGCGCAATGCTGTTGGTCGTCCCAATCTTCGTTTATGAAGAGGGTTCACGCTTCCCTGCTGCGGCCGCTGTTCCGCCGGTTCTCGGCACCGCCCTCCTGATCCTCGCGAATGTTCGGCAAGACACGTGGATGGCACGATTGCTCAGCAACCGAGTAATGGTGGGCATCGGCCTGATCTCCTACTCGCTTTACCTCTGGCATTGGCCTTTAATCTCGCTGTTCCGCCTCGCTGTGGGCCGACCGAGCACTACCATCGAAGCGGCCGCGATCGTCTTGCTGTCAATGGCCCTTGCCTGGATCAGTTGGAAGTACGTTGAGGCTCCCTTCCGTCGTGCGAAGGCGGCACGAACGCGCGGTATCAAAGATCAGAAGCGCGTGCTCGCGTGGGGGCTTGCCTCAATTGCAACAGTGGTAGCGCTGAGCGGCGCGATCTTGATCGCTCGGGGATTTCCCCAGAGGCTTCCAGCGGATGCGGCCTTCGTGGACACGTACGCGACAGAGCCCTTCAAAGTTACCGTCGGATGTTCGCTTGGGGGTCGCATCCGCCCCGGTGCAATAGAGGACTGCATGACGAGCAGTCCTGCCGAACGTGCCGCCAAGATGCTTATCTGGGGAGATTCCCACGCCCGAGCTTATGCCCCCGGGCTGACGGAGCTGGCGCGACAGAATGGCTCCGAGCTTCTAGTCCTGGTTAGATCCTCCTGCGCTCCCCTCCCGGGTGTGACGCCGGTGGCATTTTCAGCGGACAACTCCACGAGGTGTGCTGCGTTCAACGATGCTGTTTTGAAGGCCGCCTTAGACAGCCCGACCGTAGCGACGGTGGTCATCGGAGCCTATTGGAGCAAGTTTACTCAGGCCGATCCCGCACCCGGGGAGGAGCCAAATGTGGCCCGCCTTCTGACCGATGACCGGACGACGATACCTAGCCTCTCCGACAACATGCGAGTTATCGGGGAAAGTTTGAATCGCACCGCCACCGCGCTTGAGGCTCGTGGCAAGCGACTCGTGATAATGAAGCAGCCGCCTAATTTCGCCACGTCGGCGCGAAAGTGCCTCGCGAGAGCGCGCTGGGCAAGGAAGGATGAGCACCAGTGCGATGTGCAGCTAACCAAGCTGTTGAGCGAGCGCAGAACAATGTCCTCAGTGCTGCAAGCTATCGCGACAAACCACCGCAACGTGCGTTTGGTCGATCCAGTCTCTACCCTTTGTCACGAAGGGAAGTGCGCGGTCGCGGAAGGTCGCTTCCCGCTTTACCGGGACGCCCATCACCTTTCAGATGTCGGAAGCAGATTGGCAGCCAAAGCTTTTCCGCGTGAGCTGTTCAACTAGCTGGAATCAAAAAGGCGGTCTCGAACATGACACTTTCCGCTCTGGTTGCAATCCTCGCGTCTATGATCCCGGATTCGAACATGGAGCCCCGTCAGACTGCCCAGGAGCACTACCTGCTGCCTGAGCCCACCCGCGCCAACGTCCAGTACAAGGAAGGCAACAACAGGCGAACCGTCCTCGACTTTTACCAAGCAGCTAAGGCTGGCGCGCGCCCTACCGTCATATTCCTCCATGGAGGAGGCTGGCGCGGCTCGAAAGCCGGTCGAGACAAGATGCTGATGCCATTTCTCGCTCATGGCTGGAACGTGGTTAATGTAGAATATCGGGTTCCGCCACGTGATCGGGCGCCAGCCTCCCTCGTTGACGCTCGCTGCGCGATTCATTGGGTGCGAACGCACGCGAAGGAATTGCGGGTCGATCCTTCGAAGGTGATTGTCAGTGGGTCGTCGGCCGGCGGCCAACTTGCCCTCATGGCCTCACTTCCCAATCTGCCGGCGGCATTCCGTTGCGAGCGCAACGATCACTCGACCCAATCACCTGTTGCGGGCGTCATTGCATGGTGGGGCGTCGTGGACCTGAAGGCCGTAATCACCAAGACACCGCCCCTCAGGTCTGCTCGCACTTGGATCGGGAACCGTCCGGACTTCGATCAGATGGTGACGAGTCTCTCGCCAACAGAGAACATCACAAGAGGCATGCCTCCGGTCGTCCTCGTACAAGGAGAGCGAGATCCGGTCGCGCCATTGAGCCACACAATCGAGTTCGATCGAAAACTAAACGCAACGTCGGTGCCAAGTAAGCTCATCATTGTTCCACGCGGACGACATGGAAGGTTTTCGGTTGAGCGAATGCAGGCCATATTCAAAGATGTCTTCGACTTCTTCAAAGCCCGCGGCATTGGCTGAACGCAACACTCTGCAGGGCATGCGCCGAACGGCTCTCCGACTCACAGCGGGAACGATGCGTCGAGTTCGCGCGACCGAGGATTTCGTGCAGACGTCAAGGACGGAGGTTCGCGGCGGATGTGGCGGGCTTCATTTAGGTAATCGATCTCGGCGCGGCATGCGATCGCAGGCCTGACCAGCGGACCGCAAACGCGCCTAGGCACCGCACTCAGGTTTAAGGAAGTGGAGCGGGTGAAGGGAATCGAACCCTCGTCGTAAGCTTGGGAAGCTGGTGACGTAAGCCGGCCGTCGTCTGCTATCATGCGATAACGTCCTATTTTCAGAAGCTTGCTGGGATTCCCCTCGTGTCACCGTTGTTCATGGTGCGCAATTGTTCTACATGCCGTGCTTAGCGGGTGCTTATCCGGAGGCATGGTGAAGGCGAAGCTGACCAAGCAGTTTGTGGATGCGCTGGAGCCGGACGCGGATCCTCGCAAGCGGCTCACCGTGTGGGATACTGAGCTACCCGGGTTTGGGCTAACTGTCACGCCGCCGGGAGTTCGTGGCGGATGCGTGAAGTCATACATCGTCCAGTATCGCCCAGGCGGGCGCGGGACACCGACGCGTCGCATCACGATCGGTCGCCACGGGGCAGAATGGCAACCAGCGACAGCTCGTGCGGAGGCCGCGGAGTTGATGCGTCAGCGGCGTACGGGTGTTGATCCGTTCGAGGAGCGCAAGCGCCGACGGCAGGCCGAGATCGACGCCCGAGAGCAGACCGAACAGGCGGAGAAGGTGGCGCGGCGCTTCGAGTATGTGGCGTTCCGGGCGGAGTTCGTGGACCGATACGCCAAGCCCAACCAGGCGCGGAGTTGGAAGCAAACAGAGGCAGCGCTTCGGGATCTGGACGGCAAGTTTGCTGGGCAGCGCGTGGACCTGCTGGCCCGGGACGACATCAGTTCGGGGCTGAGCGAGTTGAAGAGGCGGAGCCCGTCGGCCGCAATCGCGGCACACAAGGCGCTTCGGAAGCTTTATAATTGGGCCAACAGCGAGACGCTGTTCAGTTGGCATCCCATGCGCGAGATGAGCGCTCCAGCGAAGACGAAAGTGCGCGCCCGGGTGCTCTCCGGTGCCGAACTAAAGGTCATCTGGGAGGCGGCCGGAGACCTCGGGTACCCATTCGGCCTGATGTATCAGGTGATCCTATGCACCGGGCTGCGGCTTACCGACGTGTCGGAGGCGACTTGGGGCGAATACCACTCCGAGCACGAGGCTCTGATCATCCGGGCGGAGCGAATGAAAAGGCACCCTCACGACGTGCGGGGCGACTTCTTGGTGCCGCTGAACCTATCGGCGGTCGCGATTATCGAGGCAATCCGAGAGGCGCCGGTCCGCTATTCGCCAGCGCTTGCGAAGGGCAACCGTCCGATCTTCACGACCTCGGGCAAAGCGCCCGTGAAGGGGTTCAGCTATTCGAAGGCCGCTCTGGACGCCAAGATCAAGGAGAAGTTGGGAGCTCCGTTGCCGCATTGGACGACCCACGACCTGCGCCGTACGATGGCAACGGCGATGCAGCCGCTCGGAGTGCCTCCCTCGATCATTGATCGTCTACAGGATCACCGGGATAAGGAGCAGTCAAAGACCGCTCTTCACTACCAGCATTGGGACTATGTCGAGGAAAAGCGCGACGCAGCCAAGCTGTACGGGCAGTATCTTGCCGGGGTGATTTTCGGGGCGAAAGAATACGAGCCACTGGTGCGGAAGGTCTCCTTCCGCCTTGAGCGGGAAGATGAATGACGCACGCGTCTTTCCCAGCCCGTCCCTCCGACCAAGCGTGCCGGGATCGCGTCGAGCCGTGAACCTGTGCACGGATGCCCCACGATAGCTATCCACTGCCAAAGATGGCCGCACCTCAAGACGGAGTGCGGCATGAAGGACGAAAGCAAGCTTGCAGAACCCGCGTATTTTTCGGTTCAGGACGTGGCGGAATATACCGGCCTATCCGCCGACTTTTGGAACCGGCTTCGGAGCGCCGGCGGCGGCCCCCAGTACGTAAAGTTGTCTCCGAAGGCTGTGCGTTATCGCCGTGCGGACATCGACGCGTGGATGGCGGATCGACTTTGCCGCAGCACCTTCGATGATGGAAAGGTAGCCGCATGATCGGGCGGCGTGGTGGCGCCCCGGCAACGCCTAGGACGGCCGGGGCGGACCTAGCTGGCGGGCGGGGTCGGCCGGGTTCTATTGGCGTCCACTGCGCTCAGACGCTTCGTGCACAGCCCAACGGAGGCTCGCATGAGTAGCAGTTGTTCTGACAATGTAGTGACCCTAACTACGGGCGCCCCTTTCTTGCGGACCGGGCACGCCTTCGCACGGGTTGAGGTTCTCGACGATGTCGAGCCAAGCCGCTTCTTGGTAGCGGTTCGATTCGCCGACGGAGGCTATCTCTTCACTCCGTGCTCTTACACCTATGCTCAAGCGTTACTGGAAGCGCGCCAGCGTGCTGATGCACTTGGCGTTATCGCTGTCGATGCAACGTCTGCGGACCTAGCAGGCGGTTTCAGGAATGGCTGAGTTTCCCGCTCTTCCGCTGTGGACCGACTCGTATTTGGCCGACACGAGGCATCTTTCGACGCTGGAGCACGGCGCCTACGTGCTGCTGCTCATGGAGGCGTGGCGCCGGCCAACGTGCTCGCTGCCGGACAACGAGGCAGTGCTGGCTCGCCTCGCCGGGCTTAGCGAGGCCGAATGGGAGGGGATCCGTGGCAATGTCATGGCCTTTTGGACGCGCGATGGCCGAAGCAGAACGTGGACCCAGAAGCGACTGACGAAACAGCGGGAATTTACGGCGAAACATAGCAAGTCGCAAAGCGAGAAAGCTGCAAAGCGCTGGGATAAAACAAGAAAAGGCAATGCCGCGGCACTGCCGGACGGATGCCGGGGCGATGCCTCCATATCCATATCCAGTTCCGTATCTAAAGATACGGGCGCCGGGGCGCCGGTTGAGGATCCTGTGAAGGCTCTCATCGACACCGGGATTGCTCTTCTCGGGGCGGCGGGCATCCCTGCCAACAGGGCGCGCAGCATCATCGGGAAGTGGCGCAAGGACCATGGTGACGCGCCGACGCTCGCCGCGATCGTCGCAGCTCGTGACCATGGCGTCACCCAGCCGGTCGAATGGATCAGCGGTCGGTTCCGCTCGGCCACGGCCGAAGAGGACGAAGCCGCGGCGATCCGGCGGGCGACCGTAGAGCGGTACAAGCGCCTGGTGGGGCCTCCCATGCTCGCTGTGAAAGGACGGATGTCATGACGTTGGATACATCCTCGCCCAACGGGGGCACGCCTCGCGCCTGTTCCACTGTCAGAGGCTTGCCTCACACCTCGCGGGAAGCAGGGGCAACTCCTCGGTGCTATGGCAATCCGCGCCAACTGGCGGAAGAGGCCGGCACTCGTATCAGCGTCTGCAAGCTGCTGTTTGCGATCGCTGGATACGACCTGGAAAAGGTGGTGCTAATCCGCAGCTCAACGACGGAGCCAGACGTCATCCGCCTCCGCCGTGCGGTCGTGTGGGCGTCTAAGTTCCACACCAATGCTTCATTTCCAGAGATCGGCCGAGCTCTAAACTGCAGCGCTGCTGCCGTCATTGACGGCCTTGAGGAAACGAAGCGGCTCTGGTTGGTAGACCCCACGTTTCGGTCCCTCTGCGAAACCTCGCCTAGGCCTGCCAAGTGAGCCGCGCCGGGACCAATACGCGCGCGAGGGCGGTGCAGCGGCCCGGCGCCCAACCGCAGGCGGACACGCAGCGCCTTATCTGCGAGCGGTTGATCGAAGGTGAGAGCCTACGCGCGATCTGCCGTGACGCCAGCATGCCGAGCAAGTCCACGGTGGCGCGGTGGTTAGCTGCGGATGAGGCATTTCAGGAGCTATACGCACGTGCTCGCGAGTTGCAGGCGGAAGCTCTCGCTGATGAGATTCTGGAGATTGCGGATAAGGCACATGACCGTGACAGCGCTGCCGCCGCTCGTGTGAAGGTCGATGTTCGGAAGTGGCTCGCATCGAAACTCGCCCCCAAGAAGTACGGTGATGCAACCCTGTTGAAGCACGCCGATGCGGACGGGGCGCCCATGTCAGCCCTCGACAGCCTGGAGCGAGTGGGTCTGCTGGCAGCCGCGCTCCACGCAATCGGAGATAAAGCACCGAAAGGAACGAAGCGATGATTTCAGAACGCGATCTGCTCCAGTCCATCGCCAATTCGACGCCTGACGAATGCCGGCAGATCGGCCAACTGTTTTTGTCCTTCGTTGACGCGCCCCGTGACGCTGTATGGGAGGCCAACTTTCGCCGTCGTCTTGCCGCGCTCCCGGTCCAGGCCAGTGACCTGGCGACGCTCATCGCCGAGCGTCGGCGGTATGTCGCGGAGTATGGTGGGGCCTTAGAAGCGTGGCGGCATGGTTGGCATCCGATCCAGATGCGCCGGCAGCTGGAAGCGATGGGCTATAAGGGCGCACCAGGGGGTGAGCCAGATGCGGCCGACCGCGCAGCGATGGCGAGTTACCGGCTGTAGGCCGGCAGGCCCTGTGCACGGTGGCGCTGATGCGGTGTGCGGCCTCTAAGTCGATGGCTCCACCTTGGCGGGCAGGAGCCACCAGATGAATTTCGAAGCAAAGCGTCTCGAATTAGAAACCGCTCTCAAGCTGGCGCGCGAGGAGCGGGACGTAGCGGCTGCGGCCGTTCTGGAGCCGAAAGCCGAGTAAGCGTGGCCGGTAGGCCGCCTTGTTATTGCGGCCGGCTCTTCTGGTAGGCGAGCTTGCCAGCATGGCGGCGGATGGCGATGGCGGCGACGGCGCGCCGGGTGAAGCGTTCGTCGATGTCGTCAGGGTTGTAAGGGCCGCCATACCAGTTGCGCAGTCGGTCGTGTTCCTCGTGAGTGGGGTCGCCCATGGCGTCGAGGAACATCTCGTATCCGGGCAAGCCACCGACATCCTCGGGTGGACAGCGCCGTTCGCCGGCGACGAAGCGCGGGTATTTGACGTCAGGCTCGCCGGGGCCGACCGTTTCCACGGTGATGGTGTGCCGCCAGTCGTCGCCCATGTCGTAGGTGTAGACGAGTTCTTTCATGCCCCGGTCGAGGAGGGCGGCGAGCTTCACGTTCTTGGCGGCCGCCATGCCGCTTTCCGACCACATCGGGTCCGGCACGCCGTAGCGGTGGTCGCCGGCCTCGAAGTGCCAGAGATGACAGTTCTCCCAGCCCATCGCAGCCTGGACGACATCGTGGAGCATCTTGAGGCTGGCGGTGACCGGCACGTCGACCCGGCGCCAGATGGCGGGTTCGATGTTGTCCAGGACGAGGTGCAGGCGGGCAACGGTTTCGGCGCTCATGCCGCCAGCCTGGCAGGTTCGCGAGCCCAGTTCCACGGCATGAGCTCGTCCCAGCGGCTGGCGGGCCAGTCGTCGGCGACCCTGGCGATGACGTCGGCGATGTACGCCTGCGGGTCAACGCTGTTGGCCTTGCAGGTCTGGATGACGGTGTAGATCGCGGCGGCACGCTCGCCGCCCGCCCTGGAGCCGGCGAACAGCCAGTTGCGGCGACCAACGGCGACGCCGCGCAGGGCACGCTCGGCGATGTTGTTGTCGATCTCCAGGCGGCCGTCGTCGAGGAAGCGGCACAGTGCCGGCCAGCGTTTGGTGCCATAGGCGATGGCCTTGGCCATATCGGACTTGGGCGACAGGCGACGAAGGGCAGCGTCGAGCACCTCGCGCAAGGCGCCGACCAACGGCTTGGTTCGGTCCTGTCGCACTCGGTGCCGGACATCCGGTGGCTGGTCGCGCACCTCGGCTTCGACGGCATAGAGCGCGCCGAAGCGCTGGAGGATGTCGGTGGTCAGCGGCGTGGGGATGCGCTCGTGCAGGTCGAACACCTTGCGCCGGTAATGCGCCCAGCACGCTACCTCGGTGACACCGCTGCGGTACAGCCCGTCATAACCGGCATAGGCATCGGCCTGGAGGAAGCCGCGGAAGCCGGCGAGATGCGTCTGCGGGTGCGCGGCGGTCCGGTCGGGTGTGAAGCGATACCAGGTCGCGGGCGGCGCCGTGCTGCCGGACGCGCGGTCATCGGCCGCGTATACCCACAGCCGCCCGGTCGCGGTCTTGCCTCGGCCCGGGTCGAGCACCGGCACCGGCGTGTCGTCCGCATGGATCTTGTCTGCGGTCAAGACAGCATCACGGATACGGCTGACGACCGGGTCGAGCAGGACTGCGGCCTGCCCGGTCCAGCCGGCAAGGGTGGAGCGGTCGATGTCGAGGCCCTGCGCCGCCATCATCTCGGCCTGACGATAGAGCGGCAGATGGTGGTCGAACTTGGAAACGACGACATGCGCCAGCGTGGCGAAGGTCGCCTTGCCCCGCGCCACGGCGCTGACCGGCGCGGGTGCCTGCACGATTTTCTCGCAAGCCCGGCAGCTATATTTGGGGCGAACGTTGCGCACGACCCGCCAGTGGACCGGCATGACGTCGAGCATCTCGTGCGTATCCACGCCCAAGCGACGCAACATGCCGCCACAGTCCGGGCAGGTGCAGGCACCAGATGCCGGCTCATGGACTACTTCCTCGCGCGGCAAGTGGTCCGGCAGGCTGCGGACCGGTGCCGGTCGCGGCGCTACTTCGGGTGCCGCAGTCTCGACTGCGGAAACATCGCGCTCGGTTTCCAGCTCTTCCAGTGCCAGTTCGAGCTGCTCGACCTCGCGGCCCAGCTTCTCGGATGAGGCGCCGAACTGCATCCGCCGCAGCCAGGCAATCTGCCCGCGCAGGGTGTCGATGAGCAGGTCGCGGGCGACGAGCGCGGCATTGGCCCGGGCGAGCGAAGCCTCCAGCGCGGCGATCCGCGCGATGACATCAGCTGAGGAAACGGGCGCTTCCGACACCAGGATTGCATAGCAGATCGCATGCCGACGGGCGAGCAAAAGCCACGCGAAACCGCCGTTTTCAGCCCGCCAGTGTCGGCACGAACGTGCGCTCGGGCCGGCGCCAGTCGATGCCCTCCAGCAGCATCGACAGCTGCGCCGGCGTCAGCGTCACCGCGCCGGTCGCGGTCACCGGCCAGACGAAGCGGCCCCGGTCCAGCCGCTTCGAGAACAGGCACAGCCCCTGGCCATCGAACCACAGCAGCTTGACCAGATGACCGCGTTTGCCCCGGAACGCGAACAGCGCGCCGGAATGCGGATCCTCGCGCAGCACCTGCTGGACCAGCACCGCCAGCCCATCGAAGCCCTTGCGCATGTCGGTCACGCCGCAGGCCAGGAACACTCGCGTCGGCAACGGCGTCGGACTCACCTCAGCACCGACAGCACCCGCGCCAGCGCGCCGGCGTCCACCGAGCCGTCCACGCTCACCCGCACGCCACCCGCCAATTCGATGCAGATGAGGCCGGGCGTGGATGTCGCCGGCTGTGGTGCAGGAACCTCAGCCACACACACCTCGGCGAATGTTGGCAGCGCGGGCGCTATGCCGCCCAGCTTGCCCAGCCGCGCCTGCTTGCGCCACGTATACACCAGCCCGCTCGATATCTCGCGCCGCTCAAGAACATCGCGAACCCGGACGCCAGGCCGGAACGCCTCGGCCAGGATCTCCAGCTTCTCCTCGTCCGACCAACTCCGCCGGCCCGACACCCGGCCGACCACCTCCACGGACCCGAAAACTTCCCGCACCGCTATCGCCCTCGTCAAAGGCGACAAACATCCCAGCTACGGCAAAACGGGCAAGGCGGCCCGCAGGCCACGCTTACAAAGCCGACGACGAAAGCGCGCAGCTCCGCCTCTCGCAGACGATCAACGCCGTGCAGGCCATCGAAGCGAAGATCGCCGGCTTGGACCATGCGGAGAACGAGCACCGGGATGCACTGCTCGCGCAGCAGGAGCAGGACCGGCTCGAGCAGCGTTCGCGCGACGCGATCGCGATCCAGGCCACGCTACAGCGTCGTGAGGAGGCCGCGGCCAGGGTTGACGAGTTGCTGCCGCTGCTGGCCGATGCGGTATCCACGCTGACTGTCACGCTTAATGAGGTGCGGGAGCTATACAAGCCGCATACCGCGCACCTGAACGACATCCGGCGCGGCGACGCCATGAACATGTTTCATGTCCTGCCGGGATCGACGGTGCTCACGAATCGAATTGGCTACCGGCTGACGCTCGCCGCTGGAACGGCAGACACCCGCAGGCACGGCGGAGCCAACGAGGGCACGATCACGGCTTCCGCCGCGGCCGGCAATGCCCGTCTGCTCGCCGCCATGGTGCAGCACATCCCGGAGTTGGCTCAGGTCGAGGAGACGGAGAGTGTGTGAGCCTGTGACCCTTGCCGCGATCGGGGCCGGTATGGCAGCCCTCAGCACCGCCACTGCCACGGTGACCGCAGTCCAGCAGAACAAGTATCAGGCGAAGGTCGCAACCCGAAACGCTGACCTGGAAAGCGCAGCTGGCCGTGATGCGGTCGAGCGCGGCAAGATCGAGAGCCAGAACTACCAGCGCCAGGCAAGCCAGATGCAGGGCGCCCAGCGCGCGGCGCTCGCAGCGAACGGGATCGACATCAACTTCGGGTCTGCGGCCGGCGTGCGGGCGGACACTGCCATGATGCAGGCAGAGGATGCCCAGACGATCCGCGAGAACAGCATGCGTGAGGTTCGAGGAATTGAGATCAACGCCGCGAACTACCGGGCGCAGGTCCAGGCAAGCCGGCAGGCGGCGACCGGTGCAGCGATCAAGGGAGTGTTCGACTTCGGGTCGACCGTCCTGGGCGGGGCCTCTCAGTACCGGACCGCTAAGCTGCGGCGAGCGGGCTGATGGCACGGGTTCCAATCGCTACCGGAACGCAGGTTGCACTCGCTCCGCTGGCACGCGAACGTCTCCGTCCGGCCGACAATGGCGGTGGGGTGCTCGGCGGTCTTTCATCCGGCCTCCACCGAACTGGTGCGGCTTTCCAGAGTTTGGCCGAGCAGGAGGAGCGGAACGCCGAGTTGCTCGACAACGCGGCCGCCAAAGCGTTGGACAATGAGGCCACCCAGCGCATCAATGCGATACTGCGGACGGGTGAGAGTGCATTCTTCACCAAGAAGGGCTTCGACGCCGTCAACGCGCGCAAGCCCGTCGAGCAGGCGCTCACTGATCTGCACAGCGAGCTGGCGTCCCGCGCAACGACCGAGCGCCAGCGCCGCATGTTTACCGCTGCTTGGACACAGCGGACAGCTTCCGATCTGAGTGACATAGCTCGGTACTCTGGCGAGCAATTGGCCGAGGAGAATAAGCGGCAATCGGTCGGTCGCATGGAGCTAAGCCAGCAGAACGCGGTGATGTTTGCCGACGACGATGCGCGCTTCTCCGAGCACCTCGAAACAGGTCTTGGTGAATTGCGAGCGATCGCGAATGACGGCGGCTGGTTACCGGAAAGCCTCACTGCTGCGGAGGCTCGCTACAAGTCGGAGACCTATGCCGCAGTAGTGCGTGCCAAGTTGGCGACGGACGATGTCGACGGTGCGAAGAGCTACCTCGACGCGCACCGGGGGGCGATCGACTGGAAGGATGAGGCCACCTTAGATGCTGCGCTGACGCCGGTACTGCAGAAGCGCCAAGCCTATGCTGACGTCGACCGGCACATGGGGCTCCCAGCCACTTCGAAGGGCGAAGATGCGCCTGCTACGACGCCGGGCACGATGTTTGATGCGATCGTCGGCATCGAGAGTCGGGGCCGTCAATTCGCGGCCAACGGCCAGCCGCTCACCTCTCCGAAAGGGGCCGTGGGTATCGCGCAGATTATGCCGGAGACAGGTCCTGAAGCGGCTCGCTTGGCTAAGCTGCCGTGGGACGAGAGCCGGTTCCGGTCGGACGCGCAGTATAACCAGGCACTAGGGCGAGCTTACTTTGAGGCGCAGCTTCGAAAGTACGGCGACCCCCGCCTGGCGGCCGCCGCTTACAACGCTGGTCCCGGTCGCGTTGACCAAGCGCTGCGCAAGGGTGGCCGCGTAAGTTGGCTTGAGCACGTCCCGCCCGAGACCCGCGCCTACGTCGCCAAATTCGGCACCAGCGTCGGCGCGGAAGTTGTCCGCCGGGGTCCGCAGCGGGTCGACCTCGCCGGAACACTGGAGCGTATCGAGGTGACCGCCGCGGCAGAGGGCTGGTCCTTTGAACGTCGTCAGCGCGCGCAAGAGGAAGCTGAGCGACGGACGACCATTGCTGACCGATTGAAGAGCCGTGATGAGGCAGAGGCGCTCGATGATGTCCTCACGCGTGCCGATCAGCTTGGAGATGGCTTCACGGACGTGACGCAGCTCGGACCAGCCTTCGAACGTCTGCCGCCGGCGCAGAGAACTAGCTTGCGGGACCAGGCCCGAGCGAATGCGCGGCCATTGCCGATTGCTGCGAACAGTGAGAAGGCCATCGAGCTGAAGATTATGGCTGCCCGTGACCCGGAGGCCTTCAAAGCTATCGGTCTTCGCGAGTACCGGCACCTCATCACGCCCGGCGAACTCGCGTCCCTTGCGGTCGACCAGGCGCAGCTTCGCGCAAAGCCAGCGGACGCGCCGCCGACCGCGAACCTGCGGAGCGAGATTGACACGGCAATCCGGTTCCATGGAAAGAACATCGGCCTGGATGTCGGAAAGCGATCCACCGGCACGCAGCGCAAGCAGTATGGCCACATCACCGATGTCATGCGCGTCTATGTCGAACGGGTGACCGGAGGGAAGCGCGCGCCCACTGACGACGAACTGAAGGCAGCCTTCGACAGCGCGACGATGAAGGTCATCGTCCGCGGTGATGGCTGGTTCAGCGAGGACAAAGCCGTGCGCAGATTCGAGGTTCAGTCCGGCGACGGACGCATCGGTATCCCGATACCACCAGCTATCCACGAGCGCATCGTCAACATCTTTTATCGCGAGGCTGGCCGCAAGCCCACGGACGAAGAAATCGCGCAGGCCTACCTTCGCAACAAAGGCCGGCCGAAGTTCTGGGATTGAAAAAAGCTTAGGGTTGGCAGTCAGGCGTGGAAGCGTAGGGGTGTGGCAGCACCAGCTGTAGCCTTCGCCTTCAGCATGCAAAAGCTGCTGTTCCGACTATCGACACGCCCACTGAAAAGCGCTTCCATGGAGGGCGCAGATTCAAGGGGGCATCATGCGGCAGTTTTTCGCGGGCATCATCGTAGGCTCGGTATTCGCTTCGGCTCCAATAGCAGCCTCGACGCTGCTCGGCCCAAAGGGCTCGTTCTCGACGTTTCTCACGAGGCTTGAGTATGATCCGTCGCGGGCATGCGACAAGCCGCGTCGGCCGTACCTCTCCTCTTCGGAAGATCGCGTAGCGTATCTACGGCGGCGCTCCACCTATCTTGATTGCATTAAGAGCGCGGCATCGGACGACATCAGCTATGCTTCGGAGGTGGTCGTCGAGGGATACGAAAAGGCGCTGGAAGAGCGGTTCTGAAGTTCAGTGTCCTGTTGCGCGGGCCGGCGCTACGCTGCACCTCCGCTGGGCAGCCGGACCGGCGTGGTGCGTGTCTCCCACCGCGAGTGACGTCTCCTGTGCGATGGTCGAGAGCGGCACCGCCTTGCGGTGGTCGCAATACTGAAGACGCATTGGCGTTGAGGAACTTTCCCGCATCCCCCCTATACTTTGTCGGGAGTCATGGAGGCGATATGCAGCTAACAGACGACGACTACTACGAACTTGAGGCATTTGTGCGGGCGGTCATGCACCGGGTCCAGAGCGGCGCGTGCGGTGTTGATGAAGGGGTCCGTTCGCTTATGCATCCGCTCACGGCTTGGGACCGCGCCAATTGGGCAGAGTTCGCTCCTTGGATGCGGCTCCAAAGAGACGAATGGAGGCAGCGCGACACCTGAGATTCCTCGGATAGAAAACCTCTTTTGACGAGACGGCGCCGAATCGCTGACCCTCGAGCATCGCCGAAGAACGAGCCGGGGACCGCAGTCAACATACGCGGCCCTTCCTTACTCAGGGCTGGTGGCGCCGCCACGTCGCTTGAGGCGGCTACTTCTTCTTCGGCGGAGGCGGCGGAGGTGGAGGAGGTGGAGGAGGTGGAGGAGGTCCTCTGTAATCCTTTCGGCTCAGATTCGTGATGTAGCTGGTCCGCGTCTGCTTTTCAGGTGTTTTGGCCATAGAGCATAGCTAAGCTCGCGACATGGCGCAGGGCAATCTGGATTCTCTTAGAACCTTTGATGAAGATGTTCTGAGGGAGATCGTTCGTGAGGGCGAGCGCCGCCTCGACGCCCAACTCGCGACTGCAAACGCCGCGGATCAGCGAGCTATGGCTTGGGCCGCACTTCTGGTGACGGTAGCCGCAGCTGTCCTGGGAGGGTCGGCTGCCCTCCTAGTCGGCGGGACAAATCTGCTGCTAGCCCTCATCGGAGTCGGGGTGGCCTTAATGCTGGGCGTCGCGATCATGAAAGCCGTCGACGTCGTTCGGCCAAAGGGGTTCGACTTCCCTGGAAACCAGCCTCGGAACTGGCTTCCTGAGAACTGGCAGTGTCATGGGAGCGGAGAGAAGTGCGACGCGCGCCAGGCGCTGCTTGAGCAGGCCGCTACCCTAGACCAACAGATTGAGGAAAACGCCACCCTTGCAGCGAATGCGGGGGCGCAACTCAGGATGTCGATGGATTTGGCGCTATACTCGGTCGTGATGGGCGCCGTGCTGGTCGGCCTGCTTGTGCTGGCAGCTGCAGCCGGGGTGCCGGGGGCGAAGTAGGTTCAGACCACGGGCTACTCAGCGGGGTTCGTCCACGAGGGCTCCCCGCAGTCCCTGCCCCAGCCGGTGCGCGATCGGATCGCGCGGTACTTCGCGATCGACGTGCGGCTGCTGGAGCCACGGTAAAGGTCCGGCCTCCAAGGACGCCCCCCATGCATGGGGGCGTCCTTCCCCGGGACGGGCCCCGGGCTTAAGCCTGATGCCCACGAGGCAGCGCAGGAACCTCGTGCCGGTCTTCCCCGACTGCCAGGCGTGGCTACAGTTCGGGCTGGCGGTCTGCATCACCCGCGCGGCCGAAGGCTCACCACTTTCGTCTGCCCAAGCCCAACCGGATGCACGACGGCCAGGCTATCCGGACGCTGGAATCTACCCTTGGCCTCGGCAGCGCCACTGTACCTCGGGGCTGCGTACATCTCGCGGACCGCAGCCCTTCGGCTATACCTGAAGTCAAAGCAGTTGTGAATCGGCCGAGGCTCAGCCTATCTCTTTGCTATGGATCTGAAGCCCCCGTCCCTACCGAAGTTCCAGCCCGCTACTGTGGAGGCCTTCACAGCCTTGAAGAAGGAGGTAACTCGTTTCGAGAAGTCCCTCCCAGAAAATCAAGAGATCGGGATTTCGGTCAATGGGGCGGATAACGTGATCCACGTCTCGTCCATAAGGGCGAGCAACCAGATGGTGGTGTTCGAAGGGGTCGACGATCTCGGCCGCCGAGCTCAACTAATCCAGCACTTCACGCAGGTGAATGTGCAGCTGGTGGCGGTCGACGCGCTCTCGGAAACGGCTACCCGCATCGGGTTCTGAGACCGTGCCAGTTATGTGAATGCCCGAACAGACGGAGGAAAGTGTGACTGTCGCGGATCAGGTGGAGGAGGCGATGCGGCGCCACCCCGGCAGCACAGCGCGTGAACTATCGGCCGCGATCTTCGGGTTTCAGGACGGCTATCAGCAGCGCGTCAATCCTATCTGCCGGAAGCTCTGCGCTGAGGGACGCGCATACAGGGAGGGAAGCGGCACTATCCGGGAGCCCTACCGCTACACCTACGGCAAACCGCGGGGCGTGTAGCTCAACGCCGCACCGCCGCAGCCACGACAATAGGCGCGATCTTCTTAACGACGCCGCGGGCGCGACCATGCGGCCACCGGCATCGCGAGATTTCCGGTGGCGCTTGTCCGGGCTTGGAACAGAGCCGGGGGGCCGGAAAGCGGCCCCGCAGGCGTGAGAACAGCCTGACTGTAGAAAACGAGCTTCGCTGGCGCTGAACCGAAGTCGGACCCCGCACCCGAAGGTGCCACGTCCTCCTCACCCGCTCCAATTGCGGCAGAGGGGCCAGCGAAGCCAACACCAACGTACGACCGTTAACGATCCCGATCAAGCACACGACGTCGCATCTCGACGCGAGACTGCCGACCTGAACTTTCGCGGATACCACCAGTCTAGCGGCTGCCACAGCACGAGAACGGCATGATCTTACTGGCAAAGCGGCGCGCGCCGCTTAGGAGCCGAGCTGATCGCAGGCGGCTCGCTCGTCCAGACTAGCAAAGCGCGCCGCGTCCGCGAACACGCTAGCCACGTCTTCCGCCGACCAGGGGAAGGTGGTGCCGTCCGGAGCTGCCCCCAGGTACCAGGTCAACTTCCAGTGGAGTGCCCGAAGGTGGGGCGCCGGGCTGTCCAGAAGCTCGTCCCGAGCAGCGGCGCACTGCCCCTCGGCAGAGAGCGCTTCCAGCCGTGCTTGATCGTACGCGGTTCTAGCCCGCTCTAGGGCCTCCTTGGCCTTCCGTTCCACGCCCTGGATCTGCTCATAGCGAGCGAGCGCAGCATCCCACTGGGCAGGAGTGAGGAGTGTGGCAAGCGCCGGGATATTCGTGGTAGCCGTTTCCATAGTCGTTGCCCTCTCAGACAGGTTTGCGATCAGGCCGGGCCGGGGAGGTAGGATGCCCCGGTTCGGCCGCCTTAGTAGAACCGAGATAGATTCTCTATCAGTATGGGGTAGTTGCCGCAAGCTGCCGTCTGCGATAATCTCTCTCACCATGACACCGACACAATGCCGCATGGCAAGAGCCGCGCTTCACTGGTCCGCGGCCGATCTCGCCCGGGCTTCTGCTGTCGGCTACGCAACGGTAGCGCGCTTCGAACTTGGCCAAACCGTCCAGCCGGACAAAGTAGCTGCTATGCGCCAGGCGCTTGAGGATCAGCGGGTGCGCTTCGTTGAAGATGGGCCGTTCGCAGGAGTTTTGGCGCGGACGCCAGCAGCATGATGCTCCAGCTTCGGTCTAGGACTGTACCTAATTATACGTGCGCGGTCGGTGTTCGGTGCTGGGCTGATTGCGCTTAACGTTCTGCGATGTACCTTCGCCCAGTTTTTGGGGGACGATTCGCTGGATGGGGTACCGATACAAGTTCGACCATCCGCCACTCCTTCCGCCTGGCAGGCATCCAATGTCTTTGTCCGATTTGAGGAATCTGACGGTCAGCCCTTTTGATGCGGACTCCTCGCGTCATGCCATTTTTGCGAAGTTCGAGGCACTGGTGCTTGACCTTCAACAACGCGGCTTCCGCTGCGAGGTTCTGTGCAACGGCAGCTTCGTCACCAGCGCCCCCAAACCTGAAGACATCGACGTCGTAGTGCGGATCGATCATGATTTTGCCGCGCAGCTTAGCGACGAGCAGCTCGCATTCTTCGACGGCCTGAACGACGATTTAGCGGATCACGTGGTGGATACGTTCGGCGAGGTGGCGTATCCTTACGGCCACGCCGACTATGGCGCGGAGGAAGGCCCGAGCTGGGAAGCGCACTACGGCATGGAGCACGGGCAAGTCTGGCTTAAGGGAGTGGCAGTCGTGAAGGTGGGGGAGACCGATGTCGGACTACGCCTCCGCCGCTGACCATGCGCGCCGGGTAGGCGCTTCCATTGCCCGGCTAGAGCGTCGCGCAGGCGAGGCGCCGGATGATCGCGCCCTTCAGATCAACTTGGCCGCCAAGCGCAAGCTCTTGCGCCGCGCGCGTCAGGAGCTGGAAGGGATCGCCGAGTCTCATGGCGTCGAGCTATGTGATTACCGGTTGATCCCGCGGCAAGAAGCACGCCTCTTGCTGCCAAATATCTCCAGTTCCCTACTGCAATACCAATATGTGTTTAGCCAAGTATATGACAGCCTTCTCAATGGCCCTAAACGCAACGCACGAATTGCGGACAAGCCTTGGAAAGAAAGCTGCTTAGAAATAGGTTTCACCTACAGCGGCTCATTTGGCACGGTGTTAATGGCGCCTTCGAAACGAGACTTTTTCGAAGGATCATTCGACAGGACAGTAGAGGCTGTCGATCAGCTGCTCAACATCAGTGATGATCATGACGTCCGAGACGTTGCAAAGACGCTTGGTGAAGCCGTTATCAAACGGCTACATGATTGGTCTTTCGCGAACGTAAAGGGCAACTTCGACGCTGATGTTCGGTGGCGCCGGTCAGACGGCCGCCAATTTGGCAGGCTCGTTAAGTTCGACGACATGGCTCGGATGGTGACGCTCATCTCCGCCACGTCGGACGAGGATCGGCAACCAGTGGAGGCTTCGGGGGTGCTCATAGGCGCCGACCTCCAGTCGAGGTCCTTCCACTTCGTGGTGCCCAATGGAGACACGTACCGTGGATCATTGGGGGAACGGTTCCCAACGGGCGCCGTACTCAAGCTCCCTGGCTCCTATCGAGCATCGATAACCCGGATCGTGACGATCAACTACGCGAGCGGACGTGAGACGGAGAGGTTTGAGCTAGAACAGCTTAGCACCGAATAGCCGTGCCGATCGACCGCGGGCAGAGCCCCCTGGCTGCTTGCTAGGGGCTGCGCGCGCTTCTGCCAGTCGAGATCCCGGCGCGCTCTCGAGTATGTCGGACATGCCGCGCCGGCATCTGCTCGGACCTGTAGGGCACGTTTCTGGAACGGTGTCGGCCTCGGAGCAAGAACTACCCGCCAGATCGCGCTTATCCCGTGCTTATCCGGACTTCATCAAACGCCGTCGATTTCAGCTAAGTGCTGGAGCGGGTGAAGGGAATCGAACCCTCGTCGTAAGCTTGGGAAGCTTCTGCTCTACCATTGAGCTACACCCGCGAGGCCGTGGTCCCGCCCGGTCGTACGCGCCGGGGCGCTTGCGACGATCGGCAACTGCCATGCTTCTCATCGCCTCGTCAATGGCGATGATGGTTACCCGCACGTCCGCCCCGGGCGAGCGACGTCAGCCCGCAGCCTCCCACCCAGCGCGAGGTCCGCCCGTCCGCGATCGGAGGCGCGCGCCGGGGATCCCGGGAGCGGCCCCGTCGAGGCAGGGCCGGATCGCGCCGGACCCGCCGCCGTTTCGGAGAGGATCGCCCAGCCGCCTCGCGGCCGGGCCGGGTGCCTATTCGTCGAGCCAGCACTCGTGGCATTTGGTTCGGCCGATCTCGGCCTCCGCGCCGCAGCCGCACTGGCCCGGCTCGGGCGCGCGGAGCGCCTGTTCGAAGTAGCGGCGAGGCGCGACGAATACCGCACGCGCGACACGAAGGATCGTATCCATCCCCTATCTCCTTATTTTCTGCACGCAACTTGCCGCGCAACAAGTTGCTTGTCGAGTGGGTACTTCACACCTCCTTCGCACGACTGCGGCCAGGGGCGACCTGGCGGTCGAGGGACGGGCCGAACCCTGCTTTGCTACTGGATGGAGGAAGATCCGGACTCTCTCGGTCGCCGCAGAGCCGCGAGGACTCGAGGCAAGCGGCCGCATCGCGCCCCCCGTTAGGCACGACGCGCGCCCGTCGCAGCGTCAGAAGTGGCGCACGCGAGCCGAAGCGCGTGCCGGCGGTTCAGATGCCGCCGGCCGCCACCGGATACCCGGCCGCGACGAGCTGCGCTTCCAGATCGCCCGTGCAGGTGTCGAGAAGCTTCCGGTCGGTCGCTCGGATGACGAAGTTGGCGCCTACCCGCCCCTCTCGGAAAAAAGGATAGCTGCCGATCGAGACGCCGGCGTGGGTGCGCTCCGCCTCGCGCAGCAGGTCGGCGACCTCGCTCTCCCCGACCCAGCAGCCGATGGTGGTGGACAGCACCGGCAGCCCGCCCTCCAGCGTACCGGTGAGCGCATCGAGCATCGCCGCGGCGATGTGCGGCACCCCGGCCAGGATGAAGAGGTTGCCGACGCGGATACCCGGCGCCCCCGACTGGCTGTTGGCGATGAGCGTCGCGCCCTCCGGCACGCGCGCCATGCGCAGCCGCGCTTCGTTGACCCCGCCGCGCCCGGCGTAATGCGCCTCCAGCATCGCCTGCGCCTCGGGATGGATCACCACCGGAACGCCGAGTGCCGCCGCGACCGCGTCCACGGTGATGTCGTCATGCGTCGGCCCGATGCCGCCGGTCGTGAAGCAATAGTCGTTGCGCGCCCGCAGCGCGTCGAGCGCCTCCACGATCGCCTCCTGCCGGTCCGCCACGATCCGCACCTCGGCCAGGCGGATGCCCTGGACGTTCAGCCAGGACGCGAGCTGGGCCACGTTGCGGTCCTGCGTCCGTCCGGAAAGGATCTCGTCTCCGATGACGAGCAGGGCGGCGGTCCAGGTGCGCACGGTCATGTCCCTTGCATAGCGCCCGACCCCGCCCTCGCAAAGCGGCACCCGAGCCGTTATATCGCGGGGCATGACCGAATATGTAACCGTCTCCGCCGACACTCCCCTGGCGCGCACCGGCGCGATCAAGCTGCATGGCCCCGAAGCGTTCGAGGGCATGCGCAAGGCGGGGCGCCTGGCGGCCGAGGTGCTCGACGCCGTCACGCCGCACGTGGTGCCGGGCGTTTCCACCGCCGAGATCGACGCGATGATCTTTCGCATGATCGACGATGCCGGGGCGGTGCCGGCGACGCTGGGCTATCGCGGCTACACCCATTCGACCTGCATCTCGATCAACCATGTCGTGTGCCACGGCATCCCGTCCGAGCGCGTGTTCAAGGACGGCGACATCGCCAACATCGACGTGACGCCGCTGCTCGACGGCTGGCACGGCGACACCAGCCGCACCTATCTGGTCGGCAACGTGCCGATCAAGGCGCGGCGGCTGGTCGAGGTGACCTATGACTGCATGATGCTCGGCATCGAGCAGGCGCGCCCGGGCAACCGGCTGGGCGACGTCGCCCATGCGATCCAGCAGCATGCCGAGGCGCACCGCTATGGCGTCGTCCGCGACTTCTGCGGGCATGGCGTCGGCCGGCTGTTCCACGATGCGCCGGAGGTGGTGCACGCGGGGCGGCCCGGTACCGGCCCGGAGCTCAAGCCCGGCATGATCCTGACGATCGAGCCGATGATCAACATCGGCAAGCCCGACGTGAAGGTGCTGGACGACGGCTGGACGGCGGTGACCCGCGACCGCTCGCTCTCCGCGCAGTTCGAGCATTCGATCGGCATCACCGAGGACGGCTGCGAGATCTTTACGCTGAGCCCCGCGGGCTACACCAAGCCGCCGTATTTCTGATCGCCGAACGTCGCCGCTTCGGCACGCGACGTTCCTTGCGCCAGGACAAGGGCAGCCGCGGCGAAGCCGTCCATCGCAGGCTGGCCGCGGGCCGCCGCATCCCCTAGCCTGGGCTTGTCGGCACGGGCCGAGGCTTGGGGCATGCTGGCGCACACGCCCCGGCAAGGCGCGCCGCAACGAGGGAGATGCCAGAATGAGCGATCACAACAGCGAAGAGATGGCGCGGGTCGGCACCGGGCAGCCGGTGGCGAACGCCGATCGGTGGACGGGATCGCTGACGACGCGCAGCGGCTTCACCTTCCACGTCCGTCCGGCCCGTCCCGGCGACGAGGAGCGGCTTGCCGAATTCTTCCGCCATGTTTCCGAAGACGACATCCGCTTCCGCTTCCTGATCGCCCTCGACAAGGTGGGCCACGACCGCCTCGTCGCGATGACCGCGGTCGATCATGACCGGACCGAGAACTTCCTGGCGCTCGATGACGAGGGCCGCATCCTCGCGACGGGCATGCTCGCGGCCGATCCGCAGCTGGAGCGCGGCGAGGTCGCGATCTCGATCCGCACCGATCACAAGCGCCGCGGCATCAGCTGGACGCTGCTCGAGCACATCGCCGCCTATGCCGAGGCGCGCGGCATCAAGACGCTCGAATCGATCGAGGCGCGCGAGAACCGTGCCGCCATCGAGCTGGAGCAGGAAATGGGCTTCACCGCCCATCCGCTGGAGGACGATCCGACGCTGGTGCTGGTCCGCCGCACCCTCGGCTGACCCGGCCACGCCGGTGCCCGCGCGTCAGGCGGCGCCGGGCACTGGCAGGCGGATTTCGGCGCACAGGCCGCCGCTGGGACGGTTCGACAGCTGGAATTGGCCGCCCTCCGCCTCCACCGCGCGGACCACGATCGACAGGCCCAGGCCGAAGCCGATCGTGTCGCGCTTGCGGGCGGCATCCAGGCGGACGAACGGCTCGAGCACCAGCGGCAGCGAGTCCTCGGGAATGCCGGGACCGTCGTCCTCTACGGAAAGCACCACCGCATCGGCATGCGCGGCCAAGCGGATGCACACGGTGTCGGCGTGATGAACCGCATTCTCGACGAGGTTCACCAGCGCGCGCTTCATGCCCGAGGGGCGCAGGCGGCACTCCAGATGGTCCGGCCCATCATAGGTCACGTTCTGCCCGAGGTCGGCCGCCTCGTCCGCCACGGTCGCGCTCAGCACCGCCAGGTCGATCAGCACCGGCTGCTCGGGCTCGCCCTCCCCTCCAAGGAACGCGAGCAACGAGGCGATCATCGACTCCATCTCCGCAAGGTCGGAGTCGAGCGTCTCGCGAAGCTCGTCGTCCGCCACCCGCTCGGCGCGCAGCCGCAAGCGCGCGAGGGGGGTGCGCAGGTCATGGCCGACCGCTGCCAGCGCGCGGGTGCGATCGTCGATCAGCCTGTGGATGCGGGCCTGCATGCGGTTGAAGGCGGCGACCACGCGGCGCACTTCGCCGGGCCCCGCCTCCGACACGCGGATCGGCGCGCCTTCGGGACCGCTGCGGCCCACCCGATCGGCGGCGGTCGCCAGCTGGCGCATCGGCAGCAGCGTACGCCGCACTAGCAGGCCGCCGATCACGATCAGGGCGATGGCCGGGATCAGCGCCAGCAGCACCCGCTCCCATGCGAGGTTGAGCGTGCGCAGCGATTCGAGGGTGCGGAAATGGAGCCAGCTGCCGTCCGACAGGCGTATGCCCCCCGTCACGACCGAGCTGCGCCCGGGCGACGTCAGCCGCAACCGCAGGTCCGAGGTCGCCAGCGACGGCTCCCAGTCCACCACCTGCTCACGCATCCCGTCCAGCGACGGCGAAATGCGCGCCGGTGGCGGCAGCTCCGGGCTCCAGCGCAGCTCGTAGCGATCGGTCGTGAGTTCGGCCGCCATCGCCTCGCGGCGCTCGGGCGGGCTTTCGGTAATCAACCGACGCGCGATCACGAGATGCTCGGCGAGCCGTCGTGCCTCGTCGTCGCGGACGGCGAACTGGCTCGCGCGCTCGTACAAGAGCGTACTGACGCCGAATTCGAGCGCGGTGGTGAGCAGCAGGATCGCGACGATACGGCCGAGCAACCCGAAGGACGGGTGCACGAAGCGCGCAAATCGGGTCAAGCGCGCTCCACCGGCACGTTGAGCATATAGCCGACGCCGCGCACGGTGATGATCGGCGCGCTGCCGCCGGCGCCCGAAAGCTTGCGGCGAAGGCGGCTCACCAGCACGTCGATGCTGCGGTCGGAGCTGTCGCCCAGGCGGGTGCGGGACAGCTCGATCAGCCGCTCGCGCGCGATCACGCGCTGGGCGTGGTCGAGCAGCACGGCGAGCAGGTCGAACTCCGCGCCCGTCAGGTCGACGACCGCGCCGGTAGGCGAAAGGGTCTCGCGGCGCCGCAGGTCGATCGTCCAGCCGTCGAAGCGGCGAAGCCCCTCCTCCCGCGCACCGGGGGGTACCTCACGGCCGCCGCGGCGCAGCACTGCGCGGACGCGCGCCAGCAGCTCGCGGGTGCTGAACGGCTTGGGCAGATAGTCGTCGGCGCCCAGTTCCAGGCCTGCGACCCGGTCGGACTCGCTACCTTTCGCGCTGATGAAGATGATCGCCACGTTGCTGCGCTCGCGCAGCTGCCGGCAGAGCTCGATCCCGCTGGTGCCCGGAAGCATGATGTCCAGCAGCACCAGGTCGGCAGGATGCGCGTCCAGCGCCTCCCACATCTCGTCCGCGGCGGACGCGGTGCGGACAAGATAGCCGTTCTCCTGGAGCGCGCGGGCGGTCAGCGTGCGGAGTGCGGCATCGTCCTCGACGAGCACGATCGAAGGAGCGCTCATGCGGCTGGTCGATCAGGAGCGGGGCGGTTCATGGTTTTTGAGGTAGGCAGCGGCCAAGCGTTGGTCAACGCGCCGCGGCGGGAGCGAGGACGAGGCGGCCATCGCGACCGCCCCACCCTGCCTCCCGCTGCGGATCAGGAGTCGATGTCGCGGCGGAACGTCTCCGGCAGGAAGAGCAGCGCCACCACCAGCGTGATCGCGGCGATCACGATCGGGTACCACAGGCCGTAGTAGATGTTGCCGGTCGCCGCGACCATCGCGAACGCCGTGGTCGGCAGAAAGCCGCCGAACCAGCCGTTGCCGATGTGATAGGGCAGCGACATGGCGGTGTAGCGGATCCGGGTCGGGAACAGCTCGACCAGCAGCGCCGCGATCGGTCCATAGGCCATGGTCACCAGCAGCACGAGGACGATCAGGATGCCGACCAGCATCGGCCTGTCGATCCGCGCCGGATCGGCCGCCCCAGCCGGGTAGCCGGCGGCGGTGAGCGCCTGCTGTACCTGGGCGCCATAGGCCTTGATCGCATCGGCACGGGCGGGGCCGGTCACCCTCGCCGGGTCCACGGCCGGCAGCACCTGCCCGCCGACATGGATGCTCGCGATCGTCCCTGCCGGCGCGGCGACGTTGCCGTAGGAGATGCCGGCCTTCGCCAGATAGGCCTTGGCGATGTCGCAGGAGCTGCTGTCGAACTTGTTCTTGCCCACCGGGTCGAACTGCACCGAGCATTCGTTCGGGTCCGCCACCACCGACACCGGCGTGGTCTGCTGCGCCTCGTACAGCGCCGGGTTGGCGGCGTGCGACATCGCCTGGAACAGCGGATAGTAGAGCAGCGCCGAGAGCGCGAAGCCCGTCAGCAGCACCGGCTTGCGGCCGATCTTGTCGGACACCCAGCCGAAGAAGACGAACGCGGGCGTCGCGATCAGCAGCGCGACCGCCACCAGGATGTTGGTGGTGGCGCCGTCGACGCGCAGCATCTTTTCCAGGAAGAACAGCGCGTAGAACTGGCTGGTGTAGAAGATCACCCCCTGCCCCATCGCCGCGCCGAGCAGCGCCACCAGCACCACCTTCAGGTTGCGCCAGGTGCCGAACGCCTCGGTGAGCGGCGCCTTGGAGGTCTTTCCCTCGGCCTTCATCTTCTGGAACACCGGGCTTTCGCTCATCTGCAGGCGGATCCACATCGACACCGCCAGGAGCACGATCGAGATCAGGAACGGCACCCGCCATCCCCAGCTCGCAAAGGCTTCCTCGCCCACCGCAAAGCGGGTCCCGATCACGATCAGCAGCGCCGCGAACAGGCCAAAGGTCGCCGTCGTCTGGATGAAGCTGGTGTAGAGGCCGCGCTTGTTGTTGGGCGCGTGCTCGGCGACATAGGTGGCGGCGCCGCCATATTCGCCGCCCAGCGCCAGCCCCTGGAGCAGCCGCAGCACCACCAGGGCGATCGGTGCCGCGACCCCTGCGGTGGCATAGCTCGGCAGCAATCCGACGACAAAGGTCGACAGGCCCATGATGCCCATGGTGACGAGGAAGGTGTTCTTGCGCCCGACCATGTCGCCGATCCGCCCGAACACCAGCGCGCCGAACGGCCGCACCGCAAAGCCTGCCGCAAACGCCGCCAGCGCAAAGATGAAGCCGGTGGTCTCGTTCACGCCGGAGAAGAACTGGGCCGTGATGATCGTCGCCAGCAGACCGTAGAGGTAGAAATCATACCACTCGAACACCGTGCCCAGCGAGGAGGCCGCGATGACGAGCTTCTCGCTCTGGGTGGCGGGGTGGTGTTTGGGAATGTCCCCCGGTGCGGTCGCCATGTGCTGCCCCTCTCCTTCGATTCGCAAAGCGCGGCGCGGCCCTTCGTGCGGGGCCGTCGCCGGGCCGGCTCCAGGCGCCGCTCGCGCCGGGGGTCCGATTGCGACCATGGTGGCGGCATTCGAATTGCGGGTCGAGCCACTTGATCGGCCGGACCGGGGAAAATCGCAGGCCCGCGCGCTCCGGTCGCGGATCGCTGATCCCTCCATCCGCTCCCTTCGTCCCATTTTGGTCTTGCGCACGGGGGCGCGGGCGCGGGAGAATGGTGGCGACACCGGTCGCGCGCCGGCTCCATCGGCTCGTGGCGACATGCCCGATGGCGGCGCGTTCGAACCGTAGAGAATGGAGAGGATGATGACCCAGTCCTGCTACCCCGTGCCGGCCGAATGGGCCGAAAAGGCGCTGATCGACCAGGACCGCTACGCCGCCATGTACGAAGAGGCCGCGACCGATCCGGACACGTTCTGGGCGCGCGAGGCCGAGCGGCTCGACTGGGTGCGGTTCCCCAAGCGGATCAAGGACACCTCGTTCGAGGAAGCGGACTTCCACATCCGCTGGTATGAGGATGGTATCCTCAACGTGGCCGAGAATTGCGTCGACCGGCACGCCGCGAAGGACCCGGACCGCATCGCCATCCTGTGGGAAGGCGACACGCCGGGCGAGGAGCGCAAGATCAGCTATGCGGAGCTGAAGGACGAGGTCAGCCGCCTCGCCAACGCCTTCAAGACCGCCGGCGTCAAGAAGGGCGATCGCGTCACCATCTACCTGCCGATGATCCCCGAGGCCGCATTCGCGATGCTCGCCTGCGCGCGGATCGGCGCGGTGCACTCGATCGTGTTCGCAGGCTTCTCGCCCGACAGCCTCGCCAACCGTATCCAGGATTGCGGATCGAAGCTGGTCATCACCGCCGACGAAGGCTTGCGCGGCGGCAAGCGGGTGCCGCTCAAGGCCAATGTCGACGAGGCGCTGGAGGAAGACGCCGGCAAGGTGGTCGAGACGGTGATCGTCGTCCGCCGCACCGGCGCCGCCGTGCCGATGCAGGCGGGCCGCGACGTCTGGTACGAGGACGCGGTGCAGGCGGAGTCGACCGACTGCCCGCCCGAGCCGATGGGCGCGGAAAAGCCGCTGTTCATCCTCTATACCTCGGGCTCCACCGGCAAGCCTAAGGGCGTGCTCCACACCACCGGCGGCTATCTGGTCTGGGCGTCGATGACGCACCAATATGTGTTCGACTATCGCCCGGGCGAGGTGTTCTGGTGCGCGGCCGACGTGGGCTGGGTCACCGGGCACAGCTACATCGTCTATGGCGCGCTGGCGAACGGCGCGACCACCCTGATGTTCGAGGGCGTACCCAACTACCCGGACTTCTCGCGCTTCTGGCAGATCGTCGACAAATACCAGGTGACGAGCTTCTACGCGGCGCCCACCGCCCTGCGCGCGCTGATGCGCGAGGGCGACGAATGGGTGAAGAAGACCAGCCGCACCTCTCTGCGGGTGCTCGGATCGGTCGGCGAGCCGATCAACCCGGAGGCGTGGGAATGGTATTACCACGTCGTCGGCGAGAGCCGCTGCCCGATCGTCGACACCTGGTGGCAGACCGAGACCGGCGGCCACATGATCACCCCCCTGCCGGGCGCAACGCCGCTAAAGCCAGGGTCGGCGAGCAAGCCGCTGTTCGGCGTCCTCCCGCAGCTGGTCGATTCCGAAGGCGTGGTGCTGGAGGGCGCGACCGAGGGTAATCTGGTGATCGCCGACAGCTGGCCGGGGCAGATGCGCACCGTCTGGAACGACGCCGACCGCTTCTTCCAGACCTATTTCACCACCTATCCCGGCAAGTATTTCACCGGTGACGGCTGTCGCCGCGATCCCGACGGCTATTACTGGATCACCGGCCGCGTGGACGACGTCATCAACGTGTCGGGCCATCGCATGGGCACGGCAGAGGTCGAGAGCGCGCTGGTGGCGCATGCCAAGGTCGCGGAAGCCGCCGTGGTCGGCATGCCGCACGACGTGAAGGGCCAGGGCATCTATGCCTATGTGACGCTCAACGCCGGCGAGGAAGGCGACGTGGCGCTCCGCAAGGAGCTGATCCAGTGGGTCCGCCGCGAGATCGGGCCGATCGCGACGCCCGACGCGCTCCAGTTCACCCCGTCGCTGCCCAAGACGCGCTCTGGCAAGATCATGCGCCGCATCCTGCGCAAGATCGCCGAGAACGACTTCGGCAGCCTGGGCGACACCTCGACGCTCGCCGATCCGGGCGTGGTGGACGCGCTGATCGCCGGCCGGGAGGACGCCACCAAGCTGGCGGCGTGACGAACGGCGCCGCCCGTTCGGGCCGGGACTGAACCTCACCGTGGCCGCATGGCCGCGGTGGGCGCTCAGGGTACCGAGACGGGATCGCGCCGCGGGAACTGTCGCATCAGCGCGGAAGCGAGCTTCGTCGCGACCGCCGCGGGGGCATCGGCCGCGCTTCCCTCCACCTGCACGGTGGAGGCGCGGCCGCTCCAGACGGGCGTGTCCCCGCCACGCAGCAGGATGTCGACCGAAAGGTCGGTCGAGACCAGGCCGCGGATCTGGCTCTTGCCCGAGGGCAGCGGCACAAACACTTGGCCCAGCGCCGCCATCGCCGGCGGCTCCTTTGCCTTTGCCGTCACCGCACCGCTCTCGGTGCGCGTGACCGTCACGCGCGCGATGTAGCGGCTGTGGCTCTCGAGCGGCAGCGGAACGAAGCGAGCGTCCGAAAGCGCGCGGGTGACCGCGTCCGTGAACAGCCGATCAAAGGCGGAGGCGTCCTCGGCCACCTCGACGGCGATCGTGCCGGGCGCGACAGCGGGTGCAGGCGCCGCCGCCTGGGATTGCAGCGCGAGTGCAAGGAACGCTGTGGTCGGGATGCTCATCGTCTCTTCACCAGGGCCGGAAGGGCTGCCCCGCTGGTCGCACGAACCGGACGCGAAGAACAGAGACGCCGCGACTGCCCCCGCCCTCAGCCCGGATCTTTTCCGAGCGGCAATCCGCCATAGCCTATCTTGAAGATCACCCGGTCGACACAGCCCGAGCGCCCGGTCGCGGACGCAGGCTTGCGCGCCGAACGCAGGACATGGATCGCCTGCTCGCCGAAATTCGCCGTCGGTTCGCTTGCCAGCACCCGCAGGTTGCCGAGCTCGCCCCAGGGCGCCACGTCGAACGCGACGACCGCCCACCCTTCGATGGCGCGGCGCGGATAGCCGTTCGGATAGGTCAGCGTCGGCGGCGTGGCCCAATCGCCGGAATGCGGGCAGTTGCTGTCGGCGGGCCGGAGGCTGTCCTCGGAGGGAGGCGTGGGCGCCGCAAGGGGCGCCGGTGCTCGCGAAAAGGGAAACAGGCAGCCGGCGCGCGCGCCGCCCGTGAAGCGGGACTTGCGCACCGCCCGTAAGGCTGCGCGGTCCAGCGCCGCACTCCCCGTGCCCTCCACCGTGCGCACATGGATCGGCCGCCCGCGCGCATCCTGATCATAGGCGACCATCGTCCAGTGCTTGACGCCCGGCGTGCCCGGCAGCTTGTCGAAATCGGGATACACGGCGACCAGCGGCCGCGGACGCGGTTCCGTGAGGCACGATGCCTGGGGCGACTGGATCCGGGCCCAGCCATCGGGCGGCAGTTCGCCCGACTGGGGTTCGAGGGAATAGGAGATCAGGTCCCCGACCGGCGCTTCCTCGGGCGACATCGCGCGCAGCGTATAGCGGATGGTGCAGTCCGCCTGCGGGGCGCCCGCTTCGAACCGGCTGGCGGCAAGCGACGGCGCGACATCGTCGCTCCACGGCGCTCCACCCTCTTCCCTGCGGATCGACAGCGTCCGGCCGTTGGCATCGATGCGGAAGCGATAGGTGAGTGCGTCCGTCGCATCATATCGGTTGCCCCGGCGGATGCTCGTGATCGGACGTCGCAGCGCCAGCGGCGCCACGCTGGTGCCGCCGCAGCGCACCTCGCCCGGCATCCAGGCGAGCAGTTGCCAAGGCACCACCGGGCGTGGCGAAGCAAGCGACTGCGAAGATGCCGTATTTACGGGCAGCACCAGGCTGGCGAGCAGCAGCATTCTCTTCATGCAGCCAGTCTGCGCAGGAAAGATTGCGCCCCGCAAGTAACGCGCTTGCCGGCATATGATCGGTTTCCGGCGAATACTTCGGCGCTTCATTTCGGCGCCTCCGGCTGCTGCCGAGCTTCACCGGACCGACAAAGCTTCGCCCTGCTCAAAAAGCGGGCATTTTCCACGGCCGTGCCGAAAAGGCGGGCAGGATCGACAGGCGCAGCCGGATCGGGGATGCTCACCCCCGCGATTCGTGCTCTGGCACGGTTCTTGATTGTCGGCACCTGTGGGCGTGGCCGTGTTCGGCCGGGGGGAATACGCGAGGCATGAAGAAGATCGAGGCCATCATCAAGCCGTTCAAGCTGGATGAGGTGAAGGAGGCGCTGCACGAGGTCGGCGTGAGTGGCATCACCGTCACCGAGGCAAAGGGCTTCGGCCGCCAGAAGGGCCATACCGAGCTCTATCGCGGCGCCGAATATGTCGTCGACTTCCTGCCGAAGGTGAAGCTGGAGGTGGTCGTCGAGGACAGCCTCGCCGATCGCGTCGTGGAGGCGATCGCGGGCGCTGCCCAGACCGGCCGCATCGGCGACGGCAAGATCTTCGTCATCCCCGTGGAGACGGCGCTTCGCATCCGCACCGGAGAGCGCAACGAAGACGCCATCTGACCGGACATTTCTTTCGACGCATTGCACGAAATCCGCCGCGGGGGGGCGCCTCGCGGGGTAATGGTTTTATCCAGAAAGGGCTTAGTTCCATGGCCAATACCGCCAGCACGATCCTCAAGATGATCAAGGACCAGGAGATCGAGTGGATCGATCTTCGCTTCACCGACCCCAAGGGCAAGTGGCAGCACCTGTCGATGGTCGCCTCGATCCTGACCGAGGACGAGCTGACCGACGGCCTGATGTTCGACGGCTCCTCGATCGAAGGCTGGAAGGCGATCAACGAGTCCGACATGGTGCTCAAGCCCGACCTGGACGCCGTCTATGTCGATCCGTTCTCGGCCACCCCGATGCTGATCCTGTTCTGCGACGTGGTCGAGCCGTCGACCGGCGAGCTCTATGCGCGTGACCCGCGCTCGACCGCCAAGCGCGCGGAGGCCTACCTCAAGACCACCGGCATCGGCGACACCGTCTACGTCGGCCCCGAGGCCGAGTTCTTCATGTTCGACGACGTGCGGTTCGAGAACACCTACTCGAGCAGCTACTACAAGCTGGACGACATCGAGCTGCCGACCAACAGCGGCCGCGAATATGAGTCGGGCAACATGGCCCACCGTCCGCGCGCCAAGGGCGGCTATTTTCCGGTCGCGCCGGTCGACAGCGCCGTCGACATCCGCGGCGAGATGGTCTCCACCATGCTCGAAATGGGCCTGCCGTGCGACAAGCACCACCATGAGGTGGCCGCCGCGCAGCACGAGCTGGGCCTGACCTACGGCACGCTGACCACCACCGCCGATCGCATGCAGATCTACAAGTATGTCGTGCACCAGGTGGCACATGCGTACGGCAAGACCGCGACCTTCATGCCCAAGCCGATCAAGGAAGATAACGGCTCGGGCATGCACACCCACTTCTCGATCTGGAACGAGGGCAACCCCCTGTTCGCGGGCGAGGGCTATGCGGGTCTGTCGGACACCTGCCTCTACTTCATCGGCGGCATCATCAAGCATGCCAAGGCGCTGAACGCCTTCACCAACCCGTCGACCAACAGCTACAAGCGGCTGGTGCCGGGCTATGAGGCGCCGGTGCTGCTCGCCTATTCGGCGCGCAACCGCTCGGCATCGTGCCGCATCCCGTACGGCACCGGCCCCAAGTCCAAGCGCGTCGAGATCCGCTTCCCGGACGCGATGGCCAACCCCTATCTCGCCTATGCGGCGCTGATGATGGCCGGCCTCGACGGCATCCAGAACAAGATCCATCCGGGCGAGGCGATGGACAAGAACCTGTACGACCTGCCGCCGGCAGAGCTCGCCCAGGTCCCGACCGTCTGCGGTTCGCTGCGCGAGGCGCTCGACAGCCTGGAAGCCGATCACGACTTCCTGCTGAAGGGCGACGTGTTCTCGGCCGACCAGATCGAGGCCTATGTCGAGGTCAAGCGTGGCGAGGTCGCCCGCTGGGAAATGACCCCGAGCCCGGTCGAATTCGACATGTACTACTCGGCCTGATCGTCCTCACGATCGCCAAGCAGGAGGGGCGTCCGGAGCGATCCGGGCGCCCCTTTTGCGTGCCGGCGGCGGCGCGCCGCGGCTTGCCCCTGGGCCATCACGGGGCCAGGAAGACGGCATGCCAAGCACTCCCCACTTCATCGACGGCCATTGGGTCGAAAGCCGCGGCGGACGGCCTGCCCAGGTACGCGATCCCGCGACGGGCGAGGTCTGCGTCCAGCTGACGCTTGGCAGTGCCGCCGACGTCGACCGTGCGGTGGCGGCCGCGCGGCGGGCGTTCGACGGCTTTTCGCGCACCAGCGTCGCCGAACGCGCGGCGCTGCTGGAGGCGATCGTCGCCGCCTACGAGGCGCGGCTGGACGCCTTTGCCACCGCCATGACGCGCGAGGTCGGTTGTCCCGCGAGCATGGCGCGCGATGCGCAGGCCATGTCCGGCGTCGACCACCTGCGGGCGACGCTGCGCGCCCTGGGCGAAGTGCAATGGGAGGAGCGCCGCGGTCGCCACGCGATCCTGCGCGAGCCGATCGGGGTGGCGGCGCTGATCACCCCCTGGAACTGGCCGATGAACCAGATCGTGGCCAAGGTCGCGCCCGCGCTCGCCGCCGGCTGCACCATGGTGCTCAAGCCCTCGGAAGAAGCGCCGAGCTGCGCCGCGCTGTTCGCCGAGGTGATGGCCGAGGCGGGGGTACCCGCAGGCGTGTTCAACCTGGTCCAGGGAGACGGCGTGACCGGCCAGGCGCTCGCCGCGCACCGGCATGTCGACGTGGTGAGCTTCACCGGCTCCACCCGCGCGGGCATCGCCGTGGCGCAGGCGGCGGCGCCCACCGTCAACCGGGTCCACCAGGAACTCGGCGGCAAGGCACCGGCGCTGGTCCTGCCGAGCGCCGACCTGGAGGCCGCGGTGCGCGCGACCGTTGGCAGCGTCACCTTCAATTCCGGCCAGAGCTGCCTCGCCCCCACCCGGCTGCTGGTCCCGGCCGCGCAACAAGAAGCGGCGATCGCGCTCGCGCGGGAGGCGATGGCGGCGGTTCGCGTCGGCGATCCGCGCGACGCGGGCGATCACATCGGCCCGCTGGTGAACCTGGCCCAGTGGCAGCGTGTCCAGCAGCTGATCGCAAGCGCCCTGGCAGAGGGCGCGACGCTGGAGGTGGGCGGCCTCGGACACCCGGAAGGCTTCGAGCGCGGCTTCTACGTGCGCCCGACGCTTTTCTCTGGCGTCACCCCGGACATGACCATCGCGCGTGAGGAGATCTTCGGACCCGTCGTGACGGTGATCGCCTATGCGGACGAGGAAGACGCCGTCCGCATCGCCAACGACACCGACTATGGCCTCTCCGCAGTCGTGTTCGGCGCGCCCGAGGATACCCGGCGACTGGTCCCCAGGCTACGCGCGGGTATGGTCTATGTGAACGGCGGTGTGCCGGACGCCGACATGCCGTTCGGCGGCTACAAGCGCTCCGGCAACGGCCGCGAATATGGCGCGCACGGCATTGCCGAATATCTGGAGGTGAAGTCCGTGCTGGGCGGCGGCTGAGCCGGCGCCGCCCCCTCTACTCCACCAGCGGCAGGGTGAGGACGAAGCGCGCGCCTTCCCCAAGCGCACTGTCGACGACGATGTCGCCGCCCATGGCGCGGGCGAGCCGCCGGGCGATGTAGAGGCCAAGGCCGCTTCCCCCCTGCTCGCTCGGGTCGACCCGCTCGAACTTCTCGAAGATGCGGGCCTGGTCCTCGGGCGCGATGCCCTTGCCCTGGTCGGCCACGATGACGCAGGCGATCTGCCCTTCGCGCTCCAGCCGCACCCACACGGTGGCCCCCGGCGGGGAGTAGCGCACCGCATTGCCGATCAGGTTGACCAGGATCTGGAGCGCGCGACGAAATTCGCCGCGTGCCGCCAGCGTCTCGTGCGCGCCCGGCCGGTCGATCGTCACCCCGGCCCGCTCCGCCCGCACCGCCAGCAGCCCGGCCGCGCGGCGGGTCACGTCGGCCAGGTCCAGCGACTCGACGGCAATCGCGAAGTCCGGGTCCTCGACCGCCTGCACGTCCTCCAGGTCGTTGACGAGGCCCATCAGGTGGCGGCCGGCACTCGCGATGTCGCCGGCATAATCGGCATAGTCCTGAAGCAGCGCCCCGTCCGCCTGCGCGCTGATGCTGTCGGCATGCGCCACGATCCGGTCGAGCGGCTGGCGCAGCGCCGCGCGCAGCCGCTTGCCGAAGTTCTGCGGCAGGCCCTGCGGTTCCGGCTGCGTCTCGGGCACGTCCGGCTCGACGGCATGGGCGGCGCCGATGAAGCCTGCGAAGCGGCCGCCGGCGTCTGTGCGCGGCACGCCGGACAGCAGCACCGTGCGCCCGGTATCGCGCAGCGTCGCATATTGCCCCTCGAACGGCTGCTGCGACGCCATCGCGCCCAGCATCGGAAAGCCTCCCTCGCCGTCGTCGGTCAGCTGGAACAGCCAGGTGAGCGGGCGGCCGAGCACGTCCGTCGCATCGAAGCCGAAGCGGCTACCGGCGGCGGGCGAGACATAGGTCAGGTGGAGCCCGCTATCGGCCTCCCACCGCCAGTCGGCGTCGAGCGCCAGCAACTCGGCGGCGTCGGCATCGTCGTGCGTCCCCTCGCCGTCGCCCGGAAGCCCCCAGGCGCCGACCGTCAGCCGCAGGCCGTCGCCCTCCGGCTCCACCTGCACCCACAACTCGATGTCGTCCTCGCCATCGGCGACCAGGATCTTGCGCGCGACGTCGATGCCCAGGCGGCGGCTGATGCGCACCAGCTCCGCCATGGCGGGTACCGCGATCGGCTGGCCGGGTTCGCCGCCGGCACGGGCGTTCAGTCCCGCCAGCCGCGGTTCGGCATGGCGCAGCCGCCCGTCGGCATCGAGCATCGCGGATGCCGGCTGGTGATAGCGATCGAAGCCGCTCATGCGCCCGCTCCGTCGCCCAGCGCGAGCAGTGCCGTGCGATAGCCGGCAGGAAGCGCCATCGCCGCCACCGCTCGCCATGCCGCCTGCAGCGGCACCGCGGCGACCTCGTCGATCAGGTCGGCGAACGTGTCCAGGTCCCGCGCCGGATCCGCCTCGCACAGCGCAAAGCCGATGCGCGCCAGCGTCTCCCGCGGCAGGTCGAGCGCGCGCAGCAGCATGCAGAGCGGTGCCGGATCGCGCTCCAACACCAGATCCCGCACCGCCCGGGTGCCAAGACCGCCCGCGTCCGCGATCAGCGCCACGACCAGTTCGAGCCGACGATCGGCAAGCGCCTGTTCGATCAGCTCCGGCAGCGTCGCCACATCCCGGCGCAGCGCGCGTGCGAGCCGGGCCGCGGCCGGCGCCTCATTGTCCTGGCCGCGGAGTTGCTCCACCGCCGAGATCAGCGCGCGGTCGAGCAGCGCGATCTCCTCCGGATCGGTCGCATTCTGGCGCAGCGCCGCCGCGATCGGCCAGCACAGCTGCTGGAGCGTCGCATACTCGGCAACGCTGCCGTGGAGCAGCAGCAGCTTGGCCGCCTCGGCAACCAGGCCGTCGTCCGAATTGGCGAGCCGTGCGAGCAGACTCGGCTGGTCGGGGTTGAAGGGGGCGCGCACCGGAAGCGCGGCCGCAAGCAGCGCCAGCCGCGTCTCGGCCAGCAGTTCGGCAAGCAGCGTCGCGTCCCACAGCGTCGGCACCGCAGCCAGCCGGTTCCAGACCTGTTCGGCCTCCTGTCGGATGCGTGCCGCGAGTGCCGGCTCGACCGCGGCGTCCAGCCGCGCGGCCGCCTCTTCGGCCAGCCGATCGGCGGAGGTGCGGACCAGCCGCTCCAGCCGCTCCGACAGCGCGGCGCGGGTGCGATCGTCGAGAGGGTCGGTCGGCGGCGCGAACAACGCGGCCACCGGCGGCGCGGCCCGCACCTGCGCACGCATGCCGCGCGCTGCCGCATGGGAGAGCAGCGCTGCGGGATCGGGATCAATCTGGGTCGAACGGGCGGCCATGCACCCTCGCCTAACGTGCGGTCGTTAAGACCGGCCTAAGCCTTATGACGGCTGGCTTCAACCGCCGCGGCAAGGCTGACGACCGCGTGCAGCGTCGCCAGGGCCAGGCCCAGCGTCGCCAGGCCCAGCAGCGCGAACGGCGTCAGCAGCAGCACCTGCGAGGCGGCGCTCGCATACCAGGGGCGCGGGCGCACCGGCACGCGATCGGCCACGGTGTTGCTCGCCACGCCCCACAGCGCCAGCACGAACGGCGTCGCATGCCCCGCGGCGAGCGAGGCGATGATGCCGAGCAGCAGCGCCGACAGCACCGCCAGAAGCAGGATGCCCTGTTCCTGCTGGCTCGCGCGGACATTGTCCCCCCGCAACCAGCTGAGCAGCGACCCGGCCGAAAGCAGGATCACCGACAGGAGCGCGAGCAGCATGCCGGGCGCCGGATGCCCCAGCCCCAGCGTCAACAGCGCGAGCAGCCCCGCGCCGCCGCCTGCGACCGCGGTTGCCCAGGCGGGCACCTCGCGCCGGACGAGCTGGGGCAAAAGGAAGCGCGTGATCGGGGTGAAGAACCAGCGGTCCGCCCAGCCGGTGCGCTGGTTCGCAAGCGCGCCGAGCACGTCATTGCTGCGCCCGGCCAGCACCTGCGCATCGCGCTCCACGCCATGGCCCGATCGGCGAGCGGAGGCAGGCAGCGCCACGTGGCGGGCACCCGCCTCCACCGCGATCCGCAACACGGTGGACTGGAAATCATATTCGCGGGGCAGCGCCGCCACTTCGGCGAGCCGCTGCGCCGAAAGCGTCGCAACGCCCGCCCAGCACTGGCCCCGGTCGAGCCGCTCGACCGCGCCGCTCGCCTCCGCCTCCGGCGTCACCAGGATCGCGTCCGGCGCCTCGCCGGCCATCGCGTGCAGCATCGTGTCGGTGGTCACCAGCCCGTCCGCGATCACGACGACGGTCGCCAGAGGATGGATCTTGGCAGACGCTTCCTCGGCGGAGCGGACGATGTCCACCGTCACCTCGCGCTTGGCGATACGGCTGACGGCGCCCAGCAGCGCCGGCGTCACCCGTCCCACCGCCACCACCATCTGCCCCACGCCGGCTGCGGCGAGCAGCCGCGCCTGATATTCGATCAGCGTCATGCCCCCGAAGGGCAGCGTCGCGGCGAGCGTGCCGGCGCGCCCCTCGGCGTCCTCGGTCGCGAAAATAAGCCCTGCAAGCATGGGCATCGGGTTAGGCGGGCGCAGCGGCGCTGCCAAGAGGCGCAGGGCGGGCAAATGCGCCGGAAATCGCATCTTCTCGACTTCGCGGGCGCCGAGCGGCTAGGGAGGCCGCGCAAACAGCAGAATGATCGAGCGATGACCCAGTACAACTCCGACCTCCTCCGCCTGCTCGACGGGCGCGGCTACATCCACCAGGTGACCGACGCGGCGGCGCTCGACGCGCTTGCGGCCAGCCAAGTGGTGCCGGGGTATATCGGCTTCGATCCGACGGCGTCGTCGCTCCACGTCGGCCATCTCGTGTCGATCATGATGCTGCGCCAGCTCCAGCGCGCCGGCCACAAGCCGATCGTCTTGATGGGCGGCGGCACCGGCAAGATCGGCGACCCGAGCTTCAAGGACGAAGCGCGTAAGCTGATGACGGAGGAGACGATCCAGGCGAACGTCGCCTCGATCAAGCGCGTGTTCGAGCGCTTCCTGACGTTCGGCGACGGGCCGAGCGACGCGATCATGCTCGACAATGCCGAGTGGCTCGACAAGCTCGAGTACATCCCTTTCCTGCGCGACATCGGCCAGCATTTCTCGGTCAACCGGATGCTGAGCTTCGATTCGGTGAAGCTGCGCCTGGATCGCGAGCAGTCGCTGAGCTTCCTCGAATTCAACTACATGATCCTCCAGGCCTACGACTTCCTGGAGCTGTCGCGCCGCGCGGGCTGCCGCCTGCAGATGGGCGGATCGGACCAGTGGGGCAACATCGTCAACGGCGTCGACCTCTCACGCCGGGTTGATGGCACGCCGGTGTTCGGCCTCACCACGCCGCTTCTCACCAACGCGGATGGCACGAAGATGGGCAAGTCCGTGGGCGGCGCGGTGTGGCTGAACGAGGACCTGCTGTCGCACTTCGACTATTGGCAGTTCTGGCGGAACACCGACGACCGCGACGTCGGCACCCGCCTGCGCCTCTTCACCGACCTGCCGCTGGACGAGATCGCCCGGCTGGAGGCGTTGCAGGGCGCCGAGATCAACGAGGCGAAGAAGATCCTGGCCGACGCCGCGACCGCGCTCTGCCGCGGTGAGGAGGCGGCAGTCCAGGCGGCCGAAACCGCGCGCCGGACCTTTGAAGAGGGTGCCGCAGGCGACGCGCTGCCCACGCACCAGCTGGCGGAGGGAAGCATCACCGCGGTCGACGCACTGGTGGCGCTGGGTCTCGCCGCGTCCAAGGGCGAGGCACGCCGGCTGATCAAGGGCGGCGGCGCCCGTGTCGATGGCGAGAAGATCACCGACGAAGCCATGCAGATCGCGGTATCTGCGCCGGTGCGCCTGTCCTCGGGCAAGAAGCACCACGGCATCCTGCTGCCGGCCGCCTGAAGAAGCGGGCGCCAGCAGTCGAAAGCTGCTGGCGTAGCCCCGCTGTGCGACCTTGGCGGGATGCGGGACCTTCCACCGCCCCCACCGTATCCCTGCGCAGGCAGGGATACGGGCCCAGCAGAGCAACGACCGGTTGCGCCCGTGACCCTGGGCTCCTGCCTTCGCAGGAGCACGAAGGCCGCATCCTCCCTTCTTCGTACCCCGGCGAAGGCCGGGGCCCAGGTGGGGGCGGCTGCGAGGGTGCGGGCCTTCACTACGGCCTTCCCAACTGGACCCCGGCCTCCGCCGGGGTACTGAGAGAAACCTGCACCTCCCCGAGACGGTGCCAAGTACCGCCCGAGCATCCGTCCTTCCCCATCCCCGCCAATGCTGATATCCATTCGCCGCAAGGGGGCGCCATGGACGAGAAGTTCAGGCAGACGGCGGCGGGGGCGGTCGAACCGTCGCACGTGCGCGACGAAGTGCAGTTCGAGGCGCGGGGCTTCGGTCCTGCGGCCGAGGCGCTGCAACTGCGCGTCCTCAACATCTCCTCGCACGGCCTTTCTGCGACCACCGACCTGGCGTTCCAGCCCGGCGACCGGCTGCGGCTGATCCTGCCGGTGGTGGGCGTGATGGGTGCGGACGTGCGTTGGGCCAAGGGCAAGCGCTTCGGCTGCGTGTTCGACATGCCGATCGATCGCGCGAGCTACTACGAACTGCTCGCCGCGGTGCTGGAGCCGCTGCCGCCCTTCGACCCTCAGCCCGAGCGCAGCAGCCCCACCGCGGCATCCCGCTCGAACAAGTAGAGCGCCAGCCGCGCCGCCTCACCGCGCGGACCATGGAGGCCGCCGTCGCGGTCCACCAGCAGCCGCGCGTCGCCGTTGGCGGCCGGCATCAGGTCGTCGAGCATCTCTGGCGTCGCCAGGCGGAACTGCATCTCGCCCGACTGGCGGGTACCCAGGATCTCGCCCGCGCCGCGCAGTCGCAGGTCTTCCTCGGCGATGCGGAAGCCGTCATTGCTCTCGCGCATCAAGGCGAGCCGCGAGCGCGAGGTTTCGCTGAGCGCATTGCCGCGCAGCAGCAGGCACCGCGAGGTCCCCCCGCCCCGTCCCACGCGCCCGCGCAGCTGGTGGAGCTGGGCGAGGCCGAAGCGGTCCGCCGCCTCGATCACGATCAGCGTGGCGTTGGGCACGTCCACGCCGACCTCGATCACCGTGGTCGCGACCAGCACGCCGGTGCGCGCTGCCTGGAAATCGGCCATGGCGGCGTCCTTCTCCGGCGCCTTCATCCGCCCGTGAACCAGCCCGACCCGCTCGCCGAACCGCTGGCGCAGGCCCTCCGCGCGCGCCTCGGCAGCGGCGAGGTCACTCTTCTCGCTCTCCTCGACCAGCGGACATACCCAGTACGCCTGCCCGCCGTTCGACAGGTGCCGGGCGAGCGCGTCGACCACTTCGTCCAGCCGATCCTCCGACACGACGCGCGTCTCGATCAGCTCGCGGCCGGGCGGCATCTCGTCCAGGCGGCTGACGTCCATCTCGCCATATTGCGCGAGCGTCAGCGTGCGCGGGATTGGCGTCGCGGTCATCACCAGGAGGTGCGGCGGGCGCTGCGCCTTGGCCTGGAGCATCATCCGCTGGGCGACGCCGAAGCGATGCTGCTCGTCCACCACCACCAGCCCCAGGTCGCGATAGCCCACGCCCTCCTGGAAGATCGCGTGGGTGCCGACCAAAATGTCGATCGACCCATCGGCGAGCCCCATCAGCGTCGCTTCGCGCGCGCGTCCCTTGTCGCGGCCGGTGAGCACCGCGACGTTGACGCCGATGGGTGCGAGCAGCCGGGTCAGCGTCTCGCCATGCTGGCGCGCCAGGATCTCGGTCGGCGCGAGCAATGCCCCCTGCGCGCCCGCCTCCACCGCGATCAGCAGCGCCATGATCGCCACCAGCGTCTTGCCCGAACCCACGTCGCCCTGGAGCAGCCGCAGCATCGGCTGCACCTGCGCCAGGTCGCCCTCGATCTCCGCAATGGTCCGCGCCTGCGCGCCGGTGGGCGCATAGGGCAGCTTGAGCCGCGCGCGCACGCTGCCGTCGCCGGTCAGCGGCCGGCCGCGCTTGGCGCGTGCCTCGCCCCTGACCAGCAGCAGCGCGAGCTGGTTGGCGAACACCTCGTCATAGGCGAGCCGCTGGCGCGCCTTGGCATCGGCCGGATCGGCGTGGATGCGCGCCAGCGCCTCGCGCCAGCTCGGCCAGCCACGGGTGGAACGCAGGCTCGGCTCGATCCATTCGGGCAATTCAGGCGCCCGCTCGATCGCCTGCTCCACCAGCCCGGCGACCCGCCGCGAGGTAAGCCCTTCCGACAGCGGATACACCGCCTCGCGCTCCGGCAGGCCGCTCGCTTCTTCCAGCGGCAGCACCTGGTCCGGGTGCACGATCTGGAGCGACTGGCCATAGGTCTCGAGCTTGCCGGACACCCGCCGCGGCTCGCCCAGTGGCAGCAGCTTCTTCACCCAGCCGGCGTTGCCGCCGAAATAGACGAGGCTCACGACATTGCCGGCCGCATCCTGCGCCTGCACCCGCGTCGGGCCCCGCCCGGCGCTCAGCCGATAGTCGGTCGGCGTCAGCGTGATCGCGATGATCCGGCCCGCGTCCGCCATGTCGAGCGTGTCGCGCGGCAGCCGGTCGACCCAGCCGCTCGGCAGGTGAAAGGCGACGTCGACCACGCGCGACAGGCCCAGCCGGTCGAGCGGCTTGGCCATGGCGGCGCCGACACCCTTCAGGGCGGTGACCTCGGCGAACAGCGGATTGAGAAGTTGGGGACGCATGACTATCTGCTGCCCCTACCGCGTTTCGGCCCGTGTCGGGAAGCGGCGTCGCACTGACTCGCCGACGGCCGTTCGCGCCCGCCGGCTCCTTGCCGTTGGAGATCCCATGGACCGCGAAACCCGTCTCAAGCGCCTGCGCTTCCGCGCCTGGCACCGCGGCACCAAGGAAGCCGACCTGATGATCGGCGGCTTCTTCGACGCGCACGGGCAAGGCTGGAACGACGAAGAGATCGCGTGGTTCGAAACCTTCCTGGAGGAGCAGGACGTCGACATCATGGCCTGGGCGATGGGAACCCAGCCGGTGCCGCCGCAGTTCGAGGGCACCGTGATGGCGGCGCTCAAGACCCTGAACTACGTGCCGATCGCGCGCTGATCCCTTTCTGAACGGACCGCCCCGCCGCCTATGCCCGATCTCCAGACCATCCTGTCCGCCAGCCGCCCGCTCACGCTTTCGGGCGTGCCGGCGGGGTTCCTGCCCAGCCTGCTCGCCGATCTGGCGCGGGGAAGCGCCGGCGGGGTGGTCTATGTGGCCCCGGACGAGGCGGCGATGCGGGCGGTGGCGGCGACTGCGCCCTTCTTCGCGCCCGAGCTGGAGGTACTGAGCTTCCCGGCGTGGGACTGCCTCCCCTACGACCGCGCCTCCCCGACGCTGCGCGCCATGTCCGAGCGGCTGGCCACGCTCCACGCGCTTCAGACCCCGGCCAAGGCGCCGCGCCTGCTGGTGACCACCGTCAACGCCGTCACCCAGCGGGTGCTGACCCCGTTCCGCATCCGCCAGCTGGTGGCGCGGCTGGCGCCGGGCGAGCGCATCTCCCTCGATCGCCTGGCCGAGCTGCTCCAGGGCAACGGCTATGTCCGGGTCGAGACCGTCCACGACGCCGGCGAGTTCGCGGTACGCGGCGGGCTGGTCGACCTCTTTCCCTCGGGCTCCGAACAGGGGCTGCGGCTCGACTTCTTCGGCGACGAGATCGAAAGCGTCCGCACCTTCGATCCCGCCGACCAGCGCACCAGCGGCCGCATCGACGGCTTCACCCTGCTCCCCGCGTCCGAAGCGCTGCTCGACGAGGAAAGCGTCAAGCGCTTCCGCGCGCGGTATCGCGAGACGTTCGGCGCGACCGCGACCGGCGACCCGCTCTACCAGGCGATCTCCGACGGGCGCCGCCTTTCGGGCATGGAGCATTGGCTGCCGCTGTTCGAGGAGCGGCTGGAGACGCTGTTCGAGCACCTGCCCGTTGACGCGGTGATCGTGCGCGACGCAGGTACACCCGGCGCCGCCGAGGCACGGTTCGAGGGCATCACCGACTATCACGCCAACCGCGCCCGCGCGCAGTCGGCCGATCCCGGCAGCTACCGCCCGCTGCTCCCCAACCAGCTCTACCTGAATGCCGAGGAATGGACGCGGCGGCTGGACGAGGCGGCGGCGCATCAAGTCACGCCGTTCCACGAGCCGGAGAGCGCGACCGTGCTCGACTTCGGCGTCGACGGCCCGCGCGACTTCGCGCCCGAACGCACCGCCGGCAACAACGTCTATGAGGCGGTGGTCGCGCACCTCGCCAAGCTCAAGCGCGAGGGCCGCAAGGCGATCCTCGCCAGCTATTCGCCGGGTGCGCGCGAGCGGCTGACCGGGCTGCTCGCGGACCATGGCCTCAAGGGTGCGATCGCCGCCGACGGCTGGCAGGAGGCGCTGGGGGCGGCCGAGCGCGGACCGACGCTGATCGTCCTCCCCCTCGACCACGGCTTCACGGCGCCCAACGTGGCGGTGCTGACCGAGCAGGACATGCTCGGCGACCGGCTGGTCCGGCGGGCCAAGCGCCGCAAGAACACCGACGCGTTCCTGCAGGAGCTGGCGACGCTCTCGCCCGGCGACCTGGTGGTGCATACCGAGCACGGCATCGGCCGCTACGAAGGGCTGACCCAGATCCCGGTCTCGCGCGCGCCGCACGACTGCGTGGCGCTGAGCTACGCCGGCGGCGACAAGCTCTACGTGCCGGTCGAGAACCTGGAGGTCCTCTCCCGCTACGGATCGGGCGAGGAAGGCGCGACGCTCGACAAGCTGGGCGGCGAGGCGTGGCAGCGGCGCAAGAGCCGCATGAAGGAGCGCATCCAGGCGATCGCGGGCGAGCTGATCGCCACCGCCGCCAAACGTGCGCTGCGCCCGGCCGAAGTCGCCGAGCCCGACCACAGCGGCTATCCCGCCTTCGTCGACCGTTTCCCGTACCAGGAGACCGAGGACCAGGATCGCGCGATCGGCGACGTGCTGGACGATCTCGCCGCCGGCACGCCGATGGACCGGCTGGTCGTCGGCGACGTCGGCTTCGGCAAGACCGAGGTGGCGTTGCGCGCCGCCTTCGTGGCGGCGATGGCCGGCATGCAGGTGGCCGTGGTCTGTCCCACCACGCTGCTCGCGCGCCAGCACCACATGAACTTCACCCAGCGGTTCGAGGGCTTCCCGATCAACGTCGGCCGCCTCTCCCGCTTGGTGCCCGCGGCCGAGGCAAAGCGGGTCAAGGAAGGGCTCGCCGACGGCACGATCGACGTGATCGTCGGGACGCATGCGGTGCTCGCCAAGACCATCGACTTTAAACGGCTCGGCCTCGTCATCGTCGACGAGGAGCAGCGCTTCGGCGTGACGCACAAGGAACGGCTGAAGGCGCTCAAGGCCGACGTCCACATGCTGACGCTGACCGCCACGCCGATCCCGCGCACGCTGCAGATGGCGATGTCGGGCCTGCGCGAGCTGTCGGTGATCCAGACCCCGCCGGTCGATCGCCTGGCGGTGCGCACCTATGTGATGCCCTGGGATCCGGTGGTGATCCGCGAGGCGTTGCTGCGCGAGCATTATCGCGGCGGCCAGGCCTATTTCGTGACGCCGCGCATCGCCGACCTGCCGGACATCGAGAAGTTCCTGGCGCAGGATGTGCCGGAGATCCGCTACGTCGTCGCCCACGGCCAGATGAGCCCGAGCGAGGTCGAGGAGCGCATGTCCGCCTTCTACGACAAGCGCTACGACGTGCTGGTGTCGACCACCATCGTCGAAAGCGGGCTCGACATTCCGTCCGCCAACACGCTCGTCATCAACCGCGCCGACAAGTTCGGCCTGGCCCAGCTCTACCAGCTGCGCGGGCGCGTCGGCCGGGCCAAGACGCGCGCGTACGCCTATATGAACACCGCGCCCGAGCGGCAGATGACCGAGGCCGCGACCAAGCGGCTGAAGGTGCTGTCCGACCTGGAGTCGCTGGGTGCCGGCTTCCAGCTCGCGAGCCACGACCTCGACATTCGCGGCGCCGGCAATTTGCTGGGCGACGAGCAGTCGGGCCACATCAAGGAAGTGGGCTACGAACTCTACCAGTCGATGCTGGAGGAGGCGATCCTCGATGCCAAGGCCGGCGGCCTGCGCGAGGACAAGCCCAAGGAGTTCTCGCCCTCGATCACCGTCGACGCGCCGATCCTGATCCCGGAGGACTATGTCCCCGACCTCGACCTGCGCATGGGCCTCTACCGCCGCCTCAACGACGTGGACGACCGCACCGGCATCGACGCCTTCGCCGCCGAGCTCATCGACCGGTTCGGCAAGCTGCCCGAGGCGACCGAGAACCTGTTGAAGCTGATCGAGACCAAGCTCAACGCCAAGCGCGCCTGCATCGCCAAGATCGACGTCGGCGCCCGCGGCGCGATCGTGACGTTCCACGAGGACAATTTCCCCAACGTCCCCAACCTCCTCGCCTATGTCGACCGCCTGGGCGGCGCGGCGAAGCTGCGGCCGGACATGAAGCTCGCCATCTCCCGCGCCTGGCCCGACCCGCGCAGCCGGCTCCACGGGGCGCTGCAACTGTCGCGGGGGCTGGCGAAGGCAGCGGGGTAAAGGTGCCGCCGCTGCAAATCGCTTGCGCACCGATTTGACTGGCTCCTATCCTCGCCAGACGAGACATTCTCGGGGGGGATAATGGAAGTCTGGAAGACGAGCGCGATGCGCTCTTGGCTGCTCGCGGGCGGTGCCGTCGCGGGTGCGCTGATGCTGAGTGCTTGCGGCAATGATGATTCCGCGCCGCCGGCACCACCACCCGCCAACAAGGCGCCTGCGTTCACCTCGGCGGCAACCGCGAACGTCGTCGAAAACAGCTCCGACTTCACCTACACGGCGGCAGCGACGGATCCGGAAGGAAGCGCACTCACCTTCACGATCTCGGGCGGGGCCGATGCCGCCGCGTTCGTCCTGTCGGGAGCCACGCTGAAGTTCGTCGCCGTGCCGAACTACGACCTGCCGGCCGATGCGAACGCCGACCATGTCTATGAAGTGCAGCTCCAGGTCAGCGACGGGCAGGCCCGCACGACCCTCGACCTGCGGGTCAGCGTCACGAACAGCAAGGAAGGCATCGCACTCACACGCGTGGCTACAGGCTTCGTGGATCCCGTCGCCATCGTTCCAGTTCCCGGTAGTACATCGCTATTCGTCGCTGAACGCGGCGGCGCTATCTACACGCTGGATCCGGCGACTGGCCAGAAGACGCTTTTCCTGACGCTCTCCGTTGACACCGAAGGCGAGCGCGGTCTCCAGGCGATTGCAGTCTCGCCAAATTACGCGAGCGATGGACGCTTTTACGCCGTGTTCAGCGGGTGGGAGGGACGTGTCTTGATCACCGCCTGTCGCCGTCAAGGGACGTTCCTCTCACCGTCCTGCGGCGAGGCCGTCCTTTCGGTAGCAGCCGAGGTACACGAGCCGACCAACAACTATGCCGCTTCCACGGCGTTTGGGCCGGACGGAAAGCTCTATGTCGTCACCTCCGACGGAGGCGGCAGGCGCGATCCCGCTGGAACTGCACAAAGCGACACCTCCATTCTCGGGAAGCTTCTTCGGGTCGATAACAACCCCGACCCATACGCTGGGGCCTCGCCCAAGTACTACGTTGCCACCAGGATCGCGAAGGGCTTCCGCAATCCTCGTGGCGCCAGCTTCACCAGCGGCCTGCTCCTCGTGGCGGATCGGGGCGAAACCGGAAAGGAAGAGATCAATCTCGTCTCGACCGCAAACGCCGGCAACTACGGCTGGCCCGCGAAGGAGGGCACGAGCGTAGTCCTCCCGCCGGCTCCCAAGGACGCGATCGATCCGGTGATCGAGTACACGCGGCCTGAGGGCGGCGGGGTCGTCGGCGGCTACGTATATCGCGGGTCCGTCGCCTCGCTCCGGGATCAATATGTCTTTGCGGACAAGAGCGGGATCGTGTTCTCGGTCCCGCGATCGAAGATTGTTGCCGGAATCACGCTCGGGGCAGCGGCGCTGGAACGCCGTACGGCGGACTTTGCACCGGACCAGGGTACCCTTGGCCACCCCGCCCTCTTCGGTGAGGACCTGCAGGGCGAACTGTACGTAGTCGATGCTGGCGGTGACGTATTCCGCGTGCGGCAGGCCGATTAGCAGAGTCTCGCACCCACCTCGGACAGCTCTCCGAGGTGGGTGCGGGATCGAGCTCTATTTGACCGGCCCAATGCTCAGCCCGCGGCGGTAGTTCATCGTCACCGCCACGCGATTCTCGCCCGAGCGCACCGGGATCACCACCTTGGCGAAGTCCGGCTCCAGGCGCATCAGCGACAGCTTGGGGTCGCGGGAGAAGCCGCCGCCGTCGTTCCAGTCGGACTTGCCGTTGCCGTTCGCGTCGTGGCGGACCGCCACCGCATAATCGCCGGCGCGCGGCACGGCGATGCAGATGGTCGCGCCCTCGCGCGCGGGTGCCTCGACGCGGCCGAGCCAGCGGCCCTTCTTCAGGAAGCCGGCGCCGTCGTAGAGCTGGACACGGACCTTGCCGGTGCTGTTCTTGAGGCCGCGCACCGTCACCATCAGCCAGGTCTGCGTCGCAGCGGTGCAGGCGCCCGGATCGGCAGCCTGTGCGGACGCAGGGGCGGCGGCCAGCAGCGCCCCGCCGAGCAGCGTCGCGATTGTCGCGTTCATCTTTTCAAATCTCCGTTCTTGCAGCCGCGGCCCCCCTATCCGCAGCCCCCAAAGCAGAAACGGGCGCCGTTGCGGGCGCCCGTTTCGTGGTTCTGGCTAGGGCGCGCCGCCGATCAGGCGGCGTCTCCCGCCTTCTGCTTTTCCGCATAGACGCGGACCGGTTCCTTGCGGCCCTCGATCACGTCCTTGTCGACCACCACCTCGTCGACCCCGTCCATTCCGGGCAGGTCGAACATGGTGTCGAGCAGGATGCCCTCCAGGATCGAGCGCAGGCCACGGGCGCCGGTCTTGCGATCGATCGCCTTCTTCGACACCGCGACCAGCGCGTCGTCGTTGAAGCCCAGGCGCACGCCCTCCATGTCGAACAGCTTCTGGTACTGCTTGACCAGGGCGTTCTTCGGCTCGGTCAGGATCTTGACCAGCGCGTCGATGTCCAGGTCCTCGAGCGTCGCGATCACCGGCAGACGGCCGACGAACTCGGGGATCAGGCCGAACTTGAGCAGATCCTCCGGCTCGGTCTGGCGCAGCACCTCACCCGTGCGGCGCTCCTCGGGAGCGGCCACATAGGCGCCGAAGCCGATCGACTTGCCCTGCAGGCGGTCGCCGATGATCTTCTCCAGGCCCGAGAACGCGCCACCGCAGATGAACAGGATGTTGGTCGTGTCCACCTGCAGGAACTCCTGCTGCGGATGCTTGCGGCCACCCTGCGGCGGAACGGACGCGGTGGTCCCTTCCATCAGCTTGAGCAGCGCCTGCTGCACGCCCTCACCCGACACGTCGCGCGTGATCGACGGGTTCTCGGCCTTGCGGCTGATCTTGTCGATCTCGTCGATGTAGACGATGCCGCGCTGCGCCCGCTCGACGTTGTAGTCGGATGCCTGAAGCAGCTTCAGGATGATATTCTCGACGTCCTCGCCGACATAGCCGGCTTCGGTCAGCGTCGTCGCGTCCGCCATGGTGAACGGAACGTCCAGGATGCGCGCCAGCGTCTGGGCGAGCAGCGTCTTGCCGCAACCGGTCGGGCCGACGAGCAGGATGTTCGACTTCGCCAGCTCGACGTCGGCGCCCTTCTGGCCGTGGTTCAGGCGCTTGTAGTGGTTGTGGACGGCCACCGACAGCACGCGCTTGGCCTGCTTCTGCCCGATGACATAGTCGTCCAGCACATCGCAGATCTCCTGCGGCGTGGGGACGCCCCCGTCCTTCTTCGACACCAGCGCGGACTTGGTCTCCTCGCGGATGATGTCGTTGCACAGCTCCACGCACTCATCGCAGATGAACACGGTGGGGCCGGCGATGAGCTTGCGCACCTCATGCTGCGACTTGCCGCAGAAGGAGCAATAGAGCGTGCTCTTGGAGTCACCGCCGCTGAGCTTGGTCATTCACTTCTCTCCCGCGCACCTAGGCGCGTTACACCGCCCGACAGTCTACACTCGGGCACCGGTCCGGCAATCCATAAAACGCGTTGGTTATCAGGACGTTGCCCGCGCCGCCGGATTCAGGCGCGGGCATGTTCCAGCCGCGGATCAGGCCGCAGGCGCTTCCTCGGTCGGGGTCGGGCGCTTGTCGAACACCTGGTCGACCAGGCCGAACGCCTTGGCTTCGTCCGCCTCCAGGAAGGTATCGCGATCCATCGCCCGCTCGATCTCCTCCAGCGGCTTGCCCGTGTACTTGGCGTACAGGTCGTTCATCCGGCGACGGATGCGCAGGATCTCCTTGGCTTGGATCTCGATGTCCGAAGCCATGCCCTGGGCGCCGCCCGACGGCTGGTGGACCATGATGCGCGCGTTGGTGAGCGCGACGCGCATCCCCGGCTCGCCGCTGGCGAGCAGGAAGCTGCCCATCGATGCCGCCTGGCCGATGCACACCGTGCCGACGCGCGGGCGGATGTACTGCATGGTGTCGTGGATCGCCATGCCGGCGGTCACCACGCCACCCGGCGAGTTGATGTACATCCAGATGTCCTTCTTCGGGTTCTCGGACTCGAGGAAGAGCAGCTGGGCGGTGATGAGCGACGCCATGTGATCCTCGACGCCACCGGTCACGAACACGATCCGCTCACGCAGCAGGCGCGAATAGATGTCGAAGCTGCGCTCGCCGCGGCTCGACTGTTCGATGACGATGGGGACGAGGGCGTCGTGGATGTCCTGCATTGGGTTCCCGCTTGGTAAGGTTCGAAACACAACATCGGCGCTCGGATCGCCCGGCGCAAGGGCCGCGAGGTGCGATCCGCGGCGGGACGTCAGTTGCCGGGGGCCGGATGCGCCAGATAGGCCAGCCGCCGCACCTCCACCCGCCCGCGCACCACCGTGTCGAGGATCAGCCCCGAGAATCCGCACAGGAAGGCGAGGATCATCAGGCCCGTCACCAGGATCGCGGTCGGGAAGCGCGGCACGAGGCCGGTCTGTAGATAGGTGACCACCAGCGGCACCGCCAGCAGCAGCGCGACGGCCGCGAGGAGGAGGCCCACCGCGCCAAAGAACCACAGCGGCCGCTCGAAGCGATAGAGCGTCGCGATCGTCCGCGCGATCCGCCAGCCGTCGCGATAGGTGCTGAGCTTGGAATGCGACCCCTCCGGCCGCGCGAAATAGCAGGTCTCGACCTCCGCGACCGGCATCTTGAGCTCCAGCGCATGGACGCTGATCTCGGTCTCGATCTCGAACCCGCCCGACAGGGAGGGGAAGCTCTTCACGAAGCGGCGCGAGAAGACGCGGTAGCCGGAAAAGATGTCGGTGAAGCTGCGCCCGAACAGGCGGGCGAGAATGCCGGTCATCGCCCGGTTGCCGAAGCGGTGGCCGCGGCGATACGCGGCCTGGTGCTGCTCGACGCGCGAGCCGACGATCATGTCGAGCTGTTCGCCGACCAGCTGCGCCACCATCGCCGGCGCGACGCTGGCGTCATAGGTCGCGTCGCCGTCCGCCATCACATAGACGTCGGCCTCGATGTCGGCGAACATGCGGCGCACGACGGCGCCCTTGCCCTGGATGCGCTCGGAGCGGACCACCGCCCCCGCCTCCCGTGCGACCGCGACCGTCCGATCGCGGCTGTTGTTGTCATAGACATAGATCGTCGCGTCCGGCAGCGCCTCGCGGAACCCCGCCACCGTCTGCGCGATCGCAGCCTCTTCATTGTAGCAGGGCAGCAGGACGGCGATCTTCATGCAGGTTCCGGTAGCGTCTGAACTGCGCCCGCGCCTAGCCCATCCCTCAGACTGGCCGCCAGCAGAAAAGAAGATCGCGGAGAGCGTTGCCGCCAGCCCTGGCCTTGCCGCTTGACAGCCGTGTTGCCGGGTTAATACACCGGTCGGACTCTTGGGGGGAATGAATGCGGCAATATGGACGGGTCGGAGCTGCGCTGGCGGCTCTCTCTTTGGCGGGCGCGGTTGGAGCGGCACCCAGTGCGACACAGGATCGATCGGCCGCATCTGGCCGACCCCGTGCAAACCTTTCCGTTACGGTGGACGTAGAGGCGACCAAGGCGGTCCTGGCAGCTCTCCAGAACCCGGCGTTGACGACGGCGGACGCACTGCGCGTGGCTGCGCTTCCCGGCAACCAGGGACTGATCCGGAAGGCGCGCAACTATGGGCGTCCGGCTTCGAACGAACTGTTCGCAAAGGCCTTGGTCGCCGCGGCCCAAGGGAACGATGCCGAACCCGATCCCGCGAGGTTCCGCTTCGGGCAGGTGCGAAGTCATATCGAACAGATCCGCGCCACGCTGGGCAAGCTGGAGGACCCGCAGTCCAATCTTCTGGATCAGGTCAAAGGCAGGATCGCGGAGTTCACGCCGCCGGATCTGGGCGGACACGTCGTCGGCCACCTGATCGTGGGCGGCACGTCGGGCGGCTTCGCTTTCGGCGATCCGGAGTTCTTCCTAAACCTGGACCGGTTCCCTTCCGCGCCGCTCGCCGCCACGGTGATGCAGCACGAGCTGTTTCACGCCATCCAGGGGATCGCCAAGCAGGCGCGGCCGCTCTCGCCCAAGGCCCAGGCCTGCACGGCTGCGGTGCCGCATAGCAAGGAGCTGGTCCCGCTCTTCGCATCGCTGGAGATGGAGGGCAGCGCCAGCCTGGTCGGCGACGTCGCTGCGATGCCAGCCGGGATCGACGCGGGAAGCGACGAGGCGCGGCAAAGGACGTTGCGCAACATCGGCCTGGTCGATCGAAGCGTCACGCTGCTCGAACTGTCGGTCCATGGCCTGAATACGGACGTCGAGGTCCCGTACGACGACGTCTATGCCCTGGGCTTCTATGGCGACGAAGTGCTCTATGCCTTGGGCTATGTCATGGCGCGCGCGATCGTCGCGGAAGAGGGCAAGGGTGCGATTGCCGAGCTCACCGGGCAGCCGGGTGCACTGTTCGTGCAGCGCTACCGGAAGCTCCGCGGCTACGGCAAGTCGGAAGCCGTCCCGGCCCTTGGCGCCGAGACGCTCCGGTCGGCCGACCGCCTGGCGGCCTGCCTCGCCTAGACCTTTACCGGACGCATTTGACGGTGCTGGGAGACACCGTCCTGCCGTCCTTCGGCGGGACGCCGCACTTCTTTGATCAGGAAACGACAGTGTCGCTGGGGGCGGAGCGCCGTCGCGCCCGCTCTTTGACGGCCCGGGGATCAGAAACGATGAAGACGCTTACATACGGGCTCGGTGCCCCGGGGCTCACCCTGCTGGCTGCGACGTCGCTGCCTGCCGCGCCGGTTCAGAAGGACCAACCCGTCCGCGCGACGGGCAAGGTCCGCGCTTCCCTGGCAGACGGACGATTTGAAGGTCAGGTTTGCGTCGGAGCACGACCCCCGGCGACAGCAAAGACCTTCGTGCTCAATGCCGGACTGAACGTCGCGCGCGTCACGGATGGGAGCGGCAAGCCCGTGAGCTTCACCGGCTGGTTCGATCCAGGGGTCGACGGCGAGGCACGTGTGTATACGTTGGAAGATGCGCCCGCCACGATGTGCGTGTCCTACGTCGGCGCCTTCCCCGTCTATGCCGAGCGCGACGCACCGACCGACTTCAAGGGGCTGATCGCCTTCAACGCAGACAGCGTGCGCGCGTCCGAACAGGCGGTGTGGTTTCCCGCCCCCTTCGACCCTGTGCTGAAAACGCGGGTCGATGTGATGGCTTATGATCTGGAGATCGCCTGCGATGGCTGTCGCTTCCTCTACATGAACGGCAGCGGGGCGACCAAGGGTCCTGTCGCGCAGTTCAGAAGCGAGCTCGCGCGGCCCCTGCTCCTGTTCGGCGGCACGGGGCCGCTCACGCGGACCGGTGGCTTGACGATCCTCAACCAGTCAGTGACGGCGGCACAGCAGGCAGCACTGGCCGATCACTTCTCCAGAATTCGCGGCTTCTACGGCAGCTATCTTGGCCAGCCCATGGCCGACGATCCGACGCTGCTGCGGATGGTGACGCTGAACCAGGTGGACCGGGATCGCAGGGAAAGCTCCTAGGGATTTGCGACTTGGCCGACGATCGCGCTCAGCGGCTCTGTCGGTGCCATCGGGGATGCCCTGCTCGCCGGGGGAGAGAAGGCCGAGATGTACGCAGCGTACCTGTCCCACGAAACAGCACATTACTACTTCGGCACATTGACCCGACCGACCGGCCCCTACGCCTGGCTGCTGCTGGAATCGACCGCGCAGTTCCTGTCGATCAAGGCCCAGCAGGCGATCCTGGGCGAGGACGCAGCGTCCCGCCAGGTTGCGCAGCTTCGAAAAGCGATCGAAAAGCAGCCGCAGACGTTCGTCGCGCTCGACGAGATCACCGCCTCGCCGCAGATCGACGGGGGCTATCGCTATAACTACGCCCCCCTACTGCTGCTCTCGCTCGAGCGGGCGGTCGGCGAGGCCCAGACGCGCATGTTCATGCGGCGATTGTTGTCTGCGCCCCCGATCCATCGGTGGTCCGACATTGCCGAGATTGCCGTCCAGTCGGGGATCAAGCGCGAGACATGGGATCGCTGGCGCGCGGAGTGTGTCGCCGGCGGCACCCGCGCCTGCGTGGGCACGGGGACCGCCGCCCTTTAGCGCCCGGGTGCGTCGCGCCCGAGCATGCGACGGGTTGGAGAGCGAAGCCACTCCCGTGCGACGGCCCCGCGTCCGGTCGAAGAGGTGCACGCCAAAAGAAAAGGGCTGCAGGTCCGTTGCGACCTGCAGCCCTTTTTCGATCCGGTCGGACGCGCGCTTAGGCGGCGTCGTCGGCCTTCTTCTTGGCGGCCTTCTTCTTCGGTGCGGTCTCGCCGCCCTCGTCCGAAGCGCCTTCTTCCTTGGCAGCCTTCTTGGTCGCAGCCTTCTTCTTCGGCGCGGCGGGTGCTGCCTCGGCGTCGGCGGCGGCCGGCTCGATGTCGGCGGCTTCGGCCTTCTTGGTCGACTTGCGCTTCGGCTTCACCGGCTCGGCAGCCGCTTCTTCGGTGCCGTGGTCGTGGTCGTGGCCATGCGCGTGGTCATGGTCGTGATCATGGTCATGGTCGTGATCATGGTTGTGGACGTGGGTGCCGCTGGCGAACCCGTCCTCGCTCTCGATCGCGGCTTCCAGCTCCTCGCGGGTCACTTCGCGGTCGGTGATCTCGGCCTTGTCGAACAGGAAGTCGACGACCTTGTCCTCATACAGCGGCGCGCGCAGCTGGGCAGCCGCCATCGGCTCCTGCTGGACGTACTGGATGAAGCGCTCGCGGTCCTGCGGCGAATACTGCTGCGCTGCCTGCAGGATCAGGCGCTGCATTTCCTGCTGGCTCACCTCGACGCCGTTCGCCTGGCCGATCTCCGACAGGAGCAGGCCCAGGCGGACGCGACGGACCGCGATCGCGCGGTAATCCTCGCGCTCGTTCTCCAGCTCGGCCATCGCCGCCTCGGGGTCGGCCTCATGGGTCGCCTCGTGCTGGAGCTGCGCCCAGATCTGGTTGAACTCGGCTTCGACCATCGACGGCGGAACCTCGAAGTCGTGGTCGGCGGCGAGCTGGTCGAGCAGCTTGCGCTTCATGTGGGTGCGGGTCAGGCCGTTCAGTTCCTGGCCGGCCTGGTCCTTCAGGATGCCACGCAGCTGCTCCAGGCTTTCCAGGCCCAGCGCCTTGGCGAACTCGTCGTCGGCGACGGTCTCGCCGGCCGGCACGCGCACGTCGGTGACCTTGAGGTCGAAGGTCGCCGGCTTGCCCTTCAGCGTGTCGACGCCATAATCCTCGGGGAAGGTGACCTCGATGGTCTTCTCGTCACCCTTCTTGATGCCGACGAGCTGGTCCTCGAAGCCCGGGATCAGGCGGCCCGAGCCGATCTCGATCGACATGCCCTCGCCGGTGCCGCCCTCGAAGGCGACGCCGTCGACCTTGCCGGCGAAGTCCATGACGACCAGGTCGCCGGTGGCGGCCTCATGGCCTTCCGGCGCATCTTCGTGGCGCTTGTTCTGGCTGGCGAGCTGCTGGATGCGCTCGTCGATGGCCGATTCGTCGGCCGGAACGGTCAGACGCTCGAGCTTGATGCCCTCGATGGCGGGCGCCGGCACGTCCGGGAGCACTTCCAGCTCGACCTTGACGATTGCGTCCTTGCCCGGCTCGAAGCCCTCGTCCAGCGACACCTGCGGCTGAAGCGCGGGGCGCAGCTTCTGCTCGGAAAGCAGCGTCTGCACGCCTTCCTGGATCGAGGTGTTGAGCGCTTCCTGCGTCAGCGCCGGGCCGTGCATCTTGCGCACCAGGTTCGCGGGAACCTTGCCGGGACGGAAGCCGGGCATGCGGATCTGCGGCGACACGCGCTTCACCTCGGCATCGACCTTGGCGTCGATTTCGGCCGCGGTGATGGTGAGCGTGTAGGCCCGCTTCAAACCCTCGTTCAACGTCTCGACAGTCTGCATTCTCGACAGCTTTCGTCCAATAGGATCGGGATCACGGTGTCCTACAAGCTTCGCTTGCGAGAGCGAAGCTGGTGCGGGCGAAGGGAGTCGAACCCCCACATCTTTCGATACTGGAACCTAAATCCAGCGCGTCTACCAGTTCCGCCACGCCCGCGAGCGGACACCGCCGGCACGGCGGCGTCTATAGCAGCCACACAGGCTGGAGCAAGCGTCGTGGCAACCACGGGCCTGCCTGGCGCGTTCAATGCGCGTCCAAGGAGAGACACCATGCCCGTAGAGCCCCCCATCCCGGCCGCCCCGCCGGAGGCGCCGCCCCCGCCCGGCAACCCGGCTGCGCCCGACGCGCCCCAGCCAGAGGCACCGCCGCAGCCGGCCGAGCCCGGCCAGCCTTCGGCGCCCCCGCCGGAGATCAGCCCGCCCGGGCCCGACATCGACTATCCCAGTCCGGGCGCCGACCCGGTGATCACGCCGGCCCCCGGCCAGCCGATCATGCACGCGTAAAGGAGAGTTTCATGAGCGACCGCGAACGCAGCCCCCACCCCGACAGCGATCCGGCAGCGGACAACGACACCCGCAGCGACATCGAGCAGGCCGTGCAGGCCCGTTCGGACGATGTCGAGCGGCTCGGGTCCAAGGTCGGCACCACCTCCCCGCTCGACCCGCCGGGCGAGTTCGCCGGCACCGCCGGCACCGGCGGCGTGGTCAAGAACCAGGACCTGACGCAGCAGTAATCGGCCGCGTACCGCGCCGCTCAGGCGGCGCGGTACAGCCACTCCGCAGGCAGGCCCATCCTGCGGCACGCCTGCGCGGGTGGTGCGCTGCGGATCACCAGCCGATCCGCCGCCATGCCCGCAGCCCGCACCAGCCGCGCACCGCCGCGCGGTAGGCCGGCTTCCGGCCCAAGCTCCAGAACCTCCCGCGCGCTCGCCGGCAGCAGGTCGACCGCGGCACGCAGCAGCAGCCGCTGCATCGGACGCAGCGCACGCAGGAACGCCGGCGCGTCTCGCATGATCGCCAGGAACTCGTGGATCTCGGGCGCGGCCCGCAGCTTGGGCAGCATGGCAGCGAGCATCGCCTCCCAGCCGGCCTCGCTGTCCGCCGTGCCGGTGGCGCCGAACAGGCGCGCGCCCGGCTGCGCTTCCCGCCAGAAGCGGTCGCGATCGGCTGCGTCCAGCGGGTGGACGAAGCGGTGGTAGGCCATCAGGAAGCCGTACGAGGCGGTCGCCTGCACCCAGTCGAGCAGTTCGGGATCCATCGCCGCATAGGCCTGCCCCTCCCGCGTCGTCCCGCGCACGCGGGCGTGCTGGCGCCCCACCCCGGCGATCATCGCCTCGGCGACGCTGGCGGGCGCGTAGACCGTGACCATCGCGGCAAGCCCGGTGCGGCGCAGGCGCGTCACCGGATCGCTGCGAAAGCTGCTGTGCTCCCAGACGCCCGACCGCACGCGCGGCTCGCCGAGTTCGAGCAGCACCGCCGCCACGCCACCGATGAACAGCGACACCGGGTTCTTGAACACCCGCCACGAGACCGAGTCGGGCGCGACCAGCGCGGGCTCGCCCGCTGGCCGGGTGAAGTCGACCTGCGGCATGCCGTCGCCCGCGAACAGCGACGCACTTTCGCGCTCCAGACGGCGCTGGAGCGGCATGGGAAGCGAGAGAGCGGCGGCAGTCATGGCCGTTCGACGCGCAGCCGCCGGCCGAGGTTCCCGCCGGCTTGGGTCCGCAGGGCTCCGCACGAGACCGCACCCCGGCGAAGGCCGCGGCCCAGTTGGGGACGCGGACGAAGGCCGCCCCCTCTCCCACCTTTGTGCTCCCGCGTAGGCGGGAGCCCAGGGTTCCGAACGCCGGCACCCGTTGTTCTGCATGGCCCTGGATTCCCGCCTGCGCGGGAATACGAGGATGGATCGGACGCGTACGCCCTCTCACGCGTCCCCCAACTGGGCCCCGGCCTTCGCCGGGGTACACGAGTGGCGGGAGGAAGCTCCCCCGCCCCTCCGACGCCCCTTACCCCAGCGTCTTCTTCAGCAGCTCGTTCACCACCGCCGGGTTGGCCTTGCCGCCCATCGCCTTCATCGTCTGGCCGACGAAGAAGCCGAACAGCTTGTCCTTGCCGCCGCGATAATCGGCGACCTTGTCGGCGTTCTTCTCCATCACCTCGGCGATCACCGCCTCGATGGCGCCGGTGTCGCTGGTCTGCTTGAGCCCGCGCTCCTCGACGATCGTGCCGGCGCCCTCGCCGGTTTCCAGCATGATCTCGAACACCTGCTTGCCGAGCGTGTTGGAGATGGTGCCGTCAGCAACCAGGCCCAGCAGCTCGGCGCCCTGCGCAGGGGTCACCGGGCTCTCGCCGATGTCCTTGCCCAGCCGGTTGAGCGCGCCGAACAGGTCGGAGATCAGCCAGTTCGCCGCGGCCTTGGCGACCTCGCTCTCGCTTTTCTTCTGGACCAGCGCGCTTTCGGCCAGCAGCGCCTCGAACCAGCGCGCCGTCTCCGCCTCGGCGGTCAGCACCGCGGCGTTGTAGGCGGACAGGCCCAGCGCCTGTTCGTAGCGCTGGCGCTTTGCGTCCGGCAGCTCGGGCAGCGACTGGCGGCATTCCTCCAGGAACGCGTCGTCCAGCACCAGCGGCAACAGGTCCGGGTCCGGGAAGTAGCGATAGTCGTGCGCGTCTTCCTTTGACCGCATCGAGCGGGTCACGCCCTTGTCGGGATCGAACAGCCGCGTCTCCTGGACGATGCGGCCGCCGTCCTCCAGCACCTCCACCTGACGCTTCGCCTCATACTCGATCGCCGCCATGACGAAGCGCACGGAGTTGACGTTCTTGGTCTCGGTCCGCGTGCCGAACGGCTCGCCGGGCTTGCGCACGCTGACGTTCACGTCGGCGCGCATGGAGCCTTCCTCCATGTTGCCGTCGCACGATCCGACATAGCGCAGGATCGTGCGCAGCTTGCGGACATAGGCGCCGGCCTCGGCGGGCGAGCGCATGTCCGGACGGCTGACGATCTCCATCAGCGCCACGCCCGAGCGGTTGAGGTCGACGTAGGAGCGCGTCGGGTGCTGGTCGTGCATCAGCTTGCCCGCATCCTGCTCGACGTGGATGCGCTCGATACCGATCTCCTTGGTCTCGGCGTCCGGATCCTTCTCGTCCAGGCTGATCAGCAACCGGCCCTCGCCCACCAGCGGGTGGTAGAGCTGGCTGATCTGATAGCCCTGCGGCAGATCGGCGTAGAAATAGTTCTTGCGATCGAACCGCGACCATTTGTTGATCTGCGCGTCGATCGCCATGCCGGTGCGCACCGCCTGGCGGATGCATTCCTTGTTGGGCGTCGGCAGCATGCCGGGCATGGCCGCATCGACCAGGCTGACCTGCGTGTTCGGCTCCGCACCGAAGGTGGTCGCCGCGCCGGAGAAAAGCTTGGCGTTGGAGGTCACCTGGGCGTGGACCTCTAGGCCGATCACGACCTCCCAGTCGCCGGTCGCGCCACGGATGCGGTAGGTGGACTCAGTCATCTTGTTTCAATCCACGGGTTGGGCGACGCAACAGCCGGTGCTTCACCCTGGGTTCGGTACTCGTGCCCGGTTTCGGCGTCGCTCGACGCTTTGCCGGTCGATCGTCATCGCGTCTCACTGCCCGATCGGGGATCAGGCCGGCCAAAGCGCCAAGCCCGTTCACCCAATCAAGAAAGCTTACCACCAAGCCTCGGGACGTGCGGTGAAGCCGGCGCGCTCCTCGATGGCGAGGCCGGCGTTCAGCACGCCCTGCTCGTCGAGCGGCTTGCCGATCACCTGCAGGCCTAGCGGCAGCCCGCCCGCGTCCAGCCCGCCCGGTACGCTCATGGCCGGCAGACCCGCAAGCGACGACGGCACGGTGAAGACGTCGTTGAGGTACATGGCGATGGGATCGTCCGACTTCTCGCCCAGCGCGAACGCCGCGGACGGCGCCGTCGGGGTGAGCAGCAGGTCGCACTGCGACCATGCCTTTTCGAAGTCCTGCGCGATCAGCGTCCGCACCTTCTGCGCCTGCGTGTAATAGGCGTCGTAGAAGCCGGCCGACAGCACATAGGTGCCGATCATGATGCGGCGCTTCACCTCGTCGCCGAAGCCGGCGGCTCGGGTGGCGGCGTACATGTCCTGCAGGTTCGCGCCCTCGGGCAGCTCGCGCTGGCCGTAGCGCACGCCGTCATAGCGCGCGAGGTTGGACGACGCCTCCGCCGGCGCGATGATGTAATAGGCCGGCAGCGCGTATTTGGTGTGCGGCAGCGACACCTCGACGATCTCGGCACCCGCATCGCGCAGCCAGTCGATGCCCTGCTGCCACAGCGCCTCGATCTCGGCCGGCATGCTGTCGACGCGATATTCCTTGGGGATGCCGACGCGCTTGCCCGCGAGGTTGGACGAAAGCCCCGCCTCCCACTTCGGCACCGCCAGGTCGAGCGAGGTCGAGTCCTTCACGTCGAAGCCCGACATCGCCTCCAGCATGATCGCGCAGTCGCGCACGTCGCGCGCCATCGGCCCCGCCTGGTCGAGCGACGAGGCGAAGGCGATCACGCCCCAGCGCGAGCAGCGGCCATAGGTCGGCTTGATGCCGCTGATGCCGGTGAAGGCGGCCGGCTGGCGGATCGAGCCGCCGGTGTCGGTGCCGGTCGCCGCCGGGCACAGCCGCGCCGCGATCGCCGACGAGCTGCCGCCCGAGGAACCACCGGGTGCGAGCGGGGCATTGTCGCCGCCGCCGCGCCGCCAGGGCGAAATCACGTTGCCGAACGCCGAGGTCTCGTTGGACGAGCCCATCGCGAACTGGTCCATGTTGAGCTTGCCGAGCATGCCGGCGCCCGCGTCCCACAGCCGCTGCGACACCGTCGACTCATAGGTCGGCGTGAAGCCCTCCAGGATGTGGCTCGCCGCGGTGGACGTCACACCCTTGGTGCAGAACAGGTCCTTCATGCCGATCGGCACGCCGGCCAGGGGCTTGAGCGTCTCGCCGGCAGCGCGCGCGTCGTCCGCCTGCTTGGCGGCGGCGAGCGCGTGGTCGGGCGTCTCCACCAGGAAGGCGTTCAGATCCTTGGCGCGCGATACCGCGGTCACGAACGCGTCGGCCACTTCGCGCGCGGAAAAGGCGCCGGAGCGCACGCCGTCGCGGATGCCGGCGACGGTCAGGTCGGTAAGCTCGGTCACTATTCGATCACCTTGGGCACGGTGAAAAAGCCGTGTTCGGCCTGGGGCGCGTTGGCGAGCACCGCGTCGCGCACGTTGCCGTCGGTGACGACGTCCTCGCGCAGGCGCAGCGTGTTGGGGATGACGGCGGTCATCGGCTCGACGGCAGAGGTATCCACCTCCCCCAGTTGCTCGATCCAGCCGAGAATGTTGCCGAGTTCGGGCGCCAGGCGCTCCGCCTCGGCATCGGTGATGGCGATGCGCGCGAGGCTCGCCACGCGCTTCACGGTTGCAGTGTCTACGGACATGGGTCCGCGGCTAGCATCCCCGCACCCCCGCCACAAGCGGGCGGCGGCCTCTGCGCCACATGGCCCGACGGTTGCGTAATGCGCATGCTTGCCGCACGGGAAGCCGGTTGCGTCGACCTCCTCGATGCTGCACTGCACAACGGAGAGCCCGCGTGGCGCGCAAATTCCTCTACGGAGTGGCAATTCTGGTCATGCTCGCGCTCGGCGGCACCTTTGCATTTCGGATGTTCGGCGCGGAACTCCTGCGCTGGAGCATGGTGCCGAGCGCGCGCTTCGCGGAACAGCCGGCGGCGGCGCCCACAGCCTATGCGGACCCCGACATGTGGCTCGCGCGGCCGGGCACGGCGAACGACCCGGCGCGCTGGACGCCGCCCGGCATGGGCGTGCCCGAGCGTGCCGAGGCAGCGGTGTTCTTCATCCACCCGACCTCCTACCTCCGCAAGAACCAGTGGAACGCACCGCTCGCCGACGAGGAGGCGAATTGGCGCGCTGCCCTGTTCCTGCGCGGCCAGGCGAGCGCCTTCAACGCCATGGGCGAGGTCTGGGCACCGCGCTATCGCCAGGCGACGTTCGGCGCATTCCTCACGACCGTGAGCGATGCCGAGCGCGCGCTGGATCTCGCCTATGCCGACGTGCTGCAGGCGTTCGATTCGTTCCTGACCCAGGTCGACCCGAACCGTCCGATCGTGCTCGCCGGGCACAGCCAGGGCTCGCTGCACCTCACCCGCCTGCTCAAGGATCGGGTTGCGGGCAAGCCGCTCGCCCGCCGCATCGTCGCCGCCTATGTCGTGGGCTGGCCGGTGTCGCGCACTGCCGACCTGCCGGCACTCGGCCTCCCCGAATGCACCGCGGCCGACCAGCCCGGCTGCATCCTGTCTTGGCAGGCCTTTGCCGAACCGGCCGATCCGCGCCTGATCACCGACACCTTCGATGCGACCACCGGCTTCACCGGCGCCTCGCGCAAGGGCACGCCGCTCATCTGCACCAACCCGATCACCGGCACGCCGGGGGCGGACGCGCCGGCAAGCGCGAACCTCGGCACGCTGTTCCCGAACGCCAACCTCACCAACGCGACGCTGGAGCCTGGCCGGGTGGCGGCGCGCTGCGACGGGCGCGGCTTCCTGCTGATCGGGACGAACCCGCCCGACGTGGGCAGCTACGTCCTGCCGGGCAACAACTATCACGTCTATGACTACAGCCTGTTCTGGGGCAGCGTGCGCGCCGACGCCGCGCGCCGCCTGAAGGCGTGGAAGGCCCGATGATCACCACCGACTCTGCCGCGTTCCGCGCAGCGCTTCCCAACGGCGGGCGCCTGCTGGGCCTAGACGTCGGCACCAAGACGATCGGCACGGCCGCCTGCGATGCGGGCTGGAGCTTTGCGAGCCCGGCCGTGCTGATCCGCCGCACCAAGTTCACCAAGGACAAGGCTGCGCTGGTCGCCCTGATCGCGGAGCGCCAGACGGTCGGCCTCGTCATCGGCCTGCCGCTCAACCTGGATGGAAGCGATTCGCCGCGTACCCAATCGACCCGTGCCTTTGCCCGCAACCTGGACGACTTGGGCCAGCCGATCCTGCTGTGGGACGAGCGTTGGTCGACGGTCGCCGTCGAGCGCGTGCTGATCGAGCAGGACATTAGCCGCGCCAAGCGCGCCGAGGCAGTGGACAAAATGGCCGCCGCGCATATCTTGCAGGCCGCAATCGACGCGCTGGTGAACAGCTGACGCGCACTTGGCTCCGCGCTATGGGGCACCGGACATAGACAGGACACTATTCATGGCATCCCGCAGCAGCAGCTCCGCCCGCGACCTCAGCTGGCTCGTCGCGATCGACGGCGCCGCCGTCCTCGGCAGCTTCGCGCTCGCCTGCATGACCCCGTTCGCAGCGCTTGCGGCCGCTTCGGCGCTCACCCTCTCGCGTCGCGCCGGCATCATGGCGGTGCTCGGCGCATGGCTGCTCAACCAGATCATCGGCTTCGGCTTCCTCGGCTATCCGACCGACCCGATGACGATCCTGCGCGGTGTCGCGATCGCAGTGAGCACGCTCGCCGGCTTCGGCGTCGCCAATGCGGTGCGCGGCTCCACCGGCACGCTGTCGCTCGCGCGCATGGTCGCGGCGATTGCGGGTGCGTTCGTCGCCTATGAAGTCGTGACCTACCTCACCGCGATGGTGCTGGGCGGGACGGAGAACTTCACCCCCGCGATCGTTTGGATGCTCGCCCGCAACGACGCGATGTGGTTCACCGGCCTGATGGCGCTCTACCTCGCGCTCACCGCCGGTGCGCCGTCGGTGTTCGGCCGCCGCCCCCAGCTGCGCCTCGCCTGAACCTCCCCCGTTCGCCTCGAGTAGGGATCGAGCTTGTCGAGAGCCCGTATCGAGAGGGGCGGCGTGCGCGACCTCTCGACACGCCGTCTCGACAAGCTCGACGGCTGCTCGAGGCGAACGGAACGGGATACGTCGGTCCAGCCTAGCTGACCGATCACCCTGCACGCCTTGCGCGTGCCCGCGGCGGGGATTAGGCGATCCCCTCGATGCACATTTCCGATCACAGCCCCGCCGCCCAGATCCCCGGGGGCGCGGTGTTTCCGCACCGCCACCTGACCGGCATCGAGGGCCTCCAGCCCCACGAGATCCTGTTCCTGCTCGACGAGGCGGAACAATGGGTGGAGGCGAACCGTAGCCGCGCCCAGAGCGACCGTCGGCTGGAGGGCATCACCCAGATCAACGCCTTCTTCGAGAATTCGACGCGCACGCTGCTGTCGTTCGAGATCGCGGGCAAGCGGCTCGGTGCGGACGTCGTCAACATGCACGCCGCGCAGTCGAGCGTGAAGAAGGGCGAGACGCTGATCGACACCGCCGTCACGTTGAACGCCATGCGCGCCGACGTGATCGTCATCCGACATTCCGCCTCGGGCGCGGTCAAGCTGATCGCGGGCAAGGTCGACTGCCCCGTCCTCAACGCCGGCGACGGCTGGCATGAGCATCCGACGCAGGCGCTGCTCGACGCGCTCACCATCCGCCGCCGCACCGGCGCCATCGCCCACCGCAAGGTCGTGATCTGCGGCGACATGCTCCACAGCCGCGTCGCCCGCTCCAACATCCTGGCGCTCACCACCCTCGCCGCCGAAGTGCGCGTGGTCGCCCCCTCGACGCTGATGCCGGCGGAGATCGAGCGCATGGGCGTGACGCCCTTCACCGACTTCGACGCAGCCCTCGAAGGCGCCGAGGTCGTGATGATGCTCCGCCTCCAGAACGAGCGCATGAACGGCGGCTTCATCCCTTCCACCCGCGAGTATCACATGCGCTACGGCCTCACCTCCGAACGGCTGAAGCGCGCGGCGCCCGGCGCCCTCGTCATGCACCCCGGCCCGATGAACCGCGGCGTTGAGATCACCTCCGAGGTCGCTGATGACCTTGAGCGTTCGGCGATCACCGAACAGGTCGAGATGGGGGTCGCCGTCCGCATGGCCTGCCTGGACGTGCTGACCCGGCGCTCGCGCGGCGTGGAGGGCTGGGCATGACCCTCGCCTTCGTCAACGCGACGCTCGTTTGCCCCGCCAACGGCGTCTCCTCCGGCACGCTGCTGGTCGAGGGCGATCGCATCTCGGCAGTCGGCGACGTGGCGGTACCCGAGGGTGCCGAGCGCATCGACGTGCGCGGCAAGCTGCTCGCCCCCGGCATCGTCGACCTGGGCGTGTTCGCGGTCGACCCGGCCGCCTTCCGCGCCGGCGGCATTGTCCGCATCGGGCTGATGCCCGACCAGTCGCCGGTGCTGGACGACCCTGGCATCGTCGAGCGCGCCGCCAAGGCGGGCAAGCCCGACCTGTGGATCCACCCGATCGCCGCCGCCACGCGCGGGTTGGCGGGCACCGACCTCGCCGAAATGGCGACCAACGCCAGTGCGGGGGCGCGCGCGGTCGCGACCGGCCGCCGCTGGATCGGCGACTCCGGCGTGATGCGCAAGGTGTTGCGCTACGCCCGCGATTGCGGCCTTACGGTCATCGCCCACGCCGAGGACGGCGGACTGGCCGGGGGCGCAGTCGCCACCGAGGGCGAGACCGCCAGCCGGCTTGGCCTGCCCGCCGCGCCATCAATGGCCGAGGCGCTGGCAATCGCCCGCGACCTGATGCTGGTCGAAGAGACCGGCGCCGCGATCCACTTCCGCCAGGTCACCACCGCCGCCGGCTTCGACCTCGTCCGCCGGGCCAAGGCGCGCGGGCTGCCGGTCACCTGCGGCATCACTCCCGCGCACCTGCTGCTGTCCGACAACACGCTGAACGACTATCGCACCTTTGCCCATCTCTCGCCGCCGCTGCGGTCGGAAGGCGACCGACAGGCCGCACTTGCCGCGGTGCGCGACGGGACGGTCGACGTGCTGTGCTCGGGCCACGACCCGCGCGGGCCGGAGGAAAAGCGCCTGCCCTTCACCGATTCGAGCGAAGGCATGGCCGGCGCGGAAACGCTGCTCGCCTTCGGCCTCGGGCTGGTCCGCGACGAGGTGCTCACGCTCGATCGCCTGTTCGCGCTGCTCGCCGTCAACCCGGCGCGTGTGCTCGGCATCGACACCGGCACGCTGGCGGCCGGCAGCCCCGCCGACCTGGTGATCGCAGACGCCGACGCCCCCTGGTTGATCTCGGCCGAGCGCATGGCCGCCAAGGCCGGCAACACGCCGTTCGACGGCCTGCCGGTGCAGGGCAAGGCATTGAAGGTCATGAAGGGCGGCCGCTTCCTCTGAAGCGGCCCGCCGGTCAGCGGGCGGCGACCTGCCGCTCGCGAGCGACCCAGGCGGCCACCCGATCGCCCGCCTCGGCGCGGACGAAGCAGCGGCCGCCCTGCGCGTGCAGCCGCTCGCACAGCGCCACCGCCTCCGGCCGCGCGAACCCGCCCACCGACAGGCGATAGAAGCGGCCATCGCCGACCCGCGCCTCCACGCCGGACGGGGTGAGCCCTGCTAACGCCCGGTAGCGACGTCGCGCCGTCTCCCAGGCGTCTCTCGCCACGGCCGCATCCTCATGCGCGCCGAGCTGCACGTAATAGCGCCCCCGCGCGGGCGCGGCCGCTTCGATCCGCCGCGGCGCCTCATGCGAAACCGCCACGCGCGCGGCAATCGGCTGCACGATCTCCTGGCGCGGTGCGAAGCGGACACCACTGGCAGGCGTTGCGGCGGCTTGTTCCACCTCTACCGGCGCGGGCGCCTGCGCCACTGCCACCGGTGCCGCCGCAGCCGGGCGCACCAGCGCGAGCGCCAGCGGCTGCCCCGGATCGGCCACCGCCTCGGTACCGAGCAGAGTCGCCACCTGCTGCGAGGAGGTCGTCGGCCGTACGAACGCCATCCACTCGCGCATCCGCCGCTCGAGCTCGTCGCCGGTCAGGTCGACGGCCGCCACGGCACGCGCCTCCGCCCAGCGCCCGCCCAGCGCGAGCGCCAGCGCCAGGTTCTGCCGCGCGGTCGCGCTGGCGCCAGCGCCGCGCGCCTCTTCGCCGATCAGCACCGCCCCGCCGATCGGATCGCCCGCCAGAGCCAGCGCCAGCCCGCGATCCGCCGGTCTCAGAACCTCCGCATAGCTGGCAAGCGTCGCCCGCGCCGCGGTCCAGTCGCCGAGCGCCGTCTGTGCAAGCGCCAGGTCGAGCGCCGCGCGCGGCTCGCGCGGGTCGAGCGCCAGCGCATCGCCCGCCGCCTGCGCGGCCGAGGCGAAGCGACCCGCCTGCAGATAGGCATGGGCTAGCAGCGCGCGATGCGCGGGATCGGAAGGCGACAGCGCCACCAGCTGCTCGGCGTATTTCACGGCAGCCGAGCCGCGATGCTCCGCGATCGCGACCTCCGCCTTGTTGACGAGCTTGTCGATCCGCGACGGGCTGCGCGCCCCTGCAGCGTCGCTCGCCACGGCCGGGTCGCCGGAGCCGCTGGTGCTACATCCGGCGCCCAGCAACAGGGCGGACGCGCCCACGGAAAACAGGGCACGGCTCCTCAGCATTCCACCCCTGCCCCAGCCGCCTGCACGTCGCCCATTCCCGGTCCCTTGATTGCGCGCGCAACCTGTCCCGTTTCCGGATAAGATTGGGTTAATGGCGGCGGCACGAGCATGCCCGCACGCGCACGCACGGCATTGCCCGCGAGGGTGGCGCCCGGGTGCTTGCCGCGATAAGCGGGCAGCGACGCGGAAGGATGAAGACCATGCGAGCCAAGCTTTTTCTCGGGACCGCAGCCCTGCTGCTGCTCGGCCAGCCGGCATTTGCCGACGTCAAGGACGGGGTGGACGCCTGGACCCGCGGCGACTTCGCCCGCGCGGTGAAGGAATGGCGCGGCCCGGCGCTGAAGGGCGACCCGGACGCCCAGTTCAACCTCGCGCAGGCGTACAAGCTCGGCCGCGGAGTGCCCGCCGATCTCGCCCAGGCGGAGCAATGGTATGCCAAGGCAGCCGCCCAAGGCCATCCGCAGGCGGTGACCAACTATGGCCTGGCGCTGTTCCAGAACGGCCGCCGCCAGGAAGCGGTCAAGTGGCTCGAACAATCCGCCGCCCGCGGCGAGGCGCGTGCGCAGTTCGTGCTCGGCACCATGTTGTTCAACGGCGACGCCGTGTCGAAGGACTGGGTCCGCGCCTATGCGCTGATGACCCGCGCCTCCAGTTCGGGGCTGCCGCAGGCGTCGCAGACCCTCGCGCAGATGGACAAGTACGTCTCGCTCCAGGATCGCCAGCGCGGGCTGGAGATGGCCCGCACCATCGAGGCGCAGGCGGCACGCGCGCCGGTGACCGCCACCGCGGTCGCTGCGGCAGCGCCGACAGCAGCCGCGGCCCCGGCGCGCACCGCCGCTGCGGCACCTCCCCGGACTGCACCGGCGATGCCGGCTCCGGTACGGACCGCATCAGCCCCTGCTCCTGTGCGGACGGCACCCGCGGCGGCGGCGACTACGGTGGCCGCTCGCCCGGCTACGGTGGCGTCCCCCCGCCCCGCGACGCCGACCGCCGCTACCGCCACCAGCGGCGGCTGGCGCGTCCAGCTCGGCGCTTTCCGCGAGAGCGGCGGCGCCCAAGCCTTGTGGTCGCAGGTCCGCGCCAAGTTCCCGGGCCGCACGCCCGAATATGTCCAGGCCGGCGCTGTCACCAAGCTGCTGGTCGGCCCCTACGCCTCCAGCGCAGAGGCCACGCGCGCCTGCTCCGCGGTCAAGTCCTGCCTCCCGGTGAAACGCTGACGCGGGCCGCGCTGCGCTGACGCAAGCGCAAGGCAAGCCGCGGCCGCAGCGCCCGGTAACCCTGGACTCCCGCCTGCGCGGGAGTACGCCTCTTCACTTGCAGGCGCACCCTCCCCGCAACCGTGCTGCTGCGAAGGCAGGAGCCCAGAGCCCCAATCGCCACGCGGCGTAGCCCTGGCGACCGAACGGGTTGAACCCCCTTACTGTACCCCGGCGAAGGCCGGGGCCCAGTTGGGAAAGATCCGATGGTTGCGCGCTACCGCGCTACGCGCCACCGCCCGCGACTGGACCCCGGCCTTCGCCGGGGTACGGTCTCTTAATCCAGCACCCAGCGATCCCGCGCATAGCCCTGCGCGTAAAGCAGCGCCGACAAATCCCCATGGTCGATCCGCGCGCCCGCCGCCGCGGCCACGATCGGCTTGGCACGGAACGCGACCCCCAGCCCGGCCCGGCGGATCATCGCCAGGTCGTTGGCCCCGTCGCCCACCGCGAGCGTCCCGGCCGGATCGAGCCCGAGCGTCGCGACCGCCTCGACCAGCGTCGCTTCCTTGGTCGCCGAGTCCACGATCGGCTTCGCCACCGTCCCGTCGAGCACGCCGTCGGCGATCATCAGCCGGTTGGCGATCGCGCGACCGAAACCGATCTGGCGCGCGACCGGCTCGGCAAAGCGGGTGAAGCCGCCCGAGATCAGGATCGTCTCCGCTCCGTTGGCGCGCATCGTCTTCACCAGCGCCTCGGCGCCCGGCGTGATCCGCACACGTTCGGCAAGGCAGCGTTCGATCGCGTCCTCGCCCAATCCCTTGAGCAGCGCCACCCGCGCGTCCAGCGCAGCGGCGAAGTCGAGCTCGCCGCGCATCGCCCGCTCGGTCACCTCGGCGATCTGCGGCTTGATGCCGGCATAGTCGGCGAGTTCGTCGATGCACTCGACCGTGATCATGGTCGAATCCATGTCGGCGATCAGCAGCCGCTTGGCACGGCCCTCCGCCGGCTGCACCACCACGTCGGTGCCCGCAAAGGCGCCTTCCAGCACGCCGCGGGCGAGATCGGGCCCGTGCGCGAACGGCACGTCCGCCGCGCGTCCTTCCTCGATCCAGGCGACTGCACTAGGCGCACAGCCCGCCGCCGCCAGCCGGTCCGCCGCTGCCGAAATATCGCCTGCGCCGATGCGTTCGGCTGCTATCAGCGTCGCGATGAACATGGTGCATACCCCTTTGCCGAAGGTCGCGCTCATTGCAGGGCCGACCGCCAGCGGCAAGTCCGCGCTGGCAATCGCCGTCGCCGAACGCCACCGCGGCACCGTCATCAATGCCGACTCCGCCCAGGTCTACCGCGACCTGCGCGTGCTGAGCGCCCGCCCGAGCGCCGAAGAAGAGGCGCGGGTTCCCCACCGCCTGTTCGGCCATGTCGATGGCGGCGAGGACTATTCCGCCGCCCGCTGGGCCGCAGAGGCGCGCGCGGCGATCGACGCGACGCTGGCCGAGGAACGGCTGCCGGTGCTGGTCGGCGGCACGGGCCTGTACCTGCGCACGCTGCTGGACGGCATCGCCCCGGTCCCGGAGATCGACCCGGCCATCCGCGCAGAGGTTCGCGCGCTCCCCGTGGCAGAGGCGCACGCCGCGCTCGCGCGCCTCGACCCGCAGGCGGCCGAGCGGCTGCGCGCGAGCGATACGACGCGGGTGGCTCGGGCGCTGGAGGTGGTGCGCTCGACCGGCCGGCCGCTCGCCGAGTGGCAGGCCGCGCGCGAAGGCGGCATCGCCGGCCGCATTGACCCGGTGCCGCTGATCCTGCTTCCCGACCGGGCGTGGCTGGTCGAGCGCTGTGACCGGCGGCTCGAAGCGATGTTCGGAGGCGGCGCGGTCGAGGAAGTGGCGGCGTTGCTCGCCCGCGAGGACCTGAGCCCGGACGCACCCGTGCGCCGCGCCATCGGGGTGCCGCAGATCGCCGCCTTTCTCCGGGGCGAAATCAGCCGGGAACAGGCACTTGCCGAGAGCCGCCTCGCCACGCGCCAATATGCCAAGCGCCAATACACCTGGTTCCGCAACCAGCCGCCCGCCGACTGGCGCCGCGCCGACGCGATGGAATCATGCGACTCAGAAGGTTTTTTTGAACAAAAGTTGTCCAACTAGCCTTGCATCCTTGCTTTCCTGTCGGTAGGCGGCCTGCGTCCGAGAGGCTGCTGCTGCAGCTGCGAAGTAAGGAGGACGTGACGTGGTCGAGAAAAGCGGAGCCGAAATCCTGGTCGAGGCGCTGGTCGATCTCGGCGTGGAGCTCGTGTTCGGCTATCCTGGCGGCGCGGTGCTTCCGATCTATGACGCGCTCTTCAAGCAGTCGAAGATCCGCCACATCCTGGTCCGCCACGAACAGGCGGCGACCCATGCGGCGGAGGGCTATGCCCGCTCGACCGGCAAGCCCGGTGTCGTGCTGGTCACCTCGGGTCCGGGCGCGACCAATGCCGTCACCGGCATCACCGACGCGCTGCTCGATTCCATCCCGATGGTGGTCATCACGGGCCAGGTCCCGACCGGGCTGATCGGCACCGACGCGTTCCAGGAAGCGGACACGGTCGGCATCACCAGCCACTGCACCAAGCATAACTATCTCGTGAAGAACCCGGAGCGCCTGGGCTCGGTGGTGCACGAGGCGTTCCACATCGCCACCTCCGGCCGCCCCGGCCCGGTCGTGATCGACATCCCGAAGGACGTGCAGGTCGCAACCGCGCGCTACAGCGCGCCGGGCCCGATCCAGCACAAGACCTATCGCCCGCAGGTCGAGCCCGACGCGGCCGCGATCGAGGCGGCGGTCGAGATGCTGGCCGCGGCCGAGCGCCCGATCTTCTACACCGGCGGCGGCATCATCAACTCGGGGCCTGAGGCGTCGCAGCTGCTGCGCGAGCTGGTGGCGATCACCGGCGCCCCGGTCACCTCCACGCTGATGGGCCTGGGCGCGCTCCCCGCGTCGTCGGACAAGTGGCTGGGCATGCTCGGCATGCACGGCACCTATGAGGCGAACCTGGCGATGAACCAGGCCGACCTGATCGTCTGCCTAGGCGCCCGTTTCGACGATCGCGTCACCGGCCGGCTCGACGCGTTCAGCCCCCACAGCCGCAAGATCCACGTCGATATCGATCGCTCGTCGGTGAACAAGAACGTGCGCGTCGACCTGCCGATCGTCGCCGATTGCGGCCGCGCGCTCGCAGCCATGATCGAGCTCTGGAAGGCGCGGGCCTATCCCACGCCGGACCTGAGTGAATGGTTCGCCCGCATCGCCGGCTGGCGCGCCAAGCACTGCCTCGATTTCGAGGATCGCGCCGACGAAATCATGCCGCAACGTGCGATCCGCGCGCTGTACGAAGCGACCAAGCACCGCGCGCCGATCATCTCGACCGAGGTCGGCCAGCACCAGATGTGGGCCGCGCAGCACTTCGGGTTCGAGGCGCCGAACAAGTGGCTGACCTCCGGCGGTCTCGGCACCATGGGCTACGGCCTGCCCGCGGCGATCGGCGCGCAACTGGGCGATCCGGACGCGCTGGTGATCGACATCGCCGGCGAGGCCTCGATCCAGATGAACATCCAGGAGCTGGCGACCGCGACCCAGTATCGCCTGCCGGTCAAGATCTTCATCCTCAACAACGAATATATGGGGATGGTCCGCCAGTGGCAGGAGCTGACCTATTCGGGCCGTTATTCCGAGAGTTACAGCGAAAGCTTGCCGGACTTTGTAAAGCTGGCCGAGGCCTATGGCTGGAAGGGCATCCGCATCGAACACCCGGACGACCTCGACGCCGGGATCGACGCGATGCTCGCCCATGACGGGCCGGTGGTGGTCGACTGCCGGGTGTCGAAGCTCGCCAACTGCTTCCCGATGATCCCCTCGGGCGCGGCGCACACGGAGATGATCCTGTGGGCGAGCGAGGTATCGGGCGAGATGGACGACGAGGCCAAGGCGCTGGTCTGACACCGGCACCGCCTCCCCTCTTTCCCACAGATTTCAACCGGATCGGCTGAACCATGCACATCAAGGAAGAAGTGCGCGAGCGGCACACGCTCGCCATCATCGTCGACAACGAACCCGGCATCCTGGCGCGCATCGCCGGGCTGTTCACGGCGCGCGGCTACAACATCGAGAGCCTGACCGTCACCGACATCTCGGAAGACGACCTCATCAGCCGCATCACCATCGTCACCTCCGCCTCCGCGCCGGTGATGGAGCAGATCATCGCCCAGCTCGAGCGGCTGGTGCCGGTGCACAAGGTGGTCGACCTGACCGCGCTCGGGCCGCACGTCGAACGCGAGCTGGCGCTCGTGAAGGTGGTCGGCTCGGGCGAGCACCGCATCGAGGCGCTGCGCCTGGCCGAAGTCTATCGCGCGCGGGTGCTCGACGCGACCATCTCCAGCTTCGTGTTCGAGGTGACCGGCGGCACCGGCAAGGTCGACACCTTCATCGAGCTGATGCGCGAAGTCGGCCTGGTCGAGGTCGCCCGCACCGGCATCGTCGCCATCGCCCGCGGCCGCGAAGCCGCCTGATCCCATCCCGCTCCTGCAGCGGCAGGAACGCAGAACCAAACCGCCCCGCGGGGGCGCACAAGACCGAACCGAAAGGGAAGAACATGCGCGTTTACTATGATCGCGATGCCGATCTGAACCTGTTGTCGAACAAAAAGATCGCGATCCTGGGCTATGGCTCGCAGGGCCATGCCCATGCGCAGAACCTGCGCGACAGCGGCGTGCAGAACATCGCCATCGCGCTCCGCCCCGGCTCGCCCAGCGCCAAGAAGGCCGAGGACGCGGGCTTCAAGGTGCTGCCGAACCAGGAAGCCGCCGCCTGGGCCGACATCCTCATGATCCTGGCGCCCGACGAGCACCAGGCCGCCGTCTATGACGCGGACATCAAGGGCAATCTGCGTCCCGGCGCGGCGCTCGCCTTCGCCCATGGCCTCAACGTCCACTTCGGCCTGATCGAGCCGCCGGCAGACGTTGACGTCATCATGATCGCCCCCAAGGGTCCGGGCCACACCGTGCGCTCCGAATATGTCCGCGGCGGCGGCGTCCCCTGCCTGATCGCCGTCCACCAGGACGCATCCGGCAACGCGCACGACATCGCGCTCGCCTATGCCTCCGGCGTCGGCGGCGGCCGCTCGGGCATCATCGAAACCAACTTCCGCGAAGAGTGCGAGACCGACCTGTTCGGCGAGCAGGCGGTGCTGTGCGGTGGCACGACCGCGCTGGTCCAGGCCGGCTTCGAGACGCTGGTCGAGGCGGGCTACGCCCCCGAAATGGCGTATTTCGAGTGCCTGCACGAGCTCAAGCTCATCGTCGACCTGATGTACGAGGGCGGCATCGCCAACATGCGCTACTCGATCTCGAACACCGCCGAGTACGGCGACATCAAGACCGGCCCGCGCATCATCACCGAAGAGACCAAGAAGGAGATGAAGCGCGTGCTCGCCGACATCCAGTCGGGCCGGTTCGTGAAGGACTTCGTGCTCGACAACCGCGCCGGCCAGCCCGAGCTCAAGGCCAGCCGCAGCGCGGCCAAGCGCCACCAGATCGAGCAGGTCGGCAGCGAACTGCGTGCGATGATGCCCTGGATCGGCGCCAACAAGCTGGTGGACAAGGACAAGAACTGAGGGGTCAGACGGGAGCGCGCGAGCACTCCCGTCCCTGTCCCCGTTCGTCTCGAGTAGGGATGGAGCTTGTCTAGAGCCCGTATCGAGAGAGCCGCAAGCGCCGCCCTCTCGATACGCCGTCTCGACAAGCTCGACGGCTACTCGAGGCAAACGGAACAGGGGAGATTGGCGGGCAGCGGGGGCGAGAAACCGAACGCCCGCGAAACGACCCGTTTCGCATTGGCTGGTTTGACAGCGAGGGGACGGCGGCAGACAAATCCGCCGTCCTTTTTCGTTGGTGGAGACCTTCCGATGCGCATGCCCCTGATCCTTGCCGGCGCCGCCCTTGTCGTCGCCACCCCGCTCGTCGCCCAGCAGATGGCGATCCCCGGCACCACCGACGTCAGCCGCGTCACCGGCGGCACCTACAAGACCGATCCCGGCCACACGCTGATCGGCTGGCGCGTGAACCACCTGGGCTTCAACGACTATTTCGGCATCTTCGGCGACGCCGAGGGCACGCTGGTGCTCGACCCCAAGCAGCCGGCGGCCGCCAAGCTCGACATCACCATCCCGGTGAACAAGCTCACCACCGCGAGCGCCGGGCTCACCAAGCACATGATGAGCAAGGACTTCTTCAACGCGGAAACCACGCCCACCGCGCGCTTCACCTCTACCGCGGTGAAGGTGAACGGCACGCGCGCGGCGATCACCGGCAACCTGACGCTGAACGGCGTCACCAAGCCCGTGGTGCTCAACGCCCGCTTCACCGGCGCCGGCGCCAACCCGATGTCGAAGAAGGAGACCATCGGCTTCGAGGCGGACGCGGTCCTCAAGCGTTCCGACTTCAACATGACCTACGGCATCCCCGCCGTGTCGGACGAGGTCGAACTCGACATCACCGTCGCCTTCGAAAAGGCCTGAGCATCCCTGGAGGGGGCGCAGCATCGCGCCCCCTTCCCCCCCTCTCCCGGATCGTTTCGCGCTCGCGTCAAAGCGGCTGGACAAGCCCTCCCCCACGGGCCATGACGGCAGCCGTGATCGCAGCACTGCGCCTTCTTCGACTTATCCGCCCTTAGGGGCGTGTCGCGCGTGCGTGCGTGGCCCCTAAGGGCTGCTTTCTTCCGACCGAACCGCTGAACGACGCCCCGCGGCTGCTTGCGCGCGGGCGACCTGCAAAGAGGCTGCGATGCTGCGCGATCCTTCGACCAAATACCGCCCCTTCCCCCAGGTGGACGTGCCCGACCGGCAGTGGCCGTCGCAGACCATCACCCGCGCGCCGCGCTGGCTGTCGACCGACATGCGCGACGGCAACCAGGCGCTGATCGACCCCATGGATGCGGAAAAGAAGACCCGCTTCTTCGACCTGCTCGTGAAGGTGGGCATCAAGGAGATCGAGGTCGGCTTCCCTTCCGCCGGCGCCACCGAATTCGACTTCATCTCCGGCCTCGTTCGCAACGGCCGCGTGCCCGACGACGTGACCGTCCAGGTGCTGACCCAGTCGCGCCGCGACCTGATCGAGAAGAGCTTCCAGTCGCTGGAGGGCGCGCCCACCGCGATCGTCCACCTCTACAACGCCGTCTCCCCCGCCTGGCGCCGCATCGTGTTCGGCATGAGCCGCGACGAGGTGCGCGAGATCGCAATCACCGGCGCCAAGATCCTGCGCGACGAGGCGGGCAAGCGCCCCGACACCGACTGGCGCTTCGAATATTCGCCGGAAACCTTTTCCACCGCCGAACTCGACTTCTCGGTCGAAGTCTGCGCGGCCGTCATGGACGTGCTGCGCCCCACCCCGGAAAAGCCGCTGATCCTCAACCTGCCGGCGACGGTCGAGGCGGCGAGCCCCAACGTCTATGCCGACCAGATCGAGTGGTTCTGCCGCAACGTGCCGAACCGCGACAGCGTCATCATCAGCCTCCACCCTCACAACGACCGCGGCACCGGCGTCGCCGCCGCCGAGCTCGGCCTGATGGCCGGTGCCGACCGCGTCGAGGGATGCCTGTTCGGCAATGGCGAGCGCACCGGCAACTGCGATCTCGTGACACTCGCCTTGAACATGTACACGCAAGGCGTTGATCCCGGCCTGGATTTTTCCAACATCGACGAGGTCATCAACACCGTCGAATATTGCAACCAGCTGCCTGTCCACCCGCGCCACCCCTATGCCGGCGAGCTGGTGTTCACCGCCTTTTCCGGCAGCCACCAGGACGCGATCAAGAAGGGCTTCGCGGCCCAGGCGCAGCGCAACGACGGCCTGTGGGACGTGCCCTATCTGCCGATCGACCCGGCCGACCTGGGCCGCGACTACGAGGCCGTGATCCGCGTCAACTCGCAGTCGGGCAAGGGTGGCGTCGCCTGGGTGCTGGAGCAGGACAAGGGGCTGAAGCTCCCCAAGCGGATGCAGGCCGACTTCAGCCGCCACGTCCAGCGCGTCGCCGACGAGACCAGCCGCGAACTGAACGCCGCCGACATCTGGGGCGCGTTCGAGGCGGCGTACCTGCCGAGCAGCGGCGACCGGTTCGAGCTGGTCGATTATTCGGAAAGCCATGGTGCCGCCGGCCAGGCTCGGACCTTTGTGGGCCAGCTGCGGCTCGACGGCGAGACGCGGTCGATCTCGGGCAAGGGCAACGGCCTGCTCTCCAGCCTGCTCTCGGCACTGCGCGACGATTGCGGCATCGACCTCGACGTGGTCGACTATAGCGAGCACGCGATCGGCAACGGCTCTGATGCGCAGGCGGCGGCCTATCTCGAATGCACGCTGCCCGACGGCACCCGCGTGTTCGGCGCCGGCATCGACGCCGACGTGGCGACGGCGACGGTTCGCGCGGCGCTCAGCGCCGCCAATCGCGTCGCGGCCTAACCTCCCGCCGCGTCCTGTACCCCGGCGAAGGCCGGGGCCCAGGTGGGAAGGCCTCGCGAGGGCGCGCCAGACCAGCCAGACCACCGCACCTGGGCCCCGGCCTCCGCCGGGGTACGGTTCGGTTCAAGCTTCGGCCCACTCGTGCTCCTGCGCAGGCAGGAGCCCAGGGCCACAGGCGCTCCGCTCCGCAACCCTGGACTCCCGCCTGCGCGGGAGTACGGTCCGGGCCTACCCCAGCCCCATCAGCGCCAGCACTTCCTTGCGGCTGCGGTCGTCGTCGCGGAACACGCCCATCATCCGGCTGGTCGTCATCGTGACCCCCGGCGTACGCACGCCGCGTGCGGTCATGCAGGCATGGCTCGCCTCGATCACCACCGCGACGCCGCGCGGCGCCAGCCGATCCCAGATGCAGTCGGCGACCTGCGCGGTCAGCCGCTCCTGCACCTGCAGCCGACGGGCGAAGCCGTGCAGCACGCGCGCCAGCTTGGAGATGCCCACGACATGGTCCTTGGGCAGATAGGCGATGTGCGCCTTGCCGATGATCGGCGCCATGTGGTGTTCGCAATGCGACTGGAACGGGATGTCGCGCAGCAGCACGATCTCGTCATAGCCGCCCACCTCCTCGAAAGTGCGCGACAGGTGATGCGCCGGATCCTCGCCATAGCCCTGGCAATATTCCTTCCAGGCACGCGCCACCCGCTTGGGCGTATCGAGCAGCCCCTCGCGCTCGGGATCGTCGCCGGCCCAGCGGATCAGCGTGCGGATCGCGTCGGCCACCTCGTCGGGCACGGGCAGCTTGGGCTGCGGCGCGACCAGGTCGCCGTCGACGGTCGCAGGATTGTCGGCTTGCATTCTACTTCCCTTGGCCGGTCATGCCCTCGGCCGGCACAAAGCACCTCGCCGGAGCCACAAAACGTCGCGCCCGGCGCACACCGCGTTGACGTCTCGAAGAAGGCAGCGTTAATTCCTCGTCGCGCAAAAGGGAACCGCGGCCATGGCGGGCCGCGTGGCGCAGGGGGAGGACGGACGCATCGGCACCATGGAGCACGGCAGGCCGGCGAGCGAACCGGGGGGTCTCGCGAGCGATGCGCACGCGCACGTCGCCCGCCACGCGCCGATCCTGCACGATGTCCCGGTGGTGCCGCACCATCTTCACAAGCGACAAGCCTCCCCAAACCGCGCATAAGCAAGGCAACCAGGCGGCGACCCAAGGGTTCGGACCGCAGGATATAAGGAGAACCAGAATGGCCAAGACTTCGACCACGACCGCAAAGACCGGCGCCGCTCGCGGCGGTATCGCCAAGCCCGTCACGCCGTCGGAAGACCTGGCGAAGATCACCGGCAAGGACCCGCTGCCCCGCAGCGAGGTGGTCAGCAAGATGTGGGAATACATCAAGAAGAACGACCTGCAGAACCCGCAGGACAAGCGCGAGATCCTGGCGGACGAGACGCTCGAGAAGCTCTTCGGCAAGAAGAAGGCTTCCATGTTCGAGATGAACAAGCTGCTCAACGCGCACATGAGCTGAGCCTGTCGGAGCCGTCCGGCAATCCGGACGGCTCCGCAGCCATTCCGCCGGCACCAGCTGCCGGCTCCCGTTTCCTCCAGCCGCTGCCTTTCGCCCCTTCGGCGCGGGCTTGCATCCGCGGGATCGCGCCACTAGGTGGCAGCGCAACTCGCAAGGACCCGGTGCAATCCCGGGTGGCTATTCCGGCCGCCGATCCGCCGGACAACAGATCACATGGACCGCGAAGACGCCGCGCAACGTGCGGCGCCATGTGCCTGCCCGTGGTTTTCTGACATGACCAACCCCGTTTCCCGCTTCCGGACCGAATGGTTCACCAGCGCTGCAGAGGCGCGCCGCGACGTGCTCGCCGGCATCGTCGTCGCTCTGGCCCTGATCCCGGAGGCGATCGGCTTCTCGATCATCTCCGGCGTCGATCCGCGCGTCGGCCTCTATGCCTCGGTCGCGATCGCGATCGTGATCTCGTTCCTGGGCGGCCGCCCGGGCATGATCTCGGCCGCCACCGCCGCGGTCGCCGTCGTCGTAACCCCGCTGGTCCGCGACCATGGCGTCGAATATCTGTTCGCCGCCACCATCCTGATGGGGCTGATCCAGATGGTCGCCGGGCTGCTGCGGCTCGATCTGCTCATGCAGTTCGTCTCGCGCTCGGTCATCACCGGCTTCGTCAACGCGCTCGCGATCCTGATCTTCATGGCGCAGCTGCCGCAGTTCGTCGGCGTCACCTGGCATACCTATGCGATGGTCGCAGCCGGCCTCGCCATCATCTACCTGGTACCACGCGTGACCAAGGCGGTACCCTCCCCGCTCGTCGCCATCCTGGTGCTCGCCGCGATCAGCATCGCGCTCGGCCTGCCGGTCCGCACCGTGGGCGACATGGGCAAGCTGCCGGAAGGCCTCCCGAGCTTCGCGCTTCCCAACGTGCCACTCACCTGGGAGACGCTGCGCATCATCCTCCCCTATTCGCTCACCATGGCCGCGGTCGGCCTGCTCGAATCGCTGCTCACCGCGCAGATCGTCGACGACATGACCGACACGGACAGCGACAAGCGGCGCGAGTGCATGGGCCAGGGCGGCGCCAACATCGCAGCCGCACTGGTCGGCGGCATGGGCGGCTGCGCGATGATCGGCCAGTCGGTGATCAACGTCACCTCCGGGGGGCGCAAGCGCCTGTCGACCTTCACCGCTGGCACCTTCCTGCTGTTCCTGCTCGCCGTGCTTGGCCCCATCGTCGGCCGCATCCCCATGCCGGCACTGGTAGCGGTGATGGTGATGGTGTCGATCGGGACCTTCAGCTGGAACTCGCTCCTGAACCTGCGCCGCCACCCGCCCACCTCCTCGGCGGTGATGCTGGTGACGGTCGCGGTGGTCGTCGCCACCCACAACCTCGCCGGCGGCGTGCTGGCGGGGGTGCTGCTGTCGGGCATCTTCTTTGCCGGGAAGGTCCGGCGCATGTTCTCGGTCGAGCGGGAGGCCGGGATCGACGGCACCGCCACCTACCGCGTCCAGGGCGAGATCTTCTTCGCCTCGGTCGATCGCTTCACCCGCGCCTTCCAGGCGGAGGACAGCGCCGCCCGCGTGGTGATCGACGTCTCCGCGGCGCACTTCTGGGATATCTCGGGGGTCGGCGCGCTCGACAAGATCGTCGCCCGCCTGCGCCGCGACGGCCGCGAGGTCGAGGTGATCGGCTACAACCGCGCGAGCGCCGACCTGGTCGACCGCTTCGCCCTCCACGACAAGACCGGCGTCGAACTGGGCGCGGTGCCGCACTGAGGTTCGCGAGGCAGCTCCGAAACCGCGGTCGCAATGTCGGCCGAGCGGCGGCAGCCGCGCGAAATCCGCTCGCCAACGCGCTGCAATCGGGCAATGCTGCCGCGCGGGCGCGCCCATGCATCGCCGGAGGGCTGAACGTGCTGAACCGTACCATCTTGCTCGTTGCCGCTGCCGCAACCCTCGCTGCGCCGGAGGCGCGGGCCGACGAGTTGCAGAACCGCGTCATGGCGGCGATGCGCGCCAGCCGCCCGGATGCATTCCGCTTCCAGCGGACAAGCATCACCGACCGCACCGGTTCGGCCCGCACGACGGTGGTGGAACACTATGATCCCGGCCGCCCGGCCGCGCTTCGCTGGCAGCTCGTCAGCGTGGACGGTCGCGCGCCGACCGCCAAGGAAGCCGAGAAGTCGCGCAAGGCGAAGCGCGGCCCCGACCCCTCCTATGCCGAGCTTGCGAAATGGTTCGGCGCGCCGGCGACCCGAAGCGAGCCGACGCCGGGCTATGTCACCTACCGCTTTGCCCGGCTTCCGGCCGGATCCGTGAAGATCGGCTCCCACGACGCTTCCGCCGACACCCAGGCCGAAGCATGGGTGAACGTCCGGGCCAAGACGCCGTTCGTCGAGCGCGTCCGGTTCACGTCCACCAAGGGTTTCCGGATGATGATGGTCGCATCCGTGAAGAGCATGGATGTGGTCAGCCGCTTCGCGCTGCTGCCGGGCGGCCAGGTCGTGCCGGCTGCTTCCGAAACCACCCTCACCGGATCGCTGCTCGGCAAGTCGGGGCGGATCCACGCCACCGCGAGCTACGCCGCGTTTCAGCCGGTCCGATAGGCTCTCACCCGGCCTAGCGGCTCCCTGGTCTCCACCGGCCGCATCTCCGGCGACAGGCGCGCCAGTGCCTCGCGCTCACTCTGCTCCAGTGCGCCCAGCATCTCCTTCAGCGCCTGCGTCTGCCGGCGCGGCCGCTGGATCCGGTCGTGGACGCGCAGGGCCGACTTCCCCTTCTTGATTGGCGTGGGCGTCGCAGCGCGCGTCGAAGCTGCGGGCCAGTTCGGCCAGGCTGACGCTGCCCAGTCGCGCCAGCAGCAACGCCTCCGCCTCGGCCAGTGCGTCCTCCAGCGCCGCGTTGACGACCTTTTCCACCGCGCAATCCGGGTTCGCATGCTCGTTGCCGATGGCGAAGAGCCGTGGGCCTCCCACCGCGCGATGAACGTCGAGCAGCGACACCTTCTCCAGGTCGGCCGCGATCGCCCAGCCGCCGCCATGGCCCTTGCCGGAACGGACGTAGCCCGCGTCGCGCAGCCCGGCCATCGTTCGGCGGATCACCACCGGGTTGGTCCCCAGCATCCGCGCGATGGTGTCCGACGTCATCGGCCCCGGGTGCCGGGCCATGTGCAGGAGCACGTGGAGCATGCGGGAAAGGCGGCTGTCGCTGGGCATCGGGTCAACCATCGCATGCCCACCGGGATTGGCAAGCGGACACACTCACGATACTTAGTATGTTACGTGATTCGCGAGGAGGTGAAATGCGCAACTTCGAAGACCCGACCCACTGGGATGCGGCCGCCCGCCGCTATGAGAAGACCGCCCATCCGTTCACCCAGGGCTATGCGGAGGCGGCGCTGGCCCGCGTTCCCCTCGCCCGCGAAAGCCGCGTGCTCGATGTCGCCGCCGGGACCGGCGCGCTCGCGCTGGCAGCGGCCCGCACCGGCGCGCAGGTACTGGCGACCGACTTCTCGCCCGCGATGGTCGCGCGCATCGCGGCCGCCGGCCTCCCCAATGTCGACACGCGTGTGATGGATGGTCAGGCGCTCGACCTGCCGGATGCCGCCTTCGACGCCGTGTTCTCGATCTTCGGCGTGATCATGTTTCCGGACTGGCGCCGGGGCCTTGCGGAGATGGCGCGGGTGACGCGCCCCGGCGGCGTCGGCGTGGTCGCGACCTGGCAGGCGCGTGGCGCCGCGACCTTCCTGCTGCTCGGGCAGATCCGCGAGAAGCTGTTTCCGGAGAAAGCCGGCGCGACCATGCCGGAGGGGATGGAGGCGCTCAGCACCCCGCAGCGCCTGGCCCATGAACTCGCGACCGCCGGCTACCGGGACGCGCAGATCGAGGAAGTCACCCGCGACTTTCCGCTGGACCTCGCCGCGCTCGCCGATCCGGACACGCTGTTCGGCATGTCGCCCAACTGGACCAGCCTCGACGCGGCAGAACGGGCGGAGGTGATTGCCGAGGTCCGGCGGAGGGCGAGCGGACGGCCGGTCCTGCCGATCGCGTCCACGGCGCTCGTGGCGGTCGCGCGACGATAATCGCGCGCCCTACTCGATCGCAGGCCGCACGCCCGGCGGCAGGCGCTCCAGCGCCTCGCGCTCGATCTGCTCCAGTTCGCCCAGCGTCTCCTCCAGCGCCTGCTTCTGCCGGCGCAGCCGCTGGATGCGGTCGTGGACGCGCAGGGCCAGCTGGCGCATCTGCTCGTGGTGCTGCGGGTCCGCGTCGTAGAGGTCCAGGAACTCCTTGATCTCGCGAATCGAGAAGCCCAGCCGCTTGCCGCGCAGGATCAGCTGCATCCGCGCCACTTCCCGCCGGGTATAGATGCGCGTGGTGCCGACGCGGCGCGGCTCGATGAGGCCCTGGTCCTCGTAGAAGCGCAGCGTCCGCATCGTGACGCCTAGCTCCGCCGACACCTCCTGGATGCCCGACAGCTGCTCGCCGTCCTCGGGCTCCGCAGGGTGATCCGCCTGGCGCAGGGATGCCGCGCGCCTCATGCGGTCGCGCCCGCCTGCTCGGCCTTGGCGCGTTCCTCGGCGACCAGTTCCTTCTTGGAAAGCTTGCCGATCAGCGTCTTGGGGAGGGCGTCTCGGATTTCGAGCTCGCGCGGCATCTCGATCTTGCTGATCCGCCCGCGCAGGAACTCGCAGAGCGCCTCGACGCTCGCCTCATGGCCCGGCCGCAAGGTTACGAACGCCTTGGGTGCCTGGCCGCGATACCGATCGGGCAGGCCGATCACCACCGCTTCGGCCACTGCCGGATGTTCATACAGGGCCTCCTCGATGACGCGCGGATAGACGTTGTAGCCGCCGCACAGCAGCATGTCCTTTATCCGGTCGACCAGGAAGAGATAGCCGTCCTCGTCGAAATAGCCGACGTCGCCCGTGCGCAGCGCCCCGTCGATGAAGCACTCCTCGGTCGCGTCCGGCCGCTTCCAATAGCCCATCATCACCTGCGGCCCGCGCACGCACACCTCGCCGCGCTCGCCCTGCGGCATCAGCTTGCTGGGGTCGATCAGGTCGCGGATCTCCAGCACGGTGCCCGGGAACGCCGGCCCCGTGCTGTTGCTCTTCACCACGCCGCCGTTGAGCGGGTTGCAGGCGATGATCGGCGAGGCCTCGGACAGGCCATAGCCCTCCACCACGCGGCAGCCGGTGCGCTCCTCGAACGCCTGGCGCACCTCCAGCGGCAGGGGCGCGCCGCCCGAGATGCAGGTATGGCAGAAATCGAGCCGCGGCACCCGGCTCTCGTCCAGCTGGTTCACCGCATTGTAGATGGTGGGCACCGCGAAGATCTGGGTCGGGCGCGTCCGCTTCAGGGTGCTGAGGAACTGGTCCATCTCGAAGCGCGGCAACAGGATCATCTCGGCCGCGGTCTCGACCGAATAGTTGAGCACCGTCGTCAGCGCGAAGACGTGGAACAGCGGCAGCACGCCCAGCGTGCGCTCCTGCTGGTCTGGCGGGCGGCCGACGTGGAGCACCATCTGCTGGCTGTTGGCCGTCAGGTTCGCGTGGCTGAGCATCGCGCCCTTGGGCTCGCCGGTGGTGCCGCCAGTATATTGGAGCACCGCCAGATCGCTCGGCGACTGCGCGACCGGATCGGGCGCGGCGCGGTTCGACACCAGCCGGCTCCAGCGGAGGTGCCGGGGATCTTGGCCGATGCGCGCAAGTTCGCGGCGCTTGAACAGGCGCAAGCCGATCGACTTGGCCCAGGGCAGCACGTCGGCGAGCGAAGCTGCCACCACATGGCGCACCTCGGTCCCCGCGCAGGCGGCGAGCAGCTTGTCGTGGATCGCGACCAAGTCGGGCACGATCACCACCTCGGCGCCGGAGTCGACCAGCAGGTGGTGCAGTTCCCGCTCCACGTAGAGCGGGTTCATCGCCACCACCACTCCGCCGATCTTCAGCACCGCGAAATAGGCGATCACATAATAGGGCGTGTTCGGCAGGCAGAGGCCGACGCGCGTGCCGGGACGGACGCCCAGGTCCTGCAGACCGCGGGCAGCGCGCTCCACCTGCTCGCCGATCTCGGCATAGGTCCAGGTGCGGCCCAGGAAATCGATGGCGGTGCGCTGCGGATATTGCGACGTCGCTCGCGCCAGCAGGCTCGGTATCAGCCGGGGCTCGATCTTCGCCGGCACCGCGCCGGCGGGGGCGCGCTCGGTCACGGGCGTCGCCGCGCTCATCGGGCGTGCTCCAGCATCCAATGGGGCTGCGTCAAACTGCACATGCGGCCTTTGCCTCCTCTCCGGCGCCGCCTGCTCTCGTTCCGTCGGACTCGCTTTCACGCGGGCTCTCGACATGTCGGCGCCTGTTCCTACCTTAAACAGAAATCGGTTGACGTATAGGGAAATCTCGCACCATTAGGAACGAAAGGTGCCGTTAGGATGCCCAAAGCCTCGGAGAGGATTGAGATGAAGAGCGTCGTGATCGCGGGCTATGCCCGTTCCCCCTTTCATCCCGCGCACAAGGGTGCGCTTGCCCGGGTTCGCCCGGACGACTTGGCCGCCCAGGTGATTCGCGGCCTGATCGACCGCACGGGCGTCGACCCGAAGGATATCGAGGACCTGATCGTCGGCTGCGCCTTTCCGGAAGGCGAGCAGGGCATGAACGTCGCGCGCCTCGTCGGCCTGCTCGGCGACCTGCCGCTGTCGGTCGGCGGCATGACCGTGAACCGCTTCTGCGGATCCTCGATGAGCTCGATCCACATCGCCATGGGCCAGATCCAGATCGGCGCGGGTGAGGTGTTCATCTGCGCGGGCGTCGAATCGATGAGCCGCGTGCCGATGATGGGCTACAACCCCCTTCCCAACCCTGCGCTCGCAGAGAAGATGCCGGGCGCCTACATGGGCATGGGCGAGACCGCCGAGCGCGTCGCCACCAAGTACCAGATCACCCGCGAGACCCAGGAAGCCTTTGCGGTCGATAGCCAGAAGAAGGCTGCCGCAGCGCAGGCCGGCGGTCGCCTCAATGACGAGATCGTGCCGATCCAGACCAAGAACGGCGTCGTGAGCGAAGACGGCACCGTCCGTCCGGACACGACCGCAGAAGGCCTGGCCGGCCTGAAGCCGGCGTTCGACAAGGAGGGCTCGGTCACCGCCGGCACCTCCTCGCCGCTCACCGACGGCGCCGCCGCCGTGCTCGTCACCAGCGAGGATTATGCGCGCGCGCACGGCCTGCCGATCCTCGCCCGTCTGAAGACGGTCGGCATCTCCGGCCTGGAGCCCGAAGTCATGGGCCTCGGCCCCATCGGTGCCTCGCGCAAGGCGCTGGAGCGCGGCAACGTCGACGCGAACGCGCTCGACGTCATCGAGATCAACGAGGCCTTCGCCAGCCAGGCGCTCGCCTGCATCCACGACCTCGGCCTCGACACTGCCAAGGTGAACATCGACGGCGGGGCGATCGCGATCGGCCACCCGCTCGGCGCCACCGGCGCACGCATCGTCGGCAAGGCCGCGTCGCTGCTGAAGCGTGAGGGCGGCAAGTATGCGCTCGCCACCCAGTGCATCGGCGGCGGCCAGGGCATCGCGACCCTGCTGGAGGCAGCCGAATGAGCGAGCCCATTCGTAAGGTCTGCGTGATCGGCGCCGGCACCATGGGTGCCGGCATCGCCGCCCAGGTCGCCAACGCCGGCGTGCCGGTGCTGCTGCTCGACATCGTCCGCGACGAGGCGAACCGCAATGCGGTGGCCGAGGGCGCGGTCGCCAAGCTGCTCAAGACCGACCCTGCCCCCTTCATGTCGAAGCGTGCGGCCAAGCTGGTCGAGACCGGCAACATCGACGACCATCTTGACCGCATCGCCGAGTGCGACTGGGTGATCGAGGCGATCGTCGAGCGGCTCGACCTCAAGCAGAGCCTCTATGCCAGGATTGAGGCGGTGAAGCGCCCCGGCACCGCGGTGTCGTCCAACACCTCGACCATCCCGCTCGGCCAGCTGGTCGACGGGCGCTCGGAGCAGTTCCGCCGCGACTTCCTGGTCACCCACTTCTTCAATCCGCCGCGCTACATGCGGCTGATCGAGGTGGTGGCGGGCCCCGCCAGCGACCCCGAACTGGTGGCGCGCGTGTCGGACTTCGCCGATCGCAGCCTCGGCAAGACGGTGGTTCCCGCGCACGACACACCGGGCTTCATCGCCAACCGCGTTGGCACCTATTGGCTGGCGGTCGCGATCAACGCGGCGATGGACCAGGGCCTCACCGTCGAGGAAGCCGACCAGATCGGCGGCAAGCCGATGGGCGTGCCCAAGACCGGCATCTTCGGCCTGATCGACCTGGTCGGCGTCGACCTGATGCCACTGCTGTCCAAGAGCCTGACGGCCACGCTGCCGCAGGGCGACCCCTATTTCGACACCGTGCGCCCGCTGCCGCTGGTCGATCGCATGATCGCGGAAGGCTATACCGGTCGCAAGGGCAAGGGCGGCTTCTACCGCCTCGACCGTTCGAACGGCGGCAAGGTCAAGCAGTCGATCGACCTCAAGACCGGCGAGTATCACGACAGCCGCAAGCCCGCGTCGCTGCCCTCGGGCGCCGACCGGGACCTGGGCAAGCTGCTCGCCGCCAAGGGCAAGGTCGGCGACTATGCCTGGACGGTGCTCAGCCATGTGCTCAGCTACGCTGCCATGCTGGTGCCGGAAGCGGCCGACGACATCGTCGCGATCGATGACGCGATGAAGCTCGGCTACAACTGGAAGTTCGGCCCGTTCGAACTGGTGGATCGCATCGGTGCGGCCAAGCTGGTCGAGCGCCTGAAGGCCGAGAACCGCCCGGTCCCGGCACTGCTGGAGCAGGTCGGAAGCGGCAGCTTCTATCGGATCGAAGGGGGCAAGCGCCAGTATTTCGGCCTCGACGGCGCATACCACGACATCGTCCGCCCCGAAGGCGTGCTGATGCTCGAGGACGTCAAGCGCGCCGGCGAACCGCTCGCCAAGACCGGCTCGGCAGCACTGTGGGACGTGGGTGACGGCGTCGCCTGCATCGAGTTCACCGGCAAGATGAACGCCCTCGACGGCGAGGTCATGAAGCTGATCCAGCAGGCGATCCCGATCGTCAAGGATCGCTTCAAGGCGCTGGTGATCTACAACGACGGCAGCCATTTCTCGGCCGGTGCCAACCTGGGCCTCGCGCTCTTCGCGCTCAACATCGCCGCCTATGGCGAGGTGCAGACGCTGGTCGTGGCCGGGCAGCAGGCGTTGAAGGCGCTGAAATACGCCCCCTTCCCCGTCGTCGCCGCGCCTGCGGGCATGGCGCTGGGCGGCGGCTGCGAGATCGTGCTCCACGCCGATGCGGTCCAGGCCCATGCCGAGACCTATATCGGCCTGGTCGAGACCGGCGTCGGCCTGATCCCGGGCTGGGGCGGCAATGGCGAGATGATTGACCGCTGGCAGCAGTCGGGCCAGCTTCCCAAGGGCCCGATGCCCGCCGTGGCCAAGGTGTTCGAGACGGTCAGCACCGCGATCGTGTCGAAGTCGGCGGCCGAGGCCAAGGAACTGATGTTCCTGCGTGCCAAGGACGGCATCACCATGAACCGCAGCCGGCTGCTCGCCGACGCCAAGGCAAAGGCGCTGTCGCTGGTCGACGGTTACACCCCGCCGGCCCCGCCCGAGTTCAAGCTGCCCGGCGCCAGCGGCCGCCTGGCGCTACGCATGGCGGCCGAGGGCTTCCACAAGCGCGGCATCGCCACCGACTACGACCTGGTCGTGTCGGACAGCCTCGCGGAAGTGCTCACCGGCGGCGAGGCCGACCTGGTCGACACGGTCAAGGAAGCGGACCTCCTCAAGCTGGAGGTCAAGGGCTTCATGACCCGCGTCCACGATAGCCGCACGGTCGCCCGCGTCGAGCAGATGCTCGAAACCGGCAAGCCGCTGCGCAACTGATTTTGCCGCCGGGCGCCTGGCGCCCGGCCGGAAAGGAGATCGACATGCAAGTCTACGAAGCCCCGCTGCGCGACATGCGCTTCGTGCTGCACGAACTGCACGGCGACGACGGGTTCGGCGATCTCGCCGCCCACGCCGAATTCACCCCCGACCTGCTCGACGCGGTGCTCGAGGAAGCCGCTCGCATGGCGCAGGAAATCCTGCTGCCGCTGAACGCGCCTGGCGACATCGAGGGCTGCCGTATCGAAAACGGCATCGTCCGCACCCCCGCCGGGTTCAAGGCGGCCTATGACCAGTTCCGCGAAGCCGGCTGGGCAGCACTTGCCTCCGCGCCCGAGTGGGGCGGCCAGGGCCTGCCGGAATCGATCAACAAGCTGGTCGAGGAGATGATCTGCGCGACCAACGTGTCGTTCAGCCTCTATCCGGGCCTCACCCACGGCGCGACCACCGCGATCGAGGGCCATGCCTCCGACGATCTGAAGCAGGCCTATCTGCCCAAGATGGTCTCGGGCGAATGGTCCGGCACCATGTGCCTGACGGAATCGCATTGCGGCACCGACCTGGGCCTCCTGCGTACCCGCGCGGTGCCGCAGGAGGATGGCAGCTACCGCGTCACCGGATCCAAGATCTTCATCTCGGCCGGCGACCACGACCTGACCGACAACGTCATCCACCTGGTGCTCGCCCGCATGCCGGACGCGCCTCCGGGCGTGAAGGGCATCAGCCTGTTCCTGGTGCCCAAGTACCTGCCCAACGCCGACGGCTCGGTCGGCAACGCCAATGGCGTCACTGTCGCCGGCATCGAACACAAGATGGGCATGAAGGCGTCGGCCACCTGCCAGATGAACTTCGACGACTCCGTGGGCTGGCTCGTCGGTGAGCCGCACAAGGGCATGGCCGCGATGTTCACGATGATGAACACCGAGCGCGTGTCGGTCGGCGTCCAGGGCCTGGGCATCGGCGCGGCCGCCTATCAAAGCGCCGTCGCCTATGCCAAGGAGCGCCTGCAGGGCCGTGCGCTGGGCGGTGCCAAGCGCCCCGACCTCCCCGCCGATCCGATCATCGTCCACCCGGACGTCCGCCGCATGCTGATGACGGCGCGTGTCTATACGGAAGGGTGCCGCGCGCTCGGCGCCTGGGTAAGCCGCGCGCTCGATGCCGAAAAGGCCTCAGCCGATCCGGAAGTGCGCGCCCGCGCCACCGACTTCATCGCACTGATGACGCCGGTCGTGAAGGCGCTGTTCACCGACCTCGGCTATGAGTCGGCGAACCTCGCGGTGCAGACCTATGGTGGCCACGGCTACATCCGCGAACATGGCGTCGAGCAGTATGTCCGCGACGCCCGCATCGCGATGATCTACGAAGGCACCAACGGCATCCAGGCGCTCGACCTCGTCGGTCGCAAGATGCCGGCCCGCATGGGTCGCAACCTGCGCGCCTTCTTCCACCCGGTGTCGAACTTCCTCGACGCACATGAAGGGGAAGAGGCGATCAAGCCGATGGCGCAGGGCCTGCGCCAGGCATTCGGCGCGCTCCAGCTCGCCACCGGCATGATCGCACAGCGCGGCATGAAGGATCCGGAAGAGGCCGGTGCGGCCGCAACCGACTATCTGCGCCTGCTGGGGCTGGTCGGCATGGGATACTGCTTCCTGAAGAGCGCCCGCATCGCCCAGCAGCGGCTGGCCGAGGGCACCGACGAGGCGGGCTTCTACAAGGCGAAGCTGGCCACCGCCGGCTTCTTCTTCGACCGCATCCTGCCGCAGGCGACTGCCGCCTTCCTGGCGATCAAGTCCGGCAAGCGCTCGACGATGGCGCTTGCCGAGGACGCCTTCTGAAGCCGGGGCTGACGCGATGATGCCCCCCGCCTGGGAACACCGGCTCGCGATACCCGCGATCGTCGCGCCGATGTTCCTGATCTCCGGCCCGGCACTGGTCACCGCCTGCTGCCGGGCGGGCCTGGTCGGCACCTTCCCCGCGCTCAACCAGCGCACCACGGAAGGGTTCGTCGCCTGGCTCGAGGAGATCGAGGCCGCACTCGACGCCGACAGCGCGCCCTATGGCGTCAACCTGATCGTCCATCGCAGCAACACGCGGCTGATGGACGATCTGGCGGCGATCGTTCGCCACCGCGTACCGCTGGTCATCACGTCGCTGGGCCTCGTGCCCGAAGTGATCGACGCGGTGCACGGCTATGGCGGGCTCGTCTTCCACGACGTGATCTCGACCCGTCACGCGCAAAAGGCGGTGGCGGCGGGCGTCGACGGGCTGATCGCGGTGGCGGCAGGCGCCGGCGGCCACGCCGGCACGCTCAGCCCCTTCGCGCTGGTGGCGGAGATCCGCCGCTTCTTCGACGGGCCGCTGGCGCTTGCCGGCGCCCTGTCGGAGGGGCGCCACATCGCCGCCGCCCGGATGCTGGGTGCCGACTTCGGCTATCTCGGCAGCCACTTCATCGCCTCGGAAGAAAGCCTCGCCAGCGCGGAGCAAAAGGCGATGATGGTCGGTTCTTGTGCCGCAGACGTCGTCCATACCGCTGCCGTCACCGGCGTCGGCGCGAATTTCCTGCGTCCCAGCCTGGAGGCCAATGGCTGGCAGCCGGGCGAGACGCCGACCCTCGACCTCGCCGAAGAGGCGCGGGCGTGGAAAACCATCTGGTCTGCCGGACAGGGCGTGGGCGCCGTCGACGCCATCCGCCCGGCGGCCGCCATCTGCACGGATCTGATCGCGGGCTATGCCCGTGCTTGGGAGAGAGAAGCATGAAGCTGTTGGTGCCGGTCAAGCGGGTGCTTGACTATAATGTGAAGCCGCGGGTGAAGGCGGACGGGTCGGGCGTCGATCTCGCCAACGTCAAGATGAGCATGAACCCGTTCGACGAGATCGCCGTCGAAGAGGCGATCCGCCTCAAGGAAAAGGGCGTCGCGACCGAGGTCGTGGTGGTCTCGATCGGCGAGCCCAAGGCGCAGGACACGCTGCGCACCGCGCTTGCGATGGGCGCCGACCGCGCCATCCTCATCACCGCGGACGTGCGTCCCGAGCCGCTCGGCGTCGCCAAGCTCCTCGCCAAGGTGGTCGAGGAAGAGCAGCCGCAGCTCGTGATTCTCGGCAAGCAGGCGATCGACGACGACAACAACCAGACCGGCCAGATGCTCGCCGCCCTGCTCGGCTGGGGCCAGGGCACGTTCGCGTCCAAGGTCGAGGTCGAGGGCGACACCGCCAACGTGACGCGCGAAGTCGACGGCGGCCTGGAGACGGTGGCGCTGCCGCTGCCCGCGATCGTCACCACCGACCTGCGCCTGAACGAGCCGCGCTATGCGTCGCTGCCTAACATCATGAAGGCGAAATCGAAGCCCTTGGCGCAGAAGACGCCGACCGATTACGGCGTCGACCTCACCCCGCGCATCACGATCCTCAAGGTCGAGGAACCCGCCAAGCGCGCCGCCGGCATCAAGGTCGACAGCGTCGACGCGCTGGTCGACAAGATCAAGAGCCTGGGAGTGATCGCATGAGCGTGCTGGTACTGGTCGAACAGCTCGACGGCCGCGTGAAGGACGCGACGCTCGCCACCCTCACCGCCGCCGCCAAGCTCGGGGACGTGGTTGCGCTGGTCGCCGGCAGCGGCGACGCCGCCACCCAGGCCGCCGACGCCGTGTCGAAGGTCGCGGGCGTGTCGAAGGTGCTGCTGGCCAACGATCCGGCCTATGCGAACATGCTGGCCGAGAATGTCGCCGCGCTGGTCGTGCCGCTGATGGCCGACCACGACGCCTTCCTCGCCAACGCCACCTCGATCGGCAAGAACGTCGCGCCGCGTGTCGCAGCCCTGCTCGACGTCATGCAGATCAGCGACATTGTCGCGGTCGAGAGCGCCGACACGTTCGTTCGCCCGATTTATGCCGGCAATGCGGTTGCGACCGTGCAGTCGAGCGACGCCAAGAAGGTCATCACCGTGCGCGCCACCGGCTTCGAAAAGGCCGCGACCGAAGGCGGCAACGCCTCGGTCGAACCCGTCACCGCGCCGGGCGACCAGGGCAAGTCCCGCTTCGTCGGTGCCGAGACCCAGGAGTCCGCCCGTCCCGAACTCACCAGCGCCGCGGTGATCGTCTCCGGCGGCCGTGCGCTCGGTTCGGAAGAGCAGTTCCACGCCCTCATCGAGCCGCTCGCCGACAAGCTCGGTGCCGCGATCGGCGCCAGCCGCGCGGCGGTCGACGCGGGCTTCGCCCCCAACGACTATCAGGTCGGCCAGACCGGCAAGATCGTCGCGCCGGACGTCTACGTCGCGGTCGGCATCTCGGGCGCCATCCAGCACCTGGCGGGCATGAAGGACTCCAAGACCATCATCGCCATCAACAAGGACGAGGACGCCCCCATCTTCCAGGTCGCCGACGTCGGCCTGGTCGGCGACCTCTTCCAGATCGTGCCCGAACTCACCGAGAAGCTGTAAGCCATAGGGGCGGGAGCAATCCCGCCCCTTCCTTTTACGCGGGCCGGCGGACACGGAACGCCCGCCCCACACCCGCCCTGTACCCCGGCGAAGGCCGGGGCCCAGCTACGGTGCCGCCACGATAGCGCGCCCCATCCGCCACACCCCAACTGGACCCCGGCCTTCGCCGGGGTACCCGGGGTGAACGGCGTCCGGCTGTCCACGGGATGACACCCTCCTCACCCTCCGCGCCCGCGGCGCCCGTCTTCGCGGGAGCACGCGCCTACAAGGGAGGGCATATCAATCTTCGGCGGCCCTCGCTGGGGCTCCCAGCAAGCGAGAAGCTTCCGTTATTGGAAGTCCGCTTTCGGTGGGGACGTAGATGACGTTGGCATCTTTCGCATCGATCGCCTGGATCTGCAGGTAACGCAGATATCCCTCGGGGCCTCCCAGGCTGTCCTGCAGGATACGGTTCGCTCGTGCAGCGCCCTCGGCGCGCAGGACTTCGGCGTCGGCAAGAAGCCTTGCACTTTCCAGCTTGGCGCGCGCCTCAAGGACGGCAACCTGCCTAGTGGATTGCGCCTCGGCCAACATGGCTCGACCCGCGGCTTCTTGCGAATAGACTTTGTACGCAGGCCAGCCAGCTAACCAGCCGGCGAACACCACGAACAATAGTAGAGTGGCACAACCACCCAGTTTCACGCCATCCTGATTCAAAAACGCCCCCTTTTTCGATGGTTCTTCTCAACGGGTGAATTGGAATTCATCCTGAGGAATGGTTTAGCGGGCCCAGGCGCCCCACGACAACGGCATTTCGCTGCCTCAAGCGGCCGCCTTCGACTTGCGCATGAAACGCTTCGGGCAATGTCGCGACTGACTGGGCGCGCGGACTCGAGCCCCCATTGATCCGGCCCATCCCCACCGCTATCTCCCCCATGCGGCGACCACGTTCCCGCCCCACTATGGGTATCAAGACCGGGACGGCCCGGCACCTCAGTCTTCTGGAGGTTGCCTTGGCTTGGATCGTTCTCATCATCGCGGGTCTGTTCGAGGTCGTTTGGGCCTCCGCAATGAAGCAGTCGCACGGCTTCACCCGCCTGTGGCCCAGCGTCGTCACCATCTCCGGCATGCTGGTGAGCTTCGGCCTGCTCTCCTGGTCCATGAAGTCGCTGCCGCTCGGCACCGCCTATACGGTGTGGACCGGGATCGGCGCGGTTGGCGCCTTTGCGATCGGCATCCTGGTGCTGGGCGAATCCGCCAGCCCCATGCGCCTGGTCGCGGCCTTGCTGATCGTCAGCGGCCTTGCGTTGATGAAGCTCGCCGGAAGCTGACCGGCCCGCGCGGCTGTCCTACATCGGCGCCAGCTGCTTCACTGGCGCCATGGCCGCTTTCGCCCCTTCTCCCGCGTCCAGACGGACTAGCCGGCGCCGCTGCGGCGTGTCGTCTTGGCCTAACCTTAGACTAACTTTCCGATCCGCAGCGCCTGGCCCGCGCGACGTGTGTGGCATTCCTGCACGAACCGCATGTCGCATGCGAAGAACCCCTGTTACGAGGGTTGACAGCCGGCGCGGGTACCGTAGCCTGCACGCAACTTCCGCATTCGTCAGCCACCGGCACCAATAGTCCGGGGGCGCTGGCGAAGGCGGGACACGACTTGCCATCACAGGCGAGCGGTAAGGAGAGGAACGATGATGCTGACGATGTTGCTCGCAGCGGCGGTCGCTGCCGCACCCCAGCCGCAGGACGCAGCCCTCGGCCGCTGGAAGGCCGAAACCAAGAACGGAATTGTCGAGATCAGCCGCTGCGGAGAATCGATCTGCGGCCGCCTGATCAGTTCCGATCACCTGCGCACCGATCCCACGCTCAAGGACGTCAAGAACAGCAATCCGGCGCTTCGCAGCCGGCCGCTCAAGGGGATGCAGATCCTGGGCGGGTTCAAGTCCAACGGCAAGGAATGGGTCGACGGCATGATCTACAATGCCGACGACGGCAAGACCTACAGCGCCAAGGTGACCCCGGTCGGCGCCAACCAGCTCAAGGTCCGCGGCTGCGTCTTCGTCCCGCTCTGCAAGACGCAGACCTGGACCCGCGTCCGCTAACTTCGCTTCAGATCAACCGTCAGGAAAGAGCCAAATGTCCCCTCGTATCAAGTTGTCGCTGCTCGCCGCTGCTCCGCTGTGGCTGGTCGCCTCCAGCGGCGTCGCCCATGCCCAGGCCTTTTACCTCCAGGAACAGTCGGCACGCGCCGCCGGCCGTGCTTTCTCGGGTGAAGTCGCCGACACCGGCCCGCAGTCGCTGTGGTGGAACCCGGCTGCCATCGCCGAGATGGACAGCGCCGAAGCCTCGATCGCGATCTCCGCGATCCTGCCGCGTGGCAAGGTGGTCGACGACGGCACGGTGATCGTGCGCCCGGGCCAGCCGCCGGCGCCGATCGGCGGCCAGTCGGTGTCCAAGAACCCGATCAACAACGGTTTCCTCCCCTCGGGCGCGGTCGCCATGCCGCTCAACGAGCGCGTGTCGATCGGCCTGGCGGTGACCTCGCCGTACAGCTTCACCACCAACTATGATTCGGACAGCTGGGCCCGCTACAGCGCCGACAAGACCCGCCTGCGCACGATCGACATCCAGCCGTCGATCGGCGTCGCCGTCACCGACTGGCTGCGCGTCGGCGCGGCGCTGAACGTCGAATACACCGATGCGGAACTCGGCAACGCGCTCCCGAACCTGTCGGCCGCGCTGCCGGACGGCAAGCAGGTGCTGAGCGGCGACGGCTGGGACTTCGGCTGGACCGCCGGCGTGCAGATGCACAACGACTGGGCGACCGTCGGCATCAGCTACAAGTCGGCGATCGAGCACACGCTGAAGGGCAGCCTGGAAGTAAGCGGCCTCGTCGGCCCGCTCGCCGGCCAGAACCGCACGCTCGACGGGGTGAAGGCGAAGTTCAAGACGCCCGCGCAGATCATCGTCGGCGGCCGTTTCCGCACCACCGATGCACTGACGCTCAACGTCCAGGGCATTCGCTACACCTGGGCGGACTTCGACGCGATCCGCCTCGGCTCCCCGATCAACTCGGCGATCCCGGAGAACTACCGCAACACCTGGAGCCTGGCCGGCGGCTTCGACTATGCCGCGACCCCGGACCTGACGCTGCGTGCCGGTGTCCAGCGCACGCTGACCCCGACCCGCGACGGCGAACGCGACGCGCGCGTGCCGGATTCGAACCGCTGGAACTTCGGTGCCGGCGGCTCCTACAACATCAGCCCCAGCTTCACGATCGACGCAGGCGCCAACTATGTGGCGTTCAAGGACGAGACGATCGACCGCATCACCGCGGCGTACGCCGGCACGCCGGTGCAGACGCCGGTTGTGACGGACGGACGGCTGGAAGACGCCTATGCGCTGATCTTCACCCTCGGCGGCCGCGTCCGCTTCTAACCACGCCGGGCGCGCGCCGTCCCCACCAGGGCGGCGCGCGCCTGTCGATTCGAAGAGCTGCTGGTGCCCTACAGGGGACAAAGATGGGCACTCAAATCATTGGCAAATTTCGGTCAAACGCGGCTGATCATGCGCCCGGTTTTCGGAATACCGGCTGTTCAGATGCTGGACTGACAAAGCTGACTTCGTGACACCGGCCCTACACGCATGCCTTGTGTGAGAATTTCTGAGTAGTGCCGTCAATGCGGTTCACCCAGAAACATTTGGTGCCGAAGTCTGCGCTGCGAACGCTGAAATCCTTGATGCCGGGGCCGATCCTCTGCACGGCGTCAGGGTGAAGCGCGAGCGCGGAGCTCAGGATCACCGCGTCGGCCGCGCTTACGCGATCCCCGATGTCGTATTTGCCCAGCATGGCATTCAGGAACGCGCGTGCTTCGGTCTGCGTATTGAAATGCAAATCACCATAGCTGACCGGCTTTTTCTTCCCCATCAGACCTCCCCTTTATACTGGCTGCGGACCAGTCATTGCGGCGCCGCCGCTCGGCAGCAAGCGCTCGCGCAATTCGCGCAACATCACGACCGGCAGCTCCATCGTGTCGAGTTCGTCCGCACGCTCGGTAATCCATTGCAGCGCCTGATCGCGATCGAGGTCGTCGCGGGCGATCTTCTCGAACAGTTCAACCGCCGTCATGCGGGACAATCCCAGTTCCATGAGCGATATCAGAGTGCGCGAGGACACGCCGAACTCGAGCTGCGTCCCGATGTCGAGATCGGCATCGATGAGGTCTTGGCGACCGATCTCGACGTAGTAAAGGTGAAGGATGTCCACATAGGCCGAGAAATACTTCGGCGCCCGGAACCGCGCGATCTGCTCCACGAGCATCATCGTCTCCCGGATGATATCCGGCAGCTTGTATGCCTTCCCAACTTCTTCGTGCCAAGCGATGTTGCGGCGGATGATCTCCGCAAGCGACTTGCCCTTCAGCCACTGAAAAACGATCAACGCTAGCAGCTTCGCGCGAGCGTCAGGCTCGAAGGCCGGAAACAGGCTCGCGTTGATGCGGCGCATGATGGTGACGAAGCGGTCATAGCTGTCGTCGCTGGCAACCTCGGCCGGTAGCAGGTTATCGGGCTCGCCCTTATACGCCCGGAACGTCTCAAGGAGGCGCTGCATGCCGATTGGACTCACGCCCGAGTGCCGCGTCGCCAAATCCGAACCGATCTCGATCTTCGCGGCGATCCTCGAAAGCGTCTGGTCCAGATTCTTTATGAAGGCGGCATCATGCCGCTTCGCCAGTTCGGCATCTGCAATGGAGCCGAGACGCATGTAGGTGGTCAGTAGATACGCGCCCACCTGCTCGAAATCGCCATCCCCGTCGACGTCCCTTGGAGCGCCCACGGCTCTCTCCTCTAGGTAGCCTAGCAACTCGCCGCCAGCATCGAGTACCGCGTCGCTTTCGCGCCGGATCGGATAGCGCGACCGGACCGGAACGCCGTGCGGCCAAGCGCTCCCGTCATGCGGGTCGACGCAGATGATGTTTCCCTGAAACTCGTCGCCCCAGCGTCCCGCCCGGCCGGCGAGGTTCCAGAAGTCGTGCGGCTCCATTGGGTTGCCCTTCCCCTTTCGGGGGCCACGCACCACAATGGTGCGGCAGGACAGGTTCACCCCTTCAACGAGCGTCGAGGTGCAGACGAGGAAGCGGATCTTACCCGAGCGGAACAGCCGCTCGATTTCGAGGCGAAGCAGGGAAGGCATGTTCCCGAAGTGGAAAGCAATTCCTCGCTCGACGAATTTGGCGAGACGGAAGCCGGGATGAACGCCCTTTCGGGCCAGTTCCGCAAGGGCAGCCAGCTCCGGATCGACCGCGCCCGGATCATGGTCGGGCTGAAGCTGGCTTATGAAATCCGCGATGTTCTCCGATTCTCCCGCACCATTAGCATAGACCAGCGTTCCTCCCCGGTCGCCGGTGGCGGCCGCTGCGATGAACGCCAGACGCTTGGGTATGCTGCTGGGCGAACTCGCGAGTTGGAGCGTGCCTATGTCCACCTCCTCACCGCCTTGTCTCGCGACGAGGTTCCAGAGCTTCGGCTTGCCCTTGGACTGCTTGGCCAAGATGACGTTCTGGAGCACAGTTGGCGCATCGCTGTCGACTGCTTGGGTCGTGGCGCCCGGAGGGGCATCGGCCAAGAGTTCTCCGGGGTTCTGCGTCGACGGGCTGATGAAAACCAAGCTCATCTTGGGATTGAGGCGGACCGCCCGCTCGACTGCATCCTGAAGGATCACGCCTCGCCCATCGTCACCGATCTTATGGGCCTCGTCCACGATCATCAGATCGATTAGGAAGTCCGCGCCGAGCACATTGGCAAGGAGGTGCATGCGTTCCTGCGTGAGCACCAGGATGAGGCGAGCGCCCCCGGCCCTTGCGTCGTCGAACTTGGTCCGAAGCGGGAGAGAGGAAACCACCACCCCTTTTACCGCCTTCAGGTATTGTTCGAGACTTGACTCGATCTCTGTCACGAGCGCTCGCGTGGGTGCGAGATATACCGCGACCTTCGCTTCGCCGGCGGTGATCTGATCCACCAGCCATTGCAGAACCAGGAACGTCTTTCCTGAAGCGGTCGGAGCGGAGGCCGAGAGCCAGTCCGCGCTCGACGCCCCCGTCCAGAACCGCTGCTGAAACTCGTTCACCTCAAGCCATCGCCCCGACGTCTCGACGAGTACCGACCTGTCCATCTCGCGCCGCTGGGTTTCGAGCCGAAGCGAAACACCGAGGCGTCCATCGAGGTCGTCCGCAACGAGGCCACGGCCAATAGCCAACGTAACGGCGCGAAAATTCGACAGCTGCCCGAGGAGCATGGCACCGGCGTCGCGGACCTTCTCGTCCTTCACGAGCACAACCGCCCCAACCGCGATCCTCAGGCCCGCCTCCTGATTCGCGCGCATATCGGAGCGGGCGAGGATGCTGCCGGCGAGGATGAGCCGATGCCAATCGAGCTTATCGGCGGTGTTGGCCTCGGGGTCGTCGACCAAATTGGACAGTTCGGATCTCACCGTCAGCTTGGTGAGCGTCGCGATCTCGTCGCCGACGCCTTCTGCCATGAGCCAGGACTGGAGGCCCGAAAGCGTCATCCCTCAAGCCCCATCACCTTCAGGAACACCTCGCGAAATTCCTCGGATGACGGAAGCGGCACGCAGAAGAACTCTATCTCGAGGCTTTCGAGCTTGTTCTTGGTGACCCCCTTCCCGACGCGCATCACCCAATCGGTCAGAGCGGCCTTCGAGGCTGCCGCGATGTCGTCGGCGACGCCCGTTGCTCCTTTAATGGGATAGAAGGGCACACCGAAACCCACCAAGGCCACACCGCAGTAGCGTACGCGTTTGGACATAGGGGAGGAGCGGTCGAAATACTTCCGGAGCGCCGCTGTCAAATTCTCGTTGGTCAGGTCCGCCCTGTCGCTCAGGAGAAGCAGATCGCGCTCTCGCTCTGCGCCCTCGTGCTCTTCTTCGATGAGGTATGGAGCGAGAGAATCGAGACATGCGGTGATAGCTTCTGCCGCTGTCGCATAGACCTTCGATTCACCCCAGTAGAGCTTGAGCACTCCATCGTCCGTAATGCCGGCGTACACACCGTCAGCGCCATGGTAGTGCATCTTCTCGTCAGTCTTCAGATCCATCTTGCAAAGGATCTGGGGAAACTTGAGGAATCGCTCAGCGAGAAGATACAGGAGCATCTCGCCACCTTCGCCGGTTTTCGCCAGATCGGTGAAAGAGCGCTTGGCGCGCTCGACGAGTTCAGCGACGGCCTCGGTGCTATTGAACTTGGCGTCTCGCGCCTTCGCCTCGGCGATCTTCGCCTTTGGCAAGGCGTAGCTGGTCGCAGCGTTGCGCATGAATTCAGTCAACCGGTGCAGCTGGATCCGGCCGTTCCCATCAAGCGCTAAGCAGTGACAGTGAACCTTGACCAGTTGGCCTTCGACCGCAACGTCGCGCTCTATAAGCGTCAGGTGAACGTCGAGCGCCTCCGGGTCACCGCTGAGGGCAGCCTCCAGATCAGTCGCGGTTATCGTCGACAGACAGCTTCCCCCCATGGAAATTCCACCGTGCTAAACAGGGACCGCTGAGATATCGCTGTCAAGCTATCTCAGAGAAGTGGCGTAACAGCCCTATGCAACAAATCGAATACCAAGCGACACGACTGTACTCGTTCGAGAGCGACCGGCGCGATGTCGTATCGCTCCGCGTCGACCAAGTCATACGCCATGTATCTGAACAGGACCTTCGCAATATTCTTACCGTTTGCCCAGCTGAGCCGTTGGCCGACGCCGCCGTCAAGAACGGCCTCTTCGACTGGCTCGTCGAGCGCTCCGGTTAGTCCAGAACCATGATGGACTTAAATTCCCGGACGACGGAAAGGTCGGAGTTCCTAAATGTGCCAAGGATAACGAATTTTTCTGGCGGACGGCGGAGTTCAAGGGCATGCTTCAAGGGGCTGGGTTTGGGGAACGAGATCACGTCGTATGAGGGGTGGGCGTTGCATTCGCGGAATTTTGCCTGAAATCCCGACGATACGATCTTCGTGACGTCCTCCGCCCCGCTCAATGCCGTCTCGATGACCGAAGAGGAACGGGCTTATCGCGCGTCGCGCGATCCCGCTCATCTCGTTGAAGTGGATGCAGCCGGACGATCGCATCTCCACCTCGCTGCGATGTCTGGCAAGGCAGCCGTCTGCCGCATCTACATCGCCGCCGGGTGCGACCCGTCGACGCACGATAATTCAGGGCGTACAGCAGCGGAGCTTGCAAAGGCTGCTGGCTATGCTGCGCTCGCGCGTTCGCTCGAGGCGCTGCCCGCCCGCCCTGCAGCGACCAGCACCCCCAAACAGGCCGGCAGCCGCCCCGAACTGCTGGATGCGGCCGAACAGCGCGGACTGGTATCAGGTAACCAGCAGGTCATTGCCGCGATCATATCGAATGGCCGGCTCCGTTGCCGCAATCCGAAGGGAGACACCCCGCTTCATCTGGCAGCTGCGGGCGGTCACCTGACCGCGTGCAACGCGCTCTTCGAAGCGGGTGCGGATCCGGGAGCGCGGAACGACGCCAAGCAGACTCCGGCAGAGATGGCGGCAGAATCCGGTCATCAGGACCTCGCCCGCCTGCTTAGCGGCCAGGAACCGGAGGCAACCGCACCCAGTCGCTCATCCCCGCCCCCCGCCGCGCTGCAACCCGAGGTGACAGAACTGCAGCCGTTTGCAGACGCTGGTTTCGATCTGATCGATTTCGACGCGCTCGAAGAGCCCGCCGCATATCATGCACGGCAGCAGATCGGCACAGTTTCGGCGATTTTCACCGCTATATCCCCTCGTTCCGGAATGCGGAGTGGCGGAGCGGAGGAGAATGACGACTGGGAACTGCCGACGAGTCTCGCAAAGGCGGGCGCAGCGGGTTCTTCGCAATTCCAAGCCGGCCGCCCCCCGGACCTCGATGACGCTGCGGATTTTTCGCATTCCTCCGCCAGCCGTCGATCCCGCCGGCCTCGGAAGCTCAGGGATACAACGTTCGCGCTGTCCGCGGATTTGGCGGAGACTTGGGCGGCCGAGGCGCTTGCCAGCGGCATGGTGAATGAGCAGGCAATCCGGGATTTAGTGAGCGCGTGCCGGGGAAACCCGAGCTGGGCGGATCTCGAGACCAATGTAGGCAAGGTGCTCGCAGCCGCCGGAATACACGTGATCCGCGAGGCTGGAGACTTCCGGCCCTTTCCCGACGCGTCCCTTGACTTGGTCGATGTGGCCGTGCTGAGCGAGGCAATTGTTGCCGCCTGCACCCGGGATGCCGTCGTTCCCGGCAGCGGCCCCTTCATTCTCGACCGGGCTACCGAGGAGCGAATCCTTCGCGAGATAGCGAATGCCCGTCGAGACCTGCTTGACGGAATTCTGGACACCCCCGGCGTCCTGGCCGAGGTCGTCCGGCGCGGCGAGCTTGTCTTGGCAGGCGAGCTTGCACCGGACGAGTTCACCGAATTGGATATCGATCCCGATGCTGACGATGGGGATGATGACGACTTCCCAGGCAATATCGAGATTCTGCGCAATGCCGTCGAAGAGGGTGTCAAAAGCGGAGGCCGGGCACGACGTGTTGCGATCCAGGCGCTCGAGGAGCTTGAAATCCGTCAGGACTGCTTGGTCGGCCTCGCCGCTAGCCAGGGCGAGGTGGCAGAAGGAACAATCCGCAGGCTGATGAGCATATGCGACCGCGCGGCCGAAGAGCTCGTCCTTAGGCACCTTTCGTTTATGCGGCGAGAAACCGCGAAGATGGCGAAAGCTGACGAGGATGCGGAGGAACTTTTCCAAGAAGCGTATTTCGGTCTTCGCCGGGCGTCGGAACGCTTCGACCCTGAACGCGGGGTGCGCTTCTATCTGTACGCATTGCTCTGGATCAGGCAGCGGATAAGCCGCTGGAGGGCCGACCAAGGATCGTTGATCCGCGTGCCGGTGCATCGCGTCCAGCTGAACGCGAAGATCACAACACACGCGGAGGAGTTCGAACGCTCACATTTACGCTCAGCAACGGATTTAGAGCTGGCGGCAGCTACGGGCTTCGAGGCTGCAACGATCAGGTCGCTTCAATTCGCGCTATCGGACCCGGTTCCGTTTCATCAGGTGGAAGGGGCGATAGCATCGCGCGCGGAAGGGCAGGACGAGATCTTTTCAAGAGCGCAACTCGCCAGCGTCATCAGTCGCGAGCTCAACGACCTGCCGGCACGCGCGGAGGCCGTGATCCGCATGCGGTTCGGTATCGGCCTTACGAGCGATATGACCCTAGAGGAGGTCGGCAAGATCTACGGCGTCACCCGCGAAAGAATCCGACAGATCGAGGCCAAAAGCCTTCAGACACTGGCTCACCCGAGCCGGCGCCGCGTTTGGCGGGGCCTGCTCTGAATGGGCGCTACAAGAAATGTGCCGCCGGCTGCAGGTGCCATGCTCGAGTCGCTGCGCGGCCTAGGTTACACCACTGCCACAGCGATCGCCGATCTGATCGACAACTCCATCAGTGCGGAGGCCGATCATGTCGACGTGGTGTTCGAATGGAACGGTCCAGACAGCTGGGTCAGGGTCTCTGACAACGGCCGGGGAATGAGCGACGCGGAACTCGAAGCCGCAATGCGCCTCGGCGCGCGCGATCCGCGAACACAACGACGTGCCGGCGATCTCGGCAGGTTCGGCATGGGATTGAAGACGGCAAGTTTTTCGCAGGCACGGATATTGACCGTTGCGAGCAGCAAGGCCGGCCATGAACGGTGCTGCCTTCGCTGGGATCTCGACCTGCTCGGCGGAGCGGAGGGGAGCTGGCTGCTTCATGAGGGTGCGCGAACTGGTTCGAAGGACCGCGTCGAAGCCGGGCTGTTCGACGACAGAGGTACGATCGTCCTTTGGGAAAACCTCGACCGCGTCGTGACGGACGGCTTCACCGCGCAGGACTTGATTGAACTGATTGAACAAGTTGTGAAGGGCGGTGACAAACCAGGCCACAGGACCGCCGGCGCAGTGCCGTCGGGGGCGGAGTAAAATCCGGCCAGTTGGTAAGCTGCTCCCTTTGCGGAGCGGCGGGGATGTTTGTCGTGGAGAGCTACGCAGCGGTCAGACGGTTTGTATTTGTCGAGGGGCATAGTCGCCGGGAAGCGGCGGAGGTGTTCGGGCTGAACCGGGATACGGTACGCAAGATGTGCCTGTATTCGGCGCCTCCTGGATACCGCCGGACGAAACCTCCGACCAAGCCGAAGCTCGGGACGCTGCTACCGGTTATCGACGCAATCCTGGCAGCCGACCGCGAGGCGCCGGGCAAGCAGCAGCACACGGCCAAGCGGATCTTTGAGCGGCTGCGCGACGAGCATGGCTATACGGGCGGCTACACGATGGTGAAGGACCATGTGCGGCTGTGCAGGGCCCGCGGGCGCGAGACCTTCGTGCCGCTGGCGCACCCGCCGGGGCATGCACAGGTCGACTTTGGCGAGGCGGTCGCGGTCGTCGGCGGGGAGCGGATGAAGATCCACTATTTCTGCATGTCGCTGCCGCAGTCGGATGCCTGCTTCTTCAAGGCGTATCCGCGCGAGACGACCGAGGCGTTTCTTGACGGGCACGTGTCGGCATTCGCGTTCTTCGGGGGCGTGCCGCTGTCCATCCTCTACGACAACACAACCATCGCCGTGGCAAAGATCTGCGGCGATGGAACGCGCGAGCGCACACGCGCCTTCACCGAGTTGGTCAGCCACTACCTGTTTCAGGACCGTTTTGCGCGTCCAGCGCGAGGCAACGACAAAGGCAAGGTCGAGGGGCTGGTGAAGTTTGCGCGCAACAACTTCATGGTGCCCGTGCCGGTCGCTGCCAATTTCGATGTCCTGAACGCCAGGTTCGAGGAGTCCTGCCGTACGCGCCAGGGCGAGCATGCCGGTCAGCACGCGCAGACCATTGCCGAGCGGCTGGCGGCAGACGTATCGGCATTGCGCACGCTGCCGTCCGTACCACTGGAGCCATGCGAGAAACGCGCGGCGCGCGTGTCGTCGACCGCGATGGTGCGCTACCGGACCAACGACTATTCGGTGCCGACCGCGTACGGCTACCGCGACGTGATGGTGAAGGGGTTCGTCGACGAGGTCGTCATCATATGCGCGGGCGAAGAGATTGCCCGGCACGCGCGTTGCTACGACGAAGGCGTATTCGTCTCCAACCCACTGCACTATCTCGCGCTCATCGAGACCAAGCCCGGTGCGCTCGACCAGGCGGCAGCCCTTCAGGACTGGAACCTGCCGGACATCTTCCAGCATCTGCGCCACCTGCTCGAGGCCCGGATGGGCAACAAGGGTAAACGCGAGTTCATCCAGGTGCTGCGGCTGCTCGAGGCGATGCCGCTTCCCATCGTCACGGATGCCGTGACCGAGGCAGTCCAGTTGGGCGCACCTGGTTTTGACGCGGTAAAACTCATCGCGCTGGCGCGTATCGAGCGCCGTCCGCCGCGCCTGGATTTAGCGGCGTATCCGCACGTGCCCAAGATGGACGTCAAAACGACGTGCGCGGCCGACTATGCGGTGCTGGCAGCATGACGGACAAGGACGCCATGCCGGTGGGCACGACCGCAGGTACGCCACAGGTGCTGCTCGCCCATCATCTCAAACAACTCAAACTGCCAACCGTTCTGCGCGAGTACGAAAAGGTCGCGCGCGAATGCGCGCAAGGCGGGGTCGACCACACGCGCTACCTGTTGCGGCTTATCGAGTTGGAGCTCATCGACCGCGAGCGCCGGACCATCGAGCGACGGATCCGCGCAGCCCGTTTCCCGGCTGTGAAGAGCTTCGACACCTTCGAGTTCACCGCCATCCCCAGCCTGAACAAGATGATGGTGGTCGAGCTCGCACGGTGCGAATATATCCTGCGCCGCGAGAACGTCATTGCGCTCGGCAACAGCGGGACAGGCAAGACGCATGTAGCCCTCGCGCTCGGCCTGGCGGCTTGCCAGAAGGGCTTCACAGTCGCCTTCACTACCGCGGCCTCGCTGGTGAACCAGTTGATGGAGGCGCGAGACGAGCGACGGCTGCTCAAGCTCCAACGCGAGATGGCGGCCGTGAAGCTGCTCGTCGTCGATGAACTCGGCTACGTCCCGTTGTCCCCGACCGGCGCCGAACTGCTCTTCGAGGTGCTGTCGCAGCGCTACGAGCGCGGCTCGACCATCATCACCTCCAACCTGCCGTTCGAGGACTGGACGCAGGTGCTCGCCTCCGAGCGGCTGACCGGCGCACTGCTCGACCGGCTCACCCACCATGCCACCATCCTGACCATGAACGGCGACAGCTATCGCCTCAAGCAGTCCACCGGACGCAAACGTCGCGGGGCGGAGCAAAACCAGGCCAGTGCCCTGTCCGACCCGGACACCGGTGAGATATTATCTTCCTGACCATCAGGCCGAGGACGGCAACGATATGAAAAGGGCCCCGATCGGGGCCCTTTTCATATCGTCAGCGCGCGCCTCAAGTGGCCTGCTTTTACTCCGCCCCGCTGGCCTGGTTTTGCTCCGCCGTTGACAGGATCGCCCGTCTGGCGCGCAACATGCGCCTGTTCTTCAACTCGCTCGACGGGCTTGCCGATGTCGGCGTCGAGGTGATTTCAATCACGGAGAACTTCGGCGAAGGCCGCCGCACCAAGCGCATGGGCCAAACCATCTCCGCGATGGTGGCCGAGCAACAGGCCATCGACGCGTCCATCTATACCTCCAAAAGCCGCCGTGAGAATGCCCGTCAGGGCTTCTACAATGGCGGTCCGGTAGCCTTCGGCTACGAGACATATGTCGCCAGGAAGGATGGCGATAAGGAGCGGATGAAGCTGTGCGTTGTTCCTGCGGAAGCCGCAGTGGTCGATCAGATTTTCGACTGGGCGGATATGGGGCGCGGCGGGCGCTGGATCGTTGGAGAACTCAATAGGCGCGGCACTACGCTGCGCGGCGCCAAGTTCTCCAACGGCAATCTGTCAGGTATATTGGGCCGTGTCACCTACACCGGTGTCTATTACGACAAGACCGTCGACGATGACGGCAACGTGCCCGATCCGGAGGATTGGATCGCCGTACCATGCCCGGTGATCATCGATCAGGCGCGGTTCGACCGCGTCAACGCGCTGCGGGCGTCTCGCAATCCGCGCCGTACCCCACCGCATATTGCCGCTGGCACCACGATGCTGACCGGCATCGCGAGATGCGGAACAGCGGGATGTAGCTGTGCGATGACGATCCGCACCGGTAAGGGCGGACGATACAGCTATTACGTCTGCGCCAATCGTGTGAACAAGGGGGAGGCTTGCGCGACCCCGAGCATTGCACGGAAGGTGCTGGACGATCTCGTGCTGAATAGCTTGGAAGAGCAGGTGCTTGCGCCCGAGCGGTTGCGGACGCTCCTGTCGGATGTCCTCGACCTCTCCGATCAGAAGCGGGTTCAGCGCGAAGCGGAGCTAACGCAAGCCCGCGCCGAGAAGACGCGGCGTTCCACAGCCATCGAACGTCTCTACATCGCCCTGGAAGAGGGCGATATTGGACCGCGTGATCCAATCTTTGCGAAGCGAATGGAAGAGAATCGATCCGCGCTCGCCGCCTCGACGACGCGCATTGCTACGCTGGAGGCGCAACTGGCGAAGGGGTCGCGAAAAATCACCCCGAACACGATCAACCGGTTTGGGGAATTACTGTCCGCCAGGCTGCGCGACGACGACCCGGCGCTGAGGAAGGCCTATCTGCGGATGCTGGTGTCGAAGGTCACTGTTTCCGATGCACAGATCACCATCTCTGGCCCGAAGGCCGTGCTAGAGAATGGTGTCTGCAACGGTGCCCCGCGCCTAGAAGGGACGGTGCCCATCTTTGACCGGGAATGGTGCCCCGGGAGAGACTCGAACTCCCGACCTGCGGTTTAGGAAACCGTTGCTCTGTCCTGCTGAGCTACCGGGGCCACGGCCAACCCACTAAGTTTGCGCGGGTTGCCCGTCAACGCAGGACAAGGCTTGCGGCCCGCCAACCAAGTAGCCGCTTGCACGCCTTTGCTGCGATCTAGTCGCTGTCCGGCCGATCCAGACGATGCTAGGGGGCGATACTGCCTCTGCTGGACATTCTCGACATGACCGAACCTGCCTCGCTGATCCCGTTCGGAAATGAGGGACTGGACCAGATCCTCCGCGGCGGCCTGCCGACGAACCGGCTCTACCTGCTGGAGGGCGCGCCGGGTTCGGGCAAGACGACCTTGTCGCTCCAGTTCCTGCGCGAAGGTGCGCGTCGTGGCGAGCGGGCGCTCTACGTGACCCTGTCCGAGACCAAGGAAGAGCTCGCGATCGTCGCCGCCTCCCACGGCTGGAGCATCGACGAGTTCGACGTCTTCGAACTCAGCATGGCCGATGAGGTGCTGGGCGTCGGCCGCGAGCAGTCGATCCTCTATTCCTGGGAAATGGAACTCGGCGAGACGATCAAGCTGATCGAGGCCGAGGTGGAGCGCGTGAAGCCCTGCCGGGTCGTGTTCGACAGCCTGTCGGAGATGCGGCTCCTCGCCCAGGATCCGCTCCGCTACCGGCGCCAGGTGCTGGCGCTCAAGCAGTTCTTTGCCGGTCGCGACACGACCGTGCTGCTGGTCGACGACCTCACCGCTTCGCGCGACGGCGGCGACGGCCACCTCCACAGCCTGTGCCACGGGGTCATCACGCTGGAGCGGCTGACGCTGGAGTTCGGCGCGGCACGCCGGCGCCTCCAGGTCCAGAAGCTGCGCGGCGTCGACTTCGTGGCGGGCTTCCACGACTTCACCATCCGCAAGGGCGGCCTCGACATCTATCCGCGGCTGATTGCTGCCGCCCACCAGCGCGCCACCGTCGGCGAAGCGATTCCCAGCGGGGTCCCGGAGCTCGACGCGCTGCTGGGCGGCGGGCCGCTAAGGGGTACCTCCACGCTCATCACGGGCCCTGCCGGCACCGGCAAGACGACGATCGCTCTCCAATACGCCTATGCCGCCTGCGAACGCGGCGAACGAGCCGTGATCTATGAGTTCGACGAGCGTATCGGGACGCTCCTGGCCCGCGCGCGTGCGTTCAACCTGGATCTCCAGAAGCACATCGACGCCGGGCTGCTGATCGTGGAGCAGATCGATCCGGCCGAGCTGTCGCCGGGCGAGTTCGCCGCCCGCGTGCGCCGCCGGGTCGAAGGCGACGCGGCGCAGGTGATCGTAATCGACAGCCTCAACGGCTATCTCGCCGCCATGCCCCAGGAACAGCAGCTGGTGCTGCAGATCCACGAGCTGCTGTCGTTCCTCAATCAGCAAGCGGTCGCAACCTTCCTCATCAACCCGCAGGAGGGGTTGGTGGGAACAATGCAGTCGAGCATCAACATTTCCTATGTTGCCGACGCGGTGCTGCTGCTGCGCTTCTTCGAGGCGGATGGCCGCATTCGCAAGGCGGTCTCGGCGCTGAAGAACCGTGCGGGGCAGCACGAGGATGCCATCCGGGAGTTCCGCGTAGACGCCGAGGGCGTCCGGGTGGGGGCACCCTCACGGCCTTCCAGGGGGTGCTCACGGGCACGCCGGAATATGTGGGCGAACGCTTGCCCTTGATGGAAAACCGCAAACGTGGGGCATAGGACCGCCGCGGAGGGTCATCGCGTCCTGGTGGTCGCGCCGTTCGGGCGCGATGCCGAAGTGGTCGTGGGGTTGCTCCGGGACCAGCGCTATGACGCCGATGCCTGTGCCGACCTGAACGCGGTTGCAGAGCGCCTCGACGAACATGTCGGCGTAGTCCTGCTGACCGAGGAGGCGATGCGCTTGGGCACCCACGCTCTTCGGGCGGTGCTCGCGGCCCAGCCGAGCTGGTCGGACATTCCGTTCATCCTGCTCGCGGCGCGGCAGCGCAGCAGGGGAACTGGCTCGGAGGAACTCCGCGCGCGCCTGCTGGAGCTGACCGGCAACGCCATCGTGCTCGAACGGCCGCTGAGCGTCGCCTCGCTGCTGAGCGCGACCGATTCGGCGATGCGCTCCCGCCAGCGCCAGTTCGAGACGCGGGACCGGATGCTCGACCTGGAGGTCAGCCGCACGGCGCTGGCCGCGAGCGAGGCCGAGCTGCGCCGGATCGCCGACGCCCTTCCCGTGCTGATCGCCTTCGTCGACCGCAGCGGACATTATCGGTTCGGCAACCGCGCCTATGAGGACTGGTTCTACGTCTCTCCGGAGGAGATCATCGGCCGCCATGTCCGCGAGGTGCTGGGCGAAGACGCCTATCACATCCGCCAGGCAGACATCCGGCGCGCGCTGGCTGGAGAGACGGTGCGGATGGAGGTCCCGACGCCGCACCGCGACGGGCGCCGTCGCGACACCGAGATCCGCTACCTTCCCCGCCGGAACGCGCAGGGGGAAGTCGACGGTTTCCACGTCTTCGGCATCGACATCACCGATCGCAAGCAGACCGAAGAGCTGCTTGCCGAGCGCGTCGCTGAGCGGACCGCGGCGCTCCAGGCGGAAATGGAGAACCGCGCCCGGGCCGAAGCCGCCCTGCTCCAGAGCCAGAAGATGGAAGCAGTCGGCCAGTTGACCGGCGGGATCGCGCACGACTTCAACAACATGCTGACCGGCGTCATCGGCGCGATGGACATCATGAAGCGCCGGATCGCTGCCGGCCGAACCGACGACCTGGAGCGCTTCATGGACGCCGCCACGACCTCGGCGCAGCGGGCGGCGGCGCTCACCGCACGGCTCCTCGCCTTCTCGCGCCGCCAGTCGCTCGACACCAAGCCGATCGAGATCAACGGGCTGATCGCTTCGCTGGAGCAGCTCCTTCACCGCTCGACGCGGGAGAACATCACGCTTCACGTCGCGCTTGCGGACGATGCGCTGTGGGCGGAAACCGATGCCAACCAGCTCGAGAACGCGATCCTGAACCTCACGATCAACGCCCGCGACGCGATGCCGGAGGGCGGGCAACTGACGATCGAGACGCGCGCCGTCGAGCTGGACGAAGCCTATGTGGCGACCCGGCCCGACGTGCAGCCCGGCCGCTATGTGGTGATCGCCGTCTCCGACACGGGCGTCGGCATGGCGCCGGAGCTGGTCCAGAAGGTATTCGACCCGTTTTTCACCACCAAGCCGATCGGCCAGGGGACCGGCCTCGGCCTCTCCATGGTCTATGGCTTCGTACGCCAGTCGGGCGGGCAGGTCCGCATCCACAGCCAGGCCGGGGCGGGCACGACCGTGTCGCTCTACCTGCGCGCCGTCGACGCACAGCCGGAGCACGACTCCGCCGCATCCAGCCGGCCGGTGCCTGAGGGGAACGGGCAGACCGTCCTCCTGGTCGAGGATGATCCCTCCGTCCGGCTGCTCGTGCGCGAGGTGCTGGAGGAGCTGGCCTATGTGCCCATCGAGGCGGAAGAGCCCAATGCGGCGATCGCCGTCCTGGCCTCCGACCGGCACATCGACCTGATGGTCTCCGACGTGGGGCTGCCCGGCATGAACGGCCGCCAGCTTGCCGAAGTCGCCCGCCAGCACCGCCCCGAACTGCCGATCCTGTTCGTGACGGGCTATGCCGAGAATGCCGCGATCCGGGCCGACTTCCTGGGCACCAACATGGCGATGATCACCAAGCCGTTCGCGATCCAGGAGCTGTCGGCCAAGATCCGCGAGATGCTCGGCTGAGGGCTTAGTTGCGAGCGCCGGGCGGGACGACCGGCAGGGGAAGCGGCGCGACCGGTACCCCCTCCTCGACCAGAGCGCGGGCCTCTTGAGGCGTCGCCTGGCCGTGGATCGGAGCCGTCGCCTCCTCGCCCAGATGCATGGCGCGCGCCCGGTCGGCAAAGCGGGAGCCCACCCATTCGGAACCTTCGAGCGCCTTCTCCTGCGCCTTGGCAAGCGCGGCGAGAGCGGCCTTCATCGGATCGGCATTCGTGGCCGTGCGCTGGTTGCCCTTGGCGGCGACGTTGGGCGCCATCACCGCCTTCTCGACCGAAGCGCTGTCGCACAGCGGGCAGCGAACCAGCCCCCGCTCCTTCTGATCGGCGTAATCGGCGCTCGACCCGAACCAGCTCTCGAAGACGTGACCGCCGTCGCAGCGAAGATCGAAGACGATCATGCGACGCGCTCGACGGGCGGGATCGCGCGTCGATGCCGCAGCACCGGCAGACGCTCGCGAACGTCGTGAAGGACAGCGCGGTCGAGTTCGGCAAAGCCCAGGCCGGGTGCGTCGCCCATGTCGAGCAGCACCGTGCCCCAGGGATCGACCACCAGCGAATGGCCATAGGTCTCGCGGCCGTCCGCATGCACGCCCGTCTGGGCCGCGGCGATCACGAAGGCAGCAGCCTCGATCGCGCGAGCCCGCAGCAGCACGTGCCAATGGGCAGCGCCAGTCGGGCGGGTGAAGGCAGAGGGCACCGCCAGCAATTCGGCACCCGCGTCGCTCAGCGCCCGGTAGAGATCCGGGAAGCGCATGTCGTAGCAGATCGAGAGGCCAAGCGGCCCGGCCGGAGTGTCCACCACCACCGCTTCGTCGCCAGGCGCATAGGCGGCGGATTCCTGCCAGCGTTCGCCGCTTGCCAGCGCGACGTCGAACAGGTGGAGCTTGTCATATCGAGCGCGAACCATGCCGTCCGGCCCGATCACGAAGCTGCGGTTCGCCAGCTTTCCATCCGGCCGGCGGATCGCCAGGGAGCCGAGTTGAACCCACAGGCGATGCTCCGCCGCGGCCGTCCGTACGGCGGCCAGCACGGGATCGCCGGCCTCGTCCGTCAGGACAGCCGCCGCCCTGCCCCGCTCCCGATCGATCAGACCGGACATCTCGGGGGTGAACAGCATGGCGGCGCCCCCGGCAGCCGCCTGGGCCACCGCGTCCGTCAGCACCGCCGCATTGGCGAGCGGGTCGATCCCGCTCGTCATCTGCAGCAGGGCGATCCTCATCGTGCGAGCAGCGGGTCCAGTCCCCCCTGCCGATCCAGCGCGGCGAGATCGTCCGAGCCGCCGATGTGGCGGCCGTCGATGAACACCTGAGGCACGGTGGTGCGGCCGTTCGCCCGCTGCAGCATCTCCGCGCGGCGCTCGCCACCCATGGTGATGTCAAATTCCTCGAACCCGGCTCCCTTGCTCTCCAGCAGCCGCTTCGCGCGGGTGCAGTAGGGGCAGAAGGCTTTGGTGTAGATTTCGATCTTTGCCATGCGGCCTGAGGTGTGTCGGCAGGACCCGCTTGTCAATCATGCGCCTCGTCCAGCACGCGCGCCCAGCACAGCACCGTCACCTCGCGAGCGCCTGCCGCAAGAAGCTTCCGGGCGCAGGCATTGGCGGTCGCGCCGGAGGTGTAGACGTCGTCCACCAGCACGACGGACTTGCCCGCTACCCGTGTCCTACCAGAGCCAGAAACCGCAAAGGCACCCGCCAGCACCTTTGCGCGTTCGCGCCGGCCGAGGCCGCGGAGGACGGGCGTCGCCCGGGTGCGAACCAGCAGATGGAGTTCAGCCGAAACGCCGCAGATCCGCGACAGGGTTCCTGCGACCAGCGCCGCCTGGTTGTAGCCGCGCGACCACAGGCGGCGCCGATGAAGCGGCACCGGCACCAGCAGTTCGGCGTCCGCGGGCATCAGCCGGGCCATCAATCGGGCCATGGTTTCCGCGGCGGCAAGCCGGCCGCCATATTTCAGCTTCAGGGCGACGTCGCGCGCGACCGGACCATAGGCGACCGCTGCCCGGGCACCGGCATGGGCGGGCGGTGCTGCCAAGCAGGCGGCACAGCAGGCGTCCCCGCCCCGGTCATGATCGAATGGCAGCGCGCAGGCGGCACACCACGGCGGCCCCAGGAACTGGAGGCCGTCCCAGCAGCGGACACAGAAGCGATGGTCGGCCTCCGTCACCTGCCCGCACGCGGGGCAGCGCGGCGGCAGTGCCAGCGCGATGCTGCCTCGGACCAGGGCGGCGACGGCGTTCACGGCCGTCCTTGTCGTCGCGTCCGCGAAGGCGCACAAGCGCCCGCGTGCAACCGCCAGAGATCTTCCATCGCGCCGCGCGCCGCCTGCGCCGCGACCGTATCGCCTCCCGCTTCGGCGAGTCCGACTTCCTGCGCCGCTTCATGATCGAGGGGTTGAGCGAACGACTCGATGCGGTCACCCGCGAGTTCGCCGACGTGCTGGACCTGGGTTGCTTCGATGCCGGTCTGGCGCTTCCGGGCACCCGGATCGTTCGCGCCGATCCCGGCTTCGCCTTCGCCCGCGCGGCAGGCGGCGTGCAGTGCGACGAGGATCGGCTGCCCTTCGCGGACGGTTCCTTCGATCTGGTCGTGTCGGCGGGAACGCTGGATCAGGTCAACGACCTTCCGGGGGCGCTGAATCTGATCCGCCGGGTTCTGCGGCCGGACGGGCTGTTCCTGGCCGCCTTCACGGGCGGAGGCACGCTGTCGACGCTGCGCGGAACGCTGATGGCAGCGGAGCAGGATCGGCCCGCTGCGCGCGTTCACCCGCAGGTGAACCTGCAATCCGCGGGGGACCTGTTGATGCGGGGGGGCTTCGCGTTGCCGGTGGCCGACTCCGAAACCCTGAATGTGCGCTACGCGAGCTTCGGCCGCTTGATCGAGGACCTGCGCGGCATGGCCGGCACCAGCCTCCTCGTCGACCGCGCGCCCCTGTCCCGGACGACGCTGGCCGAAGCTGCCGCCGGTTTTGGCGAACGCGCCGATGCGGGCGGGCGCGTGTCCGAGCAGTTCGAGGTGATCTACCTCACCGGCTGGGCGCCCTCCCCCGACCAGCCGAAGCCGGCGCGTCGCGGCAGCGCGACCGTGTCGCTGGCAGAGGCGCTACGACCCAAGCACTAGGCTCAGACCAGCGCCTCCAGCAGGCCGATGAGGGGGCGGTCTGCGGGCGGCATTTCCAACCGGTGCAGTTCCACCGGGCGGACCCAGCGGAGCGCGGTGGCATGCCGCGCCTCGACGACGCCGGACCATTTGCGCAGCGCGTAGAGCAACAGCAGCAGGTGCCGCTGGCCCAGCGGCTCACTGGCAAAGGTCGCGGGCGCCAGGCACGATCGCTCCACCGTGATGCCGAGCTCCTCGTGCAACTCACGGATCAAGGCCGCCTCCGGCAGTTCGCGCGGTTCCACCTTGCCGCCGGGGAACTCCCACAGACCCGCCATCGGCAGCCCCTGCGGTCGCTGCTGCACCAGCACCCGGCCATCGCTGTCGACCAGGGCCGCAGCGACGACCATCAACAATCCTGCGCCCGTTCCACTCAGCATTTCTTTACCCGCCGCGCCTAGCCTCTCGTCAGAAGCGAGCGAAAGACCAGCGTATGCGTGTCATTGCAAGCCTAGCCCGCAGGCTGCTGCGTGACCGACGCGGTGCCACGATGGTCGAATATGCGCTGATCATCGCGCTCATCGCGCTTGCCGCGCTGGCGGCACTCACTCCGGTGGCACGCAAGGTCGTGGGCATGTGGGATCATGCGGACGAGGAAGTGTCGGATGCCGTTCAGCGCTGATCCTGCCGATCGTGGGTCCGCCCTAAACCCTTTTTCAACGAACAGGCGGATAGAGCAACGGATGCTGCACCGGGTCTCACCCGGATCAGCCGGGTATGTTGAAGCACGAACGTTGGAGACCCCAATGCAGAAGATCCGCACCTTCCTGAAGAACAACAAGGGCGCCACCGCGATCGAATACGGCCTGATCGCAGCCCTGATCGCCGTTGCCGCAATCGCTGCGATGTCGGGCCTGGGCGGCTCGCTGAGCGGCACGTTCAACAAGGTCGGCACCAAGCTGAACAACTCGGTTACCTGATTTCGAAAGAAATCGATGACCGGAAAGAGGGTCGGACGGCAGTCCGACCCTCTTTTTTATGATCCGCCGCGATCGCGCTCAGGCGCGCCCCATGTTCAGGAACTTGGCCCGTCGATCGCGACGCAACTGTTCCGTCGTTTGCCCCTCCAGTTCGCCCAGCGCGTTGCCGAGCGCCGCACCCAGAGAGGCGATTGCGGCAGCAGGGTCGCGGTGCGCGCCGCCCAGCGGCTCTGCCACGATCGTGTCGATCACGCCCAGCGCCTGCAGGTCCTGCGCCGTGACCTTCATCGCCTCTGCCGCATCCGGCGCGCGATCGGCCGTGCGCCACAGGATCGAGGCGCAGCCCTCGGGCGAGATCACCGAATAGACCGCGTGCTCCATCATCAGCACCCGGTTACCGGCAGCGAGCGCCACGGCGCCGCCTGAACCGCCCTCACCGAGGATGGCAGCGACCATCGGCACTCCAAGTGCGAGGCTCGCCTCGGTCGAGCGGGCGATCGCCTCCGCTTGGCCGCGCTCTTCCGCCTGGATGCCGGGAAACGCACCGGACGTGTCGACCAGCGTCACCACCGGCAGGCCGAAGCGGTCCGCGAGCTGCATCAGACGGATCGCCTTGCGATACCCCTCCGGCTTGCCCATGCCGAAATTGTGCTTGAGCCGGCTGGCGGTGTCGTCGCCTTTCTCATGGCCGATCACCATCACCTTGCGGCCGTTGAGCCGGCCGAGGCCGCCGATGATCGCGGAATCGTCGGCAAAGGCGCGGTCGCCGCCCAGCGGCATGAAGCCCTCGATCAGCGCTGCGACATAGTGCTTGAAGTGGGGCCGTTCCGGATGCCGCGCGACCTGGGTCTTCTGCCACGGCGTCAGCTTCGCATAGGTGTCGCGCAGCAGACGATCGGACTTGCCCTGCAGCTTCGAGATTTCCGCCTCGATGTCGACCTCTCCGCCGGCCGCGGTATCGCGCAGCTCGTCGATCCGGCCCTGCAGCTCGGCGATCGGCTTCTCGAAATCCAGAAAGGTGGCCATCAACTCGGGTTCCGTCTCGATAAGGTGCGCTGCCGCTCCTCGCGGCGACCTGGCTGCGGGGCGAACAAGTTTCAGGGTGCCGGTTACGGTGCCCGGCGGAGGGCGTCAACGAGCGGATGGCGCGCGTTGACCAGCTCGACCAGCCGCTGGCTGTCGACATGAGTGTAGATTTCGGTGGTCGCGATGTCGGCATGCCCCAGCATCGCCTGCAGCGCACGCAGGTCCGCACCCCCTTCCAGCAAATGGGTGGCGAAGGCGTGGCGCAGGACGTGCGGGCTCACCCGGTCGGGCGGGATTCCGGCCTCCGCGGCCAAGGCCTTCAGCAGCTGGAACAAGCGGATGCGCGACAGATGCGTCTTGCCCGATGGAAACAGCCATGGCTTGTCTGCCGGGACATGGGCGCGCCAGCTGGCGACTGCGGCGCGCGCGCGATCGGAGACCGGAACCATCCGCTCGCGCCCACCCTTGCCGCGCAGGATCAGATAGGGCCGATCCGTTGCGATGGCGGTGCGTGGCAGGGACACGAGCTCTGTCGCTCGCAAGCCGGAGCCGTAGAGCAGTTCCACCAGCGCCGCGAGACGAAGGTCGAGGGGGTTCGGGGGATCGCGCGCGATCCGGGCCTCGATCGCCTCGAACAAGCGGTCCACATCTGCCGAGGACAGCGTCCGCGGCAGCGGCCGCGCGCTTCCGGGCCGCGGCAGCGCGCGGCCGGGATCGTCCGCGCGAAGCCCCTCATCGGCCAGAAAGGCGAAGAAGCGCCGCAAGGCGGCCGACTTGCGCGCAACGGTAGCGCGCGAGAGATCACCCCAGCCCTCGGCGAGCCGTTCCAGCGCCGGACGATCGGCATCGGCAAGCCGGCCCGCGAGCGCGTCCGATGCGAGCCGCAGATCGGTTCCATAGGCAAGCAACGTGTTGCGCGCCGCCCCCGCTTCCGCCGCCAGCATTTCCAGGAAGCGGTCGATCAGGATGCGATCGCTGCCGGCGGGCGCGCCGCCTTCGCTCACGCGCGTGCGATCGCCTCGGCAGCGATCATCCGCGCTTCCCCTTCAAGCCCAACCGCCCGCAAGGCGGCGACGATATGGAACAGCGCCTGGGGCGAAACGCCGCGCCAGTCCCGCGTCTGCATGCCGACCGCGGCGAGCACCAGGACGGTGCCCGGCTGGTCGCGACCGGCCGCAAGCGTGATGGCGCGGGTCCAGGCGTTCTCCGCGCCGATCGGCACGCCCAGCGACTGCGCCAGTTCCGTAGCGTCCTCTGCCGGCAGCCTGCCCAGGCCCGCAAGGCCGGCGAGCAGCAGTTGTCCCTTGCGCGCGTCGCCGTCGGCGTATCGCGACACGGCGCGCTGCGACACCTGCCGGGCACGCGGATCGGCAACCGCCAGCATCGCCCAGGCGTCACCGCCCTCCGGTGCGACCGAGCGCCAACGAAGCGCCCGCAGGTCCATCCCGGCCGACAGCATCGAAGCAACGAGCGCATCCGCGTCCGCAGCATAGTCTGCAGACGCCGGGATCGCCGATGCCGCGCGCGCGGTGAGCACGCGCCGTGCATAGCTGCGCTGAGCGTCGGTCGCGCCGGTCCACACCTGGCGCAGGGCCGTCATGCGATCGGCGACCTGCGCTGCGGCAAAAGCCTCGCGGAGATCGCGTGCGACGGCGCTCAATTCGCTCGGCGAATCGTCCAGCTCGCCGACCGTGGCATAGAGATCGACCAGGGCGCTGCTCGACAGCACCCCCTGAGCAGCGGCAAGCTCGGCATCCGGCACGCGGCGCTCGGGAGGAATCGCAGGCATCAGCGCGTTCCAGTACCGGACCTGCGGCCCGACCGTGTCGAACAGCGCGGCCGGGATTTCCACGGCGGTCGCATTGGCGAGGCCCCAGCGCCAGGCGCTGAGCTGCTCCACGCCGTCCCATTCGATCGTCACCGATCGACGGCCCTGCGCCCCTGCGCCCAGCACCTTCTCGGCCAGCTTCAAATCGATGTCCGCACCGACTGCTCGTCGGCGGAAGGCACGGCGCGCCTGGTCGATCAGCACGCCCGCCTGCTTGGGCTCGCCCGCAAGTCCGGCGCACATCGCACGGGCGAGCTGCCAGCCACGCTCCTGCGAGACACGCTGCGCCGGCTCCACGATCCCGCACATCGCTGCCGGATCGGCCGTCGCCAGCGCCGCCTGCATCGCGACCTGGTACATCTTCGGCGTGTAATTCTCGCCATCAACCGACTGCACCACGGCGCGCGCGGTGGGCGCTTCCCCCATCCGCAGCAGCAACCAGGCGCGCTCGGCGGCGAAGTCCGGTCCATTGACTCGCGCAGGCGTGTCCACGTCCGAGGCGAGTGCGCGGCGCAGCGCGATCGACAGCCAGCGCGACGCAACCGGCGCATCGAGCCGGCGCATCAGCGTCTCCAGCATGCGACCGTCTGCCCCGGCGAACGCGTTGCGGCCCAGCCCTGCGCCATCGATGCCGATGTGCGCAGTCGATCGCCGCGCATACTCCGGCAGCTCATACTGGGCGAGCAGCTTCGGATCGACCGGCCGCGCCGTTGCGGTCGGCGTCGGGGTCGGCGTGGGCGTCGGAATCGGTGCAGGACCCGCGATCGGCGCCTGCGGCAACCCGGAGGGCCGTGCCGCCGGCTGCTGCGCGCCGGGCGCAGGCGCCGGCGCGACCGGATCGTTGAACCCGGGCGGCAGCAGCGATTCGGGTACGTCCTGGCCAAGCGCCGGCAGGCCGACGAGGCCAGCCAGCACCAGAACCGAGGCGAAGCTGCTAGTTCTGGAGATTTTCAAGCGAGACCGCCTTTTCGACCTGCACCGGCTGCTTCTCCGTCTGGCGGCCCGCCAAGAAGAACAGCCCGCCGACGAGAACCAGCAGGACGACGATCAGAATGACAAGCGATCGGGACATGGCGGACGAAAACTCACGATTGCGAAGCGGGCGCACAAGCTTTTTGCCCGCGCGCCGCCACGCTGTATAGCGCCGGCCACGATGCTGCAAACCCATGCCTCGACACCGCCGTGGAGCGGAAAGCCGATCGTGCTGGTCGGGCTGATGGGCGTGGGCAAATCCACTGTCGGTCGCCGGCTGGCGCACCGCATGCGGCTGCCCTTCGTCGACGCGGACAATGAGATCGAGCGTGCTGCCGGCATGACCATCGCCGAGATGTTCGAGCGGTTCGGCGAAGCGCATTTCCGCGACGGGGAACGCCGCGTCATCGCCCGGTTGATCGACGGCAGCCCCAAGGTGATCGCCACCGGCGGCGGCGCCTTCATCAACGAAGAGACGCGCGCCCTGATCCTGGAACATGGCCTCGCCGTCTGGCTCGATGCCGCGCCAGCAGTGCTCGCCGAGCGGGTCGGCCGCCGCGACCACCGCCCGCTGTTGCGTGGCAAGGATGCCAAGGCGGTGCTGACCGAGCTCGCCGCGATCCGCAACCCGTTCTACGCCATGGCCCCCGTGCACATCGTCAGCCAGCAGGCCCCGCACGAAGCCACCGTCAACGCCATCCTGGAGGCGATCCGCCCGTGACCACCATTCCCGTTTCGCTCGGCACCCGCAGCTATGACGTCGTCATCGAGGCGGGGCTGCTCGCGCGAGCCGGGGAGTTGCTGGCACCGATCGCACGCGGCAGGCCGATGCCGATCGTAGCCGACGAAGCGGTCGCGCCGCACCTGGAGACCCTGCGCGCGTCGCTCTCGGCCGCGGGTATCGCGAGCGAGGCGATCGTGCTGCCCGCCGGCGAAGGTTCCAAGAGCTGGGCCACGCTCGAACTGCTGATGGATCGGCTGCTCGCACTTGGGGTCGAGCGGCGCGATCATGTGATTGCGCTCGGCGGCGGCGTGATCGGGGACCTGGTGGGCTTCGCGAGCGCCATCCTGAAGCGCGGCTGCGGGTTCGTGCAGGTGCCGACCACCCTGCTGGCGCAGGTCGATTCGTCGGTGGGCGGCAAGACCGGCATCAACACGCGGGCCGGCAAGAACCTCGTCGGCGCCTTCCACCAGCCGGCCATCGTGCTCATCGATCCGACGACGCTCGATACCCTGCCGTTGCGCGAAGTCCGTGCGGGCTATGCCGAGGTGGCCAAATACGGCCTGATCGACGATCCCGAGTTCTTCGCCTGGTGCGAAGCCAATGCCGACCGGCTGCTCGCGGGGGACCCGGAAGCGCGCGAGATCGCGATCGCGCGATCGGTCGCGGCCAAGGCGCGCATCGTCGGGGAGGACGAGCGCGAGACGAGCGGTCGGCGCGCGCTGCTCAACCTCGGCCACACCTTCGGCCATGCGCTGGAGGCGGAGGCAGGCTTCGACGGATCGCTGTTGCACGGCGAAGCGGTTGCGGCAGGCATGGCCCTCGCCTTCGCCTTTTCCGCGAGCCGCGGCCTGTGCCCGCCCGAGGATGCAGCGCGGGTGGCAGCCCACCTGCGCGCGGCGGGTCTTCCGGACGGCCTTGCAGCGGCCGGGATCTCGGCAAGCGGCGCGCGACTGGTCGACCATATGCGGCACGACAAGAAGATGGAGGGCGGCACGCTCGCGCTGCTGCTCGCGCATGGGATCGGCCGGACCTATGTCGATCGCGGCGTGGCGCTGGAAGAGATCGCGGCGTTCCTCGACACGCAGCCGCGCTGAGCTCAGCCGCGCAGGCCCGTCCAGGCCAGCCAGAGCCAGCCGAGGATCAGCAGCGTGCCGCCGATCGGGGTGACGGCGCCAAGCCAGCGCGGCGCCCCGAAGGCCATCGCATAGAGCGTGCCGGCAAAGATCAGCGCGCCGCCCACGAACAGCCATCCGGGTCCGCGCGCCTCCAGCCGCAGGGCGACCAGCGCCGCGACGGCGTGGACGAGCTGATACTGGCCACCCGTTTGCAGCCATTCCCGCGCCTGGCCCTCGGCACCATGCGCACCAAAGGCGCCCGCGCCCACTGCGAGCGCGCCGGACAATGCGGCCAGAAGCATCAGCAGGTTCATCGACTGTCCCCTTCCCTCACGCCTCGCGCGAAAGTCCGTCGCGGGCGGCGCTTCCCCGTTCCTGGCTGAACATCGCCTCGCGCCCGGCATAGAGGTCCTGCGCCTCCAACTGCTGGGCGAGCCGCTTGGTGTCCAGGTTGCGATAGGCCTCTTCGGTCCGGTCGATCTCCGTCTCGTCCACGCCGACGCACGCCATCGCCTTGCGCGCCATCGCGACTGCGGAATCGAGCACTTCGCGGACATAGCCCTCCACCGGAGCACCCTTCAGGCGAAGGATCGACAGGCGATCGAACACGCGCATGAAGATCACGGCATCGGGGAAGGCGAGCTTCACCGCTTCGAGATCGGCCGGCTCCATCTGCTGGCCATCAATGCAGAACAGCAGCAACTGCGCCTCGTCCGCGCCCGCCCGGCGGAGCGTGTCGATCCGAGTGCCGTCGCCGTAGTATACCTTCATGCCGAAGTTGCCGGCACGCTCGATCGTCACCGGGTCCGTGTCGATCAGCGTCACGCTGATGCCCTGGCCGATCAGCATCTGTCCGACCGTCTGCCCGAAGCGGCCATAGCCGATCACCAGTGCCGCGGCGCCGTCGTGCTTGGGACCATCAAGCCCGTCGGTGCTCGCCTGGGGCTCCATGCGAAAGCGGCGGGTGAGCATCATCAGGAACGGCGTCGTGGCCATTGAAAGCGTCACGACGGCACCGAACACGCTGGCAGCCTCGGGCGCGATCAGCAGCGCATGCTGGGCCTGGGCGAACAGCACGAAGCCGAACTCGCCACCCTGGCTCAGCAGGAGGCCGAGCGCCAGGGCCTTGCGCCACGGCATGCCGAACAGCAGCGCAAGGAGCCCGATCACCACGGCCTTGGTCGCGATCAGCGCCAGTGCCATGCCCGTCACGAACACCGGCCGCTCGGCGATGGCCGAGAGATCGAGCAGCATGCCCACCGAGAGGAAGAACAGGCCGAGCAGGATCGCGCGGAAGGGCTCGACGTCGGCCTCGAGCTCGTGGCGGTACGGACTGTCGGCCAGCATCACCCCTGCAATGAAGGCGCCAAGCGCGGTCGAAAGACCGAGCGCCTCCATGATCGCCGCGGAAGCGATTACCGTGAACAGGCCCGCGAACACGAACATCTCGCGCTCGCCCAGATTGCCGATCAGGCGGAAGAGCGGTCGCAACAGGAAGCGGCCCGCGAGGATCAATCCGGTGATCGCCAGCACCGTGTAGAGCGCCAGCATCCATCCCGGCGGCCCGCCCACATCGTCCGGATTGCGCGAAAGCGCCGCCACGATGGTGATCAGCGGGACGATCGACAGATCCTGGAACAGCAGGATCGAGAAGGCGCGCTCGCCGTACGGCGTCTTCAGGCGCCCGGCGGACTGCAGCATCGGCAGCACCTGGGCCGTCGAGGACAGCGCCAGCGGCAAGCCGAGCGCGAGGGCCGCGGGGATGGTGAAGTGCGTGAACAGCCACACGACGCCGGTGATGGCGATGCCGCACAAGGTCACCTGGAGCAGGCCGAACCCGAAAATGTCCCGCTTCATCCGCCACAGCCGGGACGGGCTCAATTCCAGCCCGACCAGGAACAGGAGCAGCGTGATGCCGAGCTCCGCGATGCCCATCTTGGCCTCGGCATCGCCGACGAGCCCCAGGACCTGCGGCCCGACGACGACGCCCGCAACCAGGAAGCCCAGCGTCGCGCCGAGCTTCAGCTTGCGGAAAATCAGAACGAACAGAAGCGCTGCCCCGAGCAGCGGTGCGAAGTCGCGGACGAACGACGTGGCGGAATGCGCCTCCATCAGCCCGGCCGCCCTTCGCGCGCGGATCGAGCGGCCTCGGCCGCAGCCTCGAACGCGAGGCGGATCGAGGCGTGACGAGCGCTATGCGGCAGCGCCGGCTCGAACAATGCGAGGCCCGGCCAGTCGGGAGGCCCTTCCCCGCCGGCGAGCCAATCCGACAGCGCGTCGCGTGCCGCGTCCAGTTCCTCGGGCGTGCGGCCGATCGCATGCGCCGCCATCAGCGACGAGGATGCCTGGCCGAGCGCGCAGGCGCGCACGAGCATGCCGAGTTCGGACACCCGGCCTTCCGCGTCGAGGTTGACGTCCACGGTGACGCGACTGCCGCACACCGGCGAGCGTCTTTCCACGCTCCCCATGGGCGACTCCAGTCGCTGCTGGTGGGGAATGGTTGCGGCAAGCCGCAGGATCTCGGTGTTGTAGAGCGGCGCAGTCACGCGCTGCATGTAGACCGCCGATGCGCTGCGCGCGAGGGGCAAGGCGCCCCAAAAAAGGATCAGTAGGACGTGTTCGCCGCGGCTTCCCCGAACATCGGCTCGCCACGCCGGCGCCGGTAGACGATGTCGGCGATGCTGGCGCTGGTGGAATCGAGCAGCGCGTAGGTGCGCGACTGGGTGATCCAGTCCGGGCGGCGCTTGGGCCCGCCCGCGATGGTGTCGATCACCAGCACCAGCAGCAGGAAGCCGAGACTGCACAGCACCAGGCCCTTCACCGCGCCGAAACCGAAGCCAAGCGCACGATCGACCGGCCCCAGGATCGAGGTGCGGGTGCGCGAGCCCACGCCATTGGCCACGAGCCGCCCCAGGAAATAGACGATGCCGGCGATCAACGCGAAGGCCAGCGTCGCAGCGCCCGCCGACGTGCCGATCACGCCCACCAGTGCGGCGCTGACCGGAGTGTGGAACAGCTTGATCGCGAAGACGACGAAGATCCAGGCCATCAGCGACAGCACTTCGGTCACGAAGCCGCGCTTGAGGCCAAGCAGAGCGGCACCGCCGACGATCAGCAGCACCACGATGTCGAGTGCGGTCAATTCCATCGATGCCCTCCCCAGCGCCTGCTCGTCCCCCTATCCGGGCGCCTGTGCGAAGTCGAGCCGCGGCTTAGCGGCCCAGCATATGGTCGACGAAGGCCGGCAGGCTGCGGAAGGTCGAGAGGGTGAGGCTGGTCCCCTCCGCCGCCTGGGCACCTGGCACCATCGCACGTCCGAAGCCGAGCTTGCCCGCCTCCTTCAACCGCAGCGCACCATGGGCGACCGGGCGCACCTCCCCTGACAACGCCACTTCGCCGAACGCGATCGCATCGGTCGGGACGGGCCGTTCGGAGAGCGCGGACACGAGCGCCGCTGCGACGGCGAGATCGGCGGCAGGATCCTGCACGCGGTAACCGCCCGCGATGTTGAGATAGACTTCGGACGTCGCGAAGGCGAGGCCGCAGCGGGCCTCCAGCACCGCCAGGATCATCGCCAGCCGCCCTGAATCCCAGCCGACCACCGCACGACGCGGCGTCGCGCCCGAAGCGAGCCGCACCGTCAACGCCTGCACCTCCACCAGCACGGGCCGCGTTCCCTCCAGCGCCGGGAAGACCACCGTACCGGTGACGCTCTCGTCGCGACTTGTGAGGAACAGCGAGGACGGATTGGAAACCTCGCTCAGCCCCTCCGTCGCCATCGAGAAGACGCCGATCTCGTCGGTTCCCCCGAAGCGGTTCTTCACCGCGCGCAGGATGCGATACTGGTGGCTGCGCTCGCCTTCGAACGCCAGCACCGTATCCACCATGTGCTCGAGCACACGCGGCCCGGCGATCGAGCCGTCCTTGGTGACATGGCCGACCAGCACCAGCGCCGTACCGCGCTCCTTAGCAAAGCGGATCAGTTCCCCCGACGAGGCGCGCACCTGGCTGACGGTGCCCGGCGCCCCCTCGATCAGGTCGGAGTGCATGGTCTGGATCGAATCGATCACGAGCAGGTCCGGCGCCTGCCCTTCCCCCAGCGTCGTGAGGATGTCCCGCACCGAGGTCGCCGCCGCCAGCTGGACCGGCGCGTTACCCAGGCCCAGGCGGCGCGCCCGCAGCCGCACCTGGTCCGCCGCCTCCTCGCCCGAGACATAGGCGACGGACTTGCCCGCCAGCGCCAGCCGCGCCGTCGCCTGGAGCAGCAGCGTCGACTTGCCGATGCCCGGATCGCCGCCGATCAGCGTCGCCGAGCCCTCGACGAAGCCGCCGCCCAGCGCCCGGTCGAGTTCGGAGATGCCGGTCGCTATCCGGTCGGGAAGCGGGATGTCGCTGTCGAGCCCGGAGAGCTGGATCGCGCGTCCGCCGGACTGGAGATTGTGCCGCGCCTGGAACGGCGTCACGACGGCGCCGGCGTCCTCCACCAGCGTGTTCCAGTCCCCGCAGTCGCCACACTGGCCCGCCCATTGCGCGGTCACCGAACCGCATTGCTGACAGACGTAGCGCTTCCGGGGTTTTGCCATGGGCAGCCACTAGCACGCGCAGAACGAAAGGGGAATATCGCGTGGCGGGCCGCCGCCTGCCACCTCGGTCAGTGCAGCTCGGAACCTTCCTTCAGCACCTTGCCGCCGTCTTCCTGGACGATGAGGTAGGCCGGGTTTTCCTTGCTGCCGTTGCGGACGATCTTGCTTCCCTTGATCGTGCGCTGGACCCGCCGCTCGAACTTCTCCTCGACTTTGCCCTCGGCCGTTCCCTTGCCCCAGCTCCAGCTGACCTTGTCGCCCTTGGAGTAGCTGTTTGCCATCGCCTGTCTCCGTCTGTCCGGGAGCAAGCGCTGTGGGCGGCGAATCGTTCCGGTGGCGCGCGGGGGCATGCGGGGCTATGGGCCGCCTCCATGCAGCCGTCCGACCTTCGTGTCGCCCTTTTCAGTGGCAACTACAATTACGTGCGCGATGGCGCGAACCATGCGCTGAACCTGCTTGCCGGCCATCTGCTCGCGCACGGCGTGACGTTGCGCGTCTATTCCCCGACCGCGGCAACCGCAGCCTTCGAGCCGACCGGCGAGTTGGTGAGCGTGCCTTCGGTCGGCCTGCCGGGTGGGCGCGGCGAATACCGGCTCGGTCTGGGCCTGCCTTCCTCGATCCGCCGGGATCTTGCCGACTTCCGGCCCAACATCGTCCATGTCTCGGCGCCCGATGTCCTGGGTCACCGCGCCGTCAGCTGGGCACGGGGCCACGACGTCGCCTGCCTGGCTTCGCTTCACACGCGGTTCGAAACCTATGCCAGCTATTACGGGATGGGATTTCTGGAGCCGATCTTCACGACCTTGTCGCGCCGTTTCTACAACCGGTCCGATCAGGTGATGGTGCCCACGCCCTCGATCGAGGCGCTGATCCGCGGCTGGGGCGTGACGAAACCGATCGGGCTTTGGGGTCGCGGCGTCGACCACGATCGCTTCCACCCCGGCGCACGCAGCCCGGAATGGCGCCGAGAGCTGGGCATCGCCGATGATGAGGTGGCGATCGGCTTTCTCGGTCGGCTGGTGCTGGAAAAGGGGCTCGACATCTTTGCCGATGTGGTGGCGCTGCTGCGCGACCGCGGCGTGCGGCACAAGGTGCTGGTGATCGGCGAAGGACCCGCGCGCGACTGGTTTGCCGAGCGCGTTCCCGACGCCGCCTTTGCCGGCTTCCAGCGCGGCGATGCACTGGGCCGGGCGGTCGCCTCCATGGACGTGCTGTTCAACCCGAGCGTCACGGAGACCTGGGGGCAGGTCACGTCCGAAGCGATGGCGGCCGGAGTGCCGGTGGTCGCAGCCCGCGCGACCGGCGCGGTGGACCTGATCGACGACGGCGTGACCGGCGTGCTGGTGCCGCCGCGCGACGTCACCGCCTATGCCGACGCATTCCAGCGGATCATCCGCGATGCGGAGCTGCGAAGCGCGATGGGCGCTGCTGGTCATGCCAAGGCGCAGCGCTATCGCTGGGATACTGCGAACCAGGCGGTGCTCGACGCCTATCTTCAGATGCTGCAACGGCGCGGGCACTGATCCAGCGCCCGCGCCGCCGGATCAGGCAGCCTGCCAGTCGAAGGCCAGCGGCGCCTCGCGAAAGGCGAAGCGGTCGAGGTGCGACGCAAGGACCTGCTTGAGCGCGTCCAACTGCTCCGCGGAACTCGCATCGATCCGCACGGTCAACGTCGCCTTGCCGGCTTCGAACGAAGCGCGCCCGTCTGCTGGGAAGTTCGCTCCGCGCGCATTGTGCGGGAACACCACGGTGCCCCTTTCGGGGGTGAACTCCACCTGCAGATTGTGGCTCCAGTGCTTGCAGAGCTGCTGGAGATAGCGGCTGCCGGATGCGGTCGGCACCTCGGCCACCGCGCTGAACGCGCCGGCGCTCATGCGAGACGCTCGATGCGCTGGGCGGCTTCGTCCAGGATGGCGGCCACTTCGTGCAGCGTCTCGGGCGGCACCTCCTCTCCGGCCAGTCGCTGACCCAGCACGGTGCGCAGGTTGCCCATCGCGCGCTTGACCGGGCCGCCGCTGGTGCGTGCCGTCATCGTGCCGACCTGCGCCAAGCGTCCGAGCAGCGCCTCGACCTGCTCGCGCTGCTCGTCGAGATGCGCAACGCCTGCCTCGGTGATCGCATAAGCCTTGCGCCCGGCCGCTTCCGCCTGTTCCTCGATCAGCGCCATGTCGGCGAGAAGGGTGAGGGTCGGATACACGACGCCCGGGCTCGGGGCGTAGACGCCGCCGGTGCGCTCCTTGATCTCCCGGATCAGGTCATAGCCGTGACGCGGCTGCTGCTCGATGAGTGCGAGCAGGACCAGCCGCAGATCGCCGCCGTCGAAGAGGCGACGGCGGCCGCCACGACCGCCCCGCCCCTCCGCCTCATGGTCCCAGCCGCCGAAGCCGCCGCCGAAGGGACCGCCGCCCCAGGGGCCGGCGAAGCGACGGCTATCAGGCCGCTCGCCCGAGCCGCAGCCGCCGCGACCGTCATGGTGGCGGCGGGAATGATGATGCATGCCGAACATGGAAGCTCCTGTGTAAGTTCGATAGGGCAAAGATATATCTTAGGTTGGTTTGCGCAAGAGGTCGCCGCACAAGGCTGCGTATTTTCCCGCCGACCCCTATATCGGCGACATGGCCGACCTTTTTGCCGCCTTCGATCCGCCTGCCCCCGCCGAGGTGCCCACCACGGGTCCGCTCGCCGATCGGCTGCGTCCACGCCGCCTGGAGGAGGTGGTGGGCCAGTCGCACCTGACCGGCCCCGAAGGCGCGATCGGCCGGATGGTCGCAGCCGGCAAACTCTCGTCCATGGTACTGTGGGGGCCGCCGGGAACCGGCAAGACGACGATCGCGAGGCTCCTTGCGGACGCAGTCGGGCTGCGCTTCGCATCGATCTCGGCGGTGTTCTCCGGGGTCGCCGACTTGAAGAAGGTGTTCGCCGAGGCTCGGGATCATGGCCGGCTCGGCCGCCGCACGCTGTTGTTCGTGGACGAGATCCACCGGTTCAACCGCGCGCAGCAGGACGGCTTCCTGCCCTATGTCGAGGACGGCACGGTGACGCTGGTCGGCGCGACCACCGAGAACCCGTCGTTCGAACTCAACGCGGCGCTCGTTTCCCGCGCGCAAGTGCTGATCCTGCGACGGCTCGACGCAGAGGCATTGGAGACGCTGCTCACCCGCGCCGAGGAGGCCGAGGGCCGCCCGCTCCCGCTCGACGCAGACGCGCGGGCGGCGTTGGTCGCCAGCGCCGATGGTGATGGCCGCTTCCTGCTCAACCAGGCGGAGACGCTCTTCTCCATCCAGCTCGACGCGCCGCTGGACCCCGCCAGCCTTTCCGCGCTGCTCCAGCGGCGGATGGCGGTCTATGACAAGGATCGCGAGGGGCACTACAACCTCATCTCCGCGCTCCATAAGTCGCTGCGCGGATCGGATCCCCAGGCGGCGCTCTACTATCTCGCGCGGATGCTGACCGCGGGCGAGGAACCGCTCTACGTGCTGCGGCGGATCACGCGCTTCGCCAGCGAGGACATTGGCCTCGCCGACCCGCAGGCGCTGGTGCAGTGCCTCGCCGCCAAGGACGCGTACGACTTCCTCGGTTCGCCCGAGGGGGAACTCGCGATCGTGCAGGCGTGCCTCTATTGCGCGACCGCGCCCAAGTCGAACGCCGCCTACAAGGCGCAGAAGGCGGCGTGGCGATCGGCGAAGGAGACCGGCTCGCTGATGCCGCCGCACAACATCCTCAATGCCCCCACCAAGCTGATGAAGGAGATCGGCTATGGCGACGGTTATGCCTATGACCACGACAGCGACGACGGCTTCTCCGGCGCGAACTACTGGCCGGAGGAATTTCCGCCGCAGCACTTCTATGCCCCGACCGAGCGCGGCTTCGAGAAACGGCTGAGCGAGCGCATGGCGTGGTGGGACGCGCGGCGCCACGGCCGCAACCCGGACGCGGCAAGCTGACGGTCCCCGAGCACTTCACCCGCTTCGCCGCGATCGACTGGTCCGGCGCAAAGGGACACCGTCACAAGGGGATCGCGGTCGCGCTCTGCGAGACAGGCAGCGCCGCGCCCGAACTGGTGGCGCCGCCTCGCGGCATCTGGTCCCGCACGGACGTCCTCCACTGGCTGAACGCGCAGGCGGACACGCCGTTGCTGGTCGGGTTCGACTTCAGCTTCGCGCCGCCGTGGATCGAGCGGGGCGCCTATCTGCCGGGCGAGCCGACGCCTTCGACGGCGCGCGCGTTCTGGGCCTATGTCGACGCCGACTGCCCCGACCCGGATCTGGGCGCCGCTTCGTTCCTGGAGCGGCGGCGCGGCAGCCACTTCTATCTCGGCGCACAAGACGGGGCGAAGGCGCAGTTCCTGCACTACCGTCGGTGCGAAGCGGCTTATAACGCGAGCGGGATCGGCCGGGCCTCCACCCTCTATGACGCGATCGGTGCGGCCCAGGTCGCCAAGGCGAGCTTCGCGGGCATGCGATTGCTCCACCATCTGGGCTCTCATATCCCGATCTGGCCGTTCGACCCGCCGCCGGCGCACGGCGCACTGGTGGTCGAGATCTACACCACGGTCGCAGCGCGTGCGGCGGGCCTGCGCAAGGGGCTGAGCAAGCTGCGGGACCCCCACGCTCTCGACGCGGCGCTGGAGGCGCTCGGCAGCGGCCGGCACACGCCGCTCGACCGATATGACGACCATGCCACGGACGCGATCATGGCCGCGGCCTGGCTTAGGCGGATCGCCCGGGCACCCGAACTGTGGCAGCCCGCGGCGCTCACCCCCACAATTCGGCGAAGCGAAGGCTGGACCTTCGGCGTTCTCTGACGCAAGGGGGGCGCAACGCCGGTTTAGCTCAGCTGGTAGAGCAGCGGTTTTGTAAACCGAAGGTCGCGGGTTCGATTCCTGCAACCGGCACCAGCTTTTCCGCGGGTTTCAGATACTTCTGACCCGCGGAGAACGCGCAAAACGCGCACCTCGCTGCGGTTCGCAGCGTCACACGAGTCGGCACAGTCTGTTCCCCAGCCGTTCCGGCTGGCTCGCGCTCGCGCGCCTCCTTGATCGACATCCAGGGCTTTGGTCCCTGCCCGCGCCTCGGCGCGCTCCGTCCTCGCAAGCGCGCGGCTGACGACCCCGTTTCAGCCGGCGCTTTCGTGCGCCCATCGACTTCCCATTCGGGAGCCGAAACGATGTCGTTTACCCGCTCGACAGAGGCCGCCCTCACGGCCCGTCAGACCCGCCAGCTCACCAAGAAGTTCACTGCCCAGCTCACCGAGCGCGAGCGCGGCGCCGATCGTGCCGTTCGCCGGCACAGCTACGACGTCGACGACAGCCGTGCGCAGGTGTTCCGTCCAATCGGCGACGGCACCAAGCGCGGGGCAATGGGCTGGATCGACTGCCTCCTGCAGGTCGCGCGTGAGTACGACGATCAGCACCGAGACGACGGCGGCAAACGCCCACTCGGATGGACAGGCTTGGCAGTACTCGAGGTACTGCTCGGCCGACGCGGGCGCCGCCGGATCCCGATCGACTTCAAGACAGGGCGGCTCGATCCAGCGATCGACACGATCGCAGAGGCGACCGGTCTGGTCCGCGTCACCGTCGTGCGGGCCCTTGCCCGCCTCAAAGCGACGGGCTTCCTCCAATGGGTCCGGCGCTCACGGCGTACCGGAAACGACGGCCTCTTCGCTCCGCAGCGCAAGCAGACCAGCAACGCCTACTTCTTCGACCTCGGACAGCTGCCGAAGAACGTGCTGCAGCGCTTCCGCGACCTGCTGGGTCGAAAGCAGCGCGCGCAAGCTGCAGCTACCGACCGCGCGGTGGAGTCGCCGACAGAGGCGCCCGCCAACCACGCTGAACCTCAAGACAGCGGACTTCGCGCAGCAATCCGCTCCCTCTCTTGTAGCCTGAGCGCGAGTACACCTAGTTCACCCGCTATCCCGGTTCAGGGGTAAGGATGAAAGGAATGACCTCGCTAGGGCGAGGTCATGCTCCAGTAAGCTGCTCCCCCAGGCCGAAATGGCCCGCCCTACCCGCCCGACCGCCAAGACCCGGCTGTCGGAGCGTGGCGGCTTGCGCCGCCCCGGGGCTCGGCGAGGGGGAGGAGCACGAGCCGTGCCACTCTCTCCCCCGGCGTCGCGTCAGCGGCGCCCTTCCTCCCGGGTGAGGAGATCCGCCCAGGCATCGAACAGGACGCGACGTCGCTCCAGGTGCTGGGCTCGGTTGTACGCCGCCTCGACCTTGTCCTTTGCCGCATGCGCCAGCGCGCGATCGATCGCGTCACGTTCCTCGCGGAACCGCTCGTTGAGGATGGTTGAAAAGCTGGCTCGCCACCCGTGCGGCACGTGGCGGCCCGCGAACGACGTGCGCGCATAGAGCGCGCCGATCGCCGCCTCGCCGATCGGCCGGCCGGCGCTACGGCCGGGAAATACCAGCTCGTCCGCCCCGGGGAGGGCGCGCGCAGCGCGCAGGACCTCCACTGCGCCCGGGCTGAGCGGCACCAGGTGGTCGTTGCGCGGGTCGGTCTTCTTCGCGGCCGCCAGCTTCATGCGTGCCGCCGGCACCCGCCAGAGCGGCGCCGGCCCGTCGAGGTCCTCGAACTCGTCCCAGCGGGCGCCGCGCACCGCCGCGAGGCGAACAGCGGTCAGCGCCAGGAATCGAGACGCGAGTTTCACCGCCGGCGCCGCGTCGACCAGCTCGGCCGCGGCGAGCAGCGCGCGCACGTCGTCCAGCTCGAGCAACGCCGGCTGCTGCCCGCGCTGCCCAGGCGCCTGCATGGCGCGGCCGATCACGGCCGCGGGATCATGCTCGCACCAGCCCTCCGACTGCGCGAAGGCGAATATCATCGAGACGCGCTGGCGCAGCCGGCGGGCGGTCTCGCGCGCGCCGCGCGCTTCGACGATGCGCAGCGCGTTCAGCACCACCGGCGGGGTGATCGCCGCGAGCGGCATGGTGCCGATCGCGGGGAACACGTCGCGCTCCAGGCTCGCCAGCACGTCGCCGGCGTGCACCGGCGTCCAGCGCGGCGCCTGGTGCGCGTGCCAGGCGCGGCCGGCCGCCTCGAACGTCGCCGGCTTCTCGGCGCCGGCCGACGTCGGCGTGCGCGGATCCTCGCCGCGGCCGAGCTGCTCGCGCGCCAGGTCGCGCCGCTCCCGCGCTTCGGCGAGCGACACCTCCGGCCAGGTGCCAAAGGTCAGCAGCTGCTCCTTGCCGCCGATTCGGAACTTCAGCCGAAACGACTTCGTGCCCGTCGGCGCGACGTGCAGAAATAGCCCCTGCCCGTCTGTCATCTTGTACGGGCGCGCGTCGGGGCGCGCGGCCTTGATGGTCGCGTTGGTCAGCATTCGAACCTCGGTTATGCTAGTGCCGAGCACAGGTGCTCGGACGGGGGGAGCTAATGGTGGGTACGGATATCGACGCGCACTTGGTGGGCTATGCGCAGGGGCTGCTGCAGGATGGCGTACGCGTCTGGGTTGCCCGACTGGGCATCAAGGAGAACTTGCGAATCCACGGCATCCACATCGCTGATGACACAAAGGCCGTTTTCTTGGAGCTGGACGGCGGCCATCGCATGATGATGGCGCCCGGTCAGCTGGGGTCTATTTTCGCAGATGCACCCGGCCGCTAGCACACGCACGGCAGCCCGCTTTCTGCTCGAAAGCACGAACTCGTCGTATCTGCGGCGGACAATCCCTCCGCCGCGGCGATCGGCAGGCGGCGGTTTTCCGCGGCCTTCAGGCGGTCGGCCGGGGTGCGATACCCCGGCCAATACCCCCGATCAGAAGTTGCGAACGATCAGCTCGGTGACCTTCTTGGCGCCGGCGCGGCTGGCGGTGCCGATCGTCCAGGTCGTGTCGACGTCCTCGACGTTGAAGCGGGCGAACACGTCGCGGCTGCCCTCGGTGGCGTTGATCGACAGGATGAACTTGCCGGCGATGCCGGCGAGCTGGTCGGCCAGCTGGGCGAAGTCGTCGCGACCGAAGGCGTCGGCGCCATAGTCGCCCTCGCTGCCCCAATAGGGCGGATCGAGGTAGAACAGCGTGTTGGCGCCGTCATAGCGCCGGATCAGATCTGCATAGGGCAGCTGCTCGACCACGACGCGCTCGAGGCGGGCGTGCAGCACCGCCAAGTCCGCGCGGACGCGGCCGGCGTCAAACCGGGTGCCGGCATCGCGCGAAACACCGAACCCGCGGCCGACCACCTTCCCACCGAATGCCAGGCGCTGCAGGTAGAGGAAGCGCGCTGCGCGCTCGATGTCGGTCAGCGTGGTGGGGTCGACGCGCTTCAGCCGCTCGAACTCCTCGCGGCACGCCGGCATCCACTGCAGCTCGTCGACGAGCGGCTGGTAGTGGCGCTTCGCGATGCGGAACAGGTTGGCGACGTCGCTCGACAGGTCGTTGATCACCTCGGCAGTCGGCCGGCTCGATCGGCGCAGGAAGATCCCGCCCATGCCGACGAAAGGCTCCGCATAGGTGCGGTGCGGCGTCGCATCGATGATGGCGCACAGGCGCTTCGCCAGGTTGCGCTTGCCGCCGATGTAGGGCGCAGGGGTACGGATCGCGGTGGTCGCGCTCATGCAGTCGGTTGTCCTTCAGGGAAGAAGCACGTCGGCTACGCGCGCTGAGTGGCCGCCGGCCGAGAATGGCCGTCGGTGCCCGCGCCGATCGGCGCGAGAGGGGGCGAGTTTGCGAAATTGCGCAAACTGGCGATCTGGAATGTGGGTGGCTTCAGGGAATACGCTGGCTGGAGCGCCATGCGGCCTCACCCGGGTCCGGTACCGGGTGGTTAGCCGCGCAGAGTAGGCACTGCGCCCCGCGTATTCCCCGAAGGTCTTCTATTTCGCAGGCCACCCGGCGAACCGGTCAGCCTACTTCCGCGCGCGCGGGCCCCACTTAACGGCTAAGTTCCGAGGGGCGGCGCTCATATGACACGGCGGCAGATAGTGGTCGAGGTGCTACTCGCGCGGGCAGTTCGCCGGCGCAACGCCGGTCTGCCAGATCGCCTCGAGGCACTGGCGTTCGGTACGCCCTGCCACGATCCGGGTGTTGAGCCGGGCGACGGCGGCGGCCGCTTCGGCCAGGCGCTCGACCAGCTCGGCGAAGATGCCCTTGTCGATCGTCATCAGCTCGCCGGTCGGCGCGGCCGAAAGCGGCTTCAGCGTCTCGGTCTTCTGCAGCTCAGCGGACTGCGGCGGGATCCTCGCCCGCTCGGTTCGCTCGAGCGATGGACGCGTTGAGGGCGTCGCGCACGCCGTCGACAGGAGCGGCAGGCAGATCAGCGCCACCAGGCGCAGGCGGAACGGTATCGATCGCATTGCGGATCTCCTCGATCGTGGAGTGGAGCTGGGCGTCGGTGAGCGCCTCGGCCCGGGCGGTGCGCGCATCGATGGCGCGCGCGACGTCGACGGCGGTGCGTTCGTCCCCGCGGGCTTCGGTGAGGACCTGGTTGCGCTTCTCGGCGCCGGCCGCGCGCACCTGGTCGCCGCCGGCGGCGCGGCCGCTGCCGTAGATCCACGCGATCGCGGCCGCGGTGACGCCGGCGATCGCCAGCACGACCAGCGCCCAGGCGACCAGCTTCGCCGCCCGCGCGGGCACGCCGGCGCGGATCGCGAGCTTGGCGAGCTGCCCGATCATGCGACACCCTGCAGGCAGAGCGCGCGCTCGCGGCCGCGGCGGAGCGTCAGGCCGCGCACGACCTTCAGCGGCCGCCCGGCCTTGTTCCAGAGGGTGAAGGCATCGCAGGCCTCGGCCCAGCGCCGGGCGCGGAAGCGCTTGGCCGCCGTGGATCCACAGAAGCCGTTGGTGCCGATGTTGTAGGCGAGCGAGATCGCGGCCGCGCGCTGGCGATCGCGGCCGGCGTCCCAAAGCTGCGGCACGCACGCCTTCACCGCCAGCGCGTGCGTAGACAGCGCCTGGTCGAGCAGCTGCGCGCACTGCGCCTCGGTGTAGGTCTGCCCGAGCTTCACGCCGCGCGTGATCCCGTCGCAGGCGGTCGCGATGCCGGCGAGATCGAGATACGCCTTCAGGTACTGCGGCCCGGCGACGTGCCGCACCGTTGCCTCGCCCGCCGGCGTGATGGTCACCTCGACCTTGCGGCCGCTCTCGTCGGCCGGGACGTTGGTCAGCAGCAGCGAGGCGGCGATCGCGCCGACGATCGCGACCAGGCCGCCCTTCTTCGCGGTGGTCTTACTCGCCATCGGCTTCCTCCTGGGGAATGACGCGGACGACCAGGACGACGGCGAACAGCGCCGCGCCGATCGCGCGCTCGAGGTTGTCGGGAAGCCGCTCGCGGATCTCCGCCGGCAGGTTGGCCCAGAGCGCAAGCGCCTGGTCGGGAAAGGCAGTCAGCAGCGCGAACAGCAGCGAGCCGAGCGCGGACACGCGCACGGACCACCAGCGCCGCGCCTGGCGCCAGTCGATGGTCTTCATGATGATCTCCGGAGAAGGCGGCAGCCGGCCGCCGGCGGTCAGATGCGCGGGGAGGTCGCGATCGCGAACGGTGCCAGCGCGATCGGCGCGGTCCGGGTGCGCAGGCTGCGGCGCAGGCCGCGCGCGATCGGCGCGGCCGAGACGGTGAATTGCAGGGCGGTGCCGATCAGCACCAGGGTGGTTGCGTCCATCACCGCTGCATCTCCTTTGCCGCCTTCATCATCTCGAGCGTCGTCTCGATCCGGATGGTCCGGCCGTCGATCTTCGTCAGGACGTCGCCCTTTGCCGCATCGGACCGCTCAAGCGATTCGATCCGCCGGGTGTTGTCCTCGAGCTGCTTGTCGCGGCCGCCGTCGGCGCGCAGTGCGCCGCTGATCACGAAGGCCGCGCTCACAAGCGCGCAGACGATGCCGATCCCGTCTTTCCAGCTCGGCTTCGCGCTGGGTGCGTCGGTCATGCCGGCAGCCGATCGGCTGCCCGGGTGAGCATCTTCATAGGTTCCTCCCCGCCCGGGTGTGGCTTAGCCGACCGCCGAGCGCAGCCGGGACAGGAAGCCCGGCAGCGGGACGATGTGCAGCGAGAGTTCGCTGTCGAGCTTGTAGACCGGCGCGAGCCGCTCCAGCTCGCCCAGGAGCCACGTGTACCGCGGGTCGGTGGTGACCACCTTCAGCTCTGCCAGGAACGCTGCGCGCTCGGCAGCCTTCGCGTCCGCCTGCGCCTGGTCGTATGCGATCGCGGCCGCCATCGCTGCGTCGCGCTCTTCCTGGGTGGTCACGACGTAGGTCGGCTTGGGTTCTTCGGCCATGCTTCTTCTCCGAATTGCATTGCGGGGGATTATTCCTCGGTCTCGACGATCGAGAGGTTCTGGCCGATGCCGTCCTGGGTCGGGCTGCCCGAGGGGCCGGGACCGAAGCTGGTGGACACCAGCTCGGCGACATATTCGACCTGCGTGCCGCCCGAGCTGTCCGTGACCGTGAGGGAGCCGCCGAGGCTCTCTTCATACGTCGCCGGGTTGGCTTGCCCGCCGTAGCTGCTGCGCCGCCAGGACCCGGTGGCCGTGAACCGGCCGATCTCCGTCGTGCCGCGCAGCAGCCGGACGACGGCGCTGGAGGAGCCCGTCCCGGCAGTCTGGACGGAATTCTGTTGGGCCTGGCGGGTGTAGGAATAGCTGACCACCACCTTACGCGGGCGGCCGCCGCTCTCGATCTGTCCGGTCGACACCCTGCTGCCCGAGGTCTGGACCGCGTTTTTGCGCACGCCGGCGCTCAGCGACCCGCCGAAGTAAGCGCTGCCATCGGTCTTCAGGTAGAAGGTGGCGTTCGCCTCGGTGCAGTTGGCAAGGCTGCTCTGCACCGGCCCGAACCACTCGATGAACTGGTTGTTCGATCCGAAGCCCGTTCCCGAGACCTTCATCACGCTGCCGTTGTTGAAGGTGACGCGGCCCGACGTGAGATCGAAGGTGGTGACGCCATTCACCGAACGGAGGGAACCCGCATCGATGTCGTTGGCCGACAGCTTGCCGTTCACCCGCACCTGGCCGTCCCGCACCTCGAGCGCGCGAGCGTTGCCCAGGTAGATCGCGTCCGCCGCCAGCTCGATCGCGGAGGCCCGCACGCCAGGCGAGCTTTCCGCGTACATCGTCAGGCGGGCGGCCGAGGTGCCCGCCTGGACCGTGTTCTGGAGATAGGCAGCGGTCTTGCCCTCCAGCGTCGCGATCGCGCTGGCCTGCTGGCTGACGGAGGCGATCTGGGACGCGGTGATGTCCCGGGTGCTCCCGGGTTGGTACGCGTTCCACTCGGTCTGACCCTCGCGCGCCTGCCCGAAATAGGCACGCCAGAGGAAGAGCCAGCTATCGGTCTCGTTGGCGAAGGTGTTGAACTTGCGGATCTGCAACCGGGCAGTGGCGGCGCCGGGCGGCGCCTTGACCGCCTTCACGCCGATCTTCGCGTACCCGCTCGGCAGACGGCCGCCCCAGATCGTCGACGTCGTGCGGTCCGAATAGGTGACGCCCTTGATATCGCCGTCCACCCCGAACCACTCGACCAGCACCTCGACGGGGCAGCGGTGCGCGCCGAGCTCCATGTAGAACTGGAACCACTCGCCCTCGTAGACGGGGATTGCCGCGCCCCACGATCCCCACACGCTATCCCCGGAGGTGCGACCGGTCTGCTGGACCGACTTCACCGTCTGCCCGGGAATGAACCACTCGGCCTGCGTGTTGAACCCGATCGAGCTGATGTTCGGGTTGCCGGTCGTATAGTCGACCCAACCGGCCGAGTTGTTGAGCCACTCGCTGTTTACGGCGAAGTTGCCGCCGCGGACGCCGTACTGCGCCGAAAGCGTCGCGCTGGATTGCGCGGCCGCTGCGCGGTCGCTCGCGATCGACGCCTGCGACGTGGCGGTGCTGGCACTTGCCGCGGCGCTGTCGGCGCTGCCCTTCGCGTTGCCGGCGTGGGTGGCGGCGGTGCTTGCGCTGGTAGAGGCGGCATTCGCCGAGCCGGCTGCACCGCTGGCGCTGCTGGCCGCCGACGACTGCGCCGCCTCCGCCCTGCCCTGCGCCGTCTCGGCGGCCGTCTTCGACGTGCTCGCGGCCGTCGCCGACTGCGCCGCCTCGCTCGCCTTCGTCGAAGCCGTGTTCGCGCTGGTCGCCGCCGCGCTGGCGCTCCCGGCTGCCGAAAGCTCGGCCGTCGCGTCCTCGAACGCATAGGAGGCGATCTGGACGATCGGCGACCCGCCGAACCGCCGCATGTACGGGCGCACATAGGCAGCGGTGGGGTAGGACGCGAGCAGGTCGTCGCAGGAGACCGAGCGCGCGTAGCTGACCCAAGCGTCGTCTGCCGACCGGCTGAACTGGTTCTGCGTCGTTTCGGTCAGGAGCGCGCCCGTGCCGTCGTAGACACACCAACCGGGCCGGACCAGGCCGCCTTCGGCCGTCGCCAGGTACCGCATGTCCATCGTCGCGCGGTACGTGCGCCCGGCGATCACCGGCAGGAACCCCTTCGGCGAGATCCGCCAGGAGCCCTGGAACTGCGCCACCCGCCCCTTGCTCGCGAGGTTCACGAACTGCCAGCTCGCCGGCAGATCGGTGGGCGCGAAGCTGCTGCTGCCGGTCCAGTACTTGCCGTCGTCGACGAACGCCTTCGGGAGCGTCGCGGCTGCACCGGCGACCGCGGCCGCTGCGGACGTTGACGCGACGCCGGCCTGGGAGGTTGCGGTGTTCGCGGCGCCGGTGGCGGTGGTGGCGCTGGTCGCCGCGTTGTCCTGGTACGTCTTGGCGTTGCCGGCCGCCGTCTCGGCCGCGGTCTTCGCGCTCGAGGCGGACGATGCGCTGGTACCGGCGGCGCTGGCGCTGGTGGCAGCACTGCTGGCGGAGTCCGCTGCGGCCGCTGCCTTCTCGCCCGCGGCGGTCGCGCTCTGCGCTGCGGCGCCGGCGCTCGTCGCCGCCGAGTTCTTCGATCCGGCTGCGTCACTGGCGGCGCTCGAGGCATTGGTCGCGCTGGTCGACGCGTTGCCGGCCGACGTCGCGGCCGACGTCGCGGATGCCGACGCGGCGCTCGCGCTCTGGCCTGCGGCGTCCGCCTTCGACGTAGCGGTGCTGGCCGAGCCGGCTGCAGCGCTCGCGCTCGAGGCGGCGGCCTCGCGGGCGGTCACGTCCTTGATCGCGATGTTTGCGATCACGGTGACGGTGTCGCTGCTGGCGAGCCGGTTCGCCAGGAACGAGATCCGCAGCCACTTCGCGTCCGGATAGTCGTCGCAGTTGACGATCGTCGTCAACGTCTGCGGATCGCTGCTGGTGGTACCCGGAAAACCGATGATCTGGGTGCGGCTGCCCGGTGCGGCGGAATAGTCGCCCAGCAGCGCGCTCACGTTGTAGCGGGCAGTGAAAGCGGCGACGAAATTGCTGACCCGCTGCCGGATGCTCAGCTCGTACTTGCGCCCGGGGATGCACGGCACGACGCCCTTGTGGCTGATCAGCCGGCTGCCGCCAGTGATGCTGATCGCCGGGCCGAACACCGGATCGTTGACCTTCGCCGCATAGCTCGCGGTGGTGATGGTCGCCTGCGCGGCCGGCGCTCCGGTCCCGCCGTTCGTGAACATCGTCTCGTCGGCGGTGCTGTCCGGCAGCAGGGCGACGGCGGCCGCGATCGCGGTGCCCGAGGCGGTGGTAGCGACGCCGGCCTGCGTCGTCGCCGTCGACGCCGATCCTGCCGCCCCGCTCGCGCTGTTGGACGCGTTGGTCGCATAGGTCTGCGCCTGGCCGCGCGCCGTCTCCGCCGCGGTCTTGGCGCTGTCGGCCGCCGAAGCGCTGGTGCCCGCCGCATTGGCGCTCGTCGCAGCGTTCGAGGCGCTTCCTGCGGCTGCCGTCGCCGAGTTGGCGGCGGCCGACGCCTTGTCGCCGGCGGTGGTGGCAGCGGAGCCGGCAGTGACGGCCGACGACTGCGCCGCCGACGCGCTCTGCCCTGCAGCGTCCGCCTTGGTACCGGCGGTCGAGGCGGACGTCGCCGCGGCCGTTGCGGAGTTTGCCGCCGCCGTTGCGCGATCGTCGGCGCTCGTTGCGGAAGAGGCCGCATTCACCGCCGACGTCTGAGCGGCCGACGCACTCTGCCCCGCTTCCGTCGCCTTCGTGGTGGCGGTCGAGGCGGAACCGGCCGCGGCGGTCGCAGCAGTCTCGGCCGCCAGCTGCGCCGTGGCATCCTGGAAGGCGAAGGAAGCGACCTGGACGGTCGGTGCCTGGGAGAAGCGGCGGGCGACCGGTCGCACATACGCGGCGCCCGGATAGGCGGCGACCAGGTCCTCGGCGCTGATCGTGCGGACGATCGTGCGCCAGGCGTCGAGATCCATGACGAACTGCGACGACAGCAGCTCGCCCAGGAGGGCGCCGGCGGCGTCGTAGACCAGCCACGAAACGCGCGCGGTGCCGCTCGGGCTCGAGGAGAGATAGCGCAGTTCGATCGCCTGGCGGTAGCTCCGCCCGGCCGCGATCGGCATTACACCCTTGGGGGCGAGGTACCAGCTGCCGGTGTACTGCGCGACGCGCCCCTTCCCCTCCGCAGTCACGAACTGCCAGTTCTGGTTGAGCGGCGTGGGTGCGAAGCTGCTGTCGCCCGTCCAGTAGCTGCCGTCGTCGCCGAACCCGATCGGGAAGGTGCTGGCGGCCGACGCCAGCGCGGCGTTGGCCGAGGTCGACGCGACGCCGGCCTGCATCGATGCGGTGCCGGCGCTGGTGGCGGCGTCGCTCGCGCTCGAGGAGGCGTTCGAGGCGTAGGTCTGCGCCTGGCTGCGCGCGGTTTCGGCCGCCGTTTGTGCCGTCTGCGCGGCCGACGCCTTCTGGCCCGCATCGTTGGCGCTGGTGGCAGCCGTCGACGCCGAGGTCGCCGCAGCGGTCGCGGACTTCTCCGCGGCGGCCTGCGAGGTCACGTCCTCGATGCGGAGCACGGCGAGCTGCATCGTCGCGCCGCTGTTCGCGGTGCCCGCGCTGTTCAGCGCGATGATCGGGCGGAAATAGGCAGCCGAGCCCAGATCGGCGGAGGTGACGGTCTGGGTGTATTCCACCCAGCCCGCAGAAACCTTGTCGCCGATGCCCGTGCGCAGCGCCCAGGCGGTGGTGCCGTCGTACCCGCCGCCGGCGGAATGGCGGACGAAGCCGATGTAGCAACCGTTGGAGCCGGTCGCATCGACGGTCGTGCGGAAGCGCGCCGTGAGCTTGAAGGTGCGGCCGACGCCGGTCGGCAGCCAACCGCGCGGCGTGATGATGACGCGATCGCGCGCGACCTCGAGGACCTGGCCCTCGCCGGCCGCGTTGACCACCGTCCCGATCGCGAGCGCCGGCAGCGTGTCGGGGCTGCCATTCGTGGCGCCGAGGCCGAAGAACTCCCGGTTCGCAGGCCGATCGGGAAGCGTGGGCGCCTTGTTGACCGTCGCGGTCGCGGCGCCGGCGCTGTTGGCCGATACGGTTGCCGAAGAAGCGGCCGACGATGCGGAGCCTGCAGCGTTGGTCTCGCTGGCCGCCGCGTTCGACGCGCTGGTCGCCGCTTTGCCCTGGGCCGTCTCGGCGCCGGTACGCGCGGTCTGTGCGGCCGTTGCCTGCTGCCCTGCCTCGGTCGCCTTCGTCGACGCGGTGCTGGCGCTGCCGGCGGCGGCCGTGGCGCTGTCGCCGGCGTTCTTCGCGCTCGACGCAGCGGCGGTGGCCGACGTCGACGAAGCGGAAGCGCTGTCGGCCGCATTTTTCGCCTGCTGGGAAGCGGTCGTCGCCGAACCGCCCGCGGCCTTCGCCTGGGCGATCGCGTCACTCTGCGCCGTCTCCGCGGCCGTTTGAGCAGCTGCTGCAGCGCGGGTCGCGGCCTGGGCGTCGGAAGCCGACGCGGCCGCCTGTCCCTTTGCCGTTTCCGCAGCCGTTTTGGCCGCCTCGGCTGCACCCTTTGCCGTTTCGGCAGCGCCCTTCGCGGTGACGGCGGCCGACGCGCTATCGCTGGCGGTCTTGGCGTAACCGAGCGCAAGCGTGGATGCGCCTTGCGCGGCAGTCTTGGCGTCGGCCGCGTCGGCTGCGGCCTTCTCGCTGTTCGACTGCGCCAGCGCTGCCGCGTCCCGGGCCGCCTCGGCGGCGTCCCGTGCTGCCTTGGTACCTTCCGTGTCGTCGGTGATCGCGCGATCGATCTCCGCGACCTTCTGCTGAACGTCGGTGACGCGGGTGACCAGTTCCTCGGCCGGCACGCCGCCAACGGGGGTGCCGACCGGTGCACCGACGGTGGCATTGTCCTCCGGCTTGGTGCCGTTCGGATCGGCCACGGCCTCCCAAATCGCCGTGTTGGCCGCGTCGTTGATGGCAAGGATCAGCGGGTTCTTCGAACCATCATAGACGATCGCCTCGGCCGCCTGCACCGGCGCCGCATCGTCGCGGTCCCAGTTGTAGATTGAGGCATGCTCGGCCGACAGCGTCATCACGCACGTGCCGCCCTGCCCCAGCTCCTGCGCAGCCACGCGGAACAGCACGCGCTTGAAGCCCAGCGGGGCGAAGGTGAACGGCACCACCGACCCGACCGGATATTTCCAGGCGCGAATGTCGAACGGCGCGGTGAACTCGCGCAGGTACTGCCGGCGCTGCAGCGTCTGCTTTGCGATCCGCTGTGCCTGGCTGGCGCTTTCGACGGCGCCGAGGTCCAGCGTCAGAATGCGGTCCATCCCGTCGGCGCTGGCGATCCGCACCTCCGGATAGTCGATCAGCTGGTACAGCGAGCTGGTGCTCGCATCGACGTAGCGGCCGCGCACGACGTTCGGCGTTGCGTCCAGGGCTGGGTCCGGATCCCACGTGAAGGCGCCGACCACGTCGTCGTCGCTCAGCCCATCGTCGATCGCGGCGTCCGCCAGGTCGTTGTGGGCGATCGACAGCGCCAGCTTGCCGCCGGTGTCGCGGAACCGGCCGCAGCAGGCCGCACACAGTAGGTCGAGCGTCGTCTTGGGATCGTCGCCCTCAGAGACGACGGCTGCGCCGTGGAAGCGCGGCTCCTGCCCGCCGGCGGAGCGGTTCACCAGCTCGTCGGCGAGGTTCGCCGCGACGATGAAGCTCTGCAGATCGATCCGGCGCGCAGGGATGCCCGAGCCGGTGGCCAGGCGCATTTCGCCCGTCACCGGGTTGCGGATCCGCCAGCCCAGCAGCACGCGCAGGATCTGCAGCGGCAGGTTCTCACCGATCACCGCGCCGTCGTCGGCACGGTAGCGCCAGGTCGACTGATCGTCGGCGCGCATGGGGCCGTTGCCGCCCGGCACCGTCGAATCCCGGCGCGGGTCGTAGAGCTTGGCGCCGCGGCCGATCACGGTGATGCGGCTCGGGATACCGCCGGAGAAAGGGCTCTCGGCCTTCTTGGAGTTGCCCGTGACCTTGAAGCGGAAGCGCGAGTAGGCGCAGCCGGTCAGACGCGTGGATCCGTTCCACTTGCCGCTGCCGAAGCTGAAGGCGTTCGCCGGCGAGCCTTCCAGCACCACGTTGGACAGCCAGAAGTAGTTCCGGAACTTGGAGGTGACGCCGGTCGTCGCGGACCACGCCAGCTCGGTGTCGAACCAGATTTCCTCGAGCCCGTCGATCGCGTGGCTCGCGTGAGCGACGATCCAGTCGCAATAGTCCTGGTCCTTGCCGGACCATTCCTCATAGCGGACATCGATCGGCATCGCCGTCTGGCCCAGCACCGACTTGCGGAAGGCGCGCGGGTCGATGCTGGCGGTCAGGCGCTCCGTCTGCGACGCCGGAACCTTCGGCCCCTTCTGCAGCAGGCTCGAGGCCATGCTCAGGCCGCTGGCGGTCAGCAGCAGGGTGCTCGTGGAGACGCCGGCGATCGTCAGCGTGCCGGCAAGGCCGCCCAGCGCCACGGCACCGACGCCGGTTGCGGCCAGGGCGAGCGCGCCGAGCCCGATCGCGGCGATCTTGAGGGCTTTTGCCATCGCTTAGAACCCGAACTGGACGCGCCAGGCGCGCGGCTCGACCCAGCGCGCACGCTCGATCCGGATCAGGCCTTCTCGATCGCCCTCGCGGCCGACGGCCACCAGGAACGCACCCATGCAGATCCCGAGCAGCCCCGACGACATCACGACGTCGCCGCGCTGGGCGAACGCCGGCTCGATCGCCTCGAACTTGGCATCAAGCGTCGCCGCAAGCGTGCCGCGGCCGAAGCGACGCAGCGCCCGCGCGGAGCCGATCGCCGTCGAGTAGCGGCCGCGGAATTCCGGCATGGGATCGACGTCGGTCATCGCGGCGACGGCGCCGGCACTGAAGGTGCAGCAGTCGTGCTCGCCCCAGGCGAACGGGCGCGCGCGTAGCGGCTCGAGATACGCGGCAAGCCGCGTCTCCCAATCGGGTTTCCGGTACATGGTCGCTCCGTCAGGTTCGGCGGCGGGAAGCGCCGTTGGCGATTGCGATCGCGAGCTCGGCCGAGCGGTCACCCGGGTCGAAAAGCTGCTGGTCGAGATAGGTGCGGTTCGACGCCTGGCCGAAGAAGGCGAGGTACGTCTCGACTTCCAGGTTGATCGTCTGGTTCTGCCGATCGCCCTGGATATGCGGCACCGACATATAGCCGGTGAAGTAGGACCACAGCGTGCCGATCTGCGTCAGGTTCTGCGGATCGAGCATCGCACGCCACAGGCGGCAATCGCGGCCCGCATAGTTCGCCCGATCGCCGATGTCGGTCATCAGCTCGTCGTCGACGCTGGTCAGCCCCGAAAGCTGCAGCGTGAGCGTGTCGGAACCGCCTTCCCGCGCCTTCACCGGGCCGACAGATACGAAGCGCGGATCCAGGGCCTCGAAGGTGAAACCGTCCAGGTCCTCGTCGCCGGTGCCGCTGAAGGTGAAGCTGTAGGGTGCGTTGGTCACGCGGATCGGGCCCGATGCGAGATCCAGGAACGCAAAGGTCACCGGCCGGCGCACGTCGGCCGCCAGCGCCGCCTGCGCGGCGGCGTCAGGACGGTTGTCGATCAAAACGCTTCCTCGCACGCGAAGGTGATGTCGTACTGCTGGCCGATGTCGACGGCCCATCCGTTCTTCGGGTCCGACATCGAGACCACGGCATAAGGCCGGCGAACGGCCACCGGCTCGTTATCCAGCGGAATGACCCGCAGGTACGGCTTGAAGCGGAGCGTCGCCTTGCCGTTCGCGTCGGCGACGACGTCCGACATCAGGATCAGCAGCTGCTCGCCGACGGTGGCGAACTGGCCGCGACGCAGCTTCAGCCCCGCCGAGCCCCAGCCCTTGGTGTGAAGCTCGTGCCCTTGCTGCCCGGCGCCGTCGACCGTGATCTTCAGATCGCCGCCGATCTGGTCGCGCTCGCACGCGGAGAGTGGGAATTTGTTGGCGACCCCGTCGAGGTCGACCACGAACGCCCGCCAATCGAGCACGCGCCCTTCACCGACGATCTTCGGCAGCGTGACGCTGGCGTACAGCCGGGGGGCGGCCGACAGCAGCGTCACCCGGCGCTTGGACGTGAATTCCCCGCGGTTGACCTGCGCGGGCTGATCGATCTGCCAGTCGATCTTCTTCGGCACCGGCCAGGAGGGCATCGGGATCATCATCCGCCAAATCCTCCCGGTAGATCCGGCCGCGCGAGGCGCCGGCGCGTGCGGGCCTCGGCGCCAGCCATGATCGGCTCGGCCGTCGCCGCGACGGTGCGCAACGACACGCTTTCCATCCTGGCGTCGAACTCTGGCCCGGCCTTCACCGTCACGTTGGCGTCGAGCTGCATCCGGCCGGGCCCGGTCGGGCGCGTGACCGACTGCGGCGTGACCGAACTGAAATCCGCCATGCGGGGCACGGACGAGCCGATCATCCCGCCCGTGGCGAGGCCGGGGATCCGGCCCTTGTTCATCGCGTCGATGATCGGCCAGTACCGCCGGGTTGCCTCGGCGGTGACCACCGACTCCCCGTTCGACACCAGGAGCGGATCGCGGCCGTCGATCAGCGCGAAGATGCTGTCCGACGTCCCGGTGCCCGGGCCCGAGATCTTGCCGCCGCCGGCGCGCTTCTGGATCTTCCCGCCGGTCTTCAGGCCGAAGAAGCCCCCGCCGATCGTGCCCACGATCGCCTTCTGGATGGCGATGCGCGCCAGGTCAGCGATCACGCTGGATGCGAATTCGCCATAGGCACCCTTCATCTTGAGCAGGTTCGCAATCTCACGCGAGCCGGCGTCTTCCAGGGCGCCGAAACCACGAACCGCAACGCCTTCCAGCGCAGTGCTCATGTCGTCGGTGGTTTCCTTCAGGTGCGCGCGGTACTGATCGAGCGGCCCTGCGAAGTCGCGATCGAGCTGGTCGCGCAGGAGCGGCTCCTCCGCATCGATCTGCTCCAGGTCGCGAGCACCATCGACCCGCGTCTGCAGGTCCGTGCTCGCGGTCTTGCGCCGAGCCGCGTCCCGACGCTGCTGCAGTTCGATCTCCAGCATCTCGGTCGCGATGCGACGGCGTTCCGCCAGGGTGGTGGCGAACTGTCCCTGAAGATCCAGGAGGGAGCGCTGCCGGTCCTGCTCGGCCCGGCTTGCTTCGAGCGCCTGGTCGAGCAGGTCCTGCCGCTTCTTCTCCTTGCGCTTTTCGTCCTCGCGGTAGGCCACGATCTCGCGCGCCAGGAGCGTCTGCGCATTCAGCGTCTTCAGCTTCTCCGCTTCGGCGACTTCCAGCTTGCCGGCTTTCACCTGGGCGTCGATCGCCTGGTCGCGCTGGACCTTTGCCGCCTGCAGCTGCTCGATCTGGATCTCGACGCGCTGCTCGGCGCCGGCGGCCAGCGCCACCTGCGCCTGGTAGAAGTCGTCCTGCGCCGATCGCAGCTGGTTGGCATAGGCCTGCTGCCGGCTCGCCTCCGCCTGCTCTTTGCGGATCCGGTCCTGGTCGATCGCATCCTGCCCGCGCTGCGTCTTCGAGAATGCGACGTGGAAGTGGTCGTTGTGATCTTTGTCGCCCGGGCCGAGCAGCTCCTTGATGTCGACGCCCTGCGCCTCGAGGAAGCTGCGGATCTCCTGCTTGCTGACCGCGCCCATTCCGCCGCGCGGCACCCAATCGAGTGCCTGGCCCCGGTAGTGGAAGCTGTTCTTGGTGTGCTTGCCGCCGGTGGTGGAGGTGACGGTGCCCCCGAACTGCTCCTGCAGCATCTTGCCCACCTCAGCGGGCGTGAGCGAGCCGCTCGAGGCGGCGCGGGCAGCGGACTGCCGCTTCCGCTCCGCTGCGGTGTCGGCGTCGTACTTGGTCTGCAGCGCGAGCTGCTTGCGCGTCAGCTCGTTGGTGAGCGCCTGCTGCTTGTTCAGGTCGGTCTTCGCCGCGACGATCTTCTGCGTGTACTCGAGCTGCAGCTTCTCTTTCGCGTCGGCGAAGTCGCGATCGAGCCGGTTCTGTGGCGAGGCCAGAGCTTTGACGTCGGCGGCCGACTGCTCGACGGCCAGGCCTGCGCGGCTTTTAGCCAGGGCCCGCTCGGCCGCGGCAATCCCCCTGTCGATCTTGTCCAGCTCGGCCCTGAACCGATCGTACTGCGCCTGGGCATAGGAGAGCGTCGCAAGCCCCTGCCCAGGGCCACCGCGCTTTGCAGCCTCCAGGTTCGCCTGGGCGGCAGCCACCTTCTCCGCTGCTGGCGCGCGCTTATCGCGGAGAGCGTCCAGGTCCTTGTTGGCGCGGGCGTTCAGCCGCTCGGCATTGGTGCGCAGCGAGTCGTTCTGGCGATCGACCTCTTCCGTCAGCTTGCGGACGTCGTCGATGATGCCGGCCTCGGTCTTGGCGAATACCTTCTTCGCCTCGTCCGCCAGTGCCGATGCCGCAGCGTTCTCCTTGAGCTGCTCCACCTCGTTCTTGAGCGCATCACCGCCCTCGAGCAGTTTGGAGACGAGGGGCGTCAGCACCACGAGCGCGGAGGCGATCGCCATGCCCCACGGGCCGCCCAGGAAGCCGATCAGGCCCTTGGACTCGCCTGCCATCAGGCCGATCGCCTGGGTGACCTGCCCGATCTGCTGCGCGAAGATGACGGCCAGCGGCGTGTTCATCGACCATTGCGTCGCGACGTCGCCCAGCTGGTAGCTCAGCTGCTGCATGCCGGCGCGCGCCTGGCCGGACATCTTCGTGATGTTCTCGCCTGCGGGCACCAGCGCGCCCATTCGGCCCTCGACCGCGGTCAGCGTGTTCGCCTGGTTGCGAAGCGCGATCGCGTAGTCCGTGGTCTCCTTCTCGGCCGCCATCGCCGCGGCCGCGTACTGGACCAGGACAGCGTTGGTGCCGCCCTGGGCAACCGCCTCCGCTCGGGCTGCTTCGGCGACCACTCGGACCGCGGCCGCGCGCTGTTCCGCCGCCAGGGCCGCATCGCGAGCTGCCTTGGCGTTGACGATCAGCAGCGCGTCGCTGCCGTTGCCCGCGCCGGCGACCTGCTCGGCATTGCGCCGGATCTCGCGAAACGCCGCGTTGTAGCTTTGCGTCATCTGCTTGGCGCCGTCGCCAGCGCCAGCGCTGCCGATCTCGCGCAGTGCCTTCTCGACGGCGTCGAGCTGCTTCTCCGCGTCGCCCTTGAACTCGACCAGGGCCGAGCTGCCGGACTTGAGGATCGCCTTGAGCGGATCGACGGAGCCCGAGACCTGCAGGAACAGGTCTCGGCGCGCGCTGCTGCGTGCGGCCATAAGCGCCTCCGTCGTTTAGATCCGCGACTGTGCCTTCACGGCTTCCTGTCGCGCTTCGATCAGCGCCCACCACTCGTGGGGCGTCGATCGCCAGAATTGCTCGGGCGACCACCCGAAGGTGTCCGCCGCGAGCCCCATGAGACGGCGGTAGGGGAAGCTCAGCTCCCCGCTACCGCCTTCGCTTCCCCCGATGCCTTGCGCCCACCCGACGCTGCGTCTGCGAGGCACATGGTGAGGCGAGCCGTCACCAGGGTAGCGCCCTGTTCGTAGATCAGCTCAGCGAGCCGCTCCGGATCGACAGCCTTGGTCGCATGGTCGCCCTCGTCGGCGCCGGCGCGGATGAACTCGCACGCGACGATGCCCAGCTGCTCGAGGGTGAGCTGGTAGCGGTTGGCCAGCTGCACCAGGATCATGAGGGGTTCGGTTTTGCTCTCGATCGCCTTGACCGCTTCGAAAGACGGCCGCAGCCGGTACTTCACCCCGGCGAGGTCGAGCTGGTGCTCGCCCCGCTCGGAATTTGCGGCGGTCATGCGGTGGGAGCGGCGGCCGACAGGTTGTCGACCGTGGGCGCCGCAGCATTGGCCAGGTCCATCGAATAGGTCGCGGGACCGTCCTTGGGGAAGCTCGCCGAAAAGTTGCCGATGGCGATCAGGCCCTGGAACTTGATAACGGTGCCCCGCTTGATCTGCACCTCGATCTCGGGCGGCGAAAGCTTCGAAGCCGCCTCCAAAGCGGTAAAGCCGGCGTCAGGCAGCTTCAGGTTGCCGGCGACCTTGATGGCGATTTTCTGCTGACCGTAGGTCGTGGCACCGTAGATGCCGCTGTCCTTGTCGCTCTGGTCCTGCTCCGCGCTCGATCGCGTCCATTCGAGCGACGTTTCGCCGCCGACCGGCGCATATGCATTCGCGCCCGTCTTGACGTTGATGCGCCAGTCCTTGCCCTGCTCGTTTGCCATTGGTGCTCCTTCTGCCGGCTCAGGCCGGCTCTGCGTTGACTTCGAATTCTTGGATGCCGGCGTAGGTGATGCCGTCGCGGGCGGAGGGGCTGGACGCACCGCCCACCCAGTCGATCGAGCCGAAGTGGACGCCGGCGATCGTCGGGACCTGGTCCTCGAGCGCGACGCGGACCCGATGCATCAGCGTGTGGAGCTTCGAGCGCTGCGTGCCGCGGTAGATGATCACCACCTGCACGGTGAACCGCTCGGCCTGCTCGCCCTTCCCGCCGTCGTTGGCGACATCGATGTCGCCGATCAGCACGAACTGCCGCTCGGTCGTGTCGCGTGGATCCAGCTGCGGGGTTTCGGTGGTCACCTCGACGGTGTCGCTGCCGATCGCCGCGTCCAGGAGCGCGAACACGCCATCCGACGTGGCCGAGAGAAGGTCGACGGCGGCGGGAAGGTCGACGACGTCGCTCATTGCTTGCTCCCCGCCCGCGCAAGCGCCTGGCTCCAGAATTCGGACAGGTGCAGCTCGGCGGCTTCCTGAAGCAGCGGTTGCGCGATGTAGGGTCGCGCAGCCGTCGCCTTCACGCGCATCTTGTAGGGGCTGCCGATCGGCGTCCCCTTGTTGGGACCGCGGCGGCGCAGGCGGTCGCTGCTGCCGCCGTACACGATCTTCCGTTCGCTGGTTTTGCCGTTGCCAGTGGCACGCCGCTTCTTGACCCGGCGCGTGACCACCACCGTCTGGCCGTCCCTCCCTTGTTCGATGAGGCGGGCAACCAGGCCATCCAGCTTGCGTGTTCCGCGGGACTTGCCGAGCGCGCCGACCTGCAGCTTCAGCTTGTTGAAGAGCACCCGTAGCGACAGCGAGGCCTCGGTCGCTCCGGTATCCTTCGCCACGTCGATCTTCTGTGCCGCGAGGATCTCGCGACCCAGCATCCCCATTTCGACGGCGAGCTCGTCGTGCGCGGCCGCCGGCAATCCATCGAACAGAGCCTGCGCCTCGATCAGCCCTTCGACGCGGGATCTACGGCCCGCCATCAGCTGGCCTTCAGCGCCGCCGCCGTGGTCGCCAGGATCACCAGCTGCTCGCGGGTGCCGTGCGGATCCGCGGCCGAGGTGATGTTCAGCTCGAGGGCGCCGTGACGCACCTGGTCGTCGGTGCGGATGCCTTCGCGGTAGCGGATCACGATGCGGTAGCTCGAGACCCCCTGCAGGACGTGCTCTGCCAAGCCCTCTTTGCCGTCGAGGCTGGCCACCTCGGCACGCGGCGTGGCGATCGTCGCCCACTCGTCCGTGTAGCCGCCCTTGCCGTCCTTCTGCCGCGAGCGCCGGCGGATCTCGATGCGGTGCCGGAGCCGCCCGGCAGCCAGGCTGCTCATGCAGTCAACGGCAGATGCGGCCGGAGCGCCAGCATGGCTGAGCGTTCCACCTCAGCGGAGATCGCGCCTGCTTCGCGGTTCCGGTAGAACTCGGCGACCAGCAGCAGGATCAGCATGCGCAGATCCGCCGGCGCGCCAGCGGCCAGCGGCGTGCCGGTCCGCTTCTCGATCCAGGCGACCGCCGCGTCGTGGTAAAGTTCGAGCAGCGCGTCGTCGACGTCTTCGGCGCGGCACTGGTCGCGCAGCAACGCGACGTCGACGACAGCGCCCATTATGCGCGCGCCGCCGCGATCGCGGCCGGGTGGGTGTCGCCCCAGCGGGCATCTTCAGCCGCCCGCGCCTCGCCGGCGGGCAGTACGATGACGGCGTTGCAGGCATGGCCGCCGTGGTCGACCAGGACGCGCATCTCCACCAGCTCGTCGGGATCGAAGCTGGCGTGCTCCAGCGAAAGCACCTGCGACAGACCCGACGTGGCCTGCTGGGCGCTCGTTGCTGCCCACTGGCTCGACGTCATAGCCGACGCCGCCAGCGCGGCCGCGCTGGCGGCGCTACTGGCAGCAATCGTCGCGGTGTGCGCCGCCAAGCTGGTCGAAGCGGCTGCCGCCTCTGCAGAGGCTGCCGCGGAGTCGGCCACATGCGCCGCCGCGGTCGCGGGTTGCGCGGCCGGGGCAGCGTCGGACGTCGCCGGCGCAGCAGCGGTGGCAGGGGTCGGCATGCGCCGGCCCGATTGATTCTGGCTCATGAGGCCCTCTCGATCGTGGGGGACGAAGCAAGCGGGCGGCCGAAGCCGCCCGCGCCAGCTCAGGCGTTCGGGCCGTGCTGGTAGTGCTTCACCGGTGCGCCGGCGGACATCAGGTCGCCGTCATGACGCGACCAGGCGAGGAAGCCGACCTGGCCCTTGCGGGTGAAGGTGCTGTCGTCGAACCGGAACAGCGTCACCTGCATGGTGTCGCGGATCAGGTACTCCTTGAGGTTGCCGAACAGGATCGACTTCGCGTTCGGCGCCGCCACCGGCATGTGCTGGTTGATGCGGTAGCGGTAGCCGAGGAGCACGTCCGGCTCCTTGGTCGACACGCCCGGCACCCACAGCGGCCGGCCCTCGCTGTCCTTGAGCTTCTTCAGCTCGCGGAGCGTGGTGTCGTGAAACATGAACGCGGTGCCCGGCATCGAGCGGTAGGCCGGATCGACCGAGTGCTCCAGGTCGACCAGCGAGTCGTGGTCGACGGGAGCGCCGACGGCGCCGATCTTGCCGGCGGCCGAGGCGGTGACGATACCGCGCGGCTGATTGATGCCGGTGCCGGTGGTGAAATGCCGGTTGCTGATCCGGGCGATGCGCATGGCGGCGGCGCGGCGGATGAACGCCTCGATGTCCATCCCCGGCCCCTGATCCTGGATCAGTTCGAACGGGACGGTGAACACCTTGGAGCTGTACTTGTACGCCCCGATCTCGATCGAGCCGAACTCCAGCTCGTCATCGCTGGCGGGCTGGTTCTCGGCGACGATCTCGCCCTCGGCCGTGGTGTCGTCGATCGTCGGCCACGGGATCGGAGCGCCACCCGCCGTCTGGATGATCGTGGCGGCATCGCGCATGCCGCCGAACGCCGCCAGGGCCTCGAGCAAGCGGCCGCCCCATCCGGTCGGCACCAGATAGCCGCCGGCGCCGGCGTTGCTCTGCTGGCCCGACTGCTCGTTGCGCGCGATACCCGTGCGCAGCACCGTCATCTCCTCGTTGGAGAGGCCGCGCTCGCCGACCATCAGGAAGTTGCGGAACGCCGCGTTGTAGCGATCGGCACCCTCGCGCTGCTCCTGGGTCATGCCGGCGCGCGCGCGGTTGTCGATCTCGGTCTGCTGCTGCTCGAGCTGCTCGTTGCCGTCGATCTCGGCCTGCCGCTCGTAGCGCTCGATCTGCGCATCGATGCGGTCGATTTCGGCATACAGGCCGTCGACCTGGTTCTCGATCTCCTTGGTGAACTTGTCACCGGTGTTGGTGTCGAGAAGATTGCGGGCCTGGCGCGCCTTGTCGGCGCGCTGGTCCCGAAGCGCCTTGATGTTCATGGGGTCTGCTCCAAAAGAAAGCCCCGCGGAAGGCGGGGCTGGTCAGGCGCGCGGGGCCGGCGCCGTTGGGGGTGTCGGCCGTCAGGCGGCCGTGCGTTCGTAGAGGCCGAGCCGCGCCAGCATGCGCTGGCGGATGCCCTCGTCGGGCGCTTCCTCGATCAGCGCCTTGGGTGCGCGGGCATAGGCGGACAGGTTGAAGGCGCGCGCCTCGGCCGAGGCAGCGGCAGTCGTCTCCAGGATTGCGTCGGCAAAGCCGTTCTCGACGGCTTCGGCCGCCGTGAACCAGGTCTCTGCCTTCATCCAGGCGACCACCTCGTCGCTGGTCTTGCCGGTCCGGCCGACGTAGCCGTCCACCAGCACGCCATCGACCTTGCCGAGCAGATCGGCGGTGGTGCGCAGCTCGTCCTGATTGCCAAGCGCGAAGGTCCACGCCTGGTGGATCATGTAGAAGGCGCCGTCCGCGATCTCGATGCGGTCGCATGCGAGCGTCAGCGCGGTGGCGGCCGACGCGGCCAGGCCGTCCACCTTTGCGGTGAAAGTCGCGGCATGACCGCGGATCGCCGCCATCATCGCGCGCGCCTCGAACACGTCGCCGCCCGGGCTGTTGATCCGCAGCACGACGTTGGGCGCGGTGATGGCCGAGATTTCGCGCGAGAAGTCGGCGGCCGAGACGCCCCAATACTCGTCGATCGGGCCGTACACGTAGACGGTGGCGGTATCGCCAGCCACCTCCGAGCGGATGCCGGCCGGGCGCTCGGCGTTGGCCCGCAGCAGGTTCAGCAGCTGCCTATTCTTCATCGTCGTTCTCCGGATCGACCGCAGGCTCGTCCTCGGCCGGTGTCGGGCCATCGGCCGCAGGTTGCTGGGGCCCCGCCGACGCAGCGCTCGGGACGTAGACTTCGTCGCCGCCGGGCACGGGTGGCAGGTTCTTGAGGCGGCGGATCTCGTTGACGCTCATGAAGCCGGGCAGCTGGTTGCCGCCGAGCGCCACGCGGAAGAACTCGCCCTGCGACTTGCTGTCGCCCTGCATGAACGCGTCGACGTCGAACTCGCAGAAGAACTCGGACCGCTTGGCGCCGACGATCGGGAAGAGCTTGCGGTTCAGCTCCTTCTGGAACCGCACCAGGTGCGGCAGCAGCGTGTGGCGATGCAGGCTGTTGCGCTGCTGCTCGAGGCCCGTGCCCCAGCTCGTCGACTTCTCGGTCTCACCGATCATGAACGGCGGTACGCCGAAGATCCGCGCGACGTCGATCGAGGAATATTGCAGCAGTTCTAGCAACTGCGCGTCCCGCGCCGTGAGCTGCAGGCGCTTCCACTCACCGCCATTCGTCAGGATCAGCGGATTGTGCGCGTTGGCGACGCCCTGCCGCTTGTTGCGCAAATACTCTTTGAACGCGTCGGCCTGCTCGGGGGTAGTGCCGGTCGGGAACTGGAAATAGTCGTTCGTCAGCAGCCCGTCTTTGAACTGCCCGGCGGTGTACTGGCGGCCAGCAATCCCGATGCCGATCGTCTCGGCATGGTACGAGATCGGCGATAGCGCGCAGATCCCGTCCGCGTCCCGGCCGGGACCGCGGAAGTGGATCACGTAGCTGTCGTGATGCGTCTCCTGGCTGCCATCCCGGTTGGTGAAGCGGTACCAGATCGAGCCCTGCGACCGGAACGGCTGCACGTTCGTCGGCGGATACCAGTCGATCGACGTCAGGCGGCCGTTACGAGCCTGGCGCATCAGGCCGTAGCCGTTGCCGCGCAGGAGCACCGCCATGCTCGCAAGCTCGATCAGCTCCGGGCCCGACATTTCCCCGTTGGGCTGGTCGCGCAGCAGCGGCGCATACGGGTGATCGTCAGCGCGCTTGCGGCCGCCCTTCCCGTCGCGCTGGTAGACCACCAGCGGCAGCGTCATGTTGGCGCCGGCGATCAGCGTCACGCACCGCCAGACGGCCGACATGCGCATCGCCGTCTCGGCGTTGACGGTGACGCCGGCGGCCTGCTGGCTCCCGCCTCCGAACCACTCGATCACCGCGGCGTCGCCGGCGATCACCGGCGCGCTTTCGGTCGCTGCTTGAACCCCGCCCGAAGCGGCGTCGTCGAGCGGCGGGCCACCATTGTGGCCCATCTGGGCGCTCGTGCCGCCCAGCTCGTGTCCGAATGCGAGACGCATCAGGAATCGAGATCCAGGAACAGGGCGCCGCTGGCACCGCCCAATCCGTCCGCCTCGGCCGCGCCGGCGCCCATCGCGCTGGTGACGATGCCGTCGATGCGACCGCGCGAGCGCTTCTTGTCGAACGCGCGGTTCTTCTGCCCGTCGGTGACGATCGCAGCGTTGGCCGCACAGCTGTAGGTGACGGGAGAGTCGTCGATCACGATCGTCTCCTTCAAAATGCGGTCTTCGAACCGCTCGATCGAGCGAGGCATGCAGTGCTGCTTGTCCTCGAACATGACCTTGGTGCCCTGCGCATGCGGGACCATCTTCAGGCCGGTGCCCTGCGGCTCCTTCGGCCCTTTGTAGCGCCAGGCGGCGAAACCGATTTCCTCGCAGGCCGTCTCGAAATCGGCCATGTGAGCGGGGTCGAACACCAGCTCGACGACGTTGTGCTCGGCGCAGAGCGCGGCGACCTGGGCGGCGACGAAGCTCTTGTCGATCGTTGCCCCGTCGACCGCGACCAGGTGGCCTTCCTCGACCCATTCCTCGTAGGGCGCCTGGTCGCTTTTGGCCCGGTCGGCCAGACCGTCTTTGGTCGTCCAGTACCAGGTCTTCTGCCAGAACACGCCGGCGCCATCGACCCAGGTGGCAGTCAGCGCCGTAAGATCGTTCTTCTTCGACAGGTCCAGGCTGAGCCAGCACCGGCAGCCCTTCAGCGCCGCGATCGTCTCGTCGTCGACCGGCGCCAGGACCGCCGCCCATTTCTCTTCCGAGATCCAGAAGTCGGCCGCACCGGTCGGGATGCCGAAGTAGAGGCGCTTGACGCTGCTGGCAGTCGACAGCCGGGTCCGGGCGGTCTGAACCTCCTCACGGATATTTGCGATCGGGTACGTGATGCCCAGCGCCGGCAGCGCCTTCTGCCAGCACGCCTCGTTGTCGAAGACGGTCTCCCGGTCCTTCTTGTCGACCCGGGCGACGAACGCGAACTGCGTATCGTCGCGGATCTCGCCCCGCGCGATCTTCTGCGCCGTTTCCGAATAGGAGGTGCCGACCAGCTGCGCCGTCGCCGGCGTGTTGGTCCCCAGCACCATCATCGCGCTGCCGGCGACCTTGGTGATCGCCCGCCGCCAGATCTCGATCTGCGCGTCGCTCGTGAACTCGTGGATCTCGTCGGCCAGCACCATGCGCGGCCGCGGGCCTGACTGCGCTGCGCCGCCGGCGAGCGGCAGGAAGAACGACTTCGACGCCGGATGCCAGAGCTTCCAGACGTTGTCGTTCTCGCCGCTGGTGACGATGTGCCCCAGCCCTTCCAGGCTGTCGCCTTCGTCGTAGCCCGGCACCTGGGCGCGGCACATCGCCACCGCGTCCTTGAACAGCACGTTCGCGGTCTGCTTGTTCGCCGCGATCGAATAGACCTGCGACCGCTCGAACCCGCACCAGCCCATCGCGTAGAGACCGAGCCCTGCCATCAACGGCGACTTGGCCTGGCCCTTGCCGGTCTCGATCCATGCCGACCGGAAGCGCCAGCGCCCTTCCGCGTTGACCCAGCCCATCAGCGAGCCGGCGCAAAACACCTGGTAGGGCAGCAGGTGGAACGGCTTGCCCGCCGCCGGCCCGTCCGTGATCGTGAACAGCGACGGAAAGAAGTCCAGCACGCGCTGGGCCAGCTCCGGCCGCCAGAAGTACCCTCGCCGCGCTGCGTCCCGAATGTCGCGGAGGTGTCGTTCGCAGGCGTATCGGACCAGGTCGCCCACGACGAAGTCGCCGCGGACCGCCGCTTCCGCCCAGGCGGTCGTCGGGTCGGGCGACTTCCCCCTAGCCGGCCGGGCCAAGGAAGGCATCGGCGCCCGCAGAGCGGACCCGGCTCTTCACGACCTTGCCGACCTTGCCACGCCGCCCGGGCGACAGCCCCAGCTGCGCCTCGAGGCGCTCGGCGGTGTTCTCCGCCTCCCGCATCGCCTTGTAGTAGATCGACAGGCGGGCGATCGCCTTGGGGTTGTCGGCGTTCGGCTCGTCGACGATCCCGCCGCTGGCGACTGCCTGCGAGCACCGGTCGTAAACGATGTACGCCAGCACCAGGCGCTGCAGGGCGTGCCCGTTCGACGAAGAGAGGATCTCGCGCGACGTCATCTCGTCGACGATCCGCCGCCAGTGATTGGCCGCGACGACACGCTCGGCCGCTTCCGGCAGCAGGGTGTCCCAGGCAGGCTCCTTCACGACCGAGTTGTCGGCCGGCGGCGCCGGATCAGCGGCTTTGGTCTTCCGCTTCGTCACCATCACCACCCTCCCCGGAGCCCGAACTTTTTACTCTGGAAACGGTCTCGCTGCACACGGACCTCCCATGCGGTGTCCGGCCAACCGGCGCCCGACTTTGGCCCCCCCGGGGGGGGCGGCGCGCCCCGGCGCCGCGCCAGGGGTGCTCGGGGTTGGTCGGTCGCCCATCGCGGCCGACGCCGCGGGCACCGCGGGCGACCTGGTGCCCGAACTGCTCGGCCGTCACGACCTGGTGACACGGGTCGCACAGGTTGCGGGTGTTCTCGTCCTCGTCGCTGCCGCCCTTGGCGAGTGGCACGATGTGGTCGACCACCGTCGCGATCGTCGCGCGGTCGGCGGCCATGCAGCGCTCGCAGAGCCCGTTGGTGCGGGCCAGGCGACGAGCCCGTTGCTCCTGACCTGCGCGCCCGCGCAGGCGTTCCACGGTCACGCCGAGGCGAGATCCAGCGTCACGCCCTGCCATGCGGCATCCGGCGCGTCGCGCTCGTAGAAGCGGACATAGGTGCGCGAGCCGATCACGCGAATGGACTCGCGAACGGCGTCCATCGCGCGGTTCCAGCGCTCGTCCTCGATCTCGACGCGCAGCAGCATGAACAGGTCGGCACGGTTGACCTTGCCCTCCTGGTCCACCTGGAAGACGCGGCTCACCAGGGCGCGCAGCTCGACGCCGCTGCCGGCCGCCCATTTGGCCAGGCACTCGTCGATCAGCAGCTTGGCAGCCTGCAGCTCGGGGCCGAACTCGATCAGGTCGGCGACCTGCACCTGGATCTTCTGACAGCCATCGAAGCTGGTCAGCGTGATGTTGCCCTTTTTGCCGCCCAGCGTCGCGTTGTACTGCTGGGCGATCAGCTCCTGCAGGGCACCCACGCGCTCGAACGTCGCGCCCTTGAAGGCAGAGATCCGTTCCGACAGCGCCCGGGCGTCCTTCAGGACGCCGCGCACCATCTCGTCCATCAGCAGGTCGGCTGCCTTCACGGATGCCTGCGGCACCAGGTTGCCCTTGGCATCGCGCAGATAGGGCTCGCCGCCCACGTCGATCGCGGCAGGGTGGCGCTCGGTCATGCGGCAGCTCCTGCGGCCTGTGCCGGCGGGTTGGCGTCAACGACGTGGCGCACGCGATCGACGGGAAGGATGGCGAGGATCTCGCGGACCAGGCTCACCGGCATGCCCACCAGGGCGCTATCCGGGTGCCCGGCATTGACGATGCGCTGCAGGGCGTCGCGGGGGATACCCATCACCAGGTGCCTTTCGTACCGTCAGCGCTGACGTGTAGCGGGGAATGGACGGGCTTGGCGCCGCGGCCGCGGAACGGAGCGACGATGTCGCGGGCGATGCCCTGCGCCAGTTCTTCGAGATCGTTGACCGTGTCGGCCGACGGGCGCTCCTCCAACAGCCGCGCCCGCTGCGTCAGGTCGTCGAACCGCGGTGTGATGCGTTCGAGCTGATCGGCCAGGCTTGGGCGCGACTGAGGGGAAGCGACCACGGTCAGAAGCTCCCGAGACGGCCGAGCTGCGCCTTCCGGCGCAGGCGGCGTGCGAGCTTCGGACCACGCGTCTCCCGACGCAGCCGCTTTGCGAAGTAGCGGAGGATCGGCTGCTCGCGTGCCAGCCAGTCGATCGTCTTGCGGCGATAGCCGCTGAGCTTGCGCGCGGTGGCGTTGAACTCGTCGATATGGGCAGTGGTCACGGTCACATGGATGCTCCCCGATACTGCAGCGCCCGCGCACCCCAGGGGAGAGGGCGGCGGGCGCTGGATGCAGCTGTGGCGGGGTCGTTTGTGCCGGTTACGTGACCGATTTGCGCCGTTCCCTTGTGGGAAGTTCCCCAAAGGGAACCCCTAGCAGCGGCGCCAGCTATCCAGCGCGTTGACCAAGATCGCACGTGCGCGCCGGTCGGACACACGCCAGCGCCGGGCCGCCTTCGTCAGCCCCACGTCGTCGACGATGATCGCCAGCAGCATCTGCCCGTGCGGCGCGATCGCCGCGCGCCAGGCGGTATAAGCGCGGTCGGCAATGACTGTGCGCAGCAGCTCGGTCGACGCCGCGTCCGGACCGCCACCGGTGCCGCGGGGCTCGAGCTTCGCCGTGCGCACCGCGACGTCGGCAACGACGAGGTGGAACGCCTCACGGATCGCCTGTGCGGCCGCGAGCTGGTGCGCGTCGATAGCACCGGTCCTGAGCAGGCGGGCGAGCGAGCCCTCGCGCCTCAGCTCGGCCGCTACATGCTCGAGCGTTTGCGGAGTGGCGTTCGCCTTGTGCGACCAGCGCTCGCGCAACTCCACCGCCTCGTCGACGCCAGGAGCCAGGGCGATCTTCGCCGGCGCCTTCCCCTTCTTACGACGGTTGGCGCCAGGCCTCGGTCGCGGCGCGCCAAGCACCAGGTGCTCGACACGCTGGCGCTCTCGCTCGGCGGGCGTGAATTCAGGCTGCGCGGCTCTCGCGCTCGTCAATTTCGGCAGCATGCGGATCCTCGTCGGCTACGTCGGGGATATGCTCGATGATAGCGACCAGCGGCAGATTACCTTGTGGTAACGGCAGCGGCTGCTTCAGATTAAGCCAGTCCTCATTCACGATCGCGCCGCCGGCGCGCAGCTTGTTCAAAACATGCTGCTCCAGCAGGCCCGGGACGATGATCGCCCGTTGTGCCCCCGGTGTCCGAAACACGCGCTTTTCGACTGTGAGGATCTTTACCAGCGCCTTCGCGCGGGTGTCGCTGACGCCCAGCGCCGCCGCGATCTCACCCATTGCAGGGCTGAAGCCCATCTCCAGGATGTAGTCGCAGATGAACGCGTACGCCTGCAGCTTACGGCTAAGTTGCGCAGGCATGGTCTCGCAATGAACTCCCATGACTTCCCCCAAGCCCCCCCCCGGGGAGAACATAGGGGGAATGACTTAAATCTGCCAATCAAACGGGCGCCCCGCTCATGGCGGCGGGAGGTGCGGCGCCAAGTGCGGCGACGCCATCTCCAGGCGCGCGCCGCGATGGTTGCAGCGCTCACACCGAAACCAGGAGCCGGCAATCGTCAGATCGGCGTTCCAACGCCGCTCCATGAAGAGGCGGACAAGCGGTGCCGCCCGCATGATCGTCTCATGCCGGCAGCGGTAGTGGCCGCAGCGCACCCGCACGTGCGCGCCATGGCGCTGGAAGTCCCAGAGGCTCTTGACGACAACCCGTCCCATCGACGGGCCTACAGCGGCCAAAATCCAACAATGCAACGGCGCCGCAGCACTAAAGCAGCATGGCGACGATCATAGCTGCAGTGCCGATCAGTGAGAGGCGGGTGAAGCGCTTGTCGAGCGTCGCTTTCGTGACGCCGGGGCCCTTGGACCAGTACGTCTGAACGTACGGCGTTCCGTCCCGCTTCTTGCGCGCTCGCTGCTGAAAGTCAGCCCAAGGGCGCCGCGTTTCGTACGTAGCCCCGCGTATACTCATCACCACGCAAGCGCCGACCCACACAAATCCGCCGAGGAGCAGCGCAACAGCAAGAGACTCGCGATCCATCGGCGCCTGCACCCCTCTACTTACCTGCGACCACGGCGGAGATGCTGTCCGCCTTGCTCCAGCAGACACCGCTGAAAAGCTAGGTTCATGAGCCGCTGCCGTCGATTGATGCCTCTGCGGTACCCCTAGGCCCTACTCTGGGGCAGCTGGTGCAGAGAAGCGCGCATGGTGGTTCTCCGAGCAAGGAAAGCGCTCTCTACCGCCCGGAGAGTTGAACCGGGGAAGTCTTCACTGAACCCGCGCGAAGCTGATTCAATGCCGACGTTGCCTGTTTCTGAAGCGAGCAAGGGCGAGCTCCTCGCCCCAGCGCAGCAGTTCGCCAGGGCGGCGGCGGACATGGCCGCTTCATACCGTGGACGCCGCCACCTCCGCCCTCCGCGTCTCCCTAAGCGCATCGATGATCGTCCGATTGGCAGTCGCTCCTGCGAGCCCTGCTGCCACGTCCGTGTATCCCTCACCACGCAGCCGCTGTCGCACGTGATTGACCGATATGCAGCCGCCTGAACGAGCCAATTCGATCGCCCGATCGAGGACCGGAACGGTTTTCACCGATGGTTGGTCGACAAGGGATTGTTCGGGAGTGGGTTCGTGTGCGGCCTCACCGATGCCGGAAGAAAGGTGTTCGGAGAGCGTCTCGGGCTAGGAGTTTGCCGGAACACGCCTCGCGCAAAACATCCGCGCCAGAAATGTTCATCATCACAACACGGGTGCCTCCTTCCGGAAGCGGTTCAATCACGCTGATCGCTACATCATGCTTGGCGCACAACTGCTCGACCCGCGCCTTTGACAAGTTCAAGTTCAGAGCCCGGGAAGGAGTCTGTGCCGCTGCGCCCGAGTGTGCTGTGTTCATGGTTATGCCTTTGCTGCTTGCGGAGCGGCCGGCGTCCGGAAGAAGGGCAACCAAGCCGGCGCTTGTCGCAAGCAACGAGCGCAGCGATAGCGGCGAACCTGTTGCCGCAACTATATGGGTAGGCGACTGGTAAGCCGTGAGTCCCCGCGGAAGGTAAATTTTCGGCGCGCCGGTGTGCCCGATGAACCGACTGCGTCCGGCTCATTAGGGCGGAGAGACCCTCCGCCGTGCTTTTGAAGATGTGGCTGAAAAACAGCGTTCGAGAGAGGATCGGGGGCAGGCAGTACCCCGGCGATACCCCTCCTCCCGCGCCTTAGCCCAGTTGCGAGGCGACGCGTAACTACGAAACCGTCGACCTTGTTCAAGGCTGCCCCGGATGGTACCCACCTCTCCAGCTCAGCCGGAAGTGACGCACCTTACAAATGGACTCTTATCTAGCCCTAGCTGAGCAGGTGTTAACCGCACAAAAGCGTGCTCTTTCTGCGTTAGAGATCCTGCGAATCGCCTATCGAGAGGGGATCGCGCCGGAGCACATCCACGGTCGCACCCAGCACAAAACGCTTCAGGCCCGGCTGAGCGAGGACATCCTCCGCTACCGGGACGGCAGCAAGTTCTATCGGCCAGCACCCGGAAAGTTCTTCCTTCACGCCCTGAGGGACGATCCGGTCGTCCCGGTGAGCGACCGCACCCCGATCGTTGCGCGACGGCGAAAGCGGGATTTACCGCGGCATCATGCGCTCGCGTTTCGAAAGCGGTTGATAAAGAAGGAGGCCAAGTCTGGCCAAGTCGCGATGGAGTCGTTCGCGAAGCTGATTGAGCACGGCTGCTATCACTATGCTGCTAACAGCAAGCAGAGGGCTTCGGAGGACGTCCTCGTTTGGTCCTTTGTCGTGGTGGTCAAAGCCGGACATGTTCTGTCCTACCGAGCCGGGCCTTATCGCGAGCAGCGCGACAGCTTCATGAGCAAACGAGTGATCGGCTTCTACTCGCCGGTAATCGAAGCCGACATGACGCTGTTTGACCAAGCTGATCACGGCGTGGTGTGGAGCGGAATGAAGGCGCTTGCGAGCGATCTTGACCTCTACGACAACCTGGCTTGGCAGGCGCTTAACGCGAACAGCAAGCTGCAGGCTGTCGTTTACCCTGAGAACGACGGGGAGGCAGACAACCTGCTCGCAGTCGTTGGCTTTTACTGTCCAGAGTGGCTCGAACCCACTTCGACCCGACTTGCGATAAATGATCTTCAATGGATCGATCTCAGAACGCCTATTAACCACTTAGACGACTTTGACCCTTGGTCCCAGACCCTGTTACCTGTAGCTCAACGTCTAGCACTCGAGGCATAGTTTAGGGGGCAAATGAGGGGGCGGCAGGTCGGTGGGGGACGTCGGCGCGCTAAGGGCATCCTGCGGCCAGAGGAACAGCGATTCCTCCAAGTCACCATCCAGAACGGAACGGACGCCAACAAGAAGCAAGCTTTGCAGCGTCTTTGCTCGCTCGCTCGGCAGGGATTGAGATCCTCGTCCCCAGCCCACATGAAAGCCGTGGTTCTCTACGCCCTGGGGTCCGGCGACTCCAAGGTTCGACGGTGGGCCTTCAATGCCTTGGCGCTCATTGGCGATCGACGCGATATACCCGTCATGGAGACCTACTGGCGGCAAAGCTTCAACGATCCAGATGTCTTCGAAGCCGGTCTGAGCGCTTTTGCGCAGATCCTTGATAAGCCGACCCTCTTGGAGGTGTTGAGTGCGAGCGGGGTCGCGATCTCACCCCGCGTGATCATGGCCCTGGCTCAACATCAAGGTGCGTTTGATGAAGAGTTATCTGGACTGCAGTTGAACCTCGAAAAAGCTGATGCTGGCGATCTCCGATCGGCCACTCTGCTGATTGGACTGCAACGAGCTCCGTCGACCCTCTTCTCCGATCGCCACCCAGTCAGCTCCGTTATAGGAGACCTCAATACTCATGAGGATCGGGTGGTTGCGCAGTACTCTTTTTGGGCAACAGCTGAGCACCCTGCCCTTGATTTGAGAAGCGTCAGCGTTCCACCGACTGTCTTCAGCCAGTTGGTGCCCAATGTGCAGGCTTGGGCCTACCGAGTTCTCACTAAAACCTCCCAAACTGCGGAAAAGCACAACGACCTGATTGTCGAAGGATCCGAAAGCGAGCACGCGAGCGTCCGTGAAGGAGTCGCAATTGGACTTCGTGACATCTTCTTTGACTCGCTGGACGCCATCGTGATCGACTGGTCCCTCAGTGAAGACGATATCGTCATCCGCGAAAAGTTGTGGGAACATATGGCTGCCAATGCGCAGCATAGTGCCGGCTATAGAGAGGAGGTGGAGCGAGCCTATCGATCGTCGGCCATCAACTCAAATCTGCGAGTCCGATTAGAGGCAGCGTGTAAAGACAAAGGGCTTTCCCTGACCTTCAAGAAGATCGCGCTTCAGACCGGAGATCCAGACCTGTTCACGCAATTAGCCGGAGGAACCGTGACTAACAACAACCAAACCTTCAATGCCGCTGTTCAGGCAGGCGCCCTCTCCAATGCCGGCCCGGGAAACACGGGCACCGTCAATATCGGTCAGCAGCAGCAGTCTGTGGCTGCGGTTGAGGCGGACCTAAAGGAGCTTCTTTCTCACCTACAGCGACAGCCTGCTTCGAATGAAAAAGAAAAGGTCATGGCTGCGGTCGAGGACGCTGCAAAAGCGCCAACCAAGAGCAAGGTTGGAAAGGTGGTCGATTGGCTAAAGTCCGCCAAAGAAGGCATGACCTCGATCACGGACATCTCGGACAAGGCGGGCTCCTTCTACTCCAGGATCGCACCTGCCCTGGAGTATCTGCCGGACATGCTGTGATGCACACTTAGGCGTCAGACTGAGGCCGCTGGTCATCGCGACGGACAGGCCCTCCGCCGCGATGTCGCCACAGGCGGCGAAGTACCGGGCCCGGCGGGGCAAAGCCTGACCACCTGCTACGCCCCTTTTCCCCTGCCCTTGCGCATCGTTCCGAGCCCGATGCTCTTGGCGATCGCACGTCGAGCGGCAGAGTGGTTCGGCGCCAAGTCCTCGACCGCGACTGCCGGCATCGGTCCTGCCACGGGTCCCATCTTTTGGCCAGGAGACCTCTCGCCGCTGTGGACGGCCGCTACGCCCTGATGGATATGCTGCAGGAGGCTCGGCAGGTCTTCGGCGGCGATCTGGTGACTGGGGTTCTTGAGCCAGGCAACAGCGATCTTCGTCACATGGCCTAAAGAACCAAGCGCGTGTTCGTCCATGAACGCTCCTACGCTGCGAGACTCACCTCGTCGGTAATGGCCATGACGAAAGCTTCCTGTCGAGAGGCCAAGTCCAGCCAACCGGCAGCCTGCCCCAAATCAGCACGATCGACAGCCTGCGCCCTTCCTATGCCGCCGGCGGCCGTCCGCAGAGCCGCCCGTCCACGTCGTACCGCTCCCACCGCGCCGCATAGCCGCCCTCGACCATCGCACAGTTGAGCTGGACGCCGTCGGGCCGCCAGCACCAGGCGGTTACCCGGTCATAGCTCGTCCCGTTCTGCTCGCATCGTAGCGTCTGGCCCAGCGCCAGCCGCTCGAGCGCGCGCTTCGCCTCGCCGGCCGAGGCGGTGGGGCACGGGTGTCCTGGTCGGCAGCTGCCGTCCATCTCGCGCGCGGCGATGGCCGACAGGCGGATCTTCGGCCCTTCGGCGCAGTGGATCGGGCCGTCGCCGTCATAAACGCTGGTCACGTGGCATGTGAGCAGCCCGGCGGATGCCGACTTGCTGCCGCCGGCCTCGTGCGTAGGCGCCGTGCCGGCGATCTCTTCCAGCTCGGGCAGGCGCTCCTTCAGCTCCGGCCAGAAGAAGCTGGCCGCGGCGACGATCGCGACCAGGAGCACGGCAGGCGACGAGGACCGGCGGCGCCGGCGACGGCGCGTCATCGGGTGTGCAACTCGGGCGGCATGGGAACTCCATTGAGGAACAGAATGGGAACGTGATAAACGCCGCAGCCGAGAGTCGGCAAGTGGAGGCACTTCATGCAGATGGATCGATATGGCGAACCGCGCCCAGCCTTCGCGGCCTGGCTGCTGCTCCAGCGGGATCGAGAGGACGGCGTCGGCCGCCTGGCACAGGCTGCGCGATCAGACCGCAGCTTCCCGCGCGAGGGAGATGCGGACGCCGTCCGCGCGCACCTCAACCGCATGCAAGCCGACGGCGAGAGCTTTGAGGCGGTGGACGATGCAGAAATGGATTGGCTCAGCTATTAAGGCAAAAGACTCGCTCGCTAAGTCAGGCTGCGAACCGTTGTGAGTACAGGACTGAACAGGTTTGCACGCCGAACGGCGTTAGGCTTTCAGTTCTCGAATGACCATCTGAGTGAAGTCGTTGGAGATCGGCTCCAATGAAGAGAAATGAAGCCTCATCTTTATACGATGCGTTTCCGACGGCAGATGCACAAAGAAGGTTTCGTAGGCCTTATCTAGTGGCCTGTGATGATTCCAAGCGCCACCCGGCGTGCCGACTGAATGCACCTTGACACTCAGCGGAACCTTTCGTGCAAGAGCTTGAGCCCGCAATTCAGGATCAAAGACAGGTCCGTCCCAAGGCTTTTCCTTGTTTTCTCGATAACCGGCGGAGGAATGTACAACCTGTGCATTTTTTGGCGACACTGCCTCGATGGCAGTCATGTGCCAGTGCAGTTTTGAGCCATTCTCAATTTTGAGGGCGACCGATACCCAACCCTCGGTATCACGCTCTGAAACTTCTACTTTGAGTTGAGGTCGATCAGCGACCATCCTAGCCCGACGTTCTGATCCTGCTAAGTAGAGAGCCGTTATAGCCGCTCCGATCGAGCCGAGCCCCGAGACCCAATCCGCGACGGAGCCCCAGTTTGCGTGGCTAAGCATCTGCGAAAGATCGGCTACTCCGCTCATCGGGCCTACGGAGCCGCGTGTGCGTCATTGACCATCCTGCGGACGATGAACAGGAGAGCGTCGCGGGCGGGTTGATCGAGGCGGGTGGCAAGGTCGAGGAGCTCGGCCGCCCAGCCCTCCACGGCGAGTTCCTGGCGGACGCCGGTGAGGATGTAGGTTGCATCGACGCCGTGATCGGCCAGCCGCTGCAGGTAATCGGTATTCGGGGCCGTCTTGCCCGTTTCATACTCGGTCTGGCTATTGCGGCTGACGCCAGCAAGCTTGGCGAAATCGGCCTGATTACGCCCAGATCGCACACGCTCCTCGCGCAGACGAGCGCCTAGGACAGGCGACATTTCACGTCATCCTGTGCAAGACGATTGACTCTGCACATCATTCCAGACACAAGTGCCCCGACAGTATCTATTTAAGGGCATGACAGATGCCGCACGATTCGCAATCGCCGGAAAGCAGCGGCAGCGCCGCGCCTGCGCACGCTCGTCGCGCGGCCGTTCACGCCACCATGCGCAGCCGCGGGCAGACGATCGCGAGCTGGGCGGACGAGCACGGCTACTCCCGGCGCACCGTCTATCACGTGCTCTCGGGCCGGCTGCAGGGCCACTTCGGCATCAGCCACAACATCGCCGTCCGCCTCGGCCTCAAAGCCGGCGAGGTCGATCCCGCCGCCGAACCTGCGGCTCTCGCGCAGGACCAAGGTGGACGGGTATGAGCGGCGACCGGCTTTCACCCGAGCAACTGCGCCGCGTGCACGCGCTGATCATTGGTCCGGCGCATCGTCTGGCGCTTGAGGCGGTCGTCCGCCACGCAACAGATCCGCGATCCTTTTCCCGTATTCGGTTGGCGTATATGGGACGGGTCGGCCCGACTCCTCGAGTTCGCCGATGATGGCCTCCCACAACGAAGCCAATGGCTCGATGAGCAGCTGCTGCATCCTCGCGGCGCTGCGACCCTCTGTCTCGAAGGCGATCTCTTCCAACTCGGAGGTGAGCAGGTACTCGACCGCCCTCGCCTCCTCGACCGGCTCCTTTTCTTTTCCGAGCACGTACACCCAGAGCATCGCCAGCATGCGCTCCTGGAGGATGAGGCTCGCGTTGACGCGCTCCTCCAGCGAGAAGTCGTGTGCCAAGGCCTTCGTCCTTCGTGGTTGTAGTCGCAGACACCACGATAGTCGGAAGGGGTCGGGCGTCCAGCCCGGCCCCGGAAGGCGTTTGCCCTCGGCCGTTCCTGGGCGTCGCGGCCGCTTAACCGCAGCCGCGAACGCCGAACGGGGTCTGGCCTTCTCCCTTGGCTCGGCCTCCGAAGGCGCGACTGTGTTCCCCTTCCCCTCAACGCCTTTCCCTTTCGGCCGCTGGCAGACCGGCCGGAACCCGCGCGGTGCATCCTCCCCACCGACGTCGCGCGGGGGACGTACTCGTCTGCCGTCCTGTCGTACCTGGGCCGGTGCCGATCGTATGCCACGATCGGCGCCGGTTTCCGGGGCGCAGCTGTGACCAAAGTCCGCCCTCCGCTGTCGATCGAGGACGCGCTCCGCGGCCTGATCAAGACCATCGGCGTCGATCGCGCACGCAAGGCGACGGGGCGGTCGAAGAGTTACCTGGAGCAGTTGACCAACCCGGACCTGCGCTACCGGCTGACGGTGGACGACGCGATCAAGCTCGACCTGGAGCATGCGTCCGTCTCCAACGGCGTGATGCCGATCCTCGAGAGCTACGGCGTGCTGGTAGAGGCCAAGCGGGCGGAACGCTGCGAGGATGCGGCCGAACTGATGCGGCGCATCGTCGACTCCGTGAAGGAGGGCGGCGAGGCCCACGCCGCGCTGATCGCCGCGTCCATGCCCGGCGCCAGCAAGACCGAGAAGGACAAGGCGATCCGCGAGTGGGCCGAAGCCTGCACCGCGCTCGATCGCTGCGGGCCGCTGATCCGCAACCTCTTCGGGGGAACTGCCGAGCCGCCCTGATCCGTCCGGCCCTACGCCTTCCGCAATCCAACCACGACCGCTGCCGCTCGCGAAGGATGCTTCGCGAGGCGGTGAACTGCTGCCCGGAGACTTCGCGTGCCCCTCACCCCCGGCGCCTATCTGAAGCGACAACGCCTCGCGGCCGGCCTGACGATCGCCGACGTGGCGGCGCGCCTCGCGACCGAGCCGCGCTGGGCTGAGCACGCCCGTGCGGAGTGGCTGGAGCTGATTGAGGCGGACGCAACCCCGCTGCTGTTCGGCACCGTTGTGGCGCTGGGCACCGTCTTTTCGATCGACGTTGTCGAGCTGGTGCGCCTCGTGCCGCCGGAGATCCCCGGTGCGCCGGCGGCGGTGAACGCATGACCTACCGCCGCCCCAGCGCGCCGGCCGTCCGCCGCATCGTCACCGTTGCCGCGGTTGGGAACGGCGCCGGCCTCTTCCTGGCGATCGACGGACACCCCGAGCTGGCGATCGTCGCCGTCTCGCTCGCCACCGCCGCCGCGCTGACCATCCTTCGCTACCTCGTTCGCCCGGAGGGCCGCTGAATGTCCCGTTCCGTTAGAACCACGCCTGCCATCCACCCGATCGACTGCGACTGCTCGTCGTGCGAGCCGGGTGGCCCTGCCCTGTCCGCGATCGAGGAGTCCGGCAATCACATCGTCCGGGCGACCGTTGTCGGCTTTGTGCTCGGCTGGGTGATCACCTTCTTCCTGGACCTGGCGCTCGACGGCCCCGGCATGTTCGTGGGCTTCGGCTTGTGAGCGCGGCCCAATGACCCGCGACCAGAGTCCCGAGCGAGTCGGGATCGCGCAGGCCGTCTTGATCACCGGTATGTCGCGCCGCACGCTCCAATGCCTCGCGCCATCGATTCCCGGCGCGTCCAAGCCGGCAGGCCGATGGCTGTTCGCCGTGGCCGAGCTTCGCGCTTGGGTCACCCGCACCACGAGGTCCGCATGCCCAAGAAAGCCTGCCCCAAGAACACCTATCTCCGCGACGGCATCTATTGGGCGCGGTTCAAGGTGGGGGGCGTCGAGTACCGACAGAGCCTACGAACGCGTTCTGAACGGGTCGCGTTGAAGCGGCTTGCCGTCCTTCGCGAGCAGGTGGAGGACCAGGCGGTCTATGGGATCGCCGGTCCCGTGGGCTGGCCGGATGCCGTGGTCAGCTGGAGCGAGCGCGCGTCCGGCAGCCTGGGCGAGCGCAGCTACAGCCGGTATCTGTGCAGCCTGCGCCAGGTCCGCGCGCACCTCGACAGCCTCTCGGTCCAGGAGGTCACCGCCGAGGTGCTGAAGGAGCTGATCAAGACGCGCCGGCGCGCGGGCGTGAAGAACGCCACGATCCGCCGCGACCTCACCGCGATCTCCAGCGTCCTCGACAATGCGGCCGACGAAGGCTGGATCTCCGACAATCCGGTCGCGGGGCTGAACCGTCGGCGTATCGTGCCGGAGAAGACGGTGCGCATCGTTCTGCCGCAGGATGCGTCGGTCGCCCTGGTGTTCGAACGGCTGCCGGACCGCATCCGCGACCTGTGCGAGTTCACCCGCGAGACGGGTCTGCGCCTGGACGAGGCGACCAGCCTCCGCCACGCGGCGATCGACCGCCTGGAGCGAACGATCACCGTCGAGAAGGGCAAGGGCGACAAGGTCCGCGTGGTCCCGCTGACCGCCGCGGCCGAGGCCATCGCCGACCGCCAGCCGCGCTACATCGGCAAGCCGTGGGTGTTCTGGCAGGGCAAGGGAGAGCGCATCGTCGGCGTCTCTTCGCGGCTGGGCGGCTTCATGCGCCGGGTGGCACAGAAAGCGGCACGGGAGGGCACGGAGTTTCACCCCTTCAGCCACCACGATTTCCGGCACCTCTTTGCGGTGGAATACCTCCGCAGCGGCCGGGGCTCGATCTACGATCTGCAGGGTGAGCTGGGGCACGGCACCATCACGGTGACCGAGCGCTATCTCGCCTTCCTCACGCCCGACCAGGTGAAGGCGGCAAAATCCCTGGTGGCACAGCGCGGGGCACAAACACCACGGTCGGAGGCCGCCTCGACCGCATGAACGCTAGCTTTTCTGCCGAATTCCTGTTTATCCCGGCGCCAACTCGCCGAGACTTTGTAAACCGAAGGTCGCGGGTTCGATTCCTGCAACCGGCACCAGCCCTCCAACAGGGCATCAGCCATCTTACCGGCGGCCGGTCCGCGGAGGCGCTTCCCAGTGACAGGATCTTCCGAGAAGCAGAAGATGCTCGCCGGCGAGCCCTATCGTGCGAGCGATCCCGAGATCGTTGCCGACCAGGAAGCCGCCGCCGAGTGGATGCAGCGGTTCAACGCCGCGACTGGAACGGCGGAGCGCGAGGCATTGCTGCGCGCACGTCTGGGCTCGGTGGGTCTGGGCGCCACGATCCGCCCGCCCTTTCATTGCGACTATGGCACCAACATCCATCTCGGCGCAGGCGTCTTCCTGAACTTCAACTGCGTCATCCTGGATGTGGTGGAGGTTCGCATCGGCGACGGCACCCAGATCGGTCCTGGCGTGCAGATCCTGACGGCCGATCATCCCCGCGATCCGGCCGAGCGCGCCGCCGGCCTGGAGTGGGGCCGTCCGATCGTGATCGGTGCCAATGTGTGGATCGGCGGCGGCGCCATCCTCTTGCCCGGCATCACCATCGGCGATGATGCCCTGATCGGTGCCGGCAGCGTCGTCACCCGCGACATCCCCAGCGGAGCAGTCGCCGCCGGCAACCCGGCGCGGGTTCGCGCACGCTGAGGATCGTCCCACTTAGGAGCAGTGCGAGGCCCCGCCCGCTCGCGCATCGCTTGATCGCGCGCCCGCGACCTCTAGGGTCTGCCCCAGTTGCCGCTGCGGCAGGCTTGCTCAGGGACGCAACCAGTTGAACGAAGGCGGCCACCGCATCCAGATCGTGGTGAACCCGTCGGCAGGCCGGGTGCGCGGATCGACGCTGGCGAGGATCCGCACTGGCTTCGAGCGGGCTGGCGCGCAAGTGGTGCTCACCGAATGTGGGCCGGGGCGGCCGGTCACCATCGCGGGGGATGTCAGCCACGTCTGCGTGGTGGGCGGGGACGGCACCATCCGGCACGTCGCCGCCGCAATGTTGGCGGCCGAACGCGACCTTCCGCTCAGCATCTATCCGGCAGGAACCGTCAATCTGGCGCATCGGGAGCTACGCTCCCCGCTCGATCCGGATCGCTACGCCGCCTATGCGCTCGAGAGCCGGGAGCGGCCGCGGCACCATGCCCTGCGCGTGGGCCCGGCGCTGTGCCTCTCCTGCGCCAGCGTTGGACCGGACAGCCAGGCGGTCGCAGCCGTGTCGCCGCGGCTGAAGCGGCGGATCGGCCGCCTCGCTTATGGGGTCGCCTTCTTCCGGGTGCTCCTGAACTGGCCGCGCAAGCCGATCCGGCTCGCCTGGAAGGGCGGCGAACTGACGTGCGAGGCCGTCTATGTGGCCAAGGGCCGTTTCTTCGCCGGTCCGTGGAGCTTTGCGCCGGAAGCGGATCGCACCCGGCCCATCATGCACGTGGTCGCGCTGCGGACGGCCAGGCGCCGCGACGTCGTCCGCTTCGCATGGGCGCTGCTGCGCGGGCGCTGCCCCTCGGATGCCGCCAACCTCGTCGCGTTTTCGTGCACCGACCTGCTGGCGGAGGCCGACGAGCCGCTGCCGGTACAGGTCGACGGCGATGCAGAGGCCGTCCTGCCTGTGCGCATGACGATCGAACCCATCTCCTTTTCCGTCTGCTGAGCGCCATGCGAACGACTGCCAAGCTGCTCCTGATCCTGATCTATCTGCTCACAGGCGCAGGCGGCATCGCCGAGCGGCTCCAGTCGCTGGGCCTCTCGCCGGGATTGCCGATCTACCTTGGGCTCTTCGGGCTGCTGGCATTGGCGCTCGTTGCCGCCGCCTTCACCCGGCCTTGGGCACTGCGCTGGGCGCTGGCCACGCTCCTCTGTGCTGCCGCCTTCTTCCTCGACTCATACGAGGCGATCACGCGCGAGCCGATGAGCTACGACGCGTTCATCAACATGTGGAACTCGGCCGCGTCCGCACCGGAGGCGATCGATCAGCACGCCGGGGCGATGGCGGGGACGTTCGCGCGATCGTTGCTGTTGTTCGCGGGTCTCGTCCTGCCGCCGCAGGGCAGTCTGCGCCTGGGCAGGCTTGCTCCTGTCGCTCCCTTGGCTGGGGTCCTGCTGCTCGCCGGCATTCTCTTCGTGCGCGGCGGCGAAGGCGGAACGGGGCTCCCGGGTCCCTTCACCCCGCTCGCCTACTCCAGCCTCTTCCTCTACGAGCGCCTCGCGGAGGGTGCGCCACATCGGAAGCCGGTGACGCTTCGCACGGTGCGGCCGCCCAGCGGCGACATTGTGCTGATCGTCGACGAAAGCGTCGCGGGCAACTACCTCGACCTGAACTCCCCGAGCGGGGCACGCAGCGGCCTCCTGCAGCCGCCGCCGGGCGTTGCGGTGCACGATTTCGGCCTGGCCGCATCGATCACCAACTGCAGCGTCGGCAGCAACGTGACGCTGCGCCACGGCGGCACCCGCGAAGACTATCGCCGGATCAACGCCACCATGCCCTCGATCTTCGACTATGCGAAGGCTGCCGGCCTCCGCACCGTCTACCTGGATGCGCAGGGCACGGGCGGCAGGCTCCAGAACCTGATGGACGCGCAGGAACGGCAGCAGATCGACCGCTTCGTCCAGTTCGATCGCGCGCCCGTGCGCGACCGGGACATGGCGGTGGCGGACAGGCTTGCCGCATCGCTGCGCAACGGCACACCGGAGTTCGTGCTGGTCAACAAGGTGGGGGCGCACTTCCCGGTCCACGACAAATATCCCGACGCCTACATGCGCCATCGCCCAGCCCTGGCCCGCGGACGCTATGTCGGGATCAGCGACACCGGCGATCGCACCGGCTTCGGCGGCACGGCTGCCGAATGGGTCCGCTACCGCAATGCCTATCGCAATACGCTCGACTGGAACGTCGGCGCCTTCTTCGACCGGCTGCTCGACGGCACCGACCTGTCGCGGGCGACGCTGATCTACACGTCCGATCACGGGCAGGACCTGCACGAGACCGGCAGCCCGGGCAGCAACACCCATTGCAGCGGCGATCCGGTGCCACAGGAAGGGCTCGTCCCGCTGGTGGTGATCGATGCCGGAGGCCCGGCGGGGCTTTCCTGGACCAGGGCGGCAGCGGCAAACCGCAACCGGATGAGCCACTATCGGATCTTCCCGACCTTGCTGGGGCTGATGGGCTATCCGGAACCGGCCGTTCGCCGCCTCTATGGGGAAGCGCTGACGGCGCCGACCACAGACCCCTTCACCTTCAACACCCGGTTCAACGCCCGCCTGGGGCTGGAGCCACGGTGGGAGAAGATCGATCTCGCCAAGATCGCGCCAGCGCCGCGTGACACGGAGTAGGCGCGAACACGCCCGGCGGTAGATAACTCTGGAAAGCTGGTGCGGGTGGTCGGACTCGAACCGACACTCCTTGCGGAACCGGATTTTGAGTCCGGCGCGTCTACCAATTTCACCACACCCGCACGGTGCGCGCCGTCCCCCGGACGGCTGGTGGCGGGGCTATACGGCAGGGCATCCGCAAACGCCAGAGTCTGCGACTGCCCTGCGGCCGATCAGGCGAACCCCTGCTCCAACCTCAGGCGCGCGGCGGCTGGCGGCGATAGCTGAGCGCCTCGGCGACATGGAGCCGCCCGACGGTTTCTGCGCCCGCTAGGTCCGCGATGGTGCGCGCGACGCGAAGCACGCGCGTGTAGCTGCGCGCGGAAAGCCGCATCGCCTCTGCCGCCTGGGCGAGCAGCTTCGCGCCGGGGGCGTCCGGCGTGGCGGTCGCCTCCAGCACCTCACCGTCCGCCTCCGCATTGGTGCGCGCGGCGACATCCCGGTATCGGTGCGCCTGCACGGCACGGGCGGCGGCGACCCGCGCCCCGACCTCCGCCGATCCTTCGGCAGCCGGAGGCAGCGCGAGGTCCGCGGCGCTCACCGGCTGCATTTCCAGGTGGAGGTCGATGCGGTCGAGCAACGGGCCGGACACGCGCGCCTGATAGTCGACGGCACAGCGCGGCGCCCGGGAGCAGGCCAGCGCCGGATCCCCCAGATGCCCGCAGCGGCATGGGTTCATCGCCGCGACCAGCTGGACGCGCGCGGGGAAGCTGACGTGCGCGTTCGCCCGGGCCACGCTGACGTTCCCCGTCTCCAGCGGCTGGCGCAGCGAATCGAGCACCGCGCGCTGGAACTCGGGCAGCTCGTCCAGGAACAGCACTCCCAGATGGGCGAGACTCACCTCTCCCGGCCGGACGCGAAGGCCCCCGCCCACCAGCGCGGCCATGGAGGCGGAGTGGTGCGGGGCGCGGTAGGGCCGCGCCCGCGTCATCCGACCGCCCGTGAGCGTGCCTGCGACCGAAGCGACCATCGAGACCTCCAGCGCCTCGCCCGAATCGAGCGGCGGGAGGATGCCGGGAAGGCAGGACGCGAGCAGCGACTTGCCCGCACCCGGCGGGCCCACCATCAGCAGGTTGTGACCGCCCGCCGCCGCGATCTCCAGCGCGCGCTTCGCGGTTTCCTGTCCCTTCACCCGCCGCAGGTCCGGTCCGGGTACCAGTTCCTCTGCCTCGCCCGGTGCGGGTTCGGGCAACAACTGTGTCCCTTTCAGGTGGTTGAGCAGACCGATCAGGTCGGTCGCGGCGCAGATGCTGCCCCCCGCCCACGCCGCTTCGGCGCCCTGCGCTGCCGGGCAGATCAGCCCCAGGCCGCGCTCCGACGCGTGGAGTGCCGCCAGCAGCACCCCGGGCGTGGCCGCGATACGACCGTCCAGGCCGAGTTCCCCCACCACCAGATATTCGGACAGCGTCTCCGCATCGACGACGCCCATCGCCGCCAACAGCCCCAGCGCGATCGGGAGATCATAGTGCGATCCCTCCTTGGGCAGGTCCGCAGGGGAGAGGTTGACCGTGATCCGCTTGGGCGGGAGCGACAGGCCGATCGCGGCGATGGCGGCGCGGACGCGTTCGCGGCTTTCGCCCACCGCCTTGTCCGGCAGCCCTACCACGACGAATGCCGGCACGCCGGGCGCCAGTTGCACCTGCGCCTCGACCGCGCGCGCCTCCAGCCCGAGATACGCCGCCGTCGATACGATCGCGACCATGCTGCCCCCCCCTGTCCCCCGCCACTGCATAGCCGGTTTCCGGGGAAGGAAAACAGCCGAGCGTGTCTTGCCCTGACAACACACATGCCCCACATCGAACCGGTGATGGTCGGTTCCCGATCCTGTCCCGGCACAGCCGCGTTGACTTGGAGGGGCGGCTTGCCTATGGGCTGCGGGCACACGGCCGCCGTTCAGGGCGGCTTTTTCCGTTATTGTAGACGTTCGATATCCCGGGGAATGAGTGATGAAGCGGACCTTTCAGCCGAGCAACCTGGTGCGTTCGCGTCGCCACGGCTTCCGGACTCGCATGGCGACGCCGGGTGGCCGCAAGGTGATTCGCGCCCGTCGCAACCGCGGCCGCAAGAAGCTGTCGGCCTGACGCGCCTTACCCGTCGCAGCGAGTATCTCGCTGCGAACGGAGGCAAGCGTGCGCCGATGCCGGGCTTCGTGCTGCTGGTGCGCGCGCGCGAGGATGCCGATCCGACGATGCGGATCGGCATCACCGTATCCAAGAAAGTCGGCAACGCCGTCGCCCGCAACCGGGTGAAGCGGCGTTTCCGTGCGCTTGCGCGCGAGGTCCTGCCGACTGCAGGCATCGCCGGTGCCGACCATGTGCTGATCGGACGCACCTCCGCGATCGAGCGGCCCTATGAGTCGCTCAAGACCGAACTGGTCAAGGCGCTGCGCAAGGTGACCCGGTGACCGCCGGGTGCCTTCCTCCCCCCTCTTCTTTCGGCGCCGTGCGGTGATCGCACGGCTGCTGATCCTCGTCGCGCGCGGCTGGCAGTTGGGTCCCTCGGTGATCCTGCCCTCCAGTTGCCGCTACAGCCCAAGCTGTTCGGCCTATGCAATCGAGGCGCTTGGCCGCTATGGCGCGCTGAAGGGCAGCTGGCTTGCGGCGCGTCGGATCGCGCGTTGCCATCCGTGGGGCGGCCACGGCTACGATCCGGTACCATGACGACCGAGCACACAGGGATTAGTCGGTGAAGAACGACCAGAAGAACTTCGTCCTCTTCGCGGTGCTGGCCGCGGTGATCCTGTTCGGTTGGCAGCCGATCGCCAGCTACTTCTTCCCGGCCGCGAACCCGCCGGCGACCAAGATCGTCGAGGGCAAGAGCGAGGTGGTGCCGAACCCGGGCGCCGATCCGGCCGCCGATTCGCCCACGGCCGTGCGCGACCGCGCGCTCGTGCTGCGCGAAACGCCGCGCATCGCCATCGAAACGCCGCGGCTGAAGGGCTCGATCAACCTCAAGGGCGCGCGCATCGACGACCTGGTGCTCACCCGCCACAAGGAAACGATCGCCAAGAACAGCGACCCGATCCGCATCCTGTCGCCCTCTGGCACCGGTGACGCCTATTTCGCCAGCTTCGGCTGGTCCGGAAACGGCGTCCAGGCGCCCGGCGCAGACACCGTCTGGCAGGCCAGCGGCACGCGCCTGACCCCGTCGACGCCGGTCACGCTCACGACCCAGGTAGGCGGCCAGCGCTATGCGATCCAGATCGCGGTCGACGATGGCTATATGTTCACCGTCCGCCAGACGATCGGCAACGCAGGCACGCATCCGGTGCAGGCAGCGACCTACGGGCTGCTCAGCCGCCGTGCTCCGCCGCGCGACAAGGACACGTGGAGCATCCACTCGGGCCCGATCTACGAGATCAAGGGCGGCGTGAACTTCGACGTCAACTACACCGACGTCGACGAGGCGCCGCAGAAGTTCGATACCCAAGGCGGCTGGGCCGGCTTCACCGACCATTACTGGCTGACTGCGCTGGTGCCGGATCAGGGCAAGAGCAACGTCATCCAGTTCCGCAACACCGGCGACAACGTCCACCAGGCGGACTACCGCCCGGCCACCCTGTCCACCGTGCAGCCGGGCCAGCAGGTGACCGCGACCTCGCGCTTCTTCGCGGGCGCCAAGGAAGTCGACCTGCTCGACCGCTATGAGGATGCGGGCGTGGTCCAGTTCGGCAATGCAATCGACTGGGGCTGGTTCGGCATCGTCGAGAAGCCGATCTTCGCTTATCTCGATTGGCTGTTCCGCATGATCGGCAACTTCGGCGTGGCGATCATCCTGCTGACCCTCACCATTCGCCTGCTGATGTTCCCGATCGCGCAGCGCCAGTTCGCCTCCATGGCGGCGATGCGCGCGCTCCAGCCCAAACTGAAGACGCTGCAGGAGCGCTACAAGGACGACAAGCCCCGCCTCCAGCAGGAGATGATGGCGCTGTACAAGCAGGAGAAGGTGAACCCGGTCGCGGGCTGCCTGCCGACGCTGCTGCAGATCCCGGTGTTCTACGCGCTTTACAAGGTGCTGATGCTCACCATCGAGATGCGTCACCAGCCATTCGTCGGCTGGATCAAGGACCTCTCGGCACCCGATCCGCTGACGCCGGTCAACCTGTTCGGCCTCCTGCCGTTCACGCCGCCGAGCTTCATCGCGATCGGCGTGATCCCGATCCTCTTGGGCGTGTCGATGTACTTCCAGTTCAAGCTGAACCCGCAGCCGATGGATGACGCACAGAAGCAGGTGTTCGGCCTGATGCCGTGGGTGATGATGTTCATCATGGCGCCGTTCGCGGTCGGCCTGCAGGTCTACTGGATCACGTCCAACCTGCTGACCATCGCGCAGCAGCAGCTGCTGTATTCGCGCCACCCCGGCCTGAAGACGGCGCCCGCCAAGTGACGGACGTCCCCGCCCCCATCGAGGCGTTCGACGCGGAGGCGATCGAAGCGGCGCGCAAGCTGTTCGCCGGGCCGATCACCTTCCTGCGCTCGGCCCCGGCACTCCAGCACCTGCCCGATCCGGTGGTGCCGGAGATCGCCTTTGCCGGGCGTTCGAACGTCGGCAAGTCGTCGCTGCTGAACGCGCTCACCGGTCGCAACAGCCTGGCGCGCACCTCGGTGACGCCGGGCCGCACGCAGGAGCTGAACTTCTTCGACGTGGGCGATCCGCTGCGGTTCCGACTGGTCGACATGCCTGGCTATGGCTTTGCCAAGGCGCCCAAGGATGTCGTCCGCAAATGGCGCTACCTCGTGAACGACTATCTGCGCGGGCGCGTGGTGCTCAAGCGGACGCTTGTGCTGATCGACTCGCGCCACGGCATCAAGGACGTCGATCGCGAGGTGCTGGAGATGCTGGACAAGGCAGCGGTCAGCTACCGTGTCGTCCTGACCAAGGCGGACAAGATCAAGGCGAGCGAACTTGCCGCCGTACATGCCGCCACGGTTGCCGAAGCACGCAAGCGCCCCGCCGCGCATCCGGAGGTGCTCGCCACCTCGAGCGAAAAGGGCATGGGCATCCCCGAACTCCGCGCGGCCGTCATCGAATCGATCGACTGACGCGCGGGCTGGTTCAGCCGCCCCCGCCCTGGCCGCCGCGGCCGAAGAACCATCCGAGCCCGCCGCCGATCGCCGCAACCGACAGGATGCAGGCGATCACCATCAGCAGCCCGTCGCGTACCAGTAGGGCCAGCCCGAACGACAGGATCGCCACCATCGGCAGCGTGCTGGCGAACGGCAGCAGCTCGAGCGGCGGCACCGTGGTGCACAGCGCGATGATCGCGATCGCCGCGATCTTGATCATCGGCCCCTTGGTGAGCGCCGGCAGGCGACCGTGGAACCAGCCGTCGAGCCACTTGGCAACGGGCCGCATCTTGTCCGCGACCTTGACCAGCTTCTCGCCCTTCAGGCCGCGGTTCGCGAGGAATCCGGGAAGCCACAGGTCCTTGCGCCCGAACAGCAGCTGAAGCGCGAGCAGCACCATGACCACCGCCATCGCGGTGGGCAGGCCCGGGATGCCGCCCACCGGCGAAATATCGATCAACGGGAAGATGATGAAGAAGGGGCCGTAGGCGCGGTGGCCCATCGCTTCGACGGCGTCGCCGAGCTTCGCCTTGTCCTGCCCGGCCCCTTCGCCGAGCTCCTTGAGCCGGTCGAGCACATCGCCGACGCTCTGCGGGTCCTGGTTCTTCTCCGTCATCGTTGCGCCAACGGAATTGTCGCAAGGCGGTTCCGTTGCGCGGAGCGGCAGGCTAGACCGCGGCATGCTCAAGCTCATCCTCGGCAACAAGGCCTATTCCTCCTGGTCCCTGCGCGGCTGGCTCGCGGCCAAGCTCTCGGGGCTCCCCTTCGAGGAGGTGGTCGTCCCCCTCTATGACGAGGGTTGGGATCGCCGACGTGAGGGCGACGAGTTCGCCCCCTCCTCGGGCAAGGTGCCGATCCTGTGGGACGGCGACGTGGTGGTCTGGGACAGCCTGGCGATCGTGGAATATCTGAACGAGAAGTCGGGCGGTGACCGGTTCTGGCCGGCGGACGCGGCCGCCCGCGCCATGGCGCGCTCGATGGCCGCAGAGATGCACTCCGGCTTCCAGGCGCTGCGTCGCAAGCACAGCATGAACATCCGCCAGGTCTATCCCCCGGCCCGCCTCGACAACGACGTGGTCCACGACGTCACCCGCATCCTCGAGCTGTGGGCGCAGGCGCGCGCGCGGTTCGGCGGCACCGGTGAGTTCCTGTTCGGCGAGTTCGGCGCGGTGGATGCGATGTTCGCGCCGGTGGTGACCCGCTTCGTCACCTATTCGATCCCGATGCCGCCGTTCGCCGCGGCCTATATGCAGGCGGTGCTCTCCCACCGCTGGATGCAGGACTGGATCGCGAGTGCCCAGGAAGAGGAATGGGTGATCGAGCGGTTCGAACAGACGGCCGACGCCCGCTAGGCCGGTTTTCCACCCACGCGATATCCCTCTCCCGGTGTCAGCATCATGTCGATGTCGGGATAGTGGCACCGGCTCTGCGCCGGCCGGCCGACGGCCACGAAGACGCAGTCCGCGTCGCTGCGGTTCTGAAGCACATGTCCATTGCCGTCGTTCTTGGGGAATGCGGCGCAATCGCCGGCCCGCATCACCGTCTCGCCGGAGTCGTCAACCAGGATGGCTTCCCCCGACAGGATGGCGACGAATTCGTCCTCCCCTTCGTGCCAGTGTCGTTGCGAGGACCAGGCGCCGGGGTGCAGGACGACGTGGCTGACGCCGAAATCCGCAAGTCCACTCGCAGGCGCAAGGCGCCGATACCACCGCCCCTGGACCGCCTCCCGAAACGGCGCCGGATAGCCGGTCGCATTGGTCTGCGGGATTGTGTCGAGGTCCAGCTTGGGCAATGCCCCCTCCGTCATTTGAGGGAACCAGCGTGACAGACGTCGTCGAACTTACCAAGGCCCTGATCGCCGCCGAGAGCGTGACCCCTGCCCGCGGCCCGGTGTTCGATGTGCTGGAAGCCGCGCTGCTCCCGCTTGGCTTCGACGTCGACCGCTTCGTCTGTGGCGAGGCTCCGGACGGACCGGTCGAGAATCTCATCGCCGTTCGAGGCCAGGGGAGCCGACACCTTGCCTTCGCAGGCCATGTCGACGTGGTTCCTGCGGGCGACGGCTGGACGGCGGGCCCCTTCTCCGGCGAGGAGCGCGGCGGGCTGGTCTATGGCCGCGGTGCCGTCGACATGAAGGGGGCGGTCGCCGCCTTTGCCGCCGCCTGCGCGCAGGTGCCCGCCGACGCGGGTACGCTGTCGCTGCTGATCACCGGCGACGAGGAAGGCCCTGCGGTCTTCGGCACCCGCGCGATCATCGATCGCATGGCCGCGCGCGGCCTGGCACCGGATCTCTGCCTGGTCGGTGAGCCCACCTCGACCGCCCGGCTGGGTGACATGATCAAGATCGGTCGGCGCGGGTCGGTCAACATCTGGATCGAGGTGCACGGCCGGCAGGGGCACGTCGCCTATCCGCACCTTGCCGACAATCCGATTTCCCGCCTCGTCGGCGCGCTCGCGGAGATCGAGGCGCTGGTACTCGACGAGGGAACCGACTGGTTCCAGTCGTCGAATATCGAGGTGACCGACCTCGACGTCGGCAACCCGGCCACCAATGTCATCCCGGGCCGGGCAGCTGCGCGACTGTCCATCCGCTTCAACGACCTGCATCGTGGCGACGCGCTAATCGAACGGGTTCGCGCGATCGTGGCGCGGCACGCGCCCGATTCGCAGGTGATCGGCAAGGTCTCGGGCGAGGCGTTCCTGACCCCGCCGGGTGCGTTCTCGACCCTCGTCTCCGACTCGATCGGCGAGCACACGGGCCTCACGCCGGAGCTTTCGACCACGGGCGGCACTTCGGACGCCCGCTTCCTCTCCAGGCTTTGCCCGACGGTCGAGTTCGGACTCCTGAACGCGACCATGCACAAGCTCGACGAGGCTGTGGCGGTTGAAGACCTGCGCAGCCTGCAGGCGATCTACGCGACCTTGGCGCGGCGCGCGCTCGACGCCGCCTAGCTGGCGAGTCGCCGCCCCGCCGCGGGCGAACCGAGCCAGTCGAGGAACGCCGCCTCCTCCATGGGCGCGGCGATCGCATAGCCCTGCAGGACGTCGCAGCCGATCATACGCAGGATCTTCGCCTGGTCCGCACTCTCGATCCCTTCGGCAACCGCCGTGCAGCCGAGCCCGTGGACCAGCCCCACCAGCGCCTGGGCGATCGCCCTCGCCTCCTCGCTCTGCGCCACATGGATGGTGAGCGCCCGGTCGAGCTTGACCCGGTCGATCGGAAGCTCGCGCAGCCGCGCGATGCTCGAAAAGCCCGTCCCGAAATCATCGAGGGCGATGCTGGCCCCATCCCCGCGCAGCAGCGTCACCGCGTCCAGCGCGTCCTCGCTGCACCCCATCAGCAGCGACTCCTTGAGTTCCAGCTCGAGCATCGAGGCGGGCGCGCCGGCACTTGCGACCGCATCGCGCAGCTTGCGCACGAAGCTGGCATGGTCGAGCTCGCGCGCGCTGATGTTGACGCTCAGCCGGTGGCGTATCCCCTTCTCGTGCCAGCGCCCGATGGTGGCGGCCACGTCCTGGACGATCCGGTCGCCCAGTTCGATGATCAGCCCCGTCTCCTCCGCGCACGGCAGGAAGCTGCCCGGCAGGCGCATGCCGTCCGGATGGTGCCACCGCACCAGCGCCTCGGCACCGCAGACCGAGCCGGTCGCGGCCAGCACCTGGGGCTGGAACACCAGGCCGAACTCGCCTCGGTCGATACCAGCGCGCAACTCCTGTTCCAGCGCCTTGCGCGCGGCCAACCCGGCGGCAAGCGTTGCATCAAAGGCGTGGACCTGCCCCCGCCCCCCGGCCTTTGCGGCATACATCGCAATGTCGGCGGCGCGGGTCAGGTCCAAAAAGCTGGTGCCGTGCACCGGCCACTGCGCAATGCCGATCGAGGCGCCTGCCTGGATCTCCCCGCCGTGAAACCGATGGGCTCCTGCGAGCACGTTGAGAATGCCCAGCGCGGCACGTTTTGGTTCCTTCGCCGCCTGGCCGCAGAGCAGGATGTTGAACTCGTCGCCTCCCAGCCGCCCCACGATGGGCTGCTCCTCTACCAGCCCGCCTGAAAGATGCTCCGCTGCCTGGCGAAGGCGCTGCCCGACCTGCGCCAGCAGCAAGTCGCCGGTCGCATGGCCATAGGTGTCGTTGACCGCCTTGAATCGGTCGAGATCCAGGAACAGCAGCGCGGCCGGCGGGCTCGGCTGCATCCGCGCCAGCCGTTCCAGCCGTTCCTCGACGAGCTGCTGGAAATGGGAACGGTTGGGCAGCTCGGTCACGGTGTCGATCTGCGCAGCGCGCTCCACCGCGGCCAGCGTTGTGCGCAACTGCTCGAACAGCGCCTGCATGGCGCGGGCGAGGCTCGGCACGAAGCTCCAGACCTCCCGCGGGATCGGGCTCTGGAGATCGCCGCGCGTCGCCTTGCTCAGCCGCAGGATCGCCTCGTCCACAGCGCCCGCCGTGGTGGAGACGTGGCGTTCGGCCGATGCCCAGCACATGGTCGCACACACCACCGCCGGGATCAGCGCGCTCGACGCGGTGAGCGCGTCCAGCCGGCCGTGGGTGGTCGCCAGGAGAGCGAGAAAGAAGCTGACGGCGCCCGCGCAGGCGGCGAACACGATCGCACGACGCTTGAGCGACTTGGCGTGCAGCAACTCAAACGTCTCCCTTCTGCGCGTTCATGAAACGACACAGTGTGGGCGAAAGAGTTAAATTTCAGCGCCCATGCGTAACCTGACGACGTAAAATTACGTAGAGGGCGCCTGCGCCGCCATGGCGCGGATGCGAACCCCGCACTGCTGCGATGCGATCCGCATGCCGGGAAGCGGCGAGCCAGTCGGGCACGGCCGCCCGGATCGCGCCTCTGGCGAAGGGGCGCTCCGCATCGGGGCGTGGCGCACGTCCCGTCACCAGCAGCAGCACGCGATCGCCGCGGGCGATCGAGCGTTCCAGCGCACGGTCTAGCATCGCATGTGCCGAGGCCAGGCTGTGGCCGTGCAGGTCGAAACTGCTATCGGGCGAGACGAGGCCGCGCGAGAGCCGGCGATCCCAGCTGCCGTCGAGGAGATTGGATACCGCGGGCGCCGGAGCCTGCACCGCCGCCGGCTGGCGCAGCGGCGGGACCCGGCCACGTGGCGGCTTCGGCTTCGGCTCGAGGACCGGTGGTGGCGGAAGCGGCTTGGGCTTGGGCTTGGCCGGCGTGGCGTGCAGCGGTCTCAGGCCCGCGGTGACCCGCGCCCAGAGCGCCGCCTCGCCATCGCTAAGGCGTCGGCCGGCCACCGCGCCCTGCGTTCAATCGCGCCACCGCACCCCGGGGGAGCAGCACGAAGGCGGTGCCGCGCGCGGACATGCCGCCCGCGATCGCTCGCGCCTCGTCCCCGGCGCCCCAGAAGGTGTCGAAGCGGTTGGCGCCCTTGATCGCGCCGCCGGTGTCCTGCGCCACCCACAGCCCGGTGGCGTCGGTGCGATCCATCGACAGGAACACCGGCGCGCCCAGCGGCACGAACTTGGGATCCGCGGCAACGCTCGCCTGCCCCGTGACTGGAACGCCCAAGGCGCCGAGCGGCCCCGCGCCCGTCAGCTCGCGGAAGAACACGAAGCTCTTGTTCTCGCGCATGATCGCGCGGCCCTCGGCAGGATGCGCACGCAGCCATGCGACGATGCCCTGCATCGAGGACTGGCCGGGCCCGAGCAGGCCACGGTCCTTCATCAGCTTGCCGATGCCGGTGTAGTCGCGCCCGTTCTGGCCGGCATAGCCGATCCGCATGACCGACCCGTCCGGCAACCGCAGGCGACCCGAGCCCTGTACCTGGAGGAAGAAGAACTCGATCGGGTCCGCCGCCCAGCCGATCTCCAGGCCGCGTCCTGACAGCGCGCCTTCCTCGATCTGGGTGCGGTCATAATAGGGAACGAAGCTGCTGCCCTCGACCCGGCCGCGGATGCGCTTGCCCTTGTACGCGTCCGAAAAGAGGCCGAGGTCGACTTCGACCAGATCGCTCGGCTTCGCATAAACGGGCACGTCATAGCCGCGCTCGCGCCGGCGGGATCCGGCGATCTCGGGCTCGAAATAGCCGGTTGCGAAGGCGCGGCCCTCGCCAACCTGTGCGGGCTCGAACTGGGTGGCGAAGAACTGCATCGCGCCGCCGGCGGGCACCGTCGCTGCGGCATTGCAGGCAGCGGCCCAGTCACCGGGCTGCGTCAGGCCGCTCGCATCGGTGCGGCGGACGAGCGAAGGACAACTAATGCGGAAGGCCGCCAGCGCCCGCTCGGCACTCTCCGGCGTGATCGGCAGGCTGGAGGGTCCGGCAAGGACGCCGCTCGCGGCCGCAGTCACCGCGCCCGCGACCGGGGCTACCGCAGCCGGTGCCATCGGCGTCGCCGCCACCGGCTGCCGCACGGGAAGCGCGGTTGACGGCGGCCGCGTGGCGGAAGGCCGCGCGGGCGCTGGCGCGGTCTCCATGCCGCGCGGCACGATGGTGTTCGAACAACCTGCCAGCAGTACCGCCAGTGCCGCCGCCCCCCACATCCGCATCGAGGTCACGCCTCGTCGGTGTCGGAAAGCTTCCAGTTCGGATCGCCGCTCTTGAGCATCCGTGCGAAGGTCCAGACGTCGTGCGTCTCGACCGCGTCCGTCAGCGAGCCGGCGACCACCTGGCCCTCCGCATCGCGCGTGACAGCCGCGATGTCGGCGTCGAAGCGCACCGTGACGCGGGCGAGGCCGCCGGCGACACTCGCGTCGCTGATCACCGCGCGCTCGATCGACACCAGCCGGTTGTCCAGCGTGTGGCCCGCCTCTTCCCGCGCTTCGATCGCGGCCGCGAACGCCGTCTGCACCTCGGCCTCGGTGAGCCAGGCGAGGGTATCGCGGTCGCCCTTCCAGAAGGCTTCCAGGATCATGCGGTAGGCGGACTTGGCACCTTCCAGGAACTCGGCGACGTCGAAGGTCGGGTCGCTGCCGACGATGGCGCGCAGGCCGTTCTCGGCCGCGGGCTCGACATGGCGCTGGGTGACGTCGCGCGGCTCCGGCTGCACATCGATCGTGCGGGGCACCGGCGGCACGCCGACGCGCTCCTCGGCGGGGCGGGCGAGCGGCTGTTCATGGCCGGTGCGCTTGCCCAGCACCGCGTAGAGACGCAGTGCGAGGAACCCCGCGACCATTCCCAGAAGAACAACGACCAGCACTTCGCCTCCCAAATCTGACGCGATCAACATAGGGGCAAGCAGAGCCAGTTTCAAATGGCTGCGGGCGGTCCATCGCACGGGCGCCGCCGTTGAACTGGCGCCGATCGCCTGCTAGGCGCCGAGCCGAAAAACGCGGCAGGCCGCAAAGCTATCCTTCAGCAAGGAAATTCCCATGGACGACCAGAACGACGCCGGCCTCGACGAGAGCTTCGCCAACGGTGCCGACACCCAGCCGCAGGTCGGCGTCCTGTCGCAATATGTGAAGGATCTGTCGTTCGAGAACCCGAACGCGCCGGGCATCTACCAGGTGCAGGGCCAGCCCAAGCTCGACGTGCAGTTCAACATCGGCGCTACCACCGTCGGCGAGGGCGTGCATGAAGTGGTGCTCAAGATCGAGGCACGCGCCGACGTCGAGGGCCAGGCGCTCTACCTCATCGAGCTGAGCTATGCCGGCCTGTTCGGCCTGCGCAACATCCCGGACGAGCACCTCCAGCCGTTCCTGCTGGCCGAAGCGCCGCGCATCATCTTCCCGTTCGCGCGCCGTGTGCTCGCCGATGCGGTCCGCGACGGCGGCTTCCCGCCGCTGATGCTGGAGCCGATCGACTTCGGCGCGCTCTACATGCAGCAGGCGGCGGCCGCTGCCGGCGAACTGTCGGGCAACGCTGCCGGCACGATCGGCCACGCCTGATCCTTGACCTGCGAACGGGCTGACCAAGGCGGCTGACCGGAATGAAGCTCGTTCGCACCCTCGGCTCGGTTGGAGGGCTCACGCTCGCCAGCCGGGTCCTGGCGCTGGTGCGCGATTCGCTGCAGGCGCGCTATGTGGGGGCGAGCTTTGCCTCCGACGCCTTCACCATCGCGTTCCGCCTGCCCAACATGTTCCGCGCTTTGTTCGCGGAAGGCGCGTTCAACGCCGCCTTCATCCCCATGTTCAACCGCAAGGTCGGCGAGACCGGTGAGCTTTCGGCCGGGCTCGATTTCGCAGAGCGCGCGCTGTCGGTGCTGTTCGCGGTGCTGCTCGGCTTCACCGCAATCATGCTGGCCGCCGCCTGGCCGATCACCTGGGCGATGTCGCTCGGCTTCAACAACGCCACGCCCGACCAGTTCGCCTTTGCGGTCCAGCTGTCGCGGATCACCATCCCCTATCTGATGCTGATCTCGCTGGCCTCGCTGCTCGGCGGCATTCTCAACTCGCTCGACAAGTTCTGGGTCAACGCCGCCGCGCCGATCCTGCTCAACATCGCGATGGTCACCGCGCTCGTCTTCTTCAACGGCGATCCGTACGAGACCGCGCGCGCGCAGGCGGTCGCGGTTCCGATCGGCGGCCTTTTGCAGCTTGGCTGGCTGGCGCTCGCCTGCCGCCGCGCCGGCGTGTCGCTGCGCCCACGCCTGCCCCGCGTCGATCCGGAAGTGAAACGGCTGATGAAGCTGATCCTTCCGGCTGCGATGGGGGCCGGTGCGTCGCAGGTGAACCTGCTGATCTCCAGCGCGCTGGCAGCCCGGCTGCTCGCGGCCGGGTCGATCTCCTACATCTATTATGCCGACCGGCTGAACCAGCTGCCGCTGGGGCTGATCGGGATCGGGCTCGGCACCATTCTCCTTCCCACCATCTCACGCCTGCTGGGCGCCGGGCGCGAGGCGGAGGCGATGGAGACGCAGAACCGCGGCACCGAGCTCGCGCTGTTCCTGACGCTGCCGGCAATGGTGGCGCTGATCGTCGCCGCCGAGCCGATCGTGCGCGGGCTCTTCCAGTACGGCGCGTTCGACGCAGCCGACACGCGCGCCTGCGCCTGGGCGCTCGCCGGCTTTTCGGTCGGCCTGCCCTCCTATGTGCTCGTCAAGGTGCTGACGCCCGGCTTCTACGCGCGCCAGGATACGCGTACGCCGGTGCGCTACGCGATGTGGTCGGTGGGCGTGAACATCGTCGCCAACATCGTCCTGATCCCGCTGCTGGGCCATGTCGGGCCGCCGCTCGCCACCGCCCTCGCCTCCACCGTCAACGTAGCCATGCTGTACCGCACGCTTCGCAAGCGCGGGCATTTCGCCGTCGACGCGCAACTGCGCCGCCGCCTTCCCCGACTCGCCCTCGCGGCGCTGCTGATGGGGGCAGCCGTGTTCGGCCTGGAGAGCCTGCTCGATCCGTATCTGATCGGGCCGATGGCCATGCGCTACGCAGCCCTTGTGGTGCTGGTCGGAACCGGCTGCGCGATCTATGGACTGGCCTGCTTCGTCACCGGCGCGTTCCGGGTGGCGGACGTGAAGGCGCTGATTCGGCGCCGCAGCACCAACTGATCGGCGGCCGCTGCACCGCCCAAGCGCAAGGACCACAAGATGCGTGTCGTCTCCGGCATCCAGACCACCGGCAATCTGCACCTCGGCAACTATCTGGGCGCCATCAAGCAGTGGGTCGCGATGCAGGATGCGATGCAACCGGGCGACGACTGCCTGTTCTTCCTGGCCGATCTCCATGCGCTGACCGTCACGCAGGATCCCAAGGAACTCGCCGACAATACCATCGGCATGGCGGCCACGCTGCTCGCGGCCGGCATCGATCCTGACCGCTCGATCCTGTTCAACCAGGCGCGCGTGCCTGCGCACAGCGAGCTGTGCTGGCTGCTGATGGGCACCGCCCGCATGGGCTGGCTCAACCGCATGACCCAGTGGAAGGACAAGGCCGGCAAGAACCGCGAGGGCGCGAGCGCCGGCCTCTTCACCTACCCGGTGCTCCAGGCCGCGGACATCCTCGCCTACAAGGCGACGCACGTGCCAGTGGGCGAGGATCAGAAGCAGCATCTGGAGCTGGCGCGCGACATCGCGACCAAGTTCAACACCGACACCGGCGTCGAGCTCTTCCCGCTGCCCGATCCGCTGATCTCGGCCGCCGCGCCGCGCATCATGAGCTTGCGCGACGGCACGGCCAAGATGTCCAAGTCCGATCCGTCGGACATGAGCCGCATCAACCTGATCGACGACGATGACACCATCGCCGCCAAGTTCCGCAAGGCGCGCACCGATCCGGATCCCCTGCCCGACAGCTTCGACGGCCTCGAAGGCCGGGCCGAGGCGAAGAACCTCGTCACCATCTATGCGGCACTCGCGGACACGACGCCGCAGTCGGTGGTGGAGCAATACGCCGGCCAGGGATTCGGGACTTTCAAGCCCGCCCTGGCGGATCTGGCCGTCGCCGTGCTCGGCCCGATCCGGGATCGCCTGACCCGCCTGCTGGACGACCGCGACACGGTCTCGGCCGCCCTCGCCAAGGGCGCGGGCAAGGCAACGGCGCTTGCCGCTCCGACGCTGCGGTCGGCTCAGGAGGCCTTGGGCCTGCAGGTCTGAGCCAACCCTGCCCCACGCCGGCCGGCGTCCCTCAGGGGATCAGCCGGTCGGCGCGCAGCCGCTCGAACAGATCGAAGAAGGCATCGTCGCTCGGCTGGTAGGCGGTGAAGCCGAGCCTGCGGCTCTTGCCCATGTCCGTGACGACCTCGATCGGCCGACCGAGGTCCGCATCCGTGTGCCAGGGCGACGCGAGGCGGGCGAGGTCCGGCTCGACGAGTCCCTCTCGCGCGGCAATCGTGCGCCAGAGGTCTGCGTCGTCGACCATCTGCGCCTCCAGCGGCAGAACCGTTCCGTCGAACGGTGCGGGCCCGATCCCAAACCATTGCGCGATACGGCTCCACATCCACTTCCAGCGGAAGACGTCGCCGTTCACGACGTTGAACGCCTCGTTGCGCGCCGCAGGCGTGGTCGCCGCCCACAGCAGGTGGCTGGCGAGCAGCCGGGCGTCGGTCATGTCGGTCAGCCCCTCCCACTGCGCTGCCGATCCGGGGAAGCGGAACGGCCGACCGGTTTCGCGGCACAGCGTCGCATAGACCGCCAACGTCGTTCCCATGTTCATGGCGTTGCCGACCGCTTTCCCGATCACGGTGTGCGGACGGTGGACGCTCCACGAGAAGCCGTCGCGCTCGGCGGCGGCGAACACCGCGTCCTCCTGCGCATAATAGAAGTTGGGCACGTCGAGCCGCCCCTGCTCTTCCCGGAACGGCGTTTGCGGGAGCGCGCCCTTCCCATAGGCCTCGAACGGCCCGAGATAGTGCTTGAGCCCCGTGACGAGCGCGACGTGCCGCGGCCCCTGCGCCGGCGGCAGGGCGTCGAGCAGGTTGCGCACCATGGCCCCGTTCACCCGGATGTTCTCCGCCTCGCTGTCCTGACGCGCCCAGGTGGTGATGAACACGGCATCGGGATGCACGCCCGCGAGCGCGGCGGCGGTCGCGTCCCGGTCGTTCAGGTCGGCAGCGACTGCCGCCACGCCGGGCTGCGCCTGCGGCCGGCGCGCGAGGCCGTGCACGCTCCAGCCCTCCGCCAGCAGCAGATCCGCCGTCGCGCTGCCGACGATGCCGCTCGCGCCCACCACCAATGCCGTCTTCGTCATGATCCTGCTTCCTTGTCCGATTGGCACCTCAGCTAGGCAGCCAGGGCACAAGCTTCTAGACGGCACCATTCAGGGACATAGGCACCAGGAGGTACCCACATGCGGATCGGTTCGGCCGAGGAGGAATGGCGCGAGGATTGCGCGCCCCGTCGCACGCTGGAGCTGTTTGCCACCAAGTGGACGAGCATGGTGCTGCACACCCTGCATGTGCGCCACGCAGGAGTCGCGCGCACAGGCGTGCTGCTCCGCAGCCTGCCCGGCATTTCGAAGAAGATGCTGACCCAGACCCTACGCGAGATGGCGGAAAGCGGGCTGATCACCCGCCATGTCCACGGGACGATTCCGCCGGCGGTCGAATATGCGCTGACGCCGCTCGGACGTCGATTCGTCGAGCCGGTCGAGCTGCTTTACGCCTGGGGCCGCGACAACGCCGATGCGCTGGACCAGCTGCGACCGCGTCCGACGTCGCGGCGTTAGTTGCAAGGGGCAGCCCGTGCGGCCGCCCCGGCGCTTCAGGCGCCCTCGAGCTGCCGCATCAGCTGGCGGACGGCACCGTCGATCTCGCCGTCGAGGCCACGCAGCGACTCGATGCGCTTCACGGCATGGATGACGGTCGAATGGTCGCGGTTGCCGAACTTGCGGCCGATCTCAGGCAGCGAGCGCGTGGTGAGCCGCTTGGCGAGATACATGGCGATCTGGCGCGGGCGCGCGATCGCGACGGCGCGGCGGGCGGAGACCAGATCGAGCTGCTTCAGTTCGAAGTGGCTGGAGACCGCGCGCTGGATGTCGTCGATGGTGATGCGCTTCTTCGGCCCCTGGAGCATCTCGCCCAAGGTCTGGACCGCGAAGTCCATGGTGACCGGCTGGCCGATCAGCTGCGCATAGGCGACGACGCGGTTGAAGGCCCCCTCCAGCTCGCGCACGCTGCCGTGGATGCGGCTGGCGAGCAGGTCGAGGACGTCGGCCGGCACCGGCACCGCGGCATTCTCAGCCAGGCGGCGCGACAGGATCGCGTGGCGCAGTTCCAGCGCCGGCGGCTTGATGTCGGCGACCAGACCGGCGCCGAGCCGCGACACCAGCCGGCTCTCGACGCCGTCGAGCAGGTGCGGGCTGCGATCGCACGCGATCACCAGCCGCTTGCCCGCGTCCATGAACGCGTTGACGGTGTGGAAGCACTCCTCCTGGGTCGCGTCCTTGCCGGCCACGAACTGGAGGTCGTCGATCATCAGCAGGTCGACGGCGCGCAGCCGCGCCTTGAAGCTGTGGGTGTCGCGGGCGCGCACCGCGCTCACGAACTCGAACATGAAGCGCTCGGCCGGCATGTAGATCGCCGTCGCCTGCGGATTGGCCGCGAGGAACGCGTGGCCGATCGCGTGCATCAGGTGCGTCTTGCCCTGGCCGGTGCCGCTGTGGAGGTAGAGCGGGCTGAACCGCGGCACGCCGGGCTCCGCCAGCAGCTGGGCTGCGTTGCGGGCGACACGGTTCGAATCATGCGACACGAATCGGTCGAAGGTGAAACGCGGATCGAACTGCGAGCGCTCCGGCGCGCCGATCGGCTGCGCGGGCACGGGCTCGGCAGCCGGGACGGGCGCGGCCGAATCGGCGAGCAGCGTGGCGCCGGCCACCGGCGTCGCCGGCGCGATCGACTCGCCGGTCAGGACGCGCGCGGGCTCCAGCGTGCTGACGGTCTCGACCGAGACGGTGCGGATCTCGGGCAGGCAGGCGCGGAACTCGAACAACAGCCGATCCGCGTAGTGGCTCTTCACCCAGTTCGTCATGAATGCCGACGGCAGCCCCAGGCGCACCATGTCGGCGTCGCTGTCCGGGAGCAGCACCATCGGCTTCAGCCAGCGGTCAAACAGCCGCTGCCCTGCGGACAGGCGCAGGTTGTGGCGCACGCGCCCCCACGCGGCTTCCACGGCTGCTGCTGTTCCTTCCCCCGTTCCCGTCACGCGAACACACCTCTCCCCCGACCGAAAGCAGCGCTTTCAGCCTGTGATTCCAACTAGCGATAAGCTCCAACGGTAACCTGGCCGTGAAGACCGGAACCGCACGCGAAACTCCGCGATACCGTGCCCCGGAGCCGGGGCGTGGGGCTTGTTTAGGAAGGCGGCGGAAGGAAGATCAAGAGCCGGTCACGCCCAAAAAAATAATATAGAGCATTGACACCCCGAACCCCTCGGAATTCCGCGGGTTTCCGTTTTTTGCCCGCAATAACAGGGACTTAGCCGATCCGGTTTGTTACGACCCCATTCGAATCGTGACAAATCCGTGACTTGTCCGTGACTTGGACCGCCGTACTTGATTCGTCCCGCGGCGGTGGATTTCAGGCACGAAAAAGGGGCTCCGCCGGCACCCGGCGAAGCCCCTTTTTCAACCTGGTCGTGCGTGCGCTCAGGCGAGCGACGACACCGCCTTGGTCAGGCGTGCGAACTTGCGCGACGCGGTGTTCTTGTGGAGCACGCCCTTGGCGACGCCCCGCGCCAGCTCCGGCTGCGCTGCGGTCAGAGCAGCCGAAGCCGCCTCACGATCGCCCGATGCCAGCGCCGATTCGACCTTCTTGATGAAGGTACGGATGCGGCTGACCCGCGCGCCGTTGATTTCCGCGCGACGCTCGTTGCGCCGGATACGCTTCTTCGCCTGTGGCGTGTTCGCCATGTGCCGTCCTGATCCTGTGCTGCATGAACGGGCGCAGAAACTCCACGGCCCGGGAAAGCGGCGCCCCTACCGCGCACCGTCGAAAAGGTCAAGCTTTTCAGCGCTGGCACTTGGGGCACCAGAAGGTGGAACGCCCGCCTTCGGTGCGGCGCTGCACCGTCCCTCCACAGGGACAGGCTGCACCCTCACGCCCATAGACCCGCCATTGCTTGGAGAAATAGCCCAATTCGCCATCGGGCCGCGCATAATCGCGCAAGGTGGAGCCGCCCGCCTCGATCGCGGCGAGCAGGACGGCGCGGATCGCCTCCACCAGCCGGTCGAGCCGGGCGCGGGCGATCTGCCCGCCCGCCCGTGACGGAGCGATTCGCGCCAGGTTCAGCGCCTCGCACACATAGATGTTGCCGAGCCCGGCGACGATCCGCTGGTCGAGCAGCATCGCCTTGATCGGTGCGGCCCGGCCGGCCAAGGCCTGCGCCAGATAGCCGCCGGTGAACTCGGGGCCCAGCGGCTCCGGCCCCAGCGCGCGGAACGGCGCCCATTCCTCGACCGATTCGGTGCGCAGCAGATCGAGCGAGCCGAATCGCCGCGGATCGTTCAACGCGAGCGACCTTCCCGCCTCGGTCTCGATCAGCAGGTGGTCGTGCGGCAGCAGTTCCGAAGGATCGACGCGCCATCGCCCGGACATGCCGAGGTGGAAGACGAGCGTGTCCCCGCGGTCGGTGTCGATCAGGCCGTATTTGGCGCGGCGACCAAGTGCGACGACCTGCGCCCCGGTGAGCCGCTGGCCCAGGTCCTCGGGGATCGCGCGGCGCAGGTCGGCGCGGCGGGGCACGACACGCGCGATGCGCTGCCCCTCCAGCACCGGGCGCAGTCCACCCACGGTGGTTTCGACTTCGGGAAGCTCGGGCATGATGGGTGGGAGCTAGGCAGGGTTTGCCCGGGCCACAAGGCTTGGCTAAGGCGCTTGCATGACCAACACCGTCTCGTTCGGCTATGAAGAAGTCGCCCCCGAGGAAAAGACCCGCCGTGTCGGGGACGTCTTCGCCAGCGTAGCCTCCCGCTACGACCTCATGAACGATGCCATGTCCGGAGGCATGCATCGGCTCTGGAAGGATCGCTTCGTGCGGCGGGTGAAGCCGCAGCCGGGCGAGCAGATCCTCGACATGGCCGGCGGGACCGGCGACATCGCCTTCCGTATGGCCGCCCGCGGCGCGTCGATCACGGTCGCCGACATCAATCCGGCGATGCTGGAGGTCGGCATGGGCCGCGCGCAGCAGCGCGGGATCGACGGCCTGGTGTGGACCGAAGCGAACGCAGAAGTGCTCCAGTTCCCCGATCGCTTCTTCGACGCCTACACCATCGCCTTCGGCATCCGGAACGTGACCGACATTCCCAAGGCGTTGCGCGAGGCGCATCGCGTCCTGCGCCGCGGCGGGCGCTTCTTCTGCCTAGAGTTCTCGACCACCCAGTGGCCGGGGTTCGCCGAGGTGTACGACGCCTATTCGCACAAGCTCGTGCCCAAGCTCGGCAAGCTCCTCGCCGACGACGAGGACAGCTATCGCTACCTGATCGAGTCGATCCGCCGCTTCCCGGACATGCCGACGTTCGAGCGCATGATCGGCGACGCCGGTTTCGTGCGGACCAAGGTCGAGCCGCTGCTCGGCGGCCTGGTCGCGATCCACAGCGGGTGGAAGATCTGAGCCCCCGTCCCCGCCGTATCGAGGATCGGGCATGACCTCCAAGATCACCCACGGCTGGCGCCTTTGGAAATGGGGCCGCACGCTGGCGCGCCACGGCGCGCTGCGCGGGCTTGAGCGAGACCCGAGCACCCCGCCAGGGCTCCGCCGCGTTGCACGCCTCCTTCAGATGGGCATGTTCGTGCCCAAGGAACCGCGCTACGCGCAGGCGTTGCAGGCGCTTGGTCCGGCCGCGATCAAGCTTGGCCAGACGCTCGCCACCCGTCCCGACCTGGTCGGCGAGGACCCGGCGCACGATCTGCTCGCGCTGCAGGACGCGCTGCCGCCGCTCCCCTGGTCGGTGATCCGCCCGGCGATCGAGGCGGGTCTCGGCCGGCCGATCGAAAGCGTATTTGCCGAGATCGAGGAAGTGCCGGTCGGCGCGGCCTCGATCGCGCAGGTGCACCGCGCCGTCACGACCGATGGTCGCACGGTCGCCGTCAAGGTGCTGCGCCCTGGCGTCGAGCACGAGTTCAACCAGGCGATCGACACCTATGAATGGGCCGCCGCCCAGCTCGAAGCCTATGGCGGCGAGCTGAAGCGGCTGCGTCCGCGGCTCGTCATCGAGACGATGAAGCGCTGGACCGCGCGCGAGCTCGACCTGCGGCGCGAAGCGGCGTCGGCCTCCGAACTTGCCGAAGCGATGCAGGCGGAGCCGGACTTCACCGTCCCCGCGGTCGACTGGCAGCGCACCACCAGCCGGGTGCTGACGATCGAGTGGATCGACGGCATCAAGCTGTCGAACCGCGCCGCCCTGATCGAGGCCGGCCACGACCTTCCGGCGATGGCGCGCAAGCTGGTGCAGGCGTTCCTACGCCAGGCGATCGCGGAGGGTTTCTTCCACGCCGACATGCACCAGGGGAACCTGTTCGCGCTGCCGGACGGGCGCATCTGCGCGATCGATTTCGGCATCATGGGCCGCATCGACCGCCGCGCGCGGGTGTGGCTGGCCGAGATCCTCTACGGCCTGATCACCGGCAACTATCGCCGCGTCGCCGAAATCCACTTCGAAGCCGGCTATGTGCCCGCGCACCACAATGTCGCGGAGTTCGCGACGGCGCTGCGCGCGGTCGGCGAGCCGATGCGCGGGTTGGCGGTCAAGGACATGTCGGTCGGCATGATGCTGGAGAGCCTCTTCAACATCACCCGTGATTTCGACATGCAGACCCAGCCGCACCTGCTGCTGCTGCAGAAGACGATGGTGATGGTGGAAGGCGTGGCGACCGCACTCGATCCAGACATCAACCTGTGGGAAACGGCGGCGCCGTTCGTGCGCGGCTGGATCCGGGACGAACTGGGTCCGGAGGCGGCGGTCGCCGACCGCATCGTCACCGACCTGCGCACCTTTGCGCGGCTGCCGCAGCTGATCCGCAACCTGGAAGCGCGCTATCCGACACCTGGCGGTGCGCCCCCTGCCCCGCCGTTGCGCGAAATCGAGGTCATCCGCGTCGGCGGCGGGTGGCGATACATCGGCGTGGCCGTGGTGAGCGCCGCGCTGGCGGTAGCGGCGACGCTGCTGGCCAGCTGATGGCGCGGCCCGCCCGCCCGCTGTGGCTGGTCCGCCCAAGCCGGGCCAGCGGCCTCTCGGCCAATCAGGCAGTGGCACTGGTCCTGTTCCTGCTGCTGGTCGCGGCCGGTGCCCTGATGGGCGTGCGCGGCGGGAGCGTGCCAGCGCCGCGTGCAGCGATCGAGCAGAGCGACATCAGCGTGCACGATGGCATCGTCGGCGCGCTGCGCGGCGGCGATGCCTATTACCCGGCAACCGCACGGATGCTGCGCAGTGGCGGCTATCCGCTTAAGCCGTTCCTCTCCTTTCCCCTGCCTACGCTGCCGGTAGTGCTCGCCGTACTTCCGGGGCTGGTGTCGGCCCTGCTGCTCCTCCTGCTGGCGATCGGCACCGCCTTTGCCTGGCAGAAGCGGTTGCGCGAGGCCTTGGCCCGGCCGCTGCCGGTGTTCGGGGGCATGCTGCTCCTCGCAGGCGGGATGGTGGGCCTGCTGGCGCCGGACGTCGTGCTTTTTCCCGAGACCTGGGCAGGCATGCTGGTGGCTATGTCGCTGGCGATCCGACAGCAGGACCGCTGGGTGGAGGCGGTTGCCGTCGCCACCGCGGCGATGCTGATCCGCGAGACCGCCGCCTTCTACGCCATCGCCATGGGGCTGCTCGCCTTTGCCGAGGGACGGCGCCGCGAGGCGTTGGGCTGGGCGGCGGGAATCGGCCTGCTGGCCGTCGTCCTGGTGTTCCATGCCCAGGCCGTCGCGCAGGTCGTCGGTCCACTGGATCCGACCGCCTCGGACGCAGCAGGGATGCACGGCTTCGGCTTCTTCGTGCGCGCCTCGATCACCACGACCGTGCTCCACCTGCTGCCGGCCGCGATCGCCGCGCTGCTGGTCGCGCTCGCGCTGTTCGGCTGGGCGATGTGGGACGATCCGGTCGCCTTGCGCGTGACCGTGACGCTGGCGGTCTATGCTGCCGCGACAGCCATCCTCCCAGGCGCGGACGGGTTCTATTGGGCTTTCCTCGTCGCTCCCCTGCTGCTCGTCGGCCTGGCCTTTGCGCCGGACGGACTGCGCGACCTCGCCCGCGTGCTGCTCGACAGGCGGCGGGTTCGGGTGCAGAGGATCACGCGATGAAGCGCATCCTGCTGATCGTCGGGGGCGGCATCGCCGCCTACAAGGCGTGCGAACTGATCCGCCTGTGCCGCAAGGCCGGCATCGCGGTTCGCTGCGTGTTGACCGACGGAGGTGCGCACTTCGTCACCCCCATGACGCTCGCCGCGCTGTCGGAGGCACCGGTCCACACCAGCCTGTGGGACCTGAAGGAAGAGACCGAGATGGGCCACATCCAGCTCAGCCGCGAGGCGGACCTGGTCGTGGTCGCGCCCGCGACGGCAGACCTGCTTGCGAAGATGGCAGCCGGCATGGCCGACGATCTGGCGACCACGCTGCTGCTCGCGACCGACAAGCCGGTGCTCGCTGCGCCCGCCATGAACGTGCGCATGTGGCAGCATGCCGCCACCGTCCGCAACGTCGCGCAGCTGCGTCGCGACGGAGTCACGGTGCTCGAGCCCGACGAAGGCAGGATGGCCTGTGGGGAGTATGGGCCGGGCCGCCTGCCGGAGCCCGCGGCAATCCTCGCTGCGATCGAGCGCGCCCTTACACCCGCGGCCCAGCCCCTCGCCGGCCGGCACGTTCTGGTGACGGCGGGGCCCACCCACGAGGCGATCGACCCGGTGCGCTACATCGCCAACCGCTCCTCCGGCCGGCAGGGCTATGCGATTGCCGGTGCGCTGGCGAAGCTTGGCGCGCGCGTGACGCTGGTGTCCGGGCCGACGGCGCTTCAGACCCCGCCGGGCGTGTCGCGGGTGGACGTGGAAAGCGCGCGCGAGATGGCGGACGCAGTTGAGGCGGCGCTTCCGGCCGACGCCGCGGTGATGGTGGCGGCCATCGCGGACTGGCGGGTCGAGGCCGCGCCCCTGAAGCGGGCCAAGGCGGACATGGGCGATCGGCTGGAACTCGTCGCCAACCCGGACATCCTCGCGACGCTCGGGCATAGCCCGCGGCGACCGCGGCTGCTGGTCGGGTTTGCGGCGGAAACGCACGACGTGATCAACCATGCCGCCGGGAAGCGCGCACGGAAGGGCGCAGATTGGATTGTCGCCAACGACGTATCGGGGGACGTGATGGGCGGGACCGCCAACGCGATCCACCTGGTGACGGAAAATGGCGTGGAAAGTTGGGAGCGAATGGACAAGGACCTGGTTGCGGAGCGTCTGGCGGAGCGGATCGCACATGCGCTGGCATAGGCTGCTCCCCCTCGCCCTGGGTCTCGCGCTCGCAAGCTGCGCCGGCGGCGGGGTTCGTCCCGCCTCCGACAGTGCCACGGCGACGGTGCGGGAGCAGGCGTTCGGCCCCAATGGCCGTCGTTCGGTGAAGGCGCTGGTCTATGTGCTGCACCGGGACGGGGCGACGTCAGATGCGACCGATCCCCACCGCTTCGCCCGCGCCCTTGCGGCGGCCGCCCCTGGTGCGCGGGTGATGGCGCTCACCCAGCCCGTGGCAGAGGGCGACGCGGACAAGGGTATGTCCCGTGGTTTCACGCGGGAGCGCATCACGGCTTTTGCCGACCGGATCGAAGCCGGGCGCAAACGATATCCGGACGTTCCCACCGTCGTCGTCGGAGACGGCGGCGGGGCGGCATTGGTGGCGGACCTTGCCGGGCTCCGGCCGAAACTGATCGATGGTATGGTGCTCGCCGCCTGTCCGTGCATGTTGCCCGAATGGCGCAAGCACATGGAGAAGTGGATGCCCGGCACATCGTTCAAGCCTGCACCCGACAGCCTCGATCCGCTGATGACGGTGGGCGGTGTGCGCCCGCAGACCAAGGCCGCGCTGCTGGTCGGCTCCGAGGACCCGATCACACCGCCGAAATTCTCGCGCGGCTATGCCGAGGCGCTCGCGCTGCGCGGCATTGCGACCGATTTCCGCGTACTGCCGGGCAAGGGCAACGAGATCCTGAACGACCCGGAGGTGCTCTCGGCCACGACCCGGATGCTCGCATCCCTGCAGGCCGGGCAATGAGCGGCGAACCGATCCGCATCGCCGTCCTTCGGCTGGAACATGGCCGGGGGCTGCCGCTACCGGCCTATGCGACGGCGGGCGCCGCCGGCATGGACATTGTGGCTGCCGAAGACTGCATGCTTGCGCCAGGCGCCAGGCACGCAGTTTCGACCGGCTTCGCCCTGGCCATACCCGCCGGCTATGAAGTGCAGGTTCGGCCGCGCTCCGGCCTTGCGATCAAGCACGGCATCACCTGCCTCAACACGCCCGGCACGATCGACAGCGACTATCGCGGGGAAGTGAAGGTGATCCTGGTCAATCTGGGACAGGAGCCGTTCGCCATCGGTCGCGGCGAGCGCATCGCACAGCTCGTGCCGGCGCCGGTGTTGCGCGCGACGCTCGAAGAGGTGATGACCCTGGACGAGACCGCGCGCGGCAGTGGCGGCTTCGGGTCGACCGGGCGGTGACCCCCTTCCTCGCCCTGATGGCCGCGCTGACTGCGCAGCTGACGCCACCACCGGCCGAACCGAATCGCCTTCGTACCTCGCCGATCGATTGGGAAGCGCTGGACGCGCTTCCCTATCGTACCCAACCGGAAGTGACGCCGCAGATGGTCCGCTTCGTCCAGGGCGAAATGGCGCAGGGCCGTTGCACGCCGCCTGCACCGATCGCCGGCAAGCGCCGCGTCCATGCCGACGTCGCCGTCCTGATCGGCAGCGGCGCGAGCGTGCGGGCGACCATTCCGCGCGCCATCAACTGCCCCACGGTCGAGCAATATGCCGCCGGGCTGGTGCTCGGCTTCGCGCGCGACAATCTGAACACGCGCTTCGCGGTGGAAGGCACCTGGTACCGTGTGAGCATGACCTTCGACCTGCCCGAATGATCCTGACCGACGCGGAGCTGGAGCGCTACGCCCGCCACATCGTGTTGAAGGAAGTCGGCGGCGCCGGGCAGGCCAGGCTCGCCGACGCGCATGTGTGCGTGGTCGGTGCAGGCGGCATCGGCTCGCCAGTGATCCAGTATCTTGCCGCGGCAGGAATCGGGCGGCTCAGCATCATCGACGACGACCGCATCGAATTGTCGAACCTCCAGCGCCAGACCCTGTTCGGCACCGAGGATTTGGGACAGCCGAAGGCTGAGGTCGCGCGGCACGCGGTCGCATGGCTCAACCCGCACGTATCCGTCAACGTGCACCAGCTCCGGATCGATTCGGCAAACGCAGCCGGGCTGGTCGGCGGCATGGACGTCGTGGTCGACGGGACCGACAATTTCGCCACGCGGCTTGCGGTGGCCGATGCCGCGCTTGCGGCCCGCGTTCCGCTGGTCGCCGCCGCAGTCGGCGAGTTCGAGGGCCAGCTGGGGGTGTTCCGCGGCTGGGAGGCGGACAAGCCCTGCTATCGCTGCTTCGTCGGCCAGGACCCGGAACGTCCGGACCGCAGCTGCGCCGACATGGGCGTGCTCGGCGCCCTGACCGGCGTCGTCGGCAGCCTCGCCGCACTGGAGGCGATCCGCGCCATCACCGCCTTCGGCGAGGATAGCGCGGGCAAGCTGCTGCTGATCGACACGCTGGCGCTGCGCTTCCGGACGCTGCTGCTCCCCAAGGATCCGGGGTGCCCCGCATGCGGGGGCTGACCGTCCTCGTCGCGACCGCCGATCCCGTCCGCTTCCGGGCGGCGCTCTCCACCGCTGCGGCCACTGCCGCACTCGGCGGCCGGACGCGGGTGTTCCTTCATGAAGACGCGGTCGTGCTGCTCCAGGCGTCCGCCGATCCCGATGCCGCCCGGCTCGCCGCGGCCGGGTTGCCGGACCGGGCAGACCTCATCGCGATCGCCCGCGAGAGCGGCGTGGAACTGCTGGTCTGCCAGTCGGGTCTGGCCCTCACCGGCCTGTCGATGGCCGAGCTTCCCGCCGGCACGGCCGCCGGCGGGCTGGTCAGCCTGCTGGCGACCCTGGGCGAGGATCGCCTGCTGGCGTTCTGACGCCCGGCTGCAAGCCGGGCGCCGTCGATCAGGCGAGCAGGTCCTGGGCAAAGGCCCGGACCGCGGGGCCGACGTCCTCGCGCGCCAGTGCCGTTGCCAGATTAGCCTGGAGGAAGCCCGCCTTGTCGCCGCAGTCGTAGCGAACGCCCTGGAAGGTCACCCCATGGAACGGCTGATTGCCGATCATCCGCGCCATCGCGTCGGTCAGCTGGATCTCGCCACCGGCACCGGCCTCCTGCGTCTCCAGGATGCGCATGACCTCGGGCTGGAGCACGTAGCGACCGATCACCGCCAGGTTCGACGGCGCCGTTCCCGCCTTGGGCTTCTCGACGAGGCCCTTCACCTCGGTCAGCGTGCCGTCGCGCGTGCCCGGGGTGATGACGCCGTATTTGTCGGTCTGGTCGTCGGCCACTTCCTGCGCGCAGATCAGGTTGCCGCCGACCTTGTTGTACGCCTCGACCATCTGCTTGAGGCAGCCCGGCTGGCCGACCATGAAGTCGTCCGCGAGCAGCACCGCGAACGGCTCGTCGCCGACGATGTCGCGTGCGCACCAGACGGCGTGGCCCAGGCCCATCGGCTCCTGCTGGCGCACATAGGCGACGCGGCCCGGCTTCAGGCGCGTGGCGTCGAGCACCTGGAGCGACTTGCCGCGACCCGACATGGTCGACTCAAGCTCGTAGGCGATGTCGAAATGGTCTTCGATCGCATGCTTGCCGCGACCGGTGACGAAGATCATCTGCTCGATGCCCGCCTCGATCGCCTCGTCCACGGCATATTGGATCAGCGGACGGTCCACCACCGGCAGCATTTCCTTCGGCATGGCCTTGGTCGCCGGCAGAAAGCGGGTCCCCAGACCCCCGACCGGAAACACCGCCTTGCGAAGTGGTTTGATGGACATGCTTGCTCCCTGTGATGTGTCAGCGCGGCCGGACGGCCGATAGACGGTCAGGCCCCCCTGCCCGATACCTTCGCGCGATTAGCACTCCCTAAACTTCCGCGATAGAAGGCTGCCATGGCAACGCACCAAAACCGACGCATTCTGGTCGTATTCGGTACACGGCCCGAAGCGATCAAGCTGTTCCCGGTCCTGCACGCGCTGGCCGAGCGACCAGGACTTGCAGTGCGCAGTTGCGTCACGGCACAGCATCGCGGCCTTCTCGATCAGGTGCTTTCGATCGCCGGCGTGACCCCGGACATCGACTTGGACTTGATGGAGCCGGGCCAGTCGCTGGATCGCCTGACCGCCCGCTTGCTGCTGGCGCTCGGCGAGGTGATGGATCGAGAGCAGCCTGACCGGGTGATCGTCCAGGGCGACACGGCGACGGCGATGGTGGGTGCGCTGGCCGCCTATTACCGCAAGATCCCCGTCGGCCATGTTGAGGCGGGCCTTCGCTCCGGCGACATCTACCAGCCTTGGCCGGAGGAGGTGAACCGCCGCATCGTCGCCCCGATCGCCGACCTCCACTTCGCGCCGACCGAGACGGCCGCCGCCGCCTTGCGGGCGGAGAACGTGTCGCCTGCATCCATCCACGTCACCGGCAACACGGTGATCGACGCCCTGCACGCGACCCGGGACCGCATTTCGGCCGATCCGGGGCTCGCCGCCGAGATTGCGCCCATCGCAGAACGCTTTGCCGGCAAGCGCGTCGTGCTGGTGACCACCCACCGGCGCGAGAACTTCGGGGACGGCATGGCCGCGATCGCGCGCGCCGTCGGCCGGATCGCCGACCGGCCGGACGTAGCGGTGCTCTTCCCGGTCCACCCCAACCCGAACGTGGTCGCAGCCATGGACGCGGTGCTCGGAGACCGCCCGAACGTCGCGCGCGTGGCGCCGCTGGATTACCCCAACTTCATCCGCGCGCTCGAACTCGCGCACATCGTCCTCACTGATTCGGGCGGGGTGCAGGAGGAAGCCCCTGCCCTCGGCAAGCCGGTGCTGGTGATGCGCGAGACCACCGAGCGGCCGGAGGGCGTCACGGCCGGCACCGCGCGCCTCGTGGGCCCGCACGAAGATCGTATCGTTTCGGGAATCTGCACGCTCCTTGACGACCAGGACGCCTATGCGGCCATGGCGCGCGCGCATAATCCCTTCGGCGACGGCCGGGCATCGGCAAGGATCGCGGAGATCGTGGCACGTGATTTCGGACTCTGAACTGAAGGTTTGCATGGTGGGGCTGGGCTATATCGGCCTGCCCACCGCCGCGGTGATCGCCCGCTCGGGTGCCTCCGTCCTCGGCATCGACGTCGATCCGCGGGTGGTCGAGACAGTGAACTCGGGCAAGGTCCACATCGAGGAGATCGACCTGGATGGCCTGGTCTCGGGCGTCGTTGCACGCGGTCTGCTGCGGGCCTCGACCCAGATCGCGCCAGCCGACGTGTTTGTCATCGCGGTGCCGACCCCCTTCGGCCCGAACCACGAGCCCGACATCGGCTATGTGCTGGAAGCCGCCGCCACCATCGCGCCCGTGCTCAAGGCGGGCGATACCGTGATCCTGGAGTCCACCTCCCCGATCGGCACCACCGAAAAGGTGGCGGCACTGCTCGCCGACAGGCGCGCCGACCTCGCGATCCCCGGCCATTGCAGCGGCACCGCGGACGTCGCGATCGCCTATTGCCCGGAGCGCGTGCTGCCCGGCCGAATCCTGGTCGAACTGATCGACAACGATCGGGTGATCGGCGGCATCACCCCGCGCTGTGCCCGCAAGGCACTGCATTTCTACCGCCGCTTCGTGCGGGGCGCCTGCGTGACCACCACGGCGCGTGCGGCGGAAATGACCAAGCTCACCGAAAACGCCTTCCGCGACGTCAACATCGCCTTTGCCAACGAACTCTCGGTGGTGGCGGACACGATGGGCATCGACGTCTGGGAGGTGATCCGCCTGGCCAACCGCCATCCGCGCGTCAACATCCTGTCGCCCGGGCCCGGCGTCGGCGGCCACTGCATCGCCGTCGATCCCTGGTTCCTGGTGCATGCCGATCCGGAGAACAGCAGGCTGATCCGAACCGCGCGCGAAGTGAACGACGCGAAGATCGCCCACACGATCGCCCGGGCGGAAGCCCTCGCAGAAGCGGTGCCCGGCGCACCGATCGCGTGCCTGGGCCTCGCGTTCAAGGCCAACATCGACGATTTCCGCGAAAGTCCCGCGCTCAAGGTCGCGCTGCACCTGGCGAAGCGCTTCGGCGATCGGGTCCGGATCGTGGAGCCCTATGCCGCGCGCCTACCGCAGGCGTTCGAGGGCACCGGTGCGCAGTTGATCGATCTCGACACCGCACTGGAGACCTGCCCCGCGTTCGTGGTGCTGGTCGACCACGACATCTTCCGCTCGGTGCCTCTGGACGAGCGCGCCGACAAGCACGTGCACGACGCGCGCGGCATCTGGCCGGACCAACCGAAAGCCGCAGCCTCGACTCCCCGCCTGCGCGTCGCAGGCTGAGCGTTAGTCCGGCTGGCTGCCGAGATCGGGCAGCGGCTCCTGCCCCGCCTGTTCCAGGCGTTGCATGCGGGCGATCTCGGCCTTGATGATCTCGATGCGACGACGTTCGCTCGGGTGCGTTGCCGCGCGAAAGATGCCGGCACCATGTTCCCGGCCATAGCGTTCCCAGAAACGGACCGCCGCCTGCGGATCGAAGCCGGCGTGTGCCATCAGGTACACGCCGAACCGATCCGCCTCGACCTCCGTGTTGCGGGTCAGCCGCGCGTTGCGCCCGAACTGCTGGAGCAGGCCCCGCTGGATGCCAGCGGCGTTGAGGCGGGCGCGGTGCTTCAGGATGTTGTGCGCCATCTCGTGCCCGAGCACGGCTGCGAGTTCCGCATCGTCGCCCGCATAGGCGACCATCGCGGTGGTCGCTTCGACATAATCGCCGTTGGCGCGGGCATCGAGCGTCTCCGAGGGTCGGGTCTGGAAGCGCGAGGGGCATCCCTGTTCCGGGCTGAACCGGATCTCCTGCCGCGCTCCGTTCCGCTCGACCGTCAGCGTCACCTCCCCGCTCGCCAGCGCCTTCTCGAACTGCTCGGTCACTGCCAGGAGGCGCGTGAAGGTCCCGCTCGTGCCGCTCGGCAGGTCGGGCACCGGCCGACCGTCGATCGCCACGATCCCATCGTCCTCGCGAAGCCCCGCGCGCGCGGCGGGGCTGTCTGGCGCCAGCGCCAGTACCGATGGGGCATTGCCGATTCCGAAGGTGGTGCGCACCTCCGCGCGATCCGATCCGCCGTACTGGCTGATGTCGTGCAGCAGGAAGCCGGGCAGCGGCGCCTTGTCCGGGCATAAACGCGCGGCACGCGCCGCCAGGCGATAGCCGACCGTCTCCATCCGCCGATCCAGCATGCGCAGTGCCAGCAGGTCGTCGCTCGCGGACACGGCAGGTGCAAAGACGGGAACTGCAGCGGCCGGTGTCGCAAACGCGAGCAGGCAGGCGCACAAGGCCAAAGAAAGACGCGACATCCCCCCTGCTACCATCCCGACTCTGCGAGGCAAGGGCACGCGATTCGCCTTGCGTTCAGCCTGCACTCTTATCAAGAGCGGCGACCACTGCGATTCCTGCGACAATTCAAGGTGATGATGTTCTTCAAGCGCCGAAAAGCGGAACTCCGGACCTATCAGCTTCCCGCGGGACAGCGGATCTATGCGATCGGAGACATCCACGGTCGCATCGACCTGTTGCGGCAGTTGCTGGATCGGGTCGAGGCCGACCTTCGGGCCCGACCGGTTGCCGGAACCGTCCTGCTGGTGTTCCTCGGCGACCTGGTCGATCGCGGCCCCGACTCCGCCGCAGTGGTCGCGTTGGTGCGAGAGCTGGTAACGGCGGGGCGGGCGGTTCTGATCAAGGGCAATCACGAGGAGATCTTCGTACAGGCCGCACGCGGGGAGGCACGCGCCGCACGCGGCCTGCTGCAGATCGGCGGGGGCGCTACGCTTGCGAGCTACGGTATCACGCAGGAAGAGATCGATCGCGGCAGCTTTGCGGACCTGGCCGAACTGCTGGTCGACCGCATCCCTCGCGCCGATGTCGATTTCCTGGACCGCGCGCGCGACTGGTATCGCAGCGGCGACTATCTGTTCGTGCACGCGGGTATTCGCCCCCGCGTTCCGCTGGACGAGCAGGATCCGTCCGACTTCCGCTGGATCCGGCGCGAGTTCATCGATAGCGCCCACGACCACGCGATGATGGTCGTGCATGGCCATACCATCGCATCTGAGGTTCAGGAGAAGCCGAACCGGATCGGCATCGACACCGGTGCCTACCGCAGCGGCGTGCTCACCGCCCTGGGGATCGAGGCGGGTGAACGGTGGGTGCTGCAAACCGACGTCCCCGTTGACGCCTGACGAGGCCGCGCTTCCCTAAGAGCGGGTCGCGCGACTAGAAGGCGCGCCCATGAAGATCCTCCACGTCGCGCAGAAGGTGAAGGGTGGCGTCGCCACACATCTTTGCGAACTGATCCCGGAACAACAGGCGCGGTACGGCGAGGATCAGGTCCTGGTCGCTATAGCCGCGGACGAGACCGAGCACCTCGCCTCCCTGCCGCCTTCGAGCCTGCGCCTGTTCGGCAGTTCGGCGCGTAGCCCGGGGGCACTCGCCGCGATGGGTCGCGACGTCGCACGACTGATCCGGCGCGAGCAGCCCGACATCGTGCACATCCACAGTACCTTCGCAGGCCTGGTCGTGCGGCTGCCGTTTCTGCTGCGGCGCAGCACACGCGCGAAGATCATCTATTGTGCCCACGGCTGGGCGTTCAACATGCAGGTGTCGCAAGCCAAACGGCGCGCCTACGCCGCCGCAGAACGGCTGCTTGCCCCGGTAACCGATGCGATCCTCTGCATCTCCCGATTCGAGCAGCGGCGGGCCGTCGAAGTGGGCCTGCCTTCGTCCAAGCTCCACATGGTCTACAACGGCATTGCACCCGACACGCCTGTCGTAGCACCTTCGGAGTTGCCGGATTTCGCCACCGATCGCCTCAACCTGCTATTCGTCGGCCGGCAGGATCCGCAGAAGGGCTATGACGACCTCCGCGACGCCATGGCCCGCGTCCTCGACCTGCCAGTTCACCTGCACGTCGTCGGCGACCGGAGCGTCTCCAACGACGATTCGCCGGGCGAGCCCGATCCGCCGAACGTGACGCGCTATGGGTGGATTCCCATCGGCCGCATCCCGGCGTTCCTGGAAGCGTGCGACGTGGTGATGATGCCGTCCCGCTGGGAGGGATTCGGCCTCGTCGCGATCGAGGCCATGCGGCAGGGCAAGCCGGTGTGTGCGAGCGACGCAGATGCGCTGCCCGAGCTCGTGGTTCCGGGTATTTCCGGATATATTTTTCCGGCCGGGAACGTAGACGCGCTGACGGAGTTGATCCGCTCGATGAGCCGCCCCCAGCTTCAGCGCCTGGGTGTATCCGCTCGTCAGCACTTCCGCGCCAAGTTCACTGTTGAACAAATGAGTAACGCTATTTCAAAGCTTTACGAGGAAGTGGCCTAAATGCATCACCGAGGTTGGAATATGGAAGCCGGGCCGGAAGCGCGTTGACTTCGGCAGTGCAGCATGCGACCTGCTCTCTAATTCCGCATCGTAACAGTGGAGATGGTCTATGAAGAAACTGGTAGCTGTAGCAAGTTCGTGCGCAGCCCTGATGATGGCTGCGGCTCCCGCAGTGGCGGCACCGGCGGTTTCGGCTCAGGCCCCGACCCTCGGCGTTCGCGCTGCGGCCGTGAACCGCACGGTTGTTCCGACCAACGCTGAGGCGAGCAACCTCGCCGGCGGCGGCATCATCGTCGGCGTGCTCGCACTGGTTGCCGTCGGCCTGGGCATCTACGTCGCGGTTGACGAGGACGACGACGCTCCTGCGAGCGTCTAAGTCAGAGATTTCGGGGCCTCGGCGACGGGGTCTCATCTCACAAGGAAGCCCGGTCGACCGCTTGGTCGCCCGGGCTTTTTTCTTATGGGATCAAGCTGACGCGTAAGCCTCGGAATGGTCGCGTCACAGAAGCGACGGCAGCCTGTGCGCCGCGGACGCGATCATTCCTTCCGCCCAGGCGGTGGATTACGAATACCGCGGTGGGCTACCCTAAGGGCGACGAAGGTTGAAGCTGTCGATCCAGAGGGGCGGGTCGCTGCGGCGGCCCGATACGGTGGCGATCCGGACCTGTTGGACCGGGCATCCGGAGACGGGAACCACAAAGCTCAGCGTCTTCGCCTCCCAGTTCTGGGCAAAGTCGCTCCGCGCCGTCGAGAGCAGTTGGTTCGAGCCCAGGCATCGCACGGACACCTCAAGCGACCCCATTCCGCTCTCCGCGAAACCCTCGTAGCGCAGCGTGTAGCTCGCAGGAGCCAGCAACAGCGACTGGTTCATCACTGCTCGGGGCTTTCCGACGGCATAGGGGTCGATCCGGAGTGCGGCTCCCTTCCCGTCCGGACGCGATGTGATCGCCACGGCGCGTCCGATCGCGCGCTCCCCCTGCCAGCCGAGGCTGCCAACCGACGCCGCATCCTCGAACCCGCCGTTGACGAGAAGCGGCAGCGGACGGCCCGTGGCCTGCCGCCAAAGCGCCCGCGCACCGGCAGCATCGCCAAGCCTTACCTGGCGCTCCACCAATGCACCCAGTTCAGACGGCGTGGGCCGGCCTCCCGCGGCCTTGAGCGCCTCCAGAAGCGCCGCAAGGTTCGCGTCGGGACTGCCAATGAACGCCTGGAAAAAGGCTCCGCGCCACGGCGGCTGCTTGGCCAGCCGCGCGGCCAGGTCCGGCAGCGCCGGCGGGAAATTGGACACCTTCACCAGCGTCGGGAGAATCTGCGCGGCGAGGCCGGGCTCCCGCCGAAGCATCACGTCCGCACGACGAAAGGCGTCCGCGTACCGGCCCTGGGTCATGTCCAGGTCGAACATCCAAGCGTCGGCCGTCGATTCGCGACGGCTGAGTTCGGACGCGCGCGCCATGAGCTTGTCGGCGGCCGCGATATCCCCGGAGTCCACCGCGGCGAGCGCAAGAACGAGCGTTGCACGCGACGAAAGCGGATCCTGGATCAGCGCGCGCCGCGCGGCGTCGCGCGCGACCGGAACGTTCCGCAGGATCTGGCTTTGCGCAAAGCGAGCGAGCACGGCCCCGTTCGAAGGATCCACTCGTGCGGCCACGGAGGGCGCCAACCGTGGTTCGGCCGCAAAGCCTTTCACCCCGATCTCCCAAGCGCCCCCCACGAAGAGCAGTGCGGCGACCGCAATACGCGGATCCAGGCGCCTGCGTGCCTTTGCCCCGCTCTTCCTTCGCCGCCGCTCCATCGCTTAGCCCGCCGTCTTCTCGCCGTAGCTGTAGTAGTACTCGGAATAATCGAGCGAGTCCGAGTAGGCCGCAGCCTTGCGGTCGAACTTGGTGAGCACGACGCCCGCGATCTGCCCGCGGCTCCCGCGTAGGCGACGGAGTGCCGACAGCACGACGCCGCGGCGGCTCTTCTTCGCCTGAACGACCAGCACCGTCGCCTCGATCGCGGCGGAGAGCATCGGCACGTCGGCCAGGCCCACCACCGGCGGTCCGTCCACCAGGACGAGGTCGTAGTTCGCCATCGCCTCCGCCAGGAGCGGACGCAGGCCGGTGCTGAGCAGTCGTGCGGGGTTCGGCGGGATTGGTCCTGCCGGCACCACGTCGAAGCCCGCCTCGATCGTCTGCACGGCGTCGCGCATCGAGGCCTCGCCGCTCAACACGGTTGAAAGGCCGCGCACGTTGGTCGTCGACAGCAGCTTGTGCAGGTTCGGACGACGCATGTCGGCGTCGATCAACAGCACGCGCTTGCCGCCACCGGCGAAGCTGTACGCGAGCGCGACGGCAGTGGTCGACTTGCCCTCCGCTGGATTCGAACTGGTGACCAGCAGGCTGCGCGGCAGACCGTTCGGTCCCGAGATCTGCAACGCCGTCCGCACCGCGAAATAGGCTTCCGAGAAGCCGGAGCGCGGGTCGGACAGCTCGTCGACCGCGACCTGATCCTCCTCGAGCTTGGGGATCATGCCCAGCAGCGGAAGGTGCAGCTTGTTCTCCACATCCTCCGGCAGCTTGAACGTGTCGTCGACGAATTCGAGGATCAGCGAAATCGCGACGCCCAGGCCAAGACCCGCCAGGAACGCAAGCGCAAGGTTGAGCCACAGGATCGGGCGCGACGGCGAACCAGGTACGCGCGCGCGATCGATCACGGAAACGCTGTTCGAACCCGCGCCGCCGGAAACCCCGATCTCCTTGTAGCGCTGCAGCAGCGCGTCATAGAGCGCGCGGTTCGTGTCCACCTCACGCTGCAGGATGGTGTACTGGATGCTGCGGCCCTGCAGGTCGATGACCTTGCCGGTCGACTGCTCCATCTGCTTCTGGAGCGCCTGCTCCTGGTTGAGCGCCAGTTCGTAGCTGCCGCGCAAGCTCTGGAGGACGCGGTTGCGCGCGGCGGCGAGCTCCCCTTCCGTCTCGGTGATCTTGGCGCGTGCCTGGACCATCGCCGGGAACTCCGGCTTGAAGGTCTGGAGGCGCTGTTCATAGTCCGACCGAAGCGCCGCAAGCTGGCCGGTAAGCGCCGAGACCTGCGGATCCGCCAGCACCTGAGGCAGGGTGCGACCGCTCGCCTGTTGCGCCAGCCGCCAGTTCTGCTCCGCCTGGACGCGAGCAGCGGTCGCCTGCGCGAGGGATGCGTTGAGCGCGCTCAGGCTTGCGGAATCGAGCGACTGGCTCTGTCCCGCATTTCGCGCATCGGTGACGTTCACGATGCCCTGCTGGGCGGCGTAGTTGACGAGCTCGCGCTCCGAAGCGCCCAGGCGCTGCTTCAGCTCCTGCAGGCGGCGACCCAGGAAGTTGCGGGCGTAGTTGGACGCAGCGTACTGGCGATCGATCGTGCTCTCGATGAACTCGTCGACGGCCGCGTTCGCAACCGCAGCCGCCATGCGCGGATCGTTGCTCTCGTACGTCACCTCAATGAGGGAAGAACCCGCGTACGGTGCCGCGACGATCCCCGCCTGCACCTTGTTCGTTGCCCCCTCGAATGCCCGCTGGCGTTCCTGCGGCGTGGCGGCAGAGCCGGTCTTGGCGTCGAACAGGCCGCCGCTGACGTCCACGAACTCCGGATTGCTGTCGAGCTTCAGGCGGCGGACGATCCCTTGAGCAGACGCACGGCTCTTGATCAGGGCGAACTGGGTCTGGAAGAACAGTGCGTCGCCGTTGTTGTCGGCTTCGACGCTATTGACGTCCAGAACGCGAGGCGCTTCGCGCTGCACTTCGAAGGTCGCGCGCGCCGTATACACCGGCTCCGCCAGCAAGGTCGCAACCAGGCCGATCAGCAGGGCGATGGCCGTCGTGCTGACGATCAGCCATTTCCGCTTCCGCAGGATCATGACGTAGTGCGTGAGGCCGCTCCGATGGCCATCCTCTACCGCGACATCGCGGGTGAAGCCGCGTGCGCTGCCATCCCCCTCCCACACGTCACCGGGAGCCGGGATCATGCGGTCACCGGATACGCTTCGTTCATTCATTGGTGCCAGCCCAGCCTAGACGTTGAGATTAATTGGCGAGACGATCGACCGTGCGGAACGCGTTCAGGACCGGCAGCGTACCGATCACGTCACGCAGCAGGACCTTCCCGCGCGAGCGTTCCACCACGACAAGATCGTTCCCGTACAGCGTGGGATCTTCGACCTCCCCGCGCCGGATCATCTGGACATCGAAGATGGCGGCCTGCCGCTCTGCGCCCACGTTGCGGAAGACGGCGACCAGGCGCTCGTTCGCAATGTTGTTGGTTCCGCCAGCGAGCGCCAGCGCCTGCAGCAAGGTCACCTTGCCCGGGATCGGGTACATGCCGGGCCGCGTCACGGCACCTTCCAGCGTGATCCGCTGGCTGATCGCTTCGGTAATGCCGACGGTCACTTCCGGCCGCTGCATGTACTTTGCCCGCAGGCGCGAGGCGATGAGGTTCGAGATCTCGGCAGTGGTCATGCCGCTCGCCTTGATCTCGCCGACGAACGGCAGCGCGATCTTGCCGGCCGCGTCGACGCGGACCTGCCGGGTTAGCTCCGGCAACTGATAGACGGCGATGTCGAGCTGGTCCTGGGGACCGATATAATAGGCGTCGGAAACTTCGCCGATCGCCTGACGCGGGTCCGGAACCTGCAACTGCGAAACCGGCGTCACCGCCGAAGCGGTTCCCTCCTTGATCGGGCTCTTGGTGGCGCAGCCTGAAGACAGGATCAGCGCACTGCACGAGCCCAACATTACTGCCGCACGCATGGGCGACCGCCCGAAGCTCCCTGTACGCATCAACACTTCCCGTTCTGGTCGGGCTCGCAGGACGCGGCACCCGTGTCGGTTTTGTTTCTATCGGCCGGGCTGCCTAGCATCATGGTTCCCTAGACGCCACCGCTAACGCCATCGTGTCACCGTACGCCGCTACCCCGTCGACAGGCGCCGGCTGAGGCGCCTATGGCAGCGGCGGAACAGAAAGGGAGGCATATGGCACAGGCAGCTGAAGATGTGCTGGCAATCATTCCCGCCCGGGGCGGCTCCAAGGGCATCCCGCGCAAGAACGTCCTGCCACTCGGCGGAAAGCCGCTGATCGCGCATACGATCGATGCTGCCCGCGCTGCCCGCAACGTGACGCGGGTGGTCGTGTCCACCGACGACGACGAGATCGCCGAAGTTGCCCAGCGCTACGGCGCCGAAGTGGTGCGCCGCCCGGAGGCGCTCGCCTCCGACATGGCGAAGTCCGAGGACGCGCTGCTCTACACCCTCGCAGCACTGGAACAGGCGGAAGGCTATCGCCCGGACCTGCTTGTCTTCCTGCAATGCACCTCGCCCCTGACGGCGCCCGAAGACATCGACGGGACCGTGGACGCGCTTCGGACGAATGGCGCGGACAGCGCCGTCGCCGTCACCGCTTTTCACTATTTCCTCTGGAAGGAGGATGGGGAAGGCTCCGCCGTCGGCATCAACCATGACAAATCCGTGCGCCTGATGCGCCAGCAGCGCGAACCGGAGTATCTGGAGACGGGCGCGGTCTACGTCATGAAGACCGACGGCTTCGTCGCCTCCAAGCACCGCTTCTTTGGCAAGACCGCGCTGTTCGACACGCCCGTCGAGCGTCGGCTCGAAATCGACGAGCCGGAAGACTTCCGCATGGCTGAGGAGCGCATCTCGCGGCTGTCCCGGACCATCCCCGCCGCCGAAGGCCTGCCGGCGAAGGTCTCCGCCTTGATCATGGATTTCGACGGGGTGCTCACCGACGATCGCGTGTTCGTCAGCGAGACCGGCGAGGAAACCGTGGCCTGTTCGCGCCGGGACGGGATGGGGATCGAACAATTGCGCAAGCGCGGGCTGCCGATGCTCGTCATCTCCAAGGAGCGCAATCCGGTGGTCGCTGCACGATGCCGCAAGCTCGAACTTCCGCATCATCACGGGATCGAGGGGAAGCTGGCGCTCCTCACCGAATGGCTTGCCGAAAACGGTATCCCTGCGACGGAGACCGTATACGTCGGCAACGACATCAACGACCTGGAGTGCATGGCCGCCGTTGGCTGCGCGGTCGCCCCGCGCGATGCGCATCCGCAAGCCCTCGCAGCGGCGCAGCTGGTCCTCGATGCCGAAGGCGGTCGTGGCGCGATCCGCGAGCTTGCCGACCGCCTGATCAAGGGCGGGCATGTCGTCGACGCGTAAACCCGAAGCGGGGAAGGTCGCCGCCCTTCCCCGCTCTCGCCTGCACCTGCAGTTCCTGCTCGACAATGGGGCCGAGCCGGACGTGGTGCTCTACCGGGACGCGTTCATGCGCGAGCCCGTCGAGGCGAGCTACCCGGGGCGGGCCGTCGATTTGGGCCGGGAATCGCTTCCCGGGCGCTCCCCTACAAGCGTGCTCGCGACCCGACGGGCAAATGCAGCCTATTATCGCTCGGTCGCGGCACTCCTGCAGCCGCTCGGTATCGAGCGGCTGATCCTGTTCCTGGAGGGGGAGCCGCTGGAGCGTTTCCTGATGGGCTTGCCCGAAATCCGCACGGTGGAACTGTGGGAGGACGGGCTCTCGCACTACACAGACCTGACCAGCCCTTTGTGGTACGCGGCCCGGGGCGCGGTACAGGCCGCGGTCGGCTTTTATCCTCGCGATATCCTCCACCGTCGGATCGACCGATCGACCGTGGTCGTGCGCGACCGATTCGAGCGACGGAACCTGGTGCTGAAGTCCCCGGCTTTGCCCGGTGAGCAACGGGACGCGCTGTTGTTCGTCGGCTCGCCCCTGGTCGAAGATGGCATTATCCGCCACACTCGATTTCTGACAGCAATGCGCAAGGTAGCGGCGGCAAGCCCGATCGCGGTGCGCTACTTGCCACATCCTCGCGAAAATCTGGCACGGCTGCGGGCGGACCTCACCGGCATCAGCAACGTGGAAATCGAGCCCAACACTAGCGGATTGATGGAGCACGCGGGCAGGTTCGGCTACCGGGCCTATGCCGCGGCGATTTCCACCGGCCTGCTGGATCTAGGACGCTTCGACCAGAGCGTCTACGTTCCGCAGATGTTCGGCTGCACGCGAATGGCCCGAGCACTGCGCCAGTGGCCGGCCAATCCGGTGCGGCTCGTGGACGATGAGCAGTCCCTGCGGGGCTTTCTTGCTCAACATTGATCCAGGGACCTCGCCCCAAACCTTGAAGCCCGCGCATGTTCATGACATCCCGCGAACGTTGCGCGGCAAACTGAAAGATCTATGCACACGCCGATCCTCGTCCGCCTCCGCCACTCCGGAGCTCTAGAAGCCAGCGCGATTGTGGCGGCCGTTCTGTTGGCAGCCGCCATCCTGCTGGGCGGATCCTCGCGCCCGTCCTTCGGGAACATGGCACTGCAACTCATGGGCTTGGCGACGTTGCTGTTCGCCTTCGTCCGCCGGGACCTCGTTCCCGGCGGCCGGATCGGTCTTGCCGCTGTCGTCCTGCTGATCCTCGCGGCCGCCCTGCCCCTGCTGTACACGATACCGCTTCCCCCAAGCATCTGGACCGCGTTTCCCGGCCGCGAAGAGGCAGTGAGGACTTACCAGGCCGCCTCTATTGCGCTTCCCTGGCACGGGGCAGGGCTGCGGGCGGGCATGGGCATCGCCGCCGCGCTTTATCTGCTCGCTCCTGCCGCAGTGCTCCTCGCCACCGCGCGGGCGACAGAAACGCAGCGCTGGAACCTGGTCTACATCCTGCTTGCGCTTGCCGCTTTTTCGATCTTCCTCGGGCTTGCGCAAGCCAGCCTCGGCAACCGCAACACCATCAAGGTGTACGGCACGAGCAGCATCAACGGGGCGCTCGGCTTCTTCGCCAATCGCAACCATCTTGCCACCCTTCTGCTCTGCGCCATCCCGATGGCCGCAGCATGCAGCATCCGATGGTCGCGAGGTCGCGAGCCGATCGAGCGCATGACCGCGATCGCCAGCGCTGTTTTGATCGCGCTCGCGATCCTCGGCATCGCCGCCACCACCGCTCGCGCAGGCCTGGTGCTCGTTCTGCCCATGATCTTTGGCGCGATCGCCCTTTTCGTGCGGTTCCGGAAGCTGACGCTGCCCGACTCCGCCCCTCGCGGTAAGGGTCGCGCAGCAGGTCGATGGATGCTGCCGGTCGGACTTGGCCTCGCGCTGATCCTCGGCCTGGCACTGGCGCTTCATTCCTTCGGTGCGGCATTAAGCGGACGCGTACAGTCCCAGGGCCTGGTCGATGCGGGCCGGCTCGGCTTCTACCAGGTCACCAGCGAGGCGATCGGCCAGTATTTCCCGCTCGGCTCCGGCCCGACCACCTTCACGCAGGTCTACGCCATGCGAGAACCGGTGGAGCAGGTCGCCAGCACCTTCGTGAACCATGCGCACAATGATTATCTCGAGATCACGCTCGAATACGGCGTCATCGGCGTAATGCTCGTTGGGCTTTTCCTCGCATGGTTCCTATGGGCAGCGGCCACGGCATGGTTCGGCCGCGCCGAGCCTCCCTCCCTGCTGGGAGCTGCGGCCAGTGTGGCGATCCTGGCGGTTCTGCTGCATTCGCTAGGAGATTATCCGCTCCGCACCACCACGATGGCATGCGTCTTCGCGTTGCTCTGCGGCTTACTCGTTCCCGCTCCTCATCGCGTTCGGCGCACGTCTGATGCCGCATCGCAGCAAAGAATGCGGCGCCGAGTTGCTGCACCGTAGCAGTTGGTATAAGAAACTTTAAGCGCAGCTCCTTCATCACGAGAGTGGGAAGGGTCGGTGGATAACGAGGTTCATTGGTCACCGCATACCGGTGCCATGGATGGTGGGTACTGAGCGATCACAGGCGCAGCGCGACGTGGCGGGGGCTCGTCGCGGCGTCATTCGAGGAGTTTATTATGAGCGTCAAAGTTATCGCCGAGGTCGGCTGCAACCACATGGGCAGCATGGACATCGCCAAGGAGCTGATCCAGGTCGCGGCGATTTACGCCAAGGCGGACGTGGTCAAGTTCCAGAAGCGCAACAACCGGGAGCTTCTGACCGAGGCGCAGTATAACGCGCCCCACCCGAACCCCGCCAACTCCTACGGCGACACCTATGGCGCGCACCGCGAATTCCTCGAGTTCGACGTCGACCAGCACCACGAGCTGAAGGCCGAGTGCGAGAAGTTCGGCATCGAATATTCGACGTCAGTCTGGGATACGACTTCGGCACGCGAGATGGCGACGCTGAAGCCGTCGCTGCTCAAGGTTCCCTCGGCCTGCAACCTGCACTTCGAGATGCTCGACGTCCTCGCCAAGGACTTCGACGGCGACATCCACCTGTCGCTCGGCATGACCACCCATGACGAAGAGCAGCAGATCGTCGACTTCTTCGTGGAGCGCGGTCGCGCGAAGGACCTCGTCCTTTACGCCTGCACCTCGGGCTATCCGGTTGCCTTCGACGACCTCTGCCTGCTCGAAGTGACCCGCCTGAAGGACAAGTTCGGCGACAAGGTGAAGTCGATCGCCTTCTCCGGTCACCATCTGGGCATCGCTGCCGACATGGCTGCCGTTGCCCTGGGCGCCGAGTGGGTCGAGCGCCACTTCACCATGGACCGCACCTGGAAGGGTACCGACCATTCCGCCTCGCTTGAGCCGGACGGCCTGCGCCGCCTGTGCCGCGACGTTCGCGCGGTCGCCAAGTCGCTCAAGTACAAGTCGACCGAGATCCTGCCGGTCGAGCAGGTTCAGCGCGATAAGCTGAAGTGGCGTCCGAAGCCCAAGGCTGCCGAAGCGGCTTAAGAGTTTACCTAATCAGTGAGTGGCCATGCCGGACTGGGGTTCGGCATGGCCATTTACTTTGGCCCATCTAGCAGCGCTTGCGGCGCCGCCGACGACGACCGACGCTGCCCGTTAGGGTCCTGACGCCAAACCTCGCGCGTCGTACATCTGACCTTAGGATGCGCATGAGCAGTCCGGCACTTCCGAGCGGCCCCGGCCCCACTGTTTGCTTCATCGGTGTAGCGGGATCCGCGGCCACGACGCTTTCCATGGTCGCGGATGCGCTGAAAACAAGTTGGTCTGAAGCGCGTCTAGTCGTGTTGGACGTCGAGCGGTTCAACACTCAATCGACTTCCTCGTTTCACTGGTCGGGTACTGGCGAAGTCCTGCACCTGCCGATGGAGCAGTTCGGTCTGGCGAACTTCGCCCGACGCAAGAAGTTTCCCGCGGGTCTCAACCTACTTCTGAACGGCGGCCCCGCCGCGTATCGACGTCTGGTGCGGCACGCGACAGCTTTCTTGCGGGATATTGGCGCCGACATCCTGATCACGTGTAACGACACGTCCTATGTGGAGCAGGCCTTTCTCACCGCTGCAAAGGGCGTCGGCGCACGCACAGTCCTGATCCAAGAGGGGCCTTTCACCATCGTGCACGCGGCGCATCAGGGGATCCGCCCAGGTATCGTTGGGCGCGTAGGGCATCTCATGCGCACGTGGGGCATCCTGCCTAGGAAGGTGCCCTATGGCAGCTTCGGACATGATCTCGTGCTGGCCTGCTCATCCCATTATGCCGAACGCTTTGAGGCTCTCGGTGTGGCGCCCGCGGATATCCGAGTGACTGGCGTACCTCGGTTCGATGCCTTGGCACCCGTTGCCAAAAGCAAAGCACAGCCTGCCACGGTCCTTTACGTCTTCCAGCCATTCGTGTGGCAGGGACGCGTTGCTGGAGAGCCCGCGCGGGCGGTGCTCGCGATGATGGCGACTGGCCTCAACCAGGCTTATGAAGAGACGCCGTTCGATCTGGTCCTGCGACAGCATCCGCGTAGCGATCCAGAAACGCTGTCGTTCCTCGAAAGCTGCCTTCGCATCCCCTTCCGTTACTCACCGCAGGTGCCGCTACCGGAGGTTTTGACGAGCTGCGCGTGCGTTCTCGGCCACTATTCGGTCGGCCTGCTGGAGAGTCTGATCCTTCAGACGCCTGTTGTTTGCGTTCCAATTCCGGTCTCCGCCTTCACCGAGAAGGAGGAGGGCGAAAAGCAGGCTTGGTTCGAGTCTACGGGCGTACCCTGCGCGTACACTTCCGACGATGTCTCGCGGCACCTTCTCGGCACCCTGCGGGGCGATGCCGTCAGCGAGTTGGACATCGACGCGGAAGTAGGCCCGCTCGACTGCAAAGCCTTGAATCGAACGGTGCACGCCATTCAGGACTTGATGCGAGAACGCACTAGCGCTCGTCAAGGTTGAGAAAGTCGCTTCGACTGACTTGGCCACAGCCTGTTCAGCGCACCTCCAACAGCGCCATCAACTGCCGAGCCACCTCATCGGAGCCTTGCAGCCGCACCTCGCCGATCTGCTCCTTGATCAGCGCTCGCGGCGGTGCCAGTTCTCTCTGGTCGAGCGTCTCATCCAGGAAAGCCGCAACGGCCGCCGCGTCGTCAAAGACGGGGAGGCCTAAACCGGACAAACTCGCGGCCTTGTTGGCCTCATCCCCCTGGGCGAAAGCTTTCGGATCCAACCGCACGGCTGCAACCGGGGCACCGCACACCGCGGCCTCCAGCAGTGCCGACGAGTAGAAGCCGACGAAGGCATCTGCGGAGATCAGGTCGTCGGTAAGCGACCGCGCATCGGAAAAGGCGAGAACTTCAGCCAGCGGCGAGAAGCGGCTCGCGATCCGGGCGCGCTCGGCCTCGTCCGAACGCGGATGCATGCGGATGCCCAGCTGGATCGGACGCTTCCGCGCCAGTTCTGTCAGACCATCCATGAGCAGGAGTTCCGCCCTATCCGCCTCGGTCCGATCCAGCTTTCGGTCCGCTCGGAAAGGCTGATGCAGGAACAACACGCGCTTCGTCTCGGACGTGCGCGTCCGGTCCCGCCACTTTTCCCGGAGTTCTGCCAGGGCATCGAAGCGCGGACACGGCACGACGGCGAGTTTTGCCGGATCCAAGCCGCGTTCCAGCGCCACCCGCCCGCGTCCGGGAGACGTGATGAAGAAGCGATCGACCTTGCCCCCTATGAGGTCGCGGCGCGGGATAAGACCCAGCCGGCGCAAGCCGCCGAAGACCAGCTTCTGCTTCCGGTTGCTGAACTCAGGCGCCGTCGCCGGACGCACCGGCATGCTGAACGGCCCTTCATCGATCTGCGCGACCTTGATCCCTGCGCGAGATGCAGCAGCGATCATCGCCTGCTCAGGGAACCCCCTGGAGTGACAGATCAGCATTGCGCCGACGCTCCTTTCGTCCAACAGCTTGCCGAATGCGTCGATCATCTGCTCGAAGCGACGTGCTCCTCCGGAAAGGGCGAGGTTAGGCCCTGCCGTCCGGAAGATATCGCGCAAGCCGAAGTCCGCAGGCCGAAGCCGCAGCACCTCGGACTTGAACCCCTGGTATCGAGCGACACCGCGCCGGTCGAACAGCGACATGTCGACGACGGTAGCTTGAGTTTCTGGAGAGACCCGCGCCAACGCGCCTTCGATCGCGGCCAGGGTGCCTGGGTGCGACCCGCCGGCCCCCACCAACGCGATCCGTGCGACATCTGTTACTGAATTGGTCATCATCAGGCCCGAGAGGCAGTGGCCCGGAAAAGGGCGTGGGATCCAGAGCGCCCCGCGCGGGTCGCTGCTATGCAACGACGTTCCTATACGGATATCGGAGCGGCGCCAATCTAGGGTGTGGTGGCTCGCATCGCGAACCCACCCGCGCAGCGCCGTTGCCTCTCCCTTCGGCGCAAGCTGTTTTGCACCGCAGCGTAGAGCCGCTATAACATTGGACCCACAGAGCCGAGGAGACTAGTTTGACCGACGTTGCCGCCCCGCATGTTGAGGCGCTACCAGCTTCGGCCGGCAGACTGTCTGACACACATAGTGCGTTGAAGGAGGCTCAGCAGAGAGCCGTCTTGCGCTTCATGAGCCTCGACGCTCTTCTCGGTAAGAAACTCCACACGCCCGGCCACGCCATTCAATTTGGCGTGGATGGCGCCTCCCCGCTGCCCCTGCTCCGCGGCCTGGGCTGGACTGTGGGCTTCAACCGAGCACATCCGGAGACCGCTGCAGACGCGCGGATGCTGTACAAGCTTGAAGAGACGACGGGGCAGGACGGGAACGGCGCTCGCATCGCGCTCCAGCTAGGAATCCAGCATTTCGATGCTGCAGAGCAGGCGTTGGTGGACGAGATCTTCGACGCGCTGCCGCTTGGCGCACTTTTGGTCTTGGAAGTGGACATCGATCGAAAGCGCACGCTTCTCGCGAAGCAACTTGGCGAGGCGGCAGCAGCACTGCAGCACATGGCATCCTTATCCGGCGCGCAGATCAACGCGGCGCGCCCGGTCCTCAATGCCTACTGGATTGTCGCTGAGAAGACTACGAACACAGAAAAGCAGGAGTCGGCAAAGGCGCTCAAGGCGTTGAAACGCTGGCAGCGACTCGCCGCGTTCGGAAAGCTAAGCCGGCCGCTTGCTAGTGCACTCGACGCTGGTTGGCGTCTAGCAGCACAGCTGCGCCGAGGAGAAGTCGCACGCTATCGCGCGGTCAATCTCATGCTCGAGCGGCGGTACAAGAAGCAGTCGACGCAAGCACGAACTTCCGGACGGCCGCCGATCATGCACCTCGGGGTGCATGTGGCGGCAAATGCCGGTGACGCCGTCCTGTTCGAAGCAGTTCGCAGCGCTTTCGACGTCCCGGCGGACATCGGCTGGGACCTGAAGAACGTTCGCGACCCGGTGGACGAGGCGCTCATCGCACGCATCAACCGCGGCAGCGGCCTGGTGATCGGCGGCGGGGGCCTGTTCCTGGTCGACAACAGCACCAGCGCGATCTCTGGATGGCAATGGCCGGTTCCGACGCCGCTGCTCAAGCAGATCGAAGTGCCGATCGCGGTGTTCGCGGTAGGCTACAACCGCTTCCGCGGGCAGGTGGAATTCCCAGAGGTCTTCGTCGAGAGCCTGCAACTGCTGGTCGAGAAGAGCGGTTTTGTCGGCATCCGCAACCGTGGCAGCATGGAGGCGCTCCGCGGCTATCTACCGCAGCATCTGGCCGACAAGCTGGTCTATCAGCCCTGCACCACCACGGTGATGAGCTATCTCAACATGCCGCGTGCGGCGCGTCCTCCCAAGCGGGATGACCGGCCTACGTTCGTGCTGAACGCCGCCTTCGACCGCTTCGGTCTGCGCCTCAAGGGCCGCGAGGCGCCGACACTCGGTGGCATGGCTGCGATGGCACGTCGGGCCGCAGATCGCGGCTGGCGCGTCATCCTCGTCGGCCATGTCTTCGATGATGAGGCGGTGGCACCGTATCTGGACCAGGCTGGCGTTCCGTACGAGGTTCGCCACTTCACCGGCGTCTCCACCGCGGAGATCCTATCCTTCTACGAGAGCGTGGACCTGGTCGCCGGTATGCGCGGTCATGCACAGATGATCCCGTTTGGTATGGGGACGCCGATCATCTCGCTGGTGGCTCACGACAAGATGCAATGGTTCCTCGATGACATCGGCCATTCCGATTGGGGTGTCGAGTTCGATAGCCCGGACGTGCGCGATCGAATGGTCGCCGCCTTTGATACAGCGGCAGACAACATCGACCTGCGTCGCCAGCAGGTCGCCGCGGCTCGCGAAACGCTTTGGAAGATCACCCAGACGAACCTCGCGACGATCCGCTCCGTGATGAATTACTGAATAGATTGGGCCGCGCCGGACCGTGGCCCAGTCCCGTTATAACAATGTGCTCGGGTGCGCAGGAGCTTTCATGCCCAACGTTTTTCTAATTGGCGACACCAGCAATCGGTACAACTGGGGCTGCCGCGCGACTACCTTCCAGCTTCGCAGGATGATTGAGGAAGTCGGGACTATCGCTTATGCGCTCGACACGAAGTTTTTGAACGCGCCTTTGACACCGGCAGTTCAAACTGTTGAGAAGCATCCTCAGAACACCATTCACGAGCTCGGCAAGTCCTATCCACCCTTTCTCAAGACAATCGCACAGAGAGCTATCTTCAAACTGTCCCCACTATCCCTCGCGCGTATCCGCGCACTGGCGACGCACATCAGTCCTTCGAGTCTTCCGGCGCTGGCCAAAGGTATAAAAGAGCGCAAGCTATTCCCTAACATTGCCGAAGCGATGGAACGTTCTGACATCGTCCTTATCAACGGCGAAGGGTCGCTGATGCAGGACCGGGGGGTCGGCAAGCTGAAACTTCTATTTGCGTATACGGCCAAGGAAGCTTTTGGAAAGCCGACAGCGATCGTCAATCATACAGCGGACTTCCGAAATCCGGCTTTGCGTAGGGTTGCTGCGCGTGTGTACCCAGTCCTTGACGATATTGTGGTGCGTGAAGCTCACTCCATGCAGATGGCAAAGCAAATTCGACCACAAGATCGACTTGATTTCGCCGCCGATGCTGCCTTTCTCTGGTCGCCCGCTTCTGAGTTGATGGCGAAAGAGGAGTATAGTGCTCGTCATATGGGTTCGGAACAATCCCCACATGATGCATCCTCAATGCGAGGGTTCGATCCCGCAGGGTCGTATATTTGCATCGGCGGCAGCTCTGCCTTCAGCGGGAAAGAGGGGCGTTTCGAAGAACTCCGCGAAGCATACCGGCGACTTTGCGGGGAGCTGGGTCGGATTGCGCCCGTAGTCGTCACCGCCTCAAGCGCACCTGACGAGCAGATCTTAAGACCGCTAGCGGACGAGTTACGGCTCCCGTATCTCGGCCTCAGCACGGAGATACAGCAAGCGGTGGACGTTCTGGGCCGAGCCAAAGCGTACGTTGGTGGTCGGTGGCATCCCGGCATTCTGGCGCTTACCGGAGGAACCCCTGTCGTATCGTTTTCCGCGAACTCAGACTTCAAGTCTCGGGGATTGACGGAATTGGCCGGGCTTGCCCAGGATCCCATTCAAGCCAGTTCCATACAGGGTCACTTGGACACGATCGTGGAAACTACTCGCGCCTATGTCACCGAGGGAGAAGCTTTGCGCACGCGGATCAAGGACCGCGTCGCCCAGCTGACGGCAACCTGCCGTCGTAACGTGCGGCTCGTGCAGGAGCATGCAAGCACCTGATCCAACGGCGCTCCTTCCTTTGCCCTTACTTGCGACGAAAGCCGCTCCTTGCAGCGATCAAAAGACGATTGCACCTTCCGGCCCAGCCCGCTCCTTCGAGAGAAAGGAGCGGGCAAACGAGTTCAAGAGGTCGGCCTCGTCGTAGCCCCTCTGTTGCGCGGAGCGAACCAGCGAAACAGTGCATGCCGCTGCGGCACCACCAAGACAAAGGCTGACAAGAGGGCGAATCCTAGCAGTAGTAAAATCCGCTCAGCCCAGCGCTCTACTGCATTATTGCTGAAGGTGAGCACACCAAAGCCCAGAGCCAAGCTTAAGCCAATAACTGCAACATGATGGACCCAAAGCCGCACATGAGGGTGTGGCGTCCGTTCGACCCAGAGTTGGCCCGCGACGGTCACTCCGATCACGGCGAGAGTAAACGAGACCATGGTGACGAGCGCTGCGCCCAGGTAACCAAGTGCGGGAATGGCCAGCAGGTTCATCGGCACCGTAAGCAGCGCGGGGATTGTCACCATTGTACTCGCGAGCCCGACTCGCTTGGCGTACGAAAACTCCTTCAGAAACTGGGTGTAGACGGCGTTCATGTAATAGGCGCCAACGATGATCGGCATCACGGCCTTACTCGCACCGAAGCTGGGTGGGGCGAGGATCGCGATGACTTCCGGCGCCAGAAGGGCGCCTGCCAAAGACAGGATCCCGACGATAGAGATGATGGCGCAATCGATCGCCACGATTGTTCGTGCATTCGCGCCATCTCGCTTCATTTCGTAGTAATGCGGCACATACGAGTTGTTCAGACTCGTGGTGACGAATGAAACAAGCTGCCCGCCACTATAACCAAGCTGATAGATCGCGATATTGTCTAGGCTCAGGAAGCGAGCGAGGATCACGCGGTCAGACAGGTTGTTAAACCAGTTACCGATCTTCTGCGGGAGGGTGAGCATTCCGTAGGACAGGTTCCGCCGAACGTCTGACCAGGAAAATGGCGTCCCGCGGGGGATCGCGCGAAGAAAGCTGATCGAAACCGTCGTCACGACCAGGAACGAACTCACGACATATCCCGTAAGCGGTCCTTCTGCGCCCCACCCCGCCCAGAGTATCAAGGAAACTCCTATCAGGGCTTGAAGGACAAGCTGCGCCAGCCGCACGAACACGAAGCGGAATGCACGCTTTTGCGCACGCAACAGTGCCTGCTGGAAGGTCAGCGTTCCGTCCAAGGCCGATCCTGCCGCGATTAGGCCTACATAGGGGAAGGCAGGCACTGGATCAGAAACGATGTGCGGCCACATGAACGCCAACAATATGCACATTAGTCCGCCGATCAGAACGGACGACACCAGCCGGAGCACGAAGCTGCTGTAGATGTAGCGGGCGAGTCCTTCGCTATTCCGCTCCTCATAGTATAGACGAGTGGCCGCTGCATCGATGCCTAAGCTACTAATGATGTTCACGGCGGCAAGCGTTGCAAGGCAGACGCTGACAAGACCGTATTCAGCCCGCGGCAGGACGCGTGTGTAGATCGGGATTACCGCAAACGGGACCAGCTTTTGGAGCGTGAACCCGACTAGGTACACAAGAACCGATCCCGTCGCCTGTCCACCTGCACTTCCCGAGAGGCGACGTTTCAAACGAGCGAACTTCTTGGCAAGCATGAGGCAGATATTCCGTTTCCGCTATATAGTGACCGCCCATGACGGCAGTCTCGAGCTGTTGCAAGAACGTCGCGATCGTCGCTCTCCGATACAGCGCAGAGGGAAAGGACGCCCCGGCAACGCCTGCCGTAGACGGCAGCGTCAGTGGATTACTGCGCTGAACTATCGCGAGCCGGATGGCTGAATGAAGGCTCGGCGGACCACCTTCCACTGTATGCCTTCAGCGTCCTGCAGGCGCGGGCAGCGCCGCTTGTCTGGCCGTCGCGCGGTACCCGCGCCGGTAGGTAAGCGCGCTCATGAAGAGAAACAGGCCAAGCACGGGGGGGAAAATAAAGGCGCCGTCCAGTGCAGCAACGGCCATATAAGATAGCATTCCCGCAACTGCCGCACGGCGGAGCATCGGAAGGTGCCTCAGCCGTAATGCATTGACGAGGACCGGAAAGGTCAGCGCCAACATCTCGAACAGGAAACCGACCAAGCCAAAACTCTGCAGGAGGCCGAGGTAGACAATTTCCCGGATACTCACCTGGGGCGTACCAAACCAGGTGATCACCAACTGCTCCACCTGGTAGAAGCGCCCGCCAAGGTTGGAGTCGAACAGATTATCCGATGTCCAGCCAAGGAACGGCATGATGATCAGGATGCCGCCGATCGCCGCCAGCCCACCGAGCCATACAGGGCCTCGATTGACGCGGACCTGCCCAAGCGCAACCATGACGCCACCCATCACAACCATCCCGAACCAAGCCGAACGACTTAGGGTCAGCAGGATCGCCAACAGGAAAGCCGCCATCCAACCCCGGGACTTCTCTGCATAGAGATAGACCGGGCCGAGAGTGATCATGCAGACGCCGAAGATGTTGCCGTTGTTGTATGTCGAAACGAGCTTCATGAAGCCGCCCCGCCGGTTGTTCTTCCCGAACACCTCCGCCGCATCCGCAGCATTCATAGTGACGTAGGGGATGGCGATAAAGCTCTTCGTCATCGCATACATGAAGAAGTTCATCAGCCCCCAGGCGACGGCAAAACGCACACTCCATCTCAGTACGGTGCAGATCTGCGCTTCGGTAAGATCCTCCAGATACGGCGAGAACAGTCCGATGATGATGATGGGCAGGATCAGGAAGTTCGTGCCGACGACAAGCAGTTCTCCCGGGCTGCCGAATGCCGTCTGCACCTTGTACACTGCGAACAGGCCGACCGGCAGATAGGCGAGCAGAACGTGAAGGAGCGCGGACGGTGACAACACCGGCCGGACGATGAGGCCAATCAATGCCAAGGGCGCGAGCGCTCCCATCAACAGGTACCCAAAGGTGACTGGCGTGGTACCCGTGCTGAAGCCGGCCTTCGCCAGGGCGACGTTCGTCACCATCAGCAGAACGAATGCCCAGAATACTACTCCCCGCTCCCCGGTGAGATAGCGGGCACCGATCCCCCTGCCTCTCGCATGGAAGCTCGCGGGAAAGGTAGTGGAAGGTGCCTTTGCGGCTTGCATGGAAGCGATACTCTAACGAGAAAACCGCGCCTCTTTGCCCTGTCTCGGGCGGTCAATACAAGCCGGCGTCACTCTCTCCGACCGCGGGAGCCACATCCCGCGAAACGGTGGTCTCCGGTAGAGTAGCCTGGGCCCGCTCCTGGGCACGTGCGATCACGAACAAAACCAGTGGCCACAGCATGGTGTTGACGAAATCGCCGACAGTGTCTCGAATGCGCCACGATTGAAGATGCGGCCAACCCTCTACGAGGTCGGCTGCCTCGTTCAGCACCTCCAGCACAAGCAGCAGGAGCAGCGGCCATCCCGATGCCATGCGCCGGCGCGTGAGCAGCGAGCAGCCGATGAACAACGCCAGCCCGACGTGGATGTGCGCGATCGACCGGCCGACCTGCCCGAACGGGGCGACCAGGTCCTTTGCGGCCTCGAAAAGCTCCACCAGCCCCATGCGGTCTCCAGGTTCCGTTCGCGATGCTCGATGGCTTCAATCCTAGACGTCCGTACGCAGGTGCACAACGCGGCGCACTGGAGCGGCGACTTGTCGCAACCAAGCCGCGGGATCATCTCGCCTCGCGTGCGGCGGCTGCTTCGCCACTTGTGGTTCATCTTCCGCCATTTACTCGGGCCGCACGAAGGGGCCAAGCAGCCGATGTCGCGGGCCGCGGCATGATGCTGCACGACAGCATCGCAGTGCGGGATGGCTCGACATTTTGACACGAGAAGCGCAGGATCATCCCTATGGCTGCATCTACTGTCCTGGGGACATCGGGCGAACGGAACGCCGGAGCAAGCGAGGGGCGCCACCACCCCGAGGCTCCGCGCGCCTCCGCCAAGCATGCCATCCGGGTTCGGCTGGCGCTCGGCCTCATCCTGCTCGACATGCTCGCGATCACCGCCGCGACGGGGTTCGTCGGCTGGCTGCGGCTGGGCGAGGTCACGAGCAACCGCCTTACCACCCTCCTCATCCTGATCCTGCCCCTGTATTTCGTCCTCGCGGTGCAGCGGGAGGCATATCGGCCGACGGCGATGATCAGCGCGACCCGCAGCACACGGCGCGCCTGTTTCGCCATGCTCGCGGCCTCGATCATCGCGATCGGCCTAGGCTTCGTCTTCAAGGCTTCCGAAGACCTGTCGCGCGTCGTGGTCGTCGCCGGCACCCTCGCAAGCTGCGTCGCCCTGGTTCTCTCGCGCGCGCTGTACGCGCGCTTCGCCCTGGCGCGCCTCGGCGGCAGCCCCGACAGCGAAATCGTGCTCGTCGACGGCATCCAGCCACCCGACGCCTGCACCGCGTTGCGGATCGACGTGGAGCAGATCGGCCTCGCGCCCGACATCAACGATCCGATGATGCTCAGCCGGATCGGCGGCATGATCTGCCATGCCGATCGCGTGATCGTCGCCTGCCCTCTTGAGCGGCGCGCCGTCTGGTCGCTGGCGCTCAAGGGTGCTGGCGTGAACGTGGAGGTGCTGGCCCCCGAACTCGATGCGATCGGCGCGATCGGAGCGACCCATTATCACGGGACGTCGACCGCCCTCGTCGCAGTCGGTCCGCTCAACACGGTCGACCGGTGCCTCAAGCGGATGTTCGACCTGTCGATCGTGTTGCTGGCGCTGCCGATGCTGGCACCGGTGATGATCCTGGTGGCCATCGCCATCAAGCTCGACTCGCCCGGCCCCGTGCTGTTTGCACAGAACCGGGTTGGGCAGGGCAATCGCCTGTTCCGCATGCTCAAGTTCCGCAGCATGCATGTCGGCAAGCTCGATCATAACGCGAACAAGCTCACCACCCGCGATGACCCGCGCGTCACCCGCGTCGGCCGCTTCATTCGGAAGACCAGCCTGGACGAGTTGCCGCAGATCCTGAACGTCCTGCTTGGCGACATGAGCATCGTCGGCCCGCGCCCGCATGCGACGGGCGCCCTGGCCGGCGACTCCCTCTATTGGGAGGTATCCTCACACTATTGGAACCGCCACGCGGTAAAGCCCGGGCTTACCGGCCTGGCACAGGTGCGAGGGTTCCGCGGGAACACGGAGACGGACCGCGATCTGATCAACCGGCTCCAGGCGGATCTCGCCTATCTCGACTCCTGGACGATCTGGCGCGACCTAGTGCTGGTCCTGCAGACCTTCCGCGTGCTGGTACATCGCAACGCATTCTGATTGGATTTGGGGCCGCAAGGGGCCCGAAGCGCGTGCCTAATGCCCTCAAAAGGCGTTGCGGTGCACGAGCACTCGGACGGTTTGCGCGACGATCAGCATGTCCCGCCAGATCGTCCAACCATGTAGATACTCGAGATCGGCCTGCAGCCGGTTGACCAGGTCACTCCGGTGGTTGGTGGCGCCGCGATAGCCACGCACCTGCGCCAGGCCGGTCAGCCCCGGTTTCGCCGCGTGCCGATGCCAGTAGCGGTCGTCTATTTCCCAGAACAGCTGATCCTCCGCACGCGACCCGAGCGCGTGCGGCCGAGGGCCGACGATCGACATATTCCCCGCAAGGACGTTCACCAGCTGCGGCAGCTCGTCGAGGCTGGTGCGGCGGAGCAATCGCCCGACGCGCGTGATCCGGTCATCATCCCGCGTGGTGGAGGCGCTTCCGTCTTCGTCGCACCGCTCCGGGCGCATGCTGCGAAACTTCAGCATGTGGAACATCCGGTTCCCGCGGCCGATCCGGCGTTGAACGAACAACACAGGGCCCGGCGACTCCATCCGGATCGCCAGCGCGATTACTGCGAATATCGGCGCCAGCAGCAGCAGCGCGCCGCACGCGACCGCGATGTCGAACAGGCGCTTGACGAGCCTCTCCTCCACCCCGAGCGGCCCCTTCGCGACGATCAGGGTCGGATCTTCACCGAAGTGCGCCACCCCTAGTGGAGCCAAAGCCGTCAGTTCGGGCGTCAGCACCTCCCCCTGGACATTTGCCCCTTGCAGCGCATGCACCCATGCGTGCCTCCGTTCGGCGGAACAGGCGACTACGACCCGGTCCGCCTTCTGCAGCGCCACGGCGAGACGATCGTACATCATCGGGTCGTGCCGTCCTGGCTCGAAGCTAGAAGCCGCCAGGATGGTGGAGTATTCGCCCGTGCCGGTTCTGCGAAACGCCCCCCCGTCCGAAAGAAGCACCACATTGTACGGGTTGCCACCAATGATGCGGCGCGCGTTGCGGAGGAACAAGCTCCGCGCGACCGTCAAGGCAGCAAGGCTGACGAGTGTCCCGCCTGCAACGATGACCCGCGACAAATCCGCACTTGCCCGCAGGTAGAAGGCGGTGAACAGGATCGCCCCTGCTGCGAACAGCATCGAACGAAGGGCGCAGGCTACCCCTCTGCTTCTGCGGTCGATCACCGAGACGGCAAAGGCCCCGCTGCTGAAGGCGGAGAGGAAATAGATCGAGAGCATCGCAAGCCCGATCACCAGCCCCTGCTGAGCCCCCCCGGAACTGTAGAGCGCTCCGACGAACAGGAAGCTGCCGAGAATCACCACGAGATCGAGCAAGCTCAGGAACAAGAGCAGGCGAGTTCGCAGGACACCCCGCGAGGGCTGCCAACGCATGACCCGCCGCCCCGCGGTGGGGACCGGCCCAGATGGCAGCACCCATGGATCGGCCTCTCCGCTCATCCCCTACCCCCCGGCCTGGATACGGCTACCGGCAGGTTATAGGAAGCATTACATGGTTAACTCAAGAAGCGAGCTGGCCGTGCTAATCCGGTTCGGAAGCATCATACGTCCCAGGTCGAGTCCCTGGCGGTCGGGTACTTCGCCCATAGCTGCCCGTGCCGGAACTTTACTGTCTCTCTGCGCCCGAAATGGTGAAGCTTCGCAAGAACCAGGAAGCGCAAGCACCAACAGCAAAAGGCCCGACATGCCGTATGGCGTGCCGGGCCTCGGAAGCTTGAGAGAATGCGGGCAGACTGCGGCGTGCGCTCCGCAGAGGCTTAGCGACCGGGACCTTCCGGTGCGCCGCCGCCCGGCATCGCACCACCGGCGCCGCCGCCCTGCATCATCTGCTGCATCATCTGCTGACGCAGCACCGCCTCCGGGATGAAGTCGAGCAGTTCGACGTCGAACTGAAGCGTGATCTTTGCCAGTTCTGCCGGTTCCCCCGTGAGCGGCGGGGCACCCGCCGGTCGCGGCGCGCCATAGCCAAGGTGCGGCGGGATCCAGAAGCGGTACTTCGATCCCTTCGGCATCATCTTCAGCGCTTCGGCAAAACCTGGAACCACGCCGCGCACCGGCATGGGAGTCTGCTGGTTCTGGTCGAACACGCTGCCGTCCGGACGCTTGCCGACATAGTTGATCAGCGCGACGTCATCGTCCGTGGGCGCGGGCCCCGTACCCGGTTCGATGATTTCGTAGCGGAGACCCGACTCGGTCACCTTGCTGTGCGGAGTTCCGGCCCAGGCGAGCGCCGCTGCAGCAGCAACGATCAGCGCAATGCCAATCCAGAGCCAGACGAGATAGCGACGCTTCACGGGCTGGAGCGGGACGGCAGTGACAGACATGAACAGCGATCCCGCTTAAGTCAGGGGCGCGTACCGGCGCCGCGACGGCGATGAAGAAGGATGGAAACCCGAACAGGCAGCAACATCCGGCACCCGAGTGCGGGCGCCGGATGCGAAATCTTACCGGGCGTTGTCACGCTCCGCGCGCTTGCGCTCGAGCTTGCGGGCGCGACGCACGGCAGCCGCACGCTCGCGAGCGCGCTTCTCGCTCGGCTTCTCGTAATGACGACGAAGCTTCATCTCGCGATACACGCCTTCGCGCTGCAGCTTCTTCTTGAGCGCGCGCAGAGCCTGGTCGACGTTGTTGTCGCGGACGATGATTTGCATGAGGCCGTCTAACTCCGATTCGTTTCGTGCAATAGCAAAAGGTCGCCGGAGCGCAGGCCGCGGCGGTATGCGCTGCCCCTACCAGCGCGGGGCGACGCGTTCAACCTTTTTCCCTTGTTTCGACCGTCGCTGCACAGCGAAGCGCCGGGAGGTCCGCTGCCGTGCGGGATCATGATCCCAGCACTGGAAAAACACGCCATCGCCAACCCGCTGGCATGGCTGCTGGTGCGCCCTGCAGCAATACGAGTCCGTGGCCAAGAGTCGGCAGGCTGCTCGCAGACTCTCGTACCCGCGGAGGCCGGCACCGACGGCGACGAGTCGTATGGCACCTTGCCTTCGCAGCGGGAAACCCTACTACCGCGGCTGGAGGTCAGAAGAGAATGGCGTCCTCGTCGGACTTGCTCGCGAGGATACGGCCAATCGCGTCGAACAGCGCCTCCATGGCGACGGGCTTGAACAGCACCTCGTCGGCGCCCGCGGCGATGCAGCGCTCGCGCAGGTCGAGCGCCGTGTCGGCAGTCACGACGATCAGCGGCAAGTCACGCTTGGCATCGTCGCGGGCCCGGATGCGGCCGATCGCCTCGAGCCCGTCCATGCCGGGCATGCGCAGGTCGACCAGCACCACGTCGAAGTCTTCCTCATCGATCCGGCGCAGACCTTCTTCGGCCCGATCGGCCTCCGCCATGGTGGCCCCGGCGACATCCAGCATGTCGCGCACGACCCGCCGATTCATGGCATCGTCTTCGACAAACAGAATGTTCATCGCCCCCGGATCCTGAAGGGCGTGGCGAGGGTCAACAGCGGGGGCATGGTGTCCAAGGCTATCGCGCTATGCCGCGCGTGAAACAAGGGGCGAATCGCCCGGATTCCTGCGTTTCGTCGCGAAGAGCAGCTGCACGAGCCGCGCACCCGAGATCGGCTTGCCGATTACCTGGTCCATCCCCGCTGCCTCCAACGCCGCGCGCGTGCGCTCGTCCAGGTTGGGCCAGAGGATCGCGGTCGTCGCGCCGGCAGCCCGGGCGGCGCTTGCGATCGGCTCCACTCGAGCCTTTAGATCGTCCGTGTCGGCTTCCAACGCGGCCTCGTCGATCAGCACTCGCGCGGTGCCGCCCTTTGCGAGTTCGTCGATCGCCTCTTCGACGCTAGCCGCGAAGCGCAGTTCACGGACGTGCGGCGCGAACAGCGTGCGCATCATGCCGCGTACGATCGGGTTGCGATCGATCACCAGCATGCCGGCCGCCGCCCCGGCACTGCCATCGGCCATCGCCGGTGCCGGCGCCTCCACCAGAGGCAGGACGACGGTGAAGGTCGAGCCCACGCCCTCCACGCTTTCCACCCGGATCGTCCCGCCGAGCGCGACCGCAAGGTTGCGGCAGATGGTGAGCCCCAGGCCGGTGCCGCCGTACTGGCGAGTCGTGCCGGCATCCACCTGCCGGAAGGATTCGAAGATCTGCGCGTGCTTGTCCGCGGGGATGCCGATCCCGGTATCGCGGACGGCGATCTGCAGGTGTCGGGCACCATCGTCTTCCACCACGGTCGCCCGGACCGCGATGCTGCCGGCATGGGTGAACTTCAGCGCGTTGGAAAGCAGGTTGAAGACGATCTGGCGGAGCCGCGTCGGATCGCTTTCGATCCATTGCGGCACATCGGCGCACTCCAGGGAGAAAGCGATCCCCCTCCCCTGCGCCTGCTCCTCCCAAAGCTGCGTGGCCTCCTTCAGGGTGGCGGGCAGATCGACGGTGGTCGTGTCGATCGTGAAGTTGCCGTTCTCCATCTTGGCCACATCGAGGATGTCGTCGACCATGCCGCGCATCCGCATGCCGGCTCCGTGCACGATGTCCACCCGCTCGCGCGTGGCTGGTTCCAGCGCCGGATCGGCGAGCATGACCTGGGTCATGCCGAGGATGCCGTTGAGCGGCGTGCGAATCTCGTGACTGGTGGTTGCCAGGAACTCCGTCTTTGCGGCGAGCGCCTTTTCCAGCGAGGCGTTGGCGATGCCCAAGCCGACGTTGGCGGCGCGCACCTCGTTGCGGCTGCGGCGGATTGTGACGAGGCCGAAGGTCAGCAGCCCAATCAGGAGCGCAACAGCGGCAGCGATGCCGCCGAACAGGATCTGCTGGAAACGCGTGCGCGAGCGTTCGAATTCGACGTTCCGACGCAGTTCCTCGGCTTTCAGCCGCGCGATGCGCAATTCCTGGTTCTGGAAGTCGAACCGCGCGCCCATTAGCGCTGCCTTGGCGGAGGTGGCGATCTCCAGCGCCTGCTCGTCCAGCCGGCGCAGCGCAAGCAGATGCTCGACGGCTTTCTCGGGCTCCCCGCTGCGCTGGTAGATCCGGGCCGCCACAAGGTGGTTGTCGCGCATCGCCAGGGTGGTTTCCGTCGGCGGGACTCCGTCGAAGCTTCGCTCGATGAGGGTCCGGGCGCGGACCAGATTGCCGCGCTCCAGCGCGACACGCGCGGAAACGCTGTAGATTTGCGGCAGCACTTCCTTGGCTCCGGCGCTCTCGGTCAGCCGCATCCCGTCGGCCACCGTATCGGCAGCAGCATCAACTCGGCGGGCGTTAAGCTGCGCGCGCGCCAAGTTCGCCAGGATCCGCACGCGCACAGTTACCTCCGCAAGAGGAGCATACTGAAGCGCCTTTACGAACGCTGCGGAGGCTTCCGAGAAGCGGTTCATCTCCGTGAGGACGTTGCCTCGGCCGTTGTAAATCGAAAGAAGCAGTCCGGGGTCGCCTTGGAATGCCTCCTCCGCCTGCCGGTAATAGCGGAGGGCGCCCGCAAAATCGCCGCCCTCGCGATAGAGAGACGCCAGCCGGACAAGCGCAACAGCCTGCCCCCGCTGATCCCGCGCCTCTACGAAACTGCGATGCGCCTTTTGGAAGTCAGCGAGCGCCGCTGAGACCTGACCGTCGGCAGCATAAGCACCGCCCCGTGTCAGCATCAGGTCACCCCGGAACTTCGGATCGGGAAGACCATCCGCCTCGCGCATTGCGATCTCGACCAGCACGCGCCCTCTCTCAACCTGGCCGGTCCGGATTGCGGCGTCCGCCTGCAACCAATGTGCTCGGGCTAGCTCTCTTTGGTGGTCGCCAGGCATCGCCCGCGCCCGTTGCTCCGCTTGACGAGCGATCTCCATTGCTTGTCGGGGATCAGACACCATACGAGCTGCAGCCGCGGCGTTCAGCACTTCGAACTGCCGAGCCGAAGCCGTAGTCGACACCGCTTCGAGCCATGCGGCGGCCAACAAGCACACCAGCATCGACCGGGCCCGCCCCCCTGACCGGGTAGACTGCGGCCGCACGCCAGCGTGTGCCACCTCAGGCGCTCTTCCAGAGACGATCCGACCTCAGGAACGAGAATCGCTGACTGTCCAGCACCTTGAGGTGAGACTCTTCGTCAAGGAACAGGCGGAAAGCGTCGATCTCCACTGGGCGACTGACAAGGTAACCTTGGATCATGTCACAGCCCATGACGCTTAGAAGCGCCATGGCTGCAGGGGTTTCGACCCCTTCCGCCGTCACCTCCATGTCCAACGCATGTGCCAAGTCGATTGTTGAGCGGACGATTAGGGGGTCCCGGTTGCTGCTGGTCAACTGGGTGACGAACAGCTTATCGATCTTCAGCTCCTTGGCAGGCAACTGCTTCAGGTATGCAAGCGAGGACAAACCAGCGCCATAGTCATCGATGGCGATGGCCACACCTATGTCTGCAAAGCGTTGCAGATGGCGGATTGCACTTTCGGGGTCCCGGATCACCGCCGTTTCAGTGATCTCGAATCCAACTCGCGCGCCCTCATCACCAAGGACCCGACAAGCTTGCTCAACGAAACAGGCATCCGCAAGCAGCACGCCCGACATGTTGACGAAAATCGGGAGGGCGTGCCCCTCCTCCGCTAACGCGCGCTGGTCCTTGAGAACGCGTTCGAGTGTCCACAGAGTCAGCTTACCAATAGCACGGCTCTGTTCGGCCGCCTGAATGAATTCGCCTGGGAGGACCAACCCGCGAGTCGGGTGGCGCCATCGTACCAGCGCCTCCGCGCTGGCCACCTGCTGACGGCGCACATGCACCTTTGGCTGGTACTGAAGGAATATCTCACCCGCCTCAATCGCACGTGGAAGTTCTTGGACCAGCTCAAGCGGATCGATACCGTTCTCGTTCTCCGCATCATCCCGTATGACATCGCGGCCCTGCTCGCGAGCTTCGGCAAGCGCCTTCTCCGCCGCCTCCACCAGTCGAACCTCCTCCCCGTCGCAATCCCGCCCTGCGCCCCCTCCGATCCGGAGACGAATGAGATGGTGCTCCCCATCGATGTTGAAGGGGTCGGAGAAGCTCCGTTGTAGCCTCGCACTCGCCGCCTCCGCTTCCTCCACCCCGCGGGCCTCAAACTCAATCGCTATGAGCCGATCCGACAATGGTCGCACGCGCGCTTCGGCAAGAGCGATGCGCGAACGCGCTGTTACTTCGTTTACGAGGGTTTCGGCTCTCGCGAGGCCAAGATGGCGGCGCAACCCACTGAAATTTGCCACTTCGCCCAACATGAGAATGCGGAGCGTGTGACCATCGTTCGCTATCGGCGGAGGAACCAAGGCGAGCGTTCCTTCGGCCTGCTCTCTTAGGGCGCTTGCCACCGTAGAGCCTCCCAGGACGGGCGAACTCCCGCTTTCCAAATCCCAGTTCGGCGTGAGCGAGGGCGGCAACATAGCTCCACTGCATCCCACACGAGACTGAAATTCCGGTTAATGCCGAACAGCGGAGTGGTTAAGGTTGCATTAGGGTTAAATTGTTGTTAACTAGGCCTCAGACGCAGCCGAGGAGACCATCAATGCTGTTCGAAATTTTCGCTTTTTTCCGGAAGAGCTACGGCGACGACATTCAGCCGTTCTAAGCACCATCGGTCGACTGAGACCGATACATCGCAAAGGCCGCTCGGTTGACCGAGCGGCCTTTTTGATTCGGGAAGGACCGATCGGCCGCCGGCCAGAACGATGCGCCTTCCTGGTTGCTCCTCATCCGAACCAATCCACGCTTCCCAGCCGCGGCGTTCGCCCATATGTGCCGGGAACCGTGATACGCCTCGGCTCCGCCAGTTCGGCGGCTACCCGGCAGTAAGGAAGAGCACGCAATGCGCATTGTCATGATCGGATCGGGATATGTCGGCCTGGTATCCGGGGCCTGCTTCGCCGATTTCGGTCATGACGTGGTCTGCGTCGACAAGGACGAGGGGAAGATCGCCAAGCTGCGCGCTGGCGGCATTCCTATTTACGAGCCGGGCCTCGACCAGCTCGTCGCGCGCAATGTCGCGGCCGGTCGCCTCTCCTTCACCACCGAACTGGCGGCGCCAGTGGCGGAGGCCGACGTGGTGTTCATCGGCGTCGGCACCCCTTCCCGTCGCGGCGATGGCCACGCCGACCTCTCCTATGTCTATGCCGCCGCGCGGGAGATCGGCGCGGCGCTCAAGGGCTTCACCGTCGTCGTCACCAAGTCGACCGTACCCGTCGGCACCGGCGACGAGGTCGAGCGCATCATCGCCGAGGTGAACCCGGACGCCGAGTTCGCGGTCGCCTCCAACCCCGAGTTCCTACGCGAGGGCGCGGCGATCGAGGACTTCAAGCGGCCGGACCGCATCGTCGTCGGCATCGAGGACGAGCGTGCGCGCGCGCCGATGGAAGAGGTCTACCGCCCCCTGTTCCTCAACCGGTCGCCGGTCCTGTTCACCGGCCGGCGCACCAGCGAGCTGATCAAGTACGCCGCCAACGCCTTCCTCGCGATGAAGATCACCTTCATCAACGAAATCGCCGACCTCTGTGAAAAGGTCGGCGCGGACGTGAAGGACGTGTCGCGCGGCATCGGCCTCGACAACCGGATCGGATCCAAATTCCTGCACGCAGGCCCGGGCTATGGCGGGTCCTGCTTCCCCAAGGACACGCTGGCGCTGGTGAAGACGGCGCAGGATTACGAAGCACCGGTTCGGCTCATCGAGACCACCGTTGCCGTCAACGACACGCGCAAGCGCGCGATGGCGCGCAAGGTCATCGCCGCCCTGGGCGGGGACGTTCGCGGCAAGTCGATCGCGCTGCTCGGCCTCACCTTCAAGCCCAACACCGACGACATGCGCGATTCGCCCGCGCTTGCGATCGTCCAGGTGCTCGAGGACGCCGGCGCCACCGTGCGCGCCTATGATCCGGAGGGCATGGAGGCCGCCCGCACGCTGATGCCGGACATCGTCTACACCGATTCTGCCTATGCCGCCGCGGAGGGTGCCTGCGCAGTCGTGATCGTCACCGAATGGGACGCTTTCCGCGCGCTCGACCTCAAGCGGCTGGGCCGCATCATGGCGCAGCCGGTGCTGGTCGATCTGCGCAACATCTACCGCCCCGAAGCGGTCGAGTCGGCCGGCTTCACCTACTGCGGTGTGGGCCGCCCGGGACATGCGAAGCCTGCGACCGCCAGCGAGGCGGCCCCCGCGGAAGCGACCGTCGACTGATGCGGTACCTGATCACCGGCACCGCCGGGTTCATCGGGTTCCATCTGGCGCGCCGTCTGCTGGCGGACGGGCACGACGTCACCGGCTTCGACGGAATGACGCGGTATTATGACGTGCGCCTGAAGCAGGCCCGCAACGCCGTGCTCGCCCGGTCGGACCGGTTCCGCATGGTGGAAGGGATGCTGGAAGACCGCTCGGCGCTCTATCAGGCCGCCGAGGTTGCGGAGCCGGAGGTGATCATCCACCTCGCGGCGCAAGCCGGCGTGCGCTATTCGATCGAGGCGCCCGGCACCTATGTCGAGAGCAATCTGACCGGCTCCTGGAACGTGCTGGAACTCGCGCGCGCGCTCCAGCCCCAGCATCTGCTGATGGCATCGACCTCGTCGATCTATGGCGCGAACCCGACGGTGCCGTTCAGCGAATCCCACCGCGCGGACGAACCGTTGAGCCTCTATGCCGCGACGAAGAAGGGCATGGAGGCGATGGCGCACAGCTATGCCCATCTATTCGGGGTTCCGAGCACCATGTTCCGCTTCTTCACGGTCTATGGCCCGTGGGGCCGGCCCGACATGGCGCTGTTCAAGTTCACGGACGCGATCCTGAACGATCGGCCGATCGACGTATACGGCCACGGCCAGATGGCGCGGGACTTTACCTATGTCGACGATCTGATCGAGGCGGTGGTGCGGCTCGCGGACATCCCTCCCGCAGAAGAAAACCGCGTCATCGGCGAGGCAACGATCGACGCGCTATCGCACCAGGCGCCGTTCCGGGTGGTCAACATCGGCGGCGGCCAGCCTACCCCGCTGATGGACTTCATCCGGACCGTCGAGCATGCGACCGGCCGCAGTGCCAAGCTCAACATGATGGACATGCAGGCCGGCGACGTGCCGCGCACCTATGCGGATCCGACGCTGTTGCACGCGCTCACCGGCTACACGCCCGACACGCCGATCGAAACCGGCGTGGCGAGGTTCGTCGAGTGGTACCGGGAGTGGCGGGCACAGGCGGCGGCCTAATCCCAGTCTCAGCTGAACACCCCCTCGCCCTGCCGCGGGAGCGTCACTACCCCGTCGACCGCCCGCGCCCGGAAGTAGCGAAAGCGGCGGGGATCCTTCGGGACCCGCTCGAACGGCAGCCAACCCAGATCCAGTTGCGCCGGGCCATCGAAGGCGCTGTCGAGCGGGGTATCGACGGAAGCGAGCTTCAGGGTCGCCGGAAGCTCGAGCAGACCCAGATAGCCGCTTTCGGGATCCAGACGACGCGCTTTGCGAAGAAACATCGACTCATGCGCATCGATGCTGTCCCGCGGTCCGGCGCGCAGGGTCAGGTCGAAGCCGAAGTCCAGCGCCCAACACGGCGCCTCCAGCGCCCGCATGACGCCCCTAGGGCCCACCAGGTCGACCGTCCGAACGGGCGCGAGCAGATGGATCGTCCGGATACGCCAGCGGATTGCCGGCTTCCAGTGAATCCTCTCGATGAGCCCGAGCGCTGCAATCGGCGTGATCATGTCATAGCTGACAAGAGCATCGCTGAATTCCGGCCGCGGGAAGCAGGCGAGCGCACCGGACACCAGCAACCTGAACTGCACTCTGCGCCCCAACAGCTATCGTGATTCAATCGTTCGCGCTTTGTGCACCGGCGCGCCACGATCAACGATTTGGTCTACCTCCACATCGGCGGGACTTTTCACATGCTGCTGGGATCTTGAGCGTGCTCGTTCCAGTATGGACACTCTTTGAGGTGCAACGCGCGCCTCCACCCTGCACTATCTCCGTACCGGATGAGCCGTGCAAATCACTCCTCCGAGATGGATGCGTAACCTTGAAGATTTGGGGGGGAAGCAATGTCCTGGAAAGCGAAGCTCGAGATTTCCTTGTCGCTCATTCCGAGTCTGAAGCTTCAGCTTGAATGCACAAGCCGAGGACGCCCGGTCGCCCGGTCACCTCAGCGCTTGGGACTCGCGCCCCCGCGACCCCGCCGACCCCGCTCGCCAGTTCCTGGAGCAGCACACTAAACGCAGCCTCACAAGAGGCGGACCGTCGGGCCGCTCACCCGCCGCGGTTGTGCCCCGTCCCTCCGCCACCTACAGCCGCGGCATGCCGGGCGATACCATCCTCAAGGGCGTGGGCCTGCGGCTGCTCGCGATCTTCTTCCTCTCGACCATGTCGGCGCTGGTGAAGCTCGCCGAGACGCGGGGCGCGACGCTGTTCGAAACCATGTTCTGGCGCCAGTTTTGCGCGTTGCCGGTGGTTGTCGCCTTCGTTGCAATGGGACCGGGTCTCGCCACGCTTCGCACCCGGCGCTTCGGCGCCCATCTGGGCCGCTCCGCCGTCGGGCTCCTGGGCATGGTGTTCACCTTCGGCTCGGTGTTGCTGCTACCGCTGGCGGAGGCGACCACCTTTCAGTTCACGGTGCCGATCTTTGCGACGATCCTTGGCGCGCTGATCCTGCGCGAGCCCACCGGCTGGCAGCGGTGGAGTGCCGTGCTGGTGGGCTTTGCGGGCGTGCTGATCGTTGCGCAGCCCGGCGCAGGCCATCACGTCACGCCATTCGGCGCCGTCATCGGACTCCTCGCCGCGCTGTTCGTGGCGATCGTCGCCATCCTGCTGCGCCAACTCGGGCGGACGGAGAACAGCGGGACCACGGTGTTCTGGTTCTCGCTGCTGTCCCTTCCGCCGCTTGCGCTGCTCTACGCCTTCAACCTGAAGCCGCATGACGCCGCGACCTGGGCTATCCTGGTGTCGATCGGGCTGGTCGGCGGCATGGGCCAGATCGCCCTCACCGCGGCGCTGCGCCATGCGCCGGTCGCCGTCGTGGTACCGATGGATTATTCGGGCCTGGTCTGGGCGACGCTCTACGGCTGGATGTTGTTCGGCCTGCTCCCCGGATCCGCAACCTGGCTGGGCGCGCCCGTCATCGTCGCGAGCGGCCTGTTCATCGTCTGGCGGGAGCACCGGCTGGGGCGGCAGAAGGTCGCCGCCGCCAGCGCGATCGAGGACGCCTAGTCCCCGTCGTACGCCACCAGGCTGCGGACGGTGATGCCATCCCTCCGCAGCGCGTCGGCACCGCCCAAGTCCGGCAAGTCGATCACGAAGGCTGCCTGGGTAACCGTAGCGCCCGCCTTGCGCAGCAGCCGCACCGCCGCGCGTGCGGTGCCACCCGTGGCGATCAGGTCGTCCACCAGCAGCACCCGCGCACCGGGCGCGCAGGCATCGGCATGGATGGTGATGCGGTCGGTGCCATATTCGAGGGCATAGTCCTCGGCGATGGTAGCGCCGGGCAGCTTGCCGTCCTTGCGCACCAGCAGCACGCCCGCGCCGAGTGCAAGTGCGACGGCCGGCGCGAAGACGAAGCCGCGCGCCTCGATGCCCGCCACCAGGTCGATCGGCCCTTCGACCGAGGTGACCATCTGCTCGACGGCAAGGCGCAATCCCTCGGCGTCGAGCAGCAGGGTCGTGATGTCGCGGAACTGGATGCCCGGCTTCGGGAAGTCCGGGATCGTCCGGATGCGCCGCCGGATCGCTTCGGCGGCGCTCTCAGTCGTCATCAATGCTTCACGCCCCGCCAGATGTTGCGATAGGCCCCGAAGGTCAGCAGCGTGAAGATCAGCAGGAAGAGGATCGTTGCCAATCCCGCCTGGTGCCGCGTCTCCAGGTTCGGCTCCGCGGTCCAGACCAGGAACGCCGAAACGTCCTTTGCCATCTGATCGATCGTCGCGCGCGTGCCGTCCTGGTAGGTCACCTGGTCGTTGCTGGTGATCGGCGGCGGCATCGCGATGTTGAGGTTCGGGAAGTAGGGGTTGTAGTGCAACCCTTCCGGCGTCTTCGCACCCGGGAACTCGTGCACCAGTTCCGCAGGCTGGTTCTGATAGCCTGTCAGCAGCGAATAGATGTACGCCGCCCCGCCCTCGCGCGCCTTGGTGATCAGCGAAAGATCGGGCGGGATCGCGTTGTTGTTCGCAGCCCGCGCGGCGACGTCGTTAGCAAAGGCCAGCGGGAAGCGGTCCGACGGGATGTTGGCCCGGGTCGCCGTCTCGCCGGTTTCCGGGTTGATGCTCGGCTGCTGGATCGCCCACTGGGTGGCGATCGCCTTCACCTCGGCCTCGTTGTAGCCGAGGTCCTCCAGGTTGCGGAACGCGACCAGGCGGAGCGAGTGACAGGCGGCGCAGACTTCCTTGTAGACTTGGAAGCCGCGCTGGAGCTGCTGGCGGTCGAAGCGGCCGAACGGCCCGTCCGACGCCAGCTTGAGCGGCTTGTGCTCCCGGTGGAACTCATGCTCCGCGGTCGGTGCGGCAGGCTCGGTGACCAGGCCGTAGACGGTCGTGATCAGCGCGAGCATCAGCACGCCCGCGAATGCCAGGCCGATCAGGATGTTCAGGTTGCGCAACGCCAACCGGAAAAGGGAAGAGATCATGAAAGTCGATGCCCCTTATTCGGCCGCGGCCGGCGCGCCGGTCACTGCAGTTTCGCGCATGCGAGAGCCGCTCTTTCCTTCCAGCACCGCCTCGGTGATCGAGTTCGGCAGCGGGCGCGGACGCTCCAGGGCGGAGACGATCGGCACCAGTACCAGGAAGTGGAGGAAGTAATAGGCCGCCGCGATCTGGCTCGCGATGATGTAGGCCGGTTCCGCCGGCGCACCGCCGCAGAAGCCCAGCACCAGCACGTCGAGCACCAGCATCCAGAACAGCGTGCGATACACCGGGCGGAAGTTCGCCGAACGGACCGGCGAGCGATCGAGCCACGGCAGGAAGAACAGCAGCAGGATCGAGCCGAACATCGCCAGCACGCCCCACAGCTTCGCCGGGATGATGAAGTCCACGGTGAACGCGCGCAGGATCGCGTAGAAGGGCCAGAAATACCATTCCGGCACGATGTGCGCAGGCGTCGAGAGCGGGTTGGCCGGAATGTAGTTGTCCGCATGGCCCAGATAATTGGGGGCGAAGAACAGCAGCGCTGCGAAGATGATCAGGAACACGCCCAGGCCGAAGCCGTCCTTGGCGGTGTAATAGGGGTGGAAGGGGACGGTATCCTGCTCGGCCTTCACCTCCACGCCGGTCGGGTTGCCCGATCCCGGAATGTGCAGCGCCCAAATGTGGAGGATGATGACCCCCAGGATCACGAACGGCAGCAGATAATGGAGCGAGAAGAAGCGGTTGAGCGCGGCATTGTCCGGCGCATAGCCGCCCAGCAGCCAGATGCGGATGGTCTCGCCCACGCCCGGGATCGCCGAGAAGAAGCCGGTGATGACCTGCGCGCCCCAGAAGCTCATCTGCCCCCAGGGGAGCACATAGCCCATGAAGGCGGTTGCCATCATCAGCAGGAAGATGACGACGCCCAGCAGCCACACCATCTCGCGCGGCGCCTTGTACGAGCCGTAATAGAGCCCGCGGAAGATGTGGATGTAGACCACCGCCAGGAACATCGAGGCGCCGTTCGCGTGCGCATAGCGCAGGAACCAGCCGGCGTTCACGTCGCGCATGATCGATTCGACCGAATCGAACGCGACCGCGCCGTTGGCGGCATAATGCATCGCCAGCACGACGCCGGTGACGATCTGGATCATCAGCGCGGCACCCGCGAGGATGCCGAAGTTCCAGAAGTAATTGAGGTTGCGCGGCACCGGATAGCCGCCGCCGATCGCGTTGTAGACGAAGCGCGGCAGCGGCAGGCGGCTGTCCACCCACTGCATCAGCGGGTGCTTCGGCGCATAATGCTGGGCCCAGGGAAAGCTCATCGCGTGTCTCTCCTCAGCCGACCAGGATCGTGGTGTCGGACGTGAACGAATAGTCGGGAACCGACAGGTTCGTCGGCGCCGGCCCCTGCCGGATGCGCCCGGCCGTGTCATAGGCAGAGCCGTGACACGGACAGAAATAGCCCCCGAACGGCCCCTTGTTCTCGCCCTCGCCCGCGCCCAGCGGAACGCAGCCCAGGTGGGTGCAAACGCCCAGCGTCACGAGCCAGTTGGCCTTGCCCTCCTTCGTCCGTTCGGCGAGCGACTGGGGATCGCGCAGGTCCGACAGCGGCACCTTGTTGGCGGCCTCGATCTCCTGCGGGGTGAGGTTGCGCACGAACAGCGGCTGCTTGCGGAACGACGCCTTGATCGCCTGGCCAGGCTCGATCGCCGAAAGGTCGAGTTCCGTGGTCGAAAGCGCCAGCACGTCCGCAGAGGGGCTCATCTGGTTGATGAGCGGAAGGGCGATCACCCCCACGCCCACCCCTGCGAATGCCACCGCGCCAATGGATAGATAATCGCGTCGGCGGGGATTCTCGATCACATCTTCATGCGAGCCGGTCGCTCCGCCGGGGGGAACCTCGTCTATTGTCGCCATGCGCTATTTGCCCCTGCACCCAAACCATTCGGCGCGAACGCGCCTCAGAGAATTACAGGCAGCCTTGCCATCTATTCGGCTGCGTCAAGTAGCCTTGATCTCCGGCGCCTCCGCAACGTGATAGACGTGGGGGCGTCACTTTGCCAACCGCCCCCGCGCTACTGCCTGCGCGCCGCCTCTACACCGCATCGTTGCGCAAGAGTTTGAGGCAGGGCAAAGCCGTGCGGTGCGGATCGCAATGTTTCAGCCCGACATCGCCGGAAACGTCGGCACCATCCTCCGGCTGGGTGCCTGCCTCGGCGTGGGCATCGACCTGATCGAGCCGATGGGCTTCCCGTGGAGCGACCGTGCGCTGGCACGCGCCGGCATGGACTATGCGGCGCAGGCGTCGGTGGTGCGCCACGTCGACTGGGAAGCATTCCGCGCGCAGCTGCCCGGCCGCCTCGTGCTGCTGACCACCCGCGGTGCGGTGCCGCTGCCGAGTGCGCGATTCGACCCAAGCGACACGCTGCTGCTGGGTTCCGAGGGCTCCGGCGTGCCGGAGGCGGTGCATGCGGCCGCCGATCTCGCGGTCGCCATTCCGATGCGACCCGAGATGCGCTCGCTGAACGTCGCCGTCGCGGGCGCCATGGTGGCGGGCGAGGCGCTGCGCCAGACCGGCGGCTGGCCGGCATTCGGCTGAGGCTCTCGACTTCGCGCGGGGGGCGAAGCTAAGCCGTCGCGATGGAACCTCTCGATTCTCAACAGCTTGCCGCGCGTACCTGGTTCGAGCACCTGCGCGACCGGATCTGCGCCGAATTCGAAGCGATCGAGCGCGAAGCCGGGTCGGACGCACGCTTCGACTACAGCCCGTGGGATCGCGTCGATTCGGCAGGCGGCCATGGCGGCGGTGGCGTGCGCGGGCTGATGAAGGGCCGCGTGTTCGAGAAGGTGGGCGTCAACGTGTCCACGGTCGCCGGCACGCTGGAGGGCGGCTTCGCCCAGTCCATCCACGGCGCGGCGGAGAACCCGGCCTTTTTCGCAACCGGCATCAGCCTCGTCGCGCACATGGCGAACCCGCACGTGCCCGCCGTGCACATGAACACGCGCTTCCTGGTGACCACGAAGCGCTGGTTCGGCGGGGGAGCCGACCTCAACCCGCCCCTTCCCTATGACGACGACACCGCCGACTTCCACCAGGCGCTGGCCGCGGCGTGCGACCGGCACGATCCCGACCACTATCCGCGGTTCAAAAAGTGGGCGGACGACTATTTCTTCATCCCCCACCGCAACGTGCACCGCGGCGTCGGCGGCATCTTCTACGACCATCTGGAGGGCGACTTCGATGCGAACTTCGCCTTCACCCGCGATGTCGGCGAGGCGTTCCTCGCGATCTACCCCGCGCTGGTGCGCCGCCGGATGAACCAGGATTTCACCGAGGCCGATCGCGTCCGGCAGCTCGAATGGCGGGGCCGCTACGCCGAATTCAACCTGGTCTATGACCGCGGCACCCTGTTCGGCCTGAAGACCGGCGGCAACATCGACGCGATCCTGATGAGCCTGCCGCCAATGGCGAGCTGGAGCTGATCCCGTGGGGCTGATCCCCGTCCGTCCCGACGAGGTCGCCACGATCGTCACCTCGCTCGAGATGCGGGCGCGGCCGCCGCTACGCCCGCTGCCGGACGCGCCGCTCCGGCTCGTCCACTGGCGCGAACCGGACCTTGCCACATACCGGGCACTGTTCCGCCGGGTCGGGGAGCCGTGGCTGTGGTTCTCGCGGCTGGTGATGGACGACGATCGCCTGCGCGCGATCCTCCACGATCCGGGCATCTCGGTGTACGCCGTGGTCGATCCGCGCGGGATCGAGGTCGGGATGCTGGAACTCGACCACCGCCGCGCAGGCGAGTGCGAGCTCTCCTACTTCGTGCTGGTCCCGGAGCTAGTGGGCCGCGGCTTGGGCCGATGGCTGATGGCGCAGGCGCTGACCCTCGCCTGGCGCAAGGACGTCGAGCGGCTGTGGGTCCACACCTGCACGCTCGACCACCCGCGCGCGCTGGGCTTCTATCGCAAGAGCGGGTTCGTGCCGTTCAAGCGGACCGTCGAGACCTTCGCCGATCCGCGCGCATCGGGCATCCTGTCGCCCGACGCGGCGCCGCACTATCCGCGGCTGCCGCTTGCCTGAGCATAGGCGGAGACGCGCAACAGGGCATAGGCGAGCGTCATCCCGCCGTTCGCGATGCCGGCGACGAGCGCACCCAGGGCTACCGCGACGTCGTTCCCCTGCCCTGCGGACGTGAACGCGCTGCCAAGCGCCACCACCATCTGCGCGGCGAAGTAGAAGACCGCCTGAAGCCCGAGCAGGGCGAAGCCGTTGCCGGCGGTAAGCTGGAGCCCGCGCGCCATGGCATCGAGCGCATTGCGCCGCGGCTCGGCGACGATCGCCGCGGGGATCAGGAAGATCCGGCCCACGGCGTAGAGCCCGGGCAGCAGAAACGCCATCAGGCCGAGCACCACGGCGAACTGGCACGCGATCTGGGCCAGCAGAAGCGCCGGGAACCGCCGCAGCGCCACGCCCATCGCACCTGCAACCGTCGGCCGGCTCGCATCAAGGAACAGCGCCAGGATCGTGCCGGTGCCGAACAGGCCCAGGACGGTCTGCAGCAGCAGCCAGTGCAAGTTGGCGTAGAGATAGGCCTGCATGGACTGGAGCAACGTGGCGGCGTCCGCCGGCGCTGCCGGGTCCGGAACCTCCGGCACGACCATCCAGATGGTCGCGGCCATCGTCGGCACCACCAGAAACACACCCGCCAGCGGCAACAGCAGCGCACGTTCCCGCCGCCAAAGGGTCCACGCGCCGCCGACCACGGCGGCCATATTCAGCTTCATCGATGTGCCGCCGTTCCGTCCTGTCGTTCGCGTGCCGCAAGGTAGAGCTTGCCGGTGAACACCCACAGCATCGCGGCGAGCGCCGTTTCCACCAGGGTGGTGAGCAGCAGCGTCAGCACGGACGCCACGCCAAGGCCATCGTCGCTGCCGAAGATCAGCGCAAGAATGGTGCCGCCCGCGTACTGGGTCGCAGCCGTGAGCACCGTCGAGACGATCCCATAGAGCAGGAACATGCCGATGATCTTGGCGGCGAGGCCGTGCGTGAGCGCAACGGTGCACGCGATCGCGCCCAGCCCGCGCCGCTCCTCCAGGATAACCGGAGGCAAGAGGCTCAGCCGTGCGGCGACCCACAGCAGCAGCGGGATCAGCACCAGCGCGTAGAGCGCGATCCATGCCGCGGCCGCGACACTCGGTGTCACGCTTTCGCCCGCCGCCGCGGCCACGAAGTCAAAGCCGTAGGCCGCGAGGATCGCCACCGCCGGCATGGCCAGCAGCAGCAGCAGCGCGGTCAAAAGCAGGGCGAAGCCGATCACCACCGGCAGGCGCAACCCGGCCTGCCGAAGCGCCGCGCGCGGGCTGTCGAGCCCCGCGGCCAGGGCAAGGATCGCGAGTTCGGCCCATAGCATCAGCAGCCCGGCCACGAGCCGCACCGGCATCCAGATCCCGCCCGATGCGCCGACGTCCTGGGCAGCGGCAGCTTCGGCCAGTCCGCCGATCACGCTAGGCACGAACAGTGCCGGCAGCGCCAACGCGACCAGGGTGGCGCGACGCGCGCGGAGGAATGCAGCGGTGCGATCCCACACCTGCTCCATCTCGACCATGGCCCGCATCGGCGCCCCATTCCCCACTGGTTGCATGACGCGTGGCTGTACCTGTGCTACCGGGGCTTGCCAATGCTTACCCCCGATACTCCCCCCTCGCCCCAACCCATACTGCCGGAATGGCGCATCGAGCCGGGTCTCACCGACTATCCGCGGGCGCTGGCCACCATGGAGGCGCGGGCAGCCGCGATCGCCGATGGCGTGGCCGGCGAACTGGTGTGGCTGGTCGAGCATCCGCCGCTCTACACCGCAGGAACCAGCGCCGATCCGGCCGAGCTGCTCGACCCGCGCTTCCCGGTCTATCCGGCAGGCCGTGGCGGCCGCTACACCTACCACGGCCCCGGCCAGCGGGTCGGCTATGTGATGCTGAACCTCGCCCAGCGCGGGCGCGACGTCCGCTGCTTCGTCCATGCGGTGGAGCAATGGGTCATCCGCGCCCTCGCCCGGCTGGAGGTCGAGGCGTTCTCGGTGCCCGAGCGGATCGGCATCTGGACCCGCGACGGGGGGCAGGAGGCGAAGATCGGCGCCATCGGTGTTCGCGTGCGGCGCTGGGTCACCTTCCACGGCTTTTCGGTCAACCTGTCTCCGGACCTCACCCACTTCGGCGGGATCGTGCCGTGCGGCCTTCCCGAATTCCCAGTAACCAGTCTCGAACAGCTCGGGCGGGATGCCCGCCAGGAAAGCTTCGACGCGGCACTTTTGCTGGAATTTCCGACGTTGCTGGCGTCACTCACCGCATCGCGCGAAAACCCGCTTGAGGGCTGCCCGCGAACCGACTAATGTCCATCCCCGGTTGGGTATTAAACGGCAGATAAGCCGCCAAACCACTTGTTTAGGGAGCTCTACATGCGCGCAATCATTTCCAAGATCGTTACCAGCTCGATGGTCGCCGGTGCGGCGCTGATGGTCGCAGCTTGCGGCGACTCGGCCGAGACCACCACGGACAACACCATCGTGACCGATCTGAACTCGACCGACACCTCGCTCGACGGCACGATGACCGACAACATGACCGCCGTTGACGGCGCCATGGGCAACGACGCGATGCTCGCGAACGACACGATGCTCGCGAACGACACCGCGCTGGGCAACGACACCACCGCGACCACCAACGCGATGTAATCAGACGCTTCGGCGTCTGTTCAGCAAAGGCCGTCCGGGCGACCGGGCGGCCTTTGTTTTTTGGTCGATCGGGGTCGCCTGGGAGCCGCCCTGCTCAGCTGCCGCAGCGCAGCAAGCGGTCGCATGAAGATTCCGTTGAATCCCAAGCAGCTGGCTGCGGATTGCATATCGTCAGCGACGCGCAAAAAGGGTCTTGGCGACGCACGCCAAAACCCCGTAACCCCTCCTCGTGGCGCCGCATCGGCGCGTGAGAGGATCCCATGAAGTCAGTGCGAACCCTGATCGCCAGCGCGGCCCTTGCGGCGGCAACCTACGCCGCCCCCGCCTCCGCGCAGTTCTTCTTCAAGTCGCCTGAGCTGTCGGGTGCGCGCGTGACGGGTGCCGAGCCCGGCATCACCGTCCAGGCGCTTCCCGGCGCGACCGGTGACGAACTGCGCGCGGCGTTGGCCTGGAACCTGCGCGCGGGCCTCAACGTCGCCGCGCTTCAGTGCCAGTTCGAGCCCACGCTGCTGACCCTCAACAACTACAACGACCTGCTCGACACCCATGCGGACGAGCTGAAGCGCAGCTACGAGATCCTGGCGAAGTACTTCGAGCGCAACGCCAAGACCAAGAAGGAAGGGCAGAACGCGCTCGACCAGTTCGGCACGCGTGTCTACTCGAGCTTCTCGACCGTCTCGGCCCAGCTCAACTTCTGCCAGGCGGCGGGCGAGATCGGCCAGGAGGCGGTGTTCACGCCCAAGGGCCAGTTCGGGGCACTTGCGGAACAGCACATGCGCAAGCTCCGGAACAGCCTGGTTCCTTCGAGCGAGCAGCAGTTCCCCGGCGGCTTCTACCAGCGCTCCCTCACCAACATGGAGCCGCTCACCCGGCCGAAGTGCTGGAAGAAGGGCACCTGGCAGGACAAGCGCTGCGGCGCCTACCCGCTGCTCGGCTGATCCGGATCCGGGCTGCGGATTACCGCAGCCCGAGCAGCTTGTGCGTCTGGAGAGACAGGCGCCATTTCGGCCGGGCGAGCACAAGCGCGACCGCCGCTTCCCGGTTCGCATCCGCCTGAGGATCGTCGAGCGGCTGGGCCAGGAAATTGGCGAAGTCCCAGCCCTCGATCTCCTCCAAGTCCAGGCCCGCCTGTGGCCACACCAGCTTCAGCTCGTCACCCCGGCGTTGCACCACGGTGCTGCCCGCCTTGGGGCTGATACATACCCAGTCGATTCCCGGGTGCGCCGGGATCGTGCCGTTGCTTTCGATCGCGATGGTGAAGCCGGCCGCGTGCAGCGCCTCCACCAGCGCATCGTCGATCTGGAGCATGGGCTCCCCGCCCGTCAGCACGACGAAGCGGCGCTCGGCGCCGGGTCCCCAGAAGCCCTCGACCGCCGCGACCAGTGCCGCCGCATCGGCGAACTTCCCCCCGCCCTCGCCATCGGTTCCGACGAAGTCGGTATCGCAGAAGCGGCATATTGCGCTCGCACGGTCGACCTCGCGCCCGCTCCACAGGTTGCACCCCGCAAAGCGCACGAACACCGCCCGGCGACCGGCGTGCACGCCCTCGCCCTGCAACGTCAGGAACATCTCCTTGACGGCGTAGCTCACGATATCAGCGCCCCGTTCAGGCCGCAGCGGTGGCGTAGCGGGTCGGGTCCGGCACGCCTGCCTCCTCGAAACCCTTCGAGCGCAGCCGGCAGCTGTCGCACAGGCCGCAGTGAAGGTCGCCCTGCGGGTCATAGCAGGACCAGCTGATGCCCAGGTCGAGGCCCAACCGGGTGCCTTCGCGCACGATGTCGGCTTTGGTCATGTGCTGGAGCGGCGCGTGGATCTTGAACCCCTCGCCCTCCACCCCGGCCTTGGTCGCCAGCGCTGCCAGATGCTCGAAGCCGGCGATGAACTCCGGACGGCAGTCCGGATAGCCCGAATAGTCGAGCGCGTTCACGCCGATGAACAGGTCGCGCGCGCCCGCTGCCTCGGCCCAGCCGAGCGACAGGCTCAGGAAGATGGTGTTGCGGGCCGGCACATAGGTGATCGGGATCCCGGGGGCGACGCCGTCCTTCGGAACGGCGATGTCGGCGGTCAGTGCCGATCCGCCGAACGCGGAAAGGTCCAGCGACAGGGTCACGTGCCGGTCGGCACCGAGCGCCGCAGCGACGCGGCCGGCGGCGGCCAGCTCGATCTGGTGGCGTTGGTTATAGTCCACCGACAGGGCAAGGAGACGATATCCCGCCTCGCGTGCGAGCGCGGCGGAAACCATGGAGTCGAGGCCGCCCGAGACGAGGGCGACGGCAAAAGGCTGATCGGTCATGATGCCGCATCCGCTAGGCCCAGATGCGTCGCGCCGCAACCGTGCGACGCGGCAACCCATTGTTCCGCCGGGTAGACCGGTCAAAAAAAGAGGGCCCGCCGGTCCGGCGAGCCCTCCTCCATGTCACCTTCTGGCGCGGCTTACATGCCGCCCGGTGCGCTCTGCAGGTGCGCCAGGTGCTTCTCGATGATCGGCACGGCCGAGTCCGCCACCTGCTTCAGCGCCGGGTCCTGCCCGTCGGTCGAATAGCCCTTGTGCAGCGACCAGGCCGCGCGATGCGCCTCGGCCTGCTGCTGCATGTAGAGCGCGTCGAAGCTGTCGGCATCCGCCGCCTTCAGGGCCGCGATCTTGGCCGCATTCGGCTCCGAAAGCGCGCTCGGCGGGCGCTTGACCTTGGGCTCCGTCTTCGGGAGCGCCGCCATCAGCGCCTTGGTGGTGGTGGTATGATCCGTGATCATCTCGCGCGCGAACGCCTTGGTCGCGTCGCTCTTGGACTTCGTCAGCGCGATCCGGCTGGACTGGATCTCATACTTGTCGCTGTCGGCCGCCCAGGCGGCGTAGTTCTCGGACGGAGTCCCGCTCATCGGCGCGGCCCCGACCTGTTCCGGGGTCATCGTCTGCGCGATGCCGGCTGCGGGCATCGCCCCCAGCGCAAGTGCACTCATCGTGATCAGCAGCTTCCGCATGTTCGTCTCCCAATTGGTGAGCGCGAAACGGATGGTGCGGTACAGTGTTCCAGCGGATCGACACCGATCCGCACGCAACTGCTTCTATTCGGGAAAATGGTAGCGGAGGAGGGACTTGAACCCCCGACACGCGGATTATGATTCCGCTGCTCTAACCAACTGAGCTACTCCGCCCCATGGGCACTCGCCGTGGCGAGGGCGCGCCTATACGAAGGCGTTTCGCGTCGGTCAAGCGAACTTGTGACGGGAAATCGGCTCCCAGGGCCCACCGCGATACCACCAGCTTGCCAGCCCGGCGATCGCGAGCGGACGTGGCCGGAAATCGGCCTGCAAGGCGTGCAGCAGCGCGCGCGCTTCTGCCGGCTCGACCTTGTTCTGGATGGTGACGTGGGGCGCCCAGCCGGCCCGATCCTGCGGCGTCAGCAGCATCGCGAACGCGTCTGCCAGGCGGGCGCGGATCTCCTCCAGCTCCGGCGATTCGATCCGCAGCGCGACGCCGCGCCCCAGGTTGCGCAGCCCCGCGATCCTGGCCCGCGGCGCGCCTACGTCGCGCGTCTCCGCAGAGAGGCGCTGCCGCAGCTCGGGCGCCACATGCGGCGGCAGATGGTGGAACAGCGTCAGATGCGCGGCCAGCTGGTTGCGCTCCGGCGGGAAGTGGCGGCGGCGGAGCGCATCCAGCGCGGCATGATCCGCCGCGCCGAACAAGGCCGAGACGATGATCGGCGCGCCCGGAGCGGAGGCTGGAGGCGCGGGTTCGATCAAATCTCGACCTGGCTGCCGAGCTCCACCACGCGATTGGTGGGCAGGCGGAAGAATTCCATCGCGCTTTCCGCGTTGCGCAGCATCCAGGCGAACAGCTTTTCGCGCCAGATCATCATGCCGGGCCGCGACGAGGGCAACAGCGTCTGGCGGGCGAGGAAGAAGCTGGTCTCCATCATCCGGAAATCGCCGCCCGCGACCTTCACCTGCCGAAGCGCGGCGGGCACGTCCGCATCCTGCATGAAGCCGTAGCGCAGGATCAGGCGGTGGAAGCCCTGCCCCAGGTCGTCGGCCTTCACCCGGTTCTCCTCGGCGACGAAGGGCTCGTCGGTGATCTTCACCGTCAGCAGCACGACGCGCTCGTGCAGGACCTTGTTGTGCTTGAGGTTGTGGAGCAGCGCATGGGGCACGCCATCGGGCGTGGAGGTCATGAACACCGCCGTCCCCGGCACCCGGCTTGCGGAGCTCGCGGCCGATTGGATGAACACCTTGATCGGCATCGCGGCCTCGCGCAGCCGCTCGATCATCAGCTTGCGCCCCTTCGCCCAGGTGGTGAGCAGCACGAAGACGATGATGCCGATCATCAGCGGGAACCAGCCGCCGTCGGGCACCTTGGTGAGGTTGGCCGCGAAATAGGCGCCGTCGACCAGGAAGAAGACGGCCAGCAGCGGCAGCGCGTAGTAGACCGGCCAGCGCCACAGCGCGAACAGCAGCACCGCCAGCAGGCAGGTGTCGATCAACATCGCCCCGGTCACCGCGATGCCATAGGCCGCGGTCAGGTTGGACGAGGTCTGGAAGGTGAGCACCAGCAGGATCACCATCACCATCAGCGCCCAGTTGATGAGCGGGATGTAGATCTGCCCGGCGGTGGCGGCGCTGGTGTGATCGATGCGCAGCCGCGGAATGAAGCCGAGCTGGATCGCCTGCTGCGTGACCGAGAAGGCGCCGGAGATCACCGCCTGGCTGGCGATGATCGCGGCAGCGGTCGCCAGGAACACCATCGGCAGCTGGAAGTCGTCGGGCGCCAGCATGTAGAACGGGCTCTGCAGGGCGGCGGCGCCCTCGCGCATTAGCAACGCGCCCTGCCCCATGTAGTTCGCCATGAGCGCGGGCAGCACGATCCACAGCCAGGAGAAGGCGATCGGCTTGCGGCCGAAATGGCCCATGTCGGCGTACAGCGCCTCCGCGCCGGTTACCGCCAGTACCACCGAGCCCAGCGCCAGAAAGGCCGCCAGCGGATCATGGACAAAGAAATTGACCGCGTAGGTCGGCAGGAACGCGTGCAGGATCGTCGGCGTCTGGACGATGCTGACGACGCCCAGCGCCGCGATCACGGTAAAGTAGCAGACCATGATCGGGCCGAAAAAGGCGCCGACGCGCGACGTGCCGCCCCGCTGGATCGAGAACAACCCGACGAGGATCAGCACCGCGATCGGCAGCACCAGGCCGCCGAAGGCCGGCGCGGCGATGGCGACGCCCTCCACCGCCGACAGCACCGAAACCGCGGGGGTGATCATGCTGTCGCCATAGAAAAGCGCGGTGGCGAACACGCCCAGCAGCACGATGCCGCTGGTCCAGCGCTTGCCTTGGGTGCGGCCGGACACGAGCGCGAGGAGTGCGAGGCTGCCGCCCTCCCCCTTGTTGTCGGCGCGCATGATGATCGACACATATTTCAGCGTCACCACGATCATCATCGACCAGAACATCAGGCTGATGACGCCCATGATGTGCAACGGGTCGAGCGCCAGCTTGTGGTGCCCGTCGAAGGTTTCGCGAAACGCGTAGAGCGGGCTGGTGCCGATGTCGCCGAATACGATGCCGACGGCGCCCAGCATGAGCTTCCACGTCGCCTGCTCACGCGAATGGGCGTGCCCATCCTCGACGCGATCTGATGGCAGCAGGGCAGCCCCCGTCGGGGCAGAGACCGGGGAATTCACAGGCGCGGCATCTGCTGGATCGCGTGAAACATGACCATCGCCTGAACGCTACTCGTTTCGCCGTGAAAGCGCCGGCCGTTAGCACGCGCAGCATGCGCTAGCAACGGGACAAGCCCGACGAGCCGTTCTATAGCGGATCATCTACCGTATCGGAGAGGTTTATGCGCGTCGGTGTTCCCAAGGAAATCAAGAACCACGAGTATCGCGTCGGTCTGACGCCGTCCTCGGTGGCGGAACTGGTCGCGGCCGGGCACGAAGTCGTCGTCGAGACTTCCGCCGGGGCCGGAATCGACTTTACCGACTCGGACTATGTCGAGGCGGGTGCCCGGATCGTGGCGGATGCCGCCACCGTCTTCGCCGAGAGCGACATGATCGTGAAGGTGAAGGAGCCGCAGCCGTCCGAGATCGCGCTGTTGGAGCCGCGGCACACGCTGTTCACCTACCTGCACCTCGCCGCAGACAAGCCCCAGGCAGAAGGGCTGATGCGGTCCGGTGCGACCTGCATTGCCTATGAGACGGTGACGTCGAACAGCGGTTCGCTGCCCTTGCTGAAGCCCATGTCGGAGGTCGCGGGCCGCATGTCCGTGCAGGTCGGCGCCCACTATCTGGAAAAGGAACAGGGCGGCCGCGGCGTTCTTCTGGGCGGCGTCCCCGGGGTCGCGCCGGCGCGAGTCGCGATCCTGGGCGGCGGCGTCGCCGGCATCAACGCCGCGCAGATGGCGGTGGGGCTGCGCGCGGACGTCACCATCTACGACATCAGCAACGAACGGCTGGCCGAGCTCGACCTTCACTTCGGCAGCCAGATCAAGACCGCCTATGCTTCTCGCGCCGCGATTGCGGCGGCGGTGGCGCAGGCCCATCTGGTGATCGGCGCCGTGCTGGTGCCGGGTGCCGCAGCCCCGAAGCTCGTCACTCGGGAGATGCTGCGCACGATGAAGCGCGGAAGCGTGCTGGTCGACATCGCCATCGACCAGGGCGGGTGTTTCGAAACCTCCCGCGCGACCACTCACGACGACCCGGTGTTCGTCGAGGAGGATGTGATCCATTACTGCGTCGCCAACATGCCGGGCGCGGTCGCCCGCACCTCCGCATTCGCGCTCAACAATGCGACCCTGCCGTTCGTGATGCGCCTCGCCAAGTTCGGCGCGGAAGGCGCCATGCGTGCCGACCGGCACCTGGCAGCAGGCCTGAACGTGTCCCGCGCCAAGATCCGGCATGCCGCTGTGGCGGAGGCCCTCACGTTCACCATGGAAGCCTGGTCCGGAACAGAGTGAGAACAAAGACGTTTGTACGGGGAAGGAGATACCCCGTGGCGAATGATCGGAACCCCAAAAGCGAGCCCTTTTCCAACGCCGAAAAGGACCCGGACGACTGGACCACCGGCGACGAGCCCATGACCGGCGCCCAGGCATCCTACCTCAAGACGCTGAGCGAAGAGGCCGGCGAGGAATTCGCCCAAGGCCTTTCCAAGGCCGAGGCTTCCAAGCGCATCGATGCGCTGCAGGAAAAGACCGGCCGCGGAGCGAACTAGGCACGGCGCCGCCACCTTCGGGTGGCGGCTCTTCTTTTGGCCGGGCCGTAGAGACCGGTTGTTTGCGCCGTTCGCGCCGGCGTAGATTGCGGCGTCCACCCGGGAGCCCGCACCGATGCACGACCTGCTTGCCGCCCTGCTTGCATCGCTAGCGCTGGCGGGGACCGCGACAATAACCCCGGAAGTCGACGGCCGGTTTGACGTTGGGGGGCGCGCGATCCGGCTACAATGCCAGGGTACCGGCGAGCCCACGGTGGTGGTGGATGCGGGCATGGGTACCGCACCTGTCGAAGACGCAGGGTGGCAACGGATCGCGGCGCGGATCGCACCCGCGACACGTATCTGCCTCTATGATCGCGCCGGCGTGGGCAGCAGCGACCGAGCGCCGGAGCCGATCCGGACAAGCCTGAATGCAGCAAACGATCTGCACGCTGTGCTGCAAGAAGCGGGTGTTCGGGGCCCGTTTCTGCTGGTCGGCCACTCGATCGGCGGTCTCCACGCGCAGGTGTTCGCGAGCCGCTTTCCGGACGATACGGCCGGGCTGGTACTCGTCTCTTCGACCCATCCGGACCAGATGACGACCTGGCTTGCGATGCTGCCCAGTGCCACGCCCGGGGAGGAGAAGCCGCTGACCGACGTGCGCACCTTTCTCTCCGCCATGATCGAGGATCCGAACCGCAACGAGGAACGGCTCGACTGGCGCGCGAGTGCGGCAGCGGCGCGTCAGTTGAAGACGCTGGGCGACAAGCCGGTGATCGTGGCGACGCACAGCCAGCGCTTTCGCATGGTGCCCGGGCTTTCGGAGCCGCTCGCCATCCGACTGGAGGATTCGAGCCAGCGCATGCAGAAGCAGTTCCTCACGCTTTCCTCCAACGCGCACCAGAATATCGCGGCGACCGCCGGCCACGGCCTGCCGCACGAGGCGCCGGAGTTCGTGGTGGACAACATCCTGCAGGGCGTCGCGGCGGTGCGCGCGCAGGGCTCGACCGGGCGGACTCAGCCGACCCGGTAGAGCCCGGCACCGTGCGAAGGGATAGGACGGATGAGCCGGTCCTTTGCGGGCGCCAGCGCCTTGCCTTCCCACAGGTCGCGCATCGGCTGGCTGCCGCTCAACCCGAGTTCGCGGAGCGGGAGGGTGATCTCCCGCGCCTCCTTGCCGGTGTTGAACAGCGCCACATAGCGGCCGCCGCCGTCCGCGGGGCGCGCGGACCACACCCGCACGCCGTCGGCCAGGAAGTGCGGTTGATTGTCCGTGCTCGCCTGGTTCACCGCCAGCACCTCGCGGTTGGTCAACAATGCCAGCGTCCGATCGTCCAGGTGCCTGAGGTCCCCGCCCATGATGAGCGGCGAGCGCGCGATCGACCACAATGTCATCAGCGTGCGCTGCTCGTCGGGCGTGAACTTGGTATCCCGCTCGCCCAGCGCCAGCCGGCCGAGGGGCAGCATGTCGGCGTCTGGCCAGCCGCCGGGTCGCCGCCACGGGTTCCAGTTCTCCAGGCGCGTGAACTGCGCCTCCAGCAGCGGCCATTCGTCCCAGAAGTCGTCGCTGATCCGCCACATCTGCGCAAAGCGACGCACATGCTCGCCGCGGGTGACCGGCGTTTCACCGGGCGACAGGCTCAGGATCATCGGTCGACCGCTCGCGGCGATCGCCTTGTGCGCCGCCTCGATCTCTGGCGCATGGGCATCATAGGGACGGCTCATGTCGTCCATCTTGACGAAATCGACGCCCCAGGACGCGAACAGGCGGAAGACGCTGTCGTAATAGGCCTGTGCGCCCGGTCTCGTCATGTCGACGCCGTACATGTCCGGGTTCCAGGAGCAGGTGCTGCTGGTGTCGGCGATGTCGGCGGCACGGATCTGGGTGCCCAGCACCGGAAGGTTGCGCTCGACGGCCAGGCGCGGGATGCCGCGCATCAGGTGGACGCCGAACTTGAGGCCCAGCGCGTGCACCTCCGCCGCGAGGGGCGCGAACCCGCGCCCGTTTGCGCTGGAGGGGAAGCGGTTCGGCGCCGGCAGCAACCGGCCGTTGCCGTCCATCGCCGGGACCGGCTTCGCATTATAGGTGTAGCTGGCGGCGTTGGGTTCGTACCACTGGATGTCGACGGTGAAGACGTCATAGCCGAACGGCAGCAGCTTGTCGGCCATGATGCGGGCCGTCTCTCGCGCCTGCGCCTCGGTGATGGTGGTGGCGAAGCTGTTCCAGCTGTTCCAGCCCATCGGCGGCGTTGGCGCGAGCACCGGTCCGCGCGCGCCGTTCCCCGCCTGGGCAAACGTCGGCAAGGCGGATGCCGCCGTTCCCGCCATGCCCGCCGCCAATAGTTCGCGCCGGCCGATCCGCATCGTCTCCCCTCCCCTTTTCGTCTCTGGCCGTTCTCGCTAGCAGCGACCCGGCGCGGGCACCATGGCGGCGTCCGGGATCATGATCTCCGTCCCGAACTTCACCCGGTCCAGTGCGATCAGGCTGCGAAAGCTGGCGATCGCCTCGTTCTCTGAGAACAGCCGCCGGCTGATCGCATCATAGGCGACCATGTCGGCCGCGACGATCACCAGAACGAAGCTGATGCCGCCCGTCACATAATAGCATTGCTGCACCTCCGGCGCATCGCGGAACAGCGCCTTGGCGGCGTCGACGGTACGGGAGCGCTCGTCCGCAAGCTGGACTTTGACGATCGCGGTGATCCCCATCTGCACCGCGCGCGTATCGACGATCGCGACGTTGCGCTCGATGATCCCGGCCTTCTCCATCGCGGCCACCCGCCGCTGCACCGCCGCTGCCGAGAGGTTCACCGCCTCCCCGATGGTACGCTGCGGAGTGCGGTTGTCCCGCTGGAGGATGCGGAGGATCGCACGGTCGAACGCGTCGAGGACGCGTCGGCGAAGGGCATTCGCTTGGGCCATGTGCGAGTTTTTGTTGCATCCAAGGCCGCGAGCAAGCGCAAAAACCTCAGGCAGGTGGTGCTATTCCGCGCGGTGTTCGCGACGAGGAGGACGATGATCAGCACCGCGGCCGGTACGCCCGGCACCAACAGGACCATTCTAGGGGTCGCCTGTGGCATGGGAGCCGGGGCGCTCTGGGGCCTGGTGTTTCTTGCTCCTGATCTCGTGCGGGCGTTCACCCCCCTGCAACTCGCGATCGGGCGGTATCTCGCCTTCGGCCTCATCTCGGCCGCGCTGATCGGTTCCCGCTGGCGTAGCCTGGTCGCGGCGGTGCCGGCGCGTGGCTGGCTGTCGCTTGCCTGGCTCTCACTGGCGGGCAACACGCTTTATTACGTGCTGCTGTCGACCGCGGTGCAGACGGGCGGCATCGCCATGACGTCCCTCGTGCTCGGCTTCCTCCCGGTCCCGGTGACGATCATCGGCAGCCGCGATTCCGGCGCGGTGCCGCTGCGAAAGCTCGTGCCCTCCCTCCTGCTGTGCGTCGCAGGCGCCGTCTGCATCGGCTGGCAGGCGATCGCCGCACCGGCTGCAGGCGCGGTCACGGGGCTCCTGTTCGCCATCGGAGCGCTGGCGTCGTGGACCGCCTATGCCATCGGCAACACCCGTTCGCTCAGCCGCTTCGCGCACGTCTCCGCACAGGACTGGAACCTGCTGACCGGTGTCGTCACGGGGCTCCAGGCAACGGCCCTGATCCCGGTCACGCTCCTGTTCGAGCCGCTGAACCACACGCCCCAAGCCTGGCTCGAATATGCCGGCGTCTCGATCGCGGTTGCGCTTCTTGCGTCCATCGGCGGTAATCTGCTGTGGAACCGGATGAGCCGGCTGCTGCCGCTCACGCTCGTCGGCCAGATGATCCTGTTCGAGACCTTGTTCGGCCTGCTCTACGCCTTTGTCTGGGAACGGCGCCTGCCGACGCCGCTCGAAGCGGCTGCGTTCGTGCTGGTGGTTGCCAGCGTGCTCACTTGCATCGCCGCCCATCGACGACGCGCGGGCCTTGCGATCACGGCCGCAGCCACCTGAGACCTGCCGCTCGCCCTTTTCCCAGGGCGAGCGGCAGCGGGACGGACCTAGATGGCGTCGCTGGCGGTCGGCCGCACGATGATCTCGCTGACGTCGACATCGCCCGGCTGGCTGACCGCGAACAGGATCGCACGGGCGATCGCGTCCGCCTTCAGGATCGATGCACGGAAGGCCTCCATCGCCTTGGCCGTCTCCGGGTGGGTGATGGCGTCCGCGAGTTCGGACTCGACTGCGCCCGGCGAGATGATCGTGGCGCGGATGTTGTCGTGCTCGCGCCGGATGCCGTCGGTGATCGCCCATACCGCGAACTTGGTCGCGCAATAGACGGCGCCGGTCGGCACCACATAATGTGCGCCGAGCGAGGCGACGTTCACGAACTGGCCCGAGCCCTGCTCGACAAAACCCGGCAGTGCGGCAGCAACGCCGTTCAGGACGCCGCGGATGTTGACGTCGATCATCCGCTCCCACTCGTCGGTCTTGAGCGCCGCGAGCGGCGACAGCGGCATGATGCCCGCATTGTTCACCAGCACGTCGACGCGGCCATAGCGCTCCACCGCCGCGTCCACGAAGCTGGCGAAGCTGGCCGCGTCGGTCACGTCGAGCCGCTGCCACGCGACGGTGCCACCGGCTGCTTCGATCTCGGCGGCAAGCCGCTCCAGCCGATCGGTCCGGCGAGCGCCCAGCATTAGGCGCGCCCCGGCACCGGCCAGCAGGCGGGCGGTCGCCTCGCCGATGCCGCTGCTGGCGCCGGTGATCAGGATCGTCTTTTCGTTCAGGTCGGACATGGTGCTTCCTCCATCCGCCAGCGACCGCCGCTGGCCCGGAGCCTTTTTGCGCGCCCGGTCGCCGCGGGCGGTAGACGCGAACTCCGGGATGCTTGCACGATCCTGCATCCGGACGTTCGGCGGCTTGCGCAGGCAGCTTCCGCGTGGAAGCAAGGCAGCCATGCACCGCATCACCGATCTTGCCGCGCTGATCGCGCGCCACGCTCCGGAAGACGGCTTCCAGGAAACCGCGCTTCCCTCGGTCACGCTTATACGATCCGCCGCGGTGACCACGCCGACGCCGACCGTCTATGCGCCGTCGCTGTGCATGGTCGCGCAAGGTGGCAAGGAAGCGCAGCTGGGGCGGAGCCGGTTCTACTATGATCCCGGCAGCTTCCTGCTCGCCGGGGTAGACCTGCCGGTGGTCGGCGCGGTGACGCAGGCGAGCGCGGAGGCGCCCTATCTATGCCTCGTCCTGCACCTGGATGCTGCGCGGGTGGCCGAGATGGTGGCCGAGCACCCGATTACGGATCCGCAAGGGGACCGCCCGATCCCGGGCCTCATCCTGGGCGAAACCACCGCCGAGATGATCGACGCTGCCTGCCGGCTGCTGGCGTTGCTCGATGCCCCCGAGGACCGGGATGCCCTCGCCCCGCTGCTGGAGCGCGAGTTGCTCTGGCGCCTGTTGCGCGGCCCCGCGGGACAGCTGCTGCGGCAGATGGCGGGCGGGCCGCAGAGCGACAAGCTCAACCGCGCCCTTCAGTGGCTGCGCCACCATTATGCCGAACCGGTGTCGATCGACACGCTGGCCGAGGTCGCGGGCATGAGCCCGTCTGCCCTTCACCAGCATTTCCGCACCGTCACGGGCCTCAGCCCGCTCCGCTACCGCACTCAGCTTCGCGTCCAGGAGGCGCGACGGCTGATGATCGCGCGCGGGCTGGATGCCGCCACCGCCGGTTTCCAGGTGGGCTATGGCAGCCCTTCCCAGTTCAGCCGGGAATATGCCCGCACCATGGGCCTTCCCCCCAGCCGCGACGTCGAGCGGCTGCGGGCGTCCACCGATTATCTGGTCGCCTGAGACTTATTGCGGCTGCGGCGGCGCGATGCCGGCGGCACGCTCGCGCGCCTGCAACTCAAGCAGCCGGTCGACCAGCACCAGCCGGACGGCGATGTCCTGCCGATACGACACGTCTTCAGGCGTCAGCGCCAGCGCGCGCATCCACAACTCGCGGGTGCGGGCGAAGTCGTTGGTCCGCGCTTGCGCCAGGCCATAGAAGAAGGCGGGCCCCGGATGCTCCGGAGCCAGCCGCATCCCCTGCTCGAACGCGAGCCTGGCGGCGGGCGACAGCGTGCCCCCATCCTTTTCCACCAGCATCATGCCCAGCCAGGTCCACAAGGCCGCACTCTGGGGCGCCTTCTGCACGGCTCCCAGCATCACCTGCGCGGCCGGTGCCACCGCGCCCGACGACAGCAGCGCGTCCGAGGCGATGAAGTAGCTTTCCTCGAAGTTGAAGCGGCCGAACATCGCCTGCCGCAATTCCTTCAAGCCCGGGTCGATCGTGCGGCGTTCGCGCTGCCCTTCGGCCGAGACGCCGGGAAGGCCCGGCCGGCCCTGCACCGAATAGCCGATCGCGCCCAGCATCATCGCGGCGCCGACCAGCGACCAGAGCGCCGGCGCGACCCGCAGCCGCCACAGCAACAGCCCCGACGCGAGCGCCAGCAGGCCCAGCATCACCCAGCCCATCACGCCCTCCTGGGCCGGCGGATGCTGCGCCGTGCGAGCAGGATGCCCGCTACCAGCAGCACCAGCGGTGCGATCCACAGCGGCAGCGTCGCGGCATCCAGTGGCGGATCGTAGCTCACATAGCTGCCATAGCGTTCGACCAGCCAGGCGCGCACCGCTTCGGGGGTCTCACCCTGCGCGATCCGCTCACGTACGAGCGCGCGCATGTCGCCGGCCATCTCGGCATCGCTGTCGGCGATCGATTGCCCCTGGCAGACGAGGCAGCGCAGCGTGTTCATCAGCGCCTTTGCCTCGGCCTCCCGGGCGGGGTCCGGCAGCTGGGTATAGGCAAGCGGCGCCGGCGGCAGGTCCGACTGGGCGAGCGCGGGGGTCGCCAGCAGCAGCGCCAGCGCGGCAAGCGTCGCACGACTCATCGCGCCGCCTCCAGCGCGCGGAGCAGTTCGGGCACGTCGCTGTCGCGAATGTCGCCGATGTGCTGTGCGCGGATGATCCCCTTGCCGTCGATCACGAAGGTCTCCGGCACGCCCGACGAGCCGAGCGCGAGCTGCACCTGACTGGTGGGATCGTCGCCGATCGCTGCATAGGGATCGCCGTTCTCCGCCAGGAAGCGCTGCACGTCGGCCGATCTGTCGCGGATCGCCACCGCGCGGATGTCGGCCCCCGCTTCCTTCAGCCGCAGCAGCTTGGGGGCCTCCGCCAGGCACGGCACGCACCAGCTGGCAAACACGTTGAGCAGCTTCGGCTTGCCGTCGCGGAAGGCTGCATCCGACAGCCCGGGCTTGCCCGGCACGGACGCGGCGAGGGTGAATGCGGGCAAGGGTTTGCCCACCAGCCGCGAGCGCACGGTCGTGTCCGTCGGGCGCAGGTTGAGTGCGACCACGATCACGAGGACCACGAACGCGGCCAGAGGCACCCAGAGCAGCCACCGCTTCATGCCAGCACCTCCGCATCCCTTGCGCGGTAGCCGGGCCGCCGCTCGCGCCAGAGCCGGCCGACCAGCGACAGCAGGCCGCCGATCGCGATCAGCGCGCCACCCAGCCAGATCAGCGTGACCAGCGGCTTCCACCACAGGCGCAGCTGCCGACGGCCGCCTTCGCTCGCCTGGCCGAGCACGACGTAGAGCTGGCCGTCGAGCGCGCTGGTGATCGCCGCCTCGCTCGTCTCGGTCGGCGGCGCCGCGAAATAGCGCTGCTGCGGCGCGATCCAGAAGCGCTGGGTGCCACGCTCGACGCGCATCCGCCCCTCGATGGCGGTCCAGTTGGGCCCGATTACCGGACGGACGCCTTCCAACGTCACACGATACGGGCCGACCTGCTGGGTCTCCCCCACACCAGCGGCCACCAGCACCTCGCGGGTGAAGGCGCTCTCGCTCGCCATGCCGGCTAGGCTGACCGCGACTCCCAGGTGCGCAATCACCATGCCCCAGGTGAACAGCGGCGTGCGGCGCAGGTTGCGACCCCACAGCGGCGCCACACTCGCCACCGCAAGACCGGCGGACAGCGCCAGCCCGAGCAGCGAGAGCACGCCGGTCTCCGGCGCGAGCAGCAGCACCGCCACCAGCACTACCCCGGTCGCCATCGCCGGCACCAGCAGTCGCCGGCCGAGCGCCCGCGCGTCGTCGCGGCGCCAGCGCAGCAGCGGCCCGGCGGCGAGCGCCACCACCAGCAGCAGCGCGATCGGCCCCACGGTCTTGTTGAAGAAGGGCGGCCCGACCGAAAGCTGCACGTCCATCGCCTGCGCGACCAGTGGATAGAGCGTGCCGATCAGCACGATGCCCAGGATCACCGACAGCAGCAGGTTGTTGAGCACCAGCCCCGCCTCGCGGCTGATCGGCTCGAACGTTGCGCCCTGCCGCACCGTGCCGATGCGCAGGCCGAACAGCGTTAGCGCGCCGCCGATGTAGAGCACCAGCAGCGCCAGGATGAAGCTGCCGCGGCTGGGATCGACCGCAAAGGCATGGACGCTGGTGAGGATGCCGGAACGCACCAGGAAGGTGCCGACCATCGACATGGAGAAGGCGACCACCGCCAGCATCACCGTCCAGGCTCGCAGCCCGTCGCGGGTGGCGAGCACCGTCACCGAATGGAGCAGCGCGGTGGCGGCGAGCCACGGCATCAGCGAGGCATTCTCCACCGGGTCCCAGAACCACCAGCCACCCCAGCCGAGCTCATAATAAGCCCAGTAGCTGCCCGCGGTGATGCCGAGCGTCAGGAACACCCAGGCGCCGAGCACCCACGGCCGCATCGCGCGTGCGAACTGCGGGCCCACGTCGCGCGTCACCAGCGCGCCGATCGCAAAGGAGAACGCCACCGACAGGCCGACATAGCCGAAGTAGAGCGTCGGCGGATGGAACGCCAAGCCGGGATCCTGCAGTAGCGGGTTGAGCCCCATGCCTTCCGCCGGCGCGGGATCGAGCCGCGCGAAGGGGTTGGAGGCGATCAGCAGGAAGGCGAAGAAGCCGAGCGCGATCGCCGCCTGGCCGCCCAGCGTCGCCACCAGCGTGCGCGAGTCGAGGCGCTTCTCCAGCAGCGCGATCGCAGCACCCGCAAGCCCGAGCACCGTGACCCACAAGAGCATCGAGCCCTCATGGTTCCCCCAGGCCGCCGCTACCTTGTAGAGCATCGGCTTGGCCGAGTGGCTGTTCTGCGCGACCAGCAACACCGACAGGTCGGTACGGACGAACACCAGCACCAGCGCGCCAAAGGCGAAGGCGGTCAGCAGTCCCTGCACTACCGCAACCGGGCGAACGGCACCGATCAGCTCGGCGCCCCCCGCTCGCGCCGCTTCCGTGCGGGTCATTCGCAGCCCCAGCGTGGCCGCCACCAGCTGCAACAATGCCAGCGCGGCGGCGAGCCACAGCGCCGCGAGCCCGGCTTCGGCGATCATGGCTCCAGCGTCTCGCTCTTGTGCATCTTGCCCGCGACTTCGGGCGGCATGTAGCGCTCGTCGTGCTTGGCCAGCAGGTTGTCCGCGACGAAGCTGCCGTCGGGCCGGAAGCGCCCTTCGGCCACCACGCCGGAGTTCTCCTTGAACAGGTCGGGCGCGATGCCGCTGAACCGCACCGGCACCTGCGCGGCGCCGTCGGTGACGGTGAAGGCGATGGTCACCCCGTCCGGCTGGCGCTGGATCGATCCCGGCGCGACCATGCCGCCCAGCCGCACGGCGCGATCGACGGGCGGCGCGGCCTTGGCGACGTCCGAAGGCGCGTAGAAGAAGGCGGCTTCCCCCTGAAGGGCGGAGAGCGCGAGCCCGCTCGCGCCGAGGACGGCGGCGACGGCAAGCCCCACCAGGGTCAGGCGTTGATGCTTGGGCTTCACTTTTTCCTCTGGCGCTCGGCCTGGGCTTCGGCGCGTCGCATGGCGATCCAGGCAGCCGCGGCCATCGCCGCGGTACCGCCAAGGGTCAGCGCATAGGCGCCAATCACGAACGGCCAGGGGTTCATGCAGCCGCCATCCGGCGCATCCGCGCCTCGACCTTGATGCGCGCGAGATCGGCCCGCATCCGCATCAGCACGATCGCGACGAACAGCAGCGAGAAGCCGGCAAGCGTAAAGCCCAGCGGCCACAGGATCGCATTGTCGACGCTCGACTTGGTGAGCGTGATGCTCGGCCCCTGGTGCAGCGTGCGCCACCAGATGACGGAATAGCGGATGATGGGCAGCAGCGCGGTGCCGGCGATCCCGAACAGCGCCGGGATGCGCCCGTCGCCGTCGCGCTCGGCATCGGCGCGCGAAAGCGCCAGATAGGCGAGGTAGACGAAGAACAGCAGCAGCATCGACGTCAGCCGCCCGTCCCACTGCCACCAGGTGCCCCAGGTCGGGCGCCCCCAGATCGAGCCGGTGGCGAGGCACAGCCCGGCGAACACCGCACCCGGCAGCGCCACCGCCCGCGCGGCGATCGCCGCCAGCGGATGCCGCCAGACCAGATAGACGATGCTGGAGATCGCGATGCCGCTCCACCCGCCCATCCCCAGCCAGGCGGTGGGCACGTGGATGTAGAGGATGCGGACCGTCTCGCCCTGCAGATAGTCGGGCGGCGTCTGCGTCAGCCCCGCCCAGCTGCCGAACAGCAGCAACGCCGCGCCGAGCGCCAGCAGTACCGGCGTCAGCGGACGGGCGATCGACAGGAAGCGCGTCGGATTGGCAAAGGCGTGGAGGGTCGGCACGATCAGCCACAAGGATTAAGCGAAATTGCCCGGGGCGTCACCCCGAGCCTGCGCTTATTCGGCGATGACGCTTTCCACAACATTGCGCCGGGTCAAACTGGTGTGGCGGGAACCGCAGGTCCGCCATTTGCCGTCGTGCTGAGGAAGCTCGGCATCCAAGCGAAATCTCGGCAAAGGCCGCGGTCCGAGCCCGCGATCTCTCCAAGTTTGCCGGAAGACCGGCGGGCCGGCCTCAGCGCCCGATGCGGCGCTGTGCCAGGCGGTCCGCGACCTCGGCGTGCGAGGCGCCGGTGCGCTCCGCTTCGTCCCAGACCTCGACCAGTCGCTCCGGGATCTGGCCGATGCGCGCATCGACCTCGGCGCGGTCGCCCTGCCCCAGATACTCCAGCGCGACGTTGATGATGCCGCCCGCGTTGATGACATAATCGGGCGCATAGAGGATGCCGCGGCCGTGCAGGCGCGCGCCGTCCGCGTGGGTCGCCAACTGGTTGTTGGCGCCGCCTGCAACCGCCTTGCAGCGGAGCGCGTCGATCGTCGCTGCGTCCAGGATCGCACCCAGCGCGTTGGGGCTGACGATGTCGACCTCGCTGGTCAGCACTGCGTCGGGCGCCGCCACGGTCGCGCCATGGGCATCGGCGAAACGCTGCGCACGGGCTGCATCCACATCGGCAACCGTCAGCACGGCGCCATCGGCGGCGAGCATCTCGGCCAGCCGACCACCGACGCTGCCCAGGCCCTGGACCGCGACGCGAACGCCCTTCATGTCGCTGGCACCCAGTGCACGCCGGGCTGCGGCACGGACGCCCAGATACACGCCCCTGGCCGTGTAGGGCCCCGGATCGCCGCCGACGTTCTCGCCCTCGGCCGGAAGGCCGGACACGTAGCGAGTTGCCTTGGCGATCGCGGTCATGTCGGCTTCGGAAATGCCAACGTCCTCAGCCGTGATGTAGCGGCCGCCCAGCGACTCGACCGCGCGGCCGAACGCCTGGAGCATCTCCGGAGTCTTGGTACGTGCCGAATCGGCCAGCACCACGCCCTTGCCACCGCCCAGCGGCAGGCCGGCCATCGCGTTCTTGTAGCTCATGCCGCGCGACAGGCGCAGCGCGTCCGTGATCGCAGCAGCGCTGTCGGCATAGTGCCAAAAGCGCACCCCGCCGGCGGCCGGACCCAGCTTCGTGGAGTGAACCGCGACCACCGCCTGCAGGCCGGTTTCCCGATCCGAGAAGAGATGCACGCCTTCGTGATCGTCGAAATCGGGGAAGCCCCAGTCGGTCTGCACTGGCTGAATATCCGCGTGTCAGGGAAAGGAGTGGGGCGACCGACGGGACTTGAACCCGCAACTTCCGGCATCACAAGCCGGCGCTCTAACCAATTGAACTACGGTCGCCGCGAAGCCGGCCGCTTAGACGGGGTCGGCGAACTTCGTCAAGCGCGTGTCGCACATCAGGTGCAAAGAATGTCCCTGCCCCGTGGTCGCCTGCGGCTGGAAACGCGGCGCCGACTTTGGCAGGAGACACCCTCATGCAGACGCTGGCCTCCCCTTCGCTCGGCTCCGGCTTTCCGGCGGAACCGATCATCGCGCACATTCTCTCGCAATCGGGCGTCCAGCGGGTCCCCAGCCCAAAGCTCACGCTGTTCATGGTCCGCGACTTCCTGCCCCAGGAACTCTGCGCCGCGATGATCGCCCGGATCGACGCTCAGCGCCGGCCCTCCACCATCTCCGACTCCAACGGCGACGCGGCATTCCGCACCAGCGAGACCTGCGACCTCGACCGGTTCGATCCCGAGGTCGCCGAGGTGGAGGCGCGGATCCATCGCTTCTGCGGCATCGATCCGGCGCATGGGGAGCCGCTGCAGGGCCAGCGCTACGCCGTGGGCCAGGAGTTCAAGGCCCACACAGACTATTTCGAGCCGAGCGGCGTCGACTTCCAGCGATACTGCGGGGTGGCGGGAAACCGTACCTGGACGGTCATGCTCTACCTCAACGAGCCGGAGGCAGGCGGCGCGACGCGGTTCAAGGCGATCGACAAGATCGTCCAGCCCGAGACCGGCAAGCTGCTCGCCTGGAACAACAAGCGGCCGGACGGGTCGTGCAATCCGTCGACGATCCACCACGGCATGAAGGTGCGCGCGGGCACCAAATATGTGCTCACCAAATGGTTTCGGGAGCGCCCCTGGGGCTGGTGAGCCGCTTCCGAACCGGAACCGGCCGCCGTCAGTTCCGGAAAATCGGCGACAGCAGGCCGCGCGGCAGCAGCGACCCGGTGCCGCTGCGCCGCCGGAGCTGGTCCGCGTGCTGAGCGATCGCCTGAGCCTCCGCCAGCGACGGGGCGCCGAGCGCCTGGCGCTCCAGCTCTTCCGGGCTCGGGCCCTGCTTAGCGGCCATGGCCGGCGGGAAGCTCGCGGTTGTACACCCGGTCGAGATAATAGCCGGCGAGCAGATAGTGCGCCTTCACCGCGGCCGGATCCACCGCGCTCTGCGCCCGCTCCAGCTCGGTCTCCGCGCGCTTGTAGTAATACTGAAGGTCGTCTTCCCTCTGCATCGTACTCTCCATTGGCGGTGCCGGCGAACCGCACCCACCGCGCGAGTATGTCCCTCCTCAGCTCACGCGACACTCACCTGCGTTATATACTCCAGAAGTGCCCGCGAGTCCCTCTTCCATGCACGCGGTCGGTGGAGATTCGATGACAGCGACTGAGCCGGTTCTTGCCACTCACTTCCGGAGGTCGTTAGCGCTACTTCCGGCCCCGCCGATCAGAAGGTGATGCTCGCACCCAGCGAAAAGATGCGGCCGAGGCGATAGCTGTTGATGTCGACTCGCTGGCCTTCCGAGAAGGTCTGCGACTCGCGATAGCGGGTGCCGGTCAGGTTGCGGGCCTCCGCCTTCACCTCGATGGTCTTGCCAGCGACGACGATGCCCTGCCGGCCCACCACGTCCAGGCGGATGCCGGGACGCTCCACCAGGTCGGGAAGGCGCACGCCGCCGCCGCCGCCCACGGGACCGCGGTTGGTGACGCGATCACTCGCGTAGTTGAACAGCACCGTCAGCTGGGACAGCCGCTCGGTATCCTCGATGCCGAACTGCAGGTTCACCAGATGGTCCGACTGGCCCACCAGCGGCGCACCGTCCTGGAACAGTACGTTGGCCGGGCGGAGCACCGGCTCGGTACCCGACTGGAGCGGGCTTGCGATTAGGCTGTCGTCGGCTTTGATCTTGGAGTCGGTGTAGGTGTAGTTGGCGATCAGCACGAGCCGGCGGGTCGCGAAGAAATCCCCGCCGAGGCTGGCGAGCGGCACGTACTTCTGGAACTCGACCTCGCCGCCGAACAGCCGTGCGGACGGAGCGTTGGCAAAGCCCGTCTGGAGCGTGTCCGTGCCTGCGGGGAAGAACGCCACGGCCTCGATCGGATCGTCGATCTTCTTGTAGAAGCCGGCGAGCGAGAGCCGCTGGTCGCGCGCGAAATACCATTCGAAGCGGGCTTCGCCGTTGTAAAGCTGCGAGTCCTTCAGGAACACGTTGCCGAAGAACAGGCGGTCGCTCTCGAAATCCTGATAGAGCTGGGGCGCGAGTTCGCGGAACTGCGGCCGCGCGAGCGTCTTGGAGGCATGGAGCCGCAGCTGCATGTCCTCGGCGAAGTTCCAGGTGATCGTGGCGGCCGGCAGCCAGTAATCGTTGGCAAGCCGCGTGCCGGCAGCGCCGCCCGACGGCAGCACCTCTTCCACCGCATCCTCGTAGCGGACGCCCAGCGTACCGCGCAGGCCGTCCAGGACCTCCGCTTCGGCCTGTGCATAGCCGGCATGGACGCGCAGGCTCGCGCTATAGGCGGCTGCGCCCTGCCCCGTGGAGGTGTTGCGCAGATAGATGCCGTTGGTGAGCACCGTGTAGTCGGACAGCAGATAGTCCGGCCGTAGCTGCGAGATCACCGGATCGAGCGCGCCGTTGTTGGCGGCCGAATATTGGAAGGTGTAGCGCGTCGAGTCCCGGTCGGTGTCGTTGTACGCATAGCCCGCCGACAGAATGATCTCCCGCGCCGCGGGGACCTTCCAGCTGACGTTCGCCTGGCCGGACCACAGGTCCTCGTCGAGCTCGCTGAAGGCGACGCTGGCCGACTGGAGCCCGGATAGGTTGTTGGTGTAGCGCTCCAGCCCCTCGTTGTACTGGTAGGTGAAGGCGCGCTCGTACGGCGCGTTGCGCTGCGTGTTGGCATAGGCGCCGCGCAGGTCGAGCGAGACGTCGCCCAGCTTGAACTCGCCGACGACCTGGCTGTCGATCAGCTGCCGCTCGAACCAGTTGGTGTTCTGGGTGATGAAGGGATCGATGCCGTTGGGCAGCGTCCCGATGTTCGCGGTCGAGCCGCGCGACAGCCGTCCCTGCTTCAGCGTGTCGTGAACATAGAGGTTGGTGAAGCGGATGCGGTTCTCGCCGAACTCGGCGCCCAGCCCCAGCAACCCGTTCAGGATTGCGCGATTGTCGGTCAGCACGGTGTGGAAGTCGCGCAGCAGGATCGCGTCGGGGCTGTCGGTAACCTGCTGGGTCGCATCGCGGGTACGCCACGTGTTGCTGAAGCCCGCCGCCGCGATCACGCCGATGCGCGTCGCGCCGACGTCCTTGGCCGTGCCGAAGCTCATCTCGGCGGAATAGTTCGCCGGAAGCTGCGCATTCTCCTGAAGCAGCGTCGTCGGTGCGTTCGACATCTGGGTGAGTTGCGCCGGGGTCAGCGAGGTGCCGTCCGCACCTGCGCCGTTGACGAAGCCCGGCACGTCGCGCTCGCCGCTGTCGAAGCCGGTCCAGTCGTAGCGGCCGCCATCATAGACGTAGCCGAGTTCGCTGGTCGTGACCGTGTCGGCGCTGAGCGAGCCGCCGATCTGAAGGAAGGTCTCCTCGGGGACGGCGCGGGTGGTCAGGTTCACCACGCCGCCGCCGAACTCGCCGGGATAGTTCACGGAATAGCTCTTCTGCACCAGCGCAGAGGCGATGACGTTGGTGGGGAAGATGTCGAGCGGCACCACGCGGCGCAGCGGCTCGGGGCTGGGCAGCGGAGACCCGTTGAGCAGCGACGAAGAATAGCGGTCACCCAGACCACGGACATAGACGAAGCCGTTGCCCACGACCGAAAGGCCGGTCACCCGCTGCAGCGCGCCGGCGATGTCGCCTTCCCCGGTCCGCGCGATGTCGGCGGTGGAAAGGACGTTCACGACCTGCGGGGTCGCGCGGACTGCGTCGGGAATGTTGCGGCCGACCACCACGATCTCGCCGCCCATGTCCGCGCCCGGCGTCGACACGTCGACCTCCGGTTCGGCGGGCGCACCCGCGTCCGGGGAGACGGTGGTTCCGGCCGGCGGGGTCGCAGGCGTGGTGGTGGTCTGCGCCTGGACCGGCAGCGCCCAGGCTGTCGAGGCGAGCAGAGTGGTCAGGAACACGGTCTTCTTCATGGCTGCTGCCCCGGCGGTCTGGTCAGGAAATGTGGGGCGGAGGACGCGAACGTCCCCCGCCCATCGGTCTTAGTTGGGAAGCGCGGTGCAGCTGGCGCTGGTCGCGAATGCCGCCCGGTTCGAGCTGCAGGTCCAACCGCGGTACCAAGTGTCGTTCGCACCGTTCACCGCGCCGACGTAGCTGGTCTTCACCAGGAAGCTGGTGCCCGTCGGGTTGAGGGTGGAGGCGTCGAACGGCGTCGCCGAAAGCGCGGCACCGGCCGGGAAGTAGGTGTTGGACAGCAGGCCCGAACCATTCTCCAGGTTGTTCGTGCCGGCCGTGAACACCGCGCGCTGTTCGGCGCTGGTGACGGTGATGTTGTTGACGGTGGTCTCCGCATAGGGGTTCGCACAGCCGAACAGCACCGAGTCGAACATCGGCGGACCCTGATCCTCGAGCGCCGGGTTGGCCGGGCGGATCGTGGTCTTGCCGCTGGCATCGGCGCCCGCGACGATGTTCAGGCAGGCGACCGGGCTGACGACGATGCCGTTGACGAAGCGTGCGTCGGCACCACCGCGGATACGGATCGCCGCGTTCACGCCGCTCGACGTATGCACGAAGGTGAAGTTCGCGAGGTTGTAGCGCTGACGCGGCAGCACGTCCTCGTTGCCGTTGGAGTCGATCTCCGTCGCGTAGGTGTCGCTCTGCGTGTTGTTCGGCTTTTGGATCGCGAGCAGGAACTGGACGAAGCCCTGCCAACCCACATCGGTATCCAGGCCGTCGTCATCGGCGCCGGTCATCACCAGGTAGCGCAGGTTGGTGCGGCCGCCGAAGATCTCGATGCCGTCGTCCGAGCTGTTGTGCACCTGGACGTGGTCGATGGCGGTGCCCGAACCGGTGCCGCCCAGCGTCAGGCCCTGCAGCTCGTTGTTGGGGCTGATGATGGTGCCCGAGTAGCGGATCTGGACGTAGCGGATGGTGCCGCTGTTGTCGGTGGGCGTTGCGCCGCCGTACAGCGCGGTGCTGGTGCCTTCGACGACGTTCTCGCACTGCGCCGTACCCGGCGAGACCGTGGCGTTGCAGTTCGAGATCGGCGCACGGCCGGCGAGAATGATGCCGCCCCACAGGCCCTGCGTCTCGTCGGTCACTTCGCCGGTCAGGTTCTGCTGCGCGGTGAAGATGATCGGCTGGGTCTCGGTGCCCTCGGCAACCAGGCGCGAGCCGCGGTTGACCACCAGGAAGTCGTTGTCGCCGTCGGCCTTTGCATAGACGATCGCGCCCGGCGCGATGGTCAGCGTCGCGCTGACGCCGCCCGGTGCATTGCCTGCACCGCCGATGTCGACGCCCACGTCCACGCGGCCGTTCATCTCATAGGCGACGCCCGCGACCTTCGGCAGCGACAGCGCCGAGGTGATCTGCGACGGCAGGCGGCAGCTGCGATAGTTGCCGATGACGCCGACGTTGCTGGTGCCGGTCGGGCAGTCCGCGGCCGGCGTGCCGGGCGTCGGGGTCGGCGTGGGCTGAGGAGTCGGCGTCGGGGTCGGCGTTCCCGGGATCACTACGGTGCCTTCGCCAGGCGATGCCACACTCGAGGAACCGTCGCAGCCGGCCAGCGCCACCGCGGCGCAGCTCGTCAGCAGGATCAGGCTCATGCGCTTCAGGTCGGCCATGAAATCTCCGTTCCGGGAAAAACCCCGGGGCTTGCAGGACAGGCGCGACCGATCGGAGGACGTTCCCCCATCGGCCTCGGCGGCCCTCCTAGGCAGCGGAGGTGACACGTTGATGCGATTCCGGGGACAGCTCGGTGACAGGAACGTTACAGAAGCGTGACAAGCCGGACGGGCCGCCAGGGATCGCTCGCCACGCGCTTTGCGACTCCCTATGGCTGCGCAATGAGCGGTTCTCGTCGCACCGACAGCGCGCAGAAATGGCACACCGGAGAGCGCGGCCGGCGAGCCGCCGGTCGCCGCATGCTGCCCCGGTGGATCGCGATCGCCGTGCTCGTCGTTCCCGCCGCCTGTGACGGGTCCAGCAGCGATCCGCGCCGGGCGGACGCGCGATCCCGCGCACCTCTTGTCGAACGCCTCGCGCAAGCAGACGTCGCCCAGGGCAAGCGGCTGTTCCGCCAGTGCGCCGCCTGCCACACCGTTGCTCCGGGCGGCGGCGATCGTAACGGACCGAACCTGCACGGAGTCGTGGGGCGCCCGGTCGCCGCCGGCAGTCGCCGCTTCGGCTACACCGCAGCACTGGAGGCGATCGGCGGGACCTGGACGCCCGAGCGACTGGACGCCTGGCTCCAGAACCCACAGCGGTTCGCACCGGGCACTTCGATGATCTATGCAGGGATGCCGAACGGGGTCGACCGCGCCGACGTGATCGCGTTCCTGCGGCAACAGGGTGCGGCCGCGGACTGAGCGGCAGCAACAGCCCGGGCCGAAGAACCTGTTCGGCCGTTCTGCGCCCCCTTCTGATGCTCCCGGCCGACGCGCCTGAATGGGGCGCGCACGCTGCTTATCGCGCCGGCTGCTTCGGTTCTCAGGAAGCATCGCCCCAGACTTCGACGCCGTTCCGACGCTGGTAGACGACCTACCAGCCCGAGCCTGAGATCCCATATATAATAAGACAAGTATGCTTGAACCGGTGGCGGCAGCAGCGTAGTATCCGACAAGAACCGGCGGAGGCCCCTGACCGACACGCCGGGAGTTCAGGAGAGTGTTTCATGCGCAGGATTCCCGCGTTTACCGCGTCCGTGATCGCCCTTGCCATTGCTGGCCAGGCCCATGCCCAGGCGGCGCAGGAAGGGACCACGCCAGCCAACGGCCAGGATGGCGCCGCTGCAGGCACAGCCCAGTCGACGGCCGGCTCGCCCGCCGAGGCGCCGGACCAGGCCGGTGATGCGACTGCCGCCGACGATGGTTCCGAAATCGTCGTCACCGGTATCCGCGCCAGCCTCGCGCGCGCGGCCGAGATCAAGCGGACGGCAGCCCAGGTCGTGGACTCGATCGTCGCCCAGGACATCGGCAAGTTCCCCGATCCCACGACTGCCGCCGCGCTTCAGCGCGTGCCGGGCGTCCAGGTGACGGTGGGCGGCAACAACGAGATCCAGAACCCGCTGATCCGCGGCCTCGGCGACATTCTCACCACGCTCGACGGACGTGAAATCTTCACGTCCGATGGACGCACCTTCGCTTTCCAGGATCTGCCGGCCGAGGCGATCGCGCGGCTGGACGTCTATAAGTCGAACACCGCGAACCTGATCGAGGGTGGTGTCGCCGGCACCATCGACCTGCGCCTCAACAAGCCGTTCAACTATACCGAGCCGACGATCGCGATCAGCGGCAAGCTCAACTATCCGTCCAACGTGGAGAAGCTGGGGCCGCAGGTGAGCTTCCTTGCCACCGACCGCTGGGACACCAGCATCGGCGAGATCGGGGCGCTGCTCAACGTCTCCTGGTACGACATCCCGTTCAACCGCCCGTACAACTATGTGGCGGAGCGGCGCGCCGGCAGCGGCAGCAGCGAAGGCATTCTGCTGCCGATCTCGACGGGCGGCCTCAACGAATACGGCCGCTACCAGCGCCCCCAGGCCAACGGCTCGATCCAGTGGCAGGCGACGCCCAGCCTCGAGATCTACATCGACGGCCTGTATTCGGCCTACCGCAGCAAGTTCTCGACCGGCTTCTACGAATATCGGCTGGGGACGGCGGAGAGCGTCTCCAACATCGTGCGCAGCGACAACTGCTTTACGGCAAACGTCGGGCCGGACGGCTTCAACCCGAACGCCACCACCGACCCCACGCAGATCACGCAGCAGCAGCTGTGCGGCTTCACCTCCGCGACGTTCAACAACCTGGAGGCGTTCAGCTCCACCCAGGCGCACAACAATCGCACCGACACCTGGCTCGCGGCAGGCGGCTTCCGCTTCGACCGCGACCGGCTGAAGGCGAACGTCGACGTCAGCTACGAACGTTCGATCGTCAACAACGAGAACTTCATCGTCGACATCGGCAAGCGGGTGCCGGAGGCGACGCTCGCACTGGTGAATGACGATCAGACCGCGACGATCACCGCCCCGGGCAACCCCATGGCGGATGCACGCGGCCTCACCTTCATCAACGCCCTGTTCCAGGATTATGTGCGCTCCAGCGGCGGCCTGTTCGCGGTCAAGGGTGATGCGACGTACGAGACCGACACGATCCTGAAGACGATCGAGGTCGGCGCCCGCTATGCCGATCGCAGCGCCCGCTTCCAGCAGGTCCAGCTGGGCGTTGCACCGCCGGGCGGCTCGTTCGCGACGCCGATCACGGCGATCGACCTGCCGCTGGAGCGCGCACCGGGCATTCCGCAGATCAACAACGGAGCCCCCTTCCTGCTCCCCTCCCGCGACTATCTGCTGTCGGATTCCGGCCAGGCCACGATCCGGGACTTCTTCGGCGCGCCGGATGGCCAGCCTGCATTCGACCCCACGCGTGAGTTCAACGTCGGGGAGAATAGCTACGCCGGCTATGTCCAGGCAGGGTACGAAGTGCCGTTCGGCAGCGGCCCAGTGGTTCTCGATGGCAAGCTCGGCGTCCGGTACACGCGCACGGACCGGGACATCACCGGCACCGGCGTCGTCAGCGGCTCGCCGGTGACGACCACCAGTTCGAACAGCGACACCGATTGGCTGCCCAACGCCAGCGCGCGACTGCAGCTTGGCGGCGGGCTCCAGCTACGCGCTACCTACGCACGCACCATCGCGCGGCCGAGCTTCGCGTCGCTCAACCCGGGTCTCAACTACATCGTCTCGACCAACCCGAACATCCGCAACAGCGGCTCCGGCGGCAACCCGGACCTGCGCCCGCAGAAGTCGGACAGCTTCGACGCCACGTTCGAATATTATTGGAACGACGGGTATTTCGCGATCGCCGGCTACTACCGCGACATCAGCGATCGCGTCGTCAACGGCGTGACGGCCGAAGAGATCGACGGCATCGTCTACAACATCTCGCGCCCCCGCAATGTCGGCAGCGCCAAGCTGAAGGGCATCGAGGTCAGCGCTCAGACCTTCTTCTCGTTTCTGCCGGGCGACCTTGCCGGCTTCGGCGCCTTCGGCAACTTCACCCTCGCCGATTCCAAGATCGGGGGCGATGATCCGCTGGCAGGCTACACACTGCAGGGCGTGTCGAAGTATAACTTCAACGCCGGCCTGCTGTACGATCGCAACGGCATCTCGGCCCGCGTGGTCTACACCTATCGCTCGAAGTATTTCGACGAGGACCGCTCGGGCGCGGGCGACGTCCGGCCGGTGGGCACGGAGACCTGGCTGAACTACGTCCGGCCGAACGGCCGCCTCGACTTCAGCCTGGGCTACGACATCAACAAGAACGTTACCCTGACGGTCGAGGGCAGCAACATCCTGCGGTCCCGCTATCGCAGCTACATCGACCAGGACTTCCTGTGGCGCGATACGCGCACCGACGACAGCCTCTATGCTGTCGGGGTGCGCACGCGCTTCTGATGAGGGAAACTCCGGCGCGCGAGCCTGTCGCGCGCCGGAAGCCTTTTGCTTAGTCGCACTCGACGCTGTTGCGGTCGATCGCGCGTCCGCCCAGCGCACCCGCGCCCGCACCCAGGATGGTGCCGAGCGTCTTCGAACCGCCCGGGGCGATGATGTTCCCGAGCACGCCGCCCGCCAGGCCACCGATGATGGTCCCTTCGGTGCCGTCGTCACGCTTGCAGTAGTAGCGGCCGTCATTGCCCCGATAGATCCGGTCGTTTTCGGACAGGCGCCGTCGGCGCTCGCCCTCACGGCGGCGATCATCCCCGCGGCGGTAGTCCGACTGGCCATAGCCGTTCTGGCTGTTGTAGCCGGGACGGCCATAGTCGTCCCCCATGCAGGCGCCCAACGGCAATGCGCAGGCCATGCCCACGGCGATCTTCAAGAGGGTGGTGTTCAAGATCATGCTCCCTTTCCTCGGGGAAAATACCCAGGCGCGGCAGGGGATCTTACTCGGTCCGCCACCGCGTCTTCCCTGGCTAACCCCCAGCGCCCGGCTTTGGTTCATCGCGACGCGATGAGCCGAACCGCGGGCGACACCTACCCCTCGATGAACAGTGCCCGGACCTTCCCCGAAACGAACCTGAGCCGAAGATCGGAGGGCGTGCAGGACGCCAACCGCTCGCGCGCATCACCTTTTGCGCAAGAATGGAGCCGGGCAGCGCAGTCCACGGGATAGTCCAGGGCGTGAAATTGTTCGGCAGCAACAAGATACCGGCGAACGCTCATTGCATCGGGGAGCGAGAGGTGCGCTAATCCAGCCAAGCGGGTGATCGCCGATGGGGCAGCACAAGATGCGGGCAAGTTCGTTTCTCTGGGCCTTCTTGGCGGTGAGCCTGGCGGGGTGCGGTGGTGATGATGGCGGAGAGAGCGGTTCGCCACCCCCGGTCGCGACCCCCACCCCTTCGCCGACACCGACTCCCACGCCGACCCCCTCCCCGACTCCCGAGCCGGTCGTCGCCGTCGACCAACGGGTGGTAGCCACCTTCGACAACCCGTGGGCCATGGTGTTTCTTCCGGACGGCCGCATGCTCGTGACGGAAAAGCCCGGGCGCCTGCAACTCGTCACCCAATCCGGCGCCAAGACTGCGGTCGCAAACGTGCCGTCCGTGCGGTTTGCCGGACAGCTGGGCTTGCAGGACGTCGTCCTCGATCCCGGCTACGCCTCGAACCATCGCATCTGGATCACCTATGCGGAGGCAGCTTCGGGCGGGGAACAGCTCGCGGTCGCGCGTGCGACACTCACCCTGTCCGGAACACCGCGCCTGGAGGATGTCGTGGTGATCTGGCGGGCAACCCCAGCGACGACGGGCGGGCAGCTGGGCGGGCGGCTCGCCTTCGCCCCGGACGGCCGATACCTGTTCATCAGCACGGGCGAGCGCCAGCAAGGAGCGCCCGCACAGGACATGACGGGAACCCTCGGCAAGATCGTCCGGATCAATCTCGACGGCACCCCAGCCGCCGGAAACCCCTTCTCATCCACAGCCGATGCCCGCCCCGAGATCTGGAGTCTTGGCCACCGCAACCCCTATGGGCTGGTGTTCGCCGCGGACGGACGGCTGTTCGAATCCGAGATGGGTCCTGCCGGTGGAGACGAGTTCAACCTGATCGCCGCGGGCAAGAACTATGGCTGGCCGCGCGTGTCCGAAGGGGACAATTACGACGGAACCTCGATTCCCCGGCATTCCACGAACAGCGCCTACACAGCGCCGCTGGTCAGCTGGTCGCCGGTGATCGCGCCGGGCGGAATGATCCAGTATCGCGGCTCGGCCTTTGCAGGCTGGACCGGCGACTTCCTGCTTGCCGGCCTGGTGCAGCAGGGCCTGGTGCGCGTCCGTGTGACCGGCGATCGCGCCAGCGAAGTGGCGCGGATCGGCCTTGGCGCGCGCACCCGCGAGGTGGAGGAAGGGCCCGGCGGATCGCTCTGGATCCTGCGCGACGGCGACAATGGCGCGCTGGTCGAGCTCACGCCCCGATAAGCAGGAGACGAGCCACGAAAACCACAACGCCGCCCGGCCTCTTCAGCGGATGCTGGAGCGGCCGGACGGCGCGGGTTCGATATGGTGGGCGCGGCTGGGATTGAACCAGCGACCCCTGCGGTGTGAACACAGTGCTCTACCACTGAGCTACGCGCCCGTGCGCCTTGCGGCGAAACCGGGAAGCGGGCCTTTAGGCGGTGGAAACCGGGCTGTCCAGCCCCCTCGCCTGAAAAACCCGCTGGTCGATCAGTTGACCGAATCCTTCAGGCCCTTGCCTGCCTTGAACTTGGGCTGCGAGGATGCCTTGATCGTCATCGGCTCGCCGGTGCGCGGGTTGCGGCCGGTCGATGCCTTACGCTTGCTGACCGAGAAGGTCCCGAAACCCACCAGACGCACCTCGTCGCCCTTCTTGAGCGCGGCCGAGATCGACTCGAACACCGCCTCGACCGCCTTCGTCGCATCACCGCGGCCCAGTCCCGAAAGATCGGCGACCTGACCAATCAGCTCCTGCTTGTTCATTCGTTCTAACCCCTTTTTGTCGTTGGGGAGCAGGGCACGCGATCGGCCGATCCGCCCCCCCGGCAGCCGGGGCAGTTAATGCGCCTCTCCCCGGCCCTGTCAAAGCAATTCGCCTGCACTTTGCCCCGGACATGCGCCATCCAGCCGCACCGGCCCCGGGCTGCTGCGGACGGTCGCTGCCGCCGCCGCAGCCCGGGTCGAGGCCGGGACCTAGTGGTGGCGCACCTCGCCGATGCCCGGCACCGCGGTCGGCGGCTGCACCGCCAGTTCGTCGGCGTCGGTCCAGTCGATCGCCTCCAGCGGGCCGGTGAGCGCCAGGCGCAGCACCTCGTCGACGTGGCTGATCGGCACGATCTCCAGCCCCTCGCGGATGTTCGCAGGCAGGTCCGCCAGGTCCTTCTCGTTCTCCTGGGGGATCAGCACGGTGGTGATGCCGCCGCGCATCGCCGCGAGCAGCTTTTCCTTCAGGCCACCGATCGGCAGCACGCGGCCGCGCAGCGTCACCTCGCCGGTCATCGCCACCTCGCGCCGCACCGGCACGCCCGTCAGCGTCGACACGATCGAGGTGACTAGGCCGATACCTGCCGACGGACCGTCCTTGGGCACCGCCCCCTCGGGCAGGTGGACGTGGACGTCCTTGCGATGGAACAGGCTCGGCTTGATGCCATAGGTCGGGGCGCGCGCCTTCACGAAGCTCATCGCCGCCTCGACCGACTCCTTCATCACGTCGCCGAGCTTGCCGGTCGTCTTGATCGCACCCTTGCCCGGCACGGTCACGGACTCGATGGTGAGCAGCTCGCCGCCCACCTCGGTCCAGGCGAGGCCGGTGACGGCACCGATCTGGTGCTCCTCCTCGCCCACGCCAAAGCGATACTTCCGCACGCCCGCGAACTCGTGGAGGTTCTCCGGCGTCACGGTCACGCTCTCGGCCTTGCCTTCCAGGATGCGGCGCAGCGCCTTGCGGGCGAGCTTCGCGATCTCACGCTCCAGCGTGCGGACGCCGGCTTCCCGCGTATAGTAGCGGATCAGGTCGCGCAGGCCTTCGTTGGTGAGCGCGAACTCTCCTTCCTTCAGCCCGTGCGCGTCGATCTGCTTGGCGATCAGGTGGCGCTCGGCGATCTCGACCTTCTCGTCCTCGGTATAGCCCTCCAGCCGGATGATCTCCATGCGGTCGAGCAGCGGCTGCGGCAGGTTGAGCGAGTTCGCCGTGCACACGAACATCACGTCCGACAGATCGATATCGATCTCGAGATAATGGTCGCTGAACTTCGCGTTCTGCTCCGGATCGAGCACTTCCAGCAGTGCCGAGGCGGGATCGCCACGGAAATCCTGGCCAAGCTTGTCGATCTCGTCGAGCAGGAACAGCGGATTGCTCGCGCCTGCCTTGCGCAGATTGGTGACGATCTTGCCCGGCAGCGAGCCGATGTAGGTACGCCGGTGGCCGCGGATCTCGGCCTCGTCGCGCACGCCACCCAGCGACTGGCGGATGAACTCGCGCCCCGTCGCCTTGGCGATCGACTTGCCGAGCGAGGTTTTGCCGACGCCGGGCGGGCCGACGAGGCACAGGATCGGCCCCTTGAGCTTGTTGGTGCGCGCCTGGACCGCGAGATACTCGACGATCCGGTCCTTGACCTTCTCCAGCGCATAATGGTCCTGGTCGAGCACGGCCTGTGCGGTCGGCAGGTCCTTCTTGAGCTTGGAGCGCTTGCCCCACGGCAGGCCCAGCAGCACGTCCAAATAGTTGCGCACGACCGTCGCCTCGGCGGACATCGGTGCCATGGTCTTGAGCTTCTTGAGCTCGGCCGTCGCCTTGGTGCGCGCTTCCTTGCTGAGCTTGAGCGTCGCGATCTTCTGGGTCAGCTCGGCGATCTCGTCGCCCTCGCCTTCCTCGCCCTCGTTGCCGAGCTCGCGCTGGATCGCCTTCAACTGCTCGTTGAGGTAATATTCGCGCTGCGTCTTCTCCATCTGCCGCTTCACGCGGCTGCGGATCTTCTTCTCGACCTGCAGCACGCCCAGCTCGCCTTCCATGAAGGCGAACACCATCTCCAGCCGCTTGACCGGATCGCCCTCGACCAGCAGCGACTGCTTGTCCGCGACCTTGACGGCGATGTTGCCCGCGACCGCATCGGCCAGGCGCGACGCGTCCTCCAGCTCGCCGAGCTGGCCCGCGGTTTCCGCTGGCAGCTTGCGGTTGAGCTTGGCGTAGTTCTCGAACTGGTCGACGACCGAGCGCATCAGCGCCTGGACCTCGGCACCCTCTGCGGCGGCACCCTCCACGGGGGCGACATTGGCGGTCAGGAAGCTGCCGCTCTCGTCGAGCGTCTCGAGCGCAGCGCGTTCCTTGCCGGACACCAGCACGCGCACGGTGCCGTCCGGCAGCTTGAGCAGCTGCAGCACCTCGGCGGTGACGCCCATGTCGTAAAGGTCGTCGCGGCTGGGATCGTCCTGCGCGGGATCGAGCTGGGCGACCAGGAAGATCTCCTTGTCGGCCGCCATCGCCGCTTCGAGCGCCGCGACCGACTTGTCGCGGCCGACGAACAGCGGAACGATCATGTGCGGGAAAACCACGATATCGCGCAGCGGCAAGACGGGATAGGACTTGTTCATGCAAACTCCGGCGGCGCCGCACGCCGGCGCCATTGGCCTGTATATGGGGATGTGGCGCGGCGGCATCAATCGCCGGCCGACCGCAACCACGCTCCCCGCCGGCTTGTGAGGCGCAGCCACGTCGCCCATGAAGGGACGATGTTCAAGACCGCCGCGCCGCTGCTGCCGCTTCTGCTCCCGCTTTCCGCATCGGCACAGCCGATCGAAAAGGGCATGCCGCCCATCAGCGCGCAGACCCAGCGGTCGGGGGGCGCGCTAAGTGCCGAGCGCGCCGCCCTGCGGCTGCATTCGGCGGACCTGGCGATCGAGGTGATCCCGGCCCGTCAGCAGCTGTCCGGTGTCGCGACGCTGGAGCTGCGCACCCTCGCCCCCGTCCGGCAGCTGCGGATCGACCTCGACACCAACCTGCCGGTCTCCACGGTGGCCGTCGCCGGGAAGACCCTGCCGCGCGCCGCCTGGAGCCATGCCGACGGCGTGCTGACCGTGACGCCGAACAGCCCCGTCGCCGCCGGCGCAAGCGTAACCCTGCGCATCACCTATGCGGGCACGCCGCATGTGGCGGTCCGCGCGCCCTGGGATGACGGCATCGTCTGGTCGCAGGCGCCGGGCGGGGCCCATTGGGTGGCGACCACCGCACAGGGCTATGGCTGCGACCTGTTGTGGCCGTGCCTGGACTTCCCCCAGGGGGAACCCGCCGTCGTCACGCTCCACATCACTGTTCCCAAGGGGCTGAAGGCGCCCGCGAACGGCGTGCTGCTCGGCGTGGATACGCTTACGGACGGGCGCACGACCTGGAATTGGCGGGCGAAGACGATCAACCCCTACGATATCGCGCTGAACATCGGCCCCTATGCGGAGCTGTCGGGCAGCTACCGCAGCCGCTTCGGCAACAGCGTGCCGGTCCACTACTGGCATCTGCCCGGCAAGGAGGCGCAGGCGAAGCGGCTGTTCGCCGAATTCGCCCCCACGCTCGACTTCTTCGAGACGCTGATCGGACCCTTCCCGTTCGGCGACGAGAAGCTGGGGGTGGTCGAGACGCCGCACATGGGCATGGAGCACCAGACCATCAACGCCTATGGCAACAACTATGCCCAGGCGCCGGAGGGCTTCGACTGGCTGTTCCAGCACGAGCTCAGCCACGAGTGGTTCGGCAACCAGATGACGGCGGCCGATTGGGACGACTTCTGGCTGCACGAAGGCTTCGCCCAGTACATGCAGCCGCTCTACGGCCGTTGGCGCGACGGCGAGGCGCGCTATGCGGCCATGATGGCGGAGCAGCGGCTGCGCATCTTCAACAAGGCACCGCTGGTCTCCGGCACCTCGCGCACCAGCGAGGAGGTGTATGAGGACGGCAAGGGCGGCCCCGGAGGCGACATCTATTTCAAGGGCGCCTGGGTGCTCCACACCCTGCGAAACCTGATCGGCGACGCCGCCTTCTTCGACGCCACCCGCCGCCTGGTCTACGGGCGACCGGACCCGCGCCCTGGCAATTTCGAGCCGCGCTTCGCCACCACGCCCGAGTTCGAAAAGCTGGCGGCGCAGGCGGCCGGGCGCGACCTCCACTGGTTCTTCGACATCTATGTGCACGAGGCGGCCCTGCCCGAGCTGGTCGAGACCCGCGACGGCGACCAGCTGCACCTGCGCTGGAAGGCGCCGAACGCGCGCCCCTTCCCCATGCCGGTGGAGGTGCAGGTGGGCGAGCGACTGGAGACCGTTCCCATGACCGGCAACCAGGGAAGCCTGACCGTGCCTGCCGGCGCGCATGTGGTGATCGACCCGATGGCGCGGATCCTGCGCCGGTCGGAAGCCGTGGAACGGTATCAGGCCCAACGCGCCGCCAAATAGCCCTTCACGCCGCGGCGGGGACCAGGGCCTCCAGCGCCGGCAGCGCCAGCGGCTCGGCGCAGAGATAGCCCTGGAAGAACTGGCAGCCTTCCTTGGCGAGCAGGTCGAGCTGCTCCTCCGTCTCGACCCCCTCCGCGACGACGGCGAGGCCAAGCGACCGCGCCATGTCGATCACGCCGCGCACCACCACCCGGTCGCGCGGCGAACCGGTGATGTCCTGCGTCAGGCTCTTGTCGATCTTGAGATAGTCGAGCGGCAGCGCCTTCAGATAGGCAAGGCTCGAATAGCCCGTGCCGAAATCGTCGATCGCCACGCGGCATCCGCCGGTGCGCAGCTCGGCAAGCAGGCCGGAGGCCTCGCCTAGGTCCTCGATCAGCCCGCTTTCGGTGATCTCCACCGTCAGCCGGTTGCGCGGAAAGCCGCTTGCGTCGACGCGCTCGAGCAACAAGTCGGCGAAGCCGGGGTTCGCCACATCCTCCGCCGTCACGTTGATCGACAGGCGCAGATGGGCGAGGCTCTCCGGCCAGCGCGCCGCGCGGCGCAGCGCGCAACGCTGGACATGCTCGGACAGCACGACGCTGAGCCCGGCACGCTCTGCTGCCCCGAACAGCGCTTCCGCGCCGATCTCACCCAGGGTGGGATGCCGCCAGCGCGCGAGCGCCTCTACGCCCACGATGCGGCCGCCGCCGATCGCCACCTGCGGCTGGAACAGGATCTCCACCTCGTCGCGCTCGATCGCCTGCGGGATATCGAGCGCGAGCCCGTCGAGCTCCTCGCGCCGCCGCCGATCGCCCTCTGCCGCGTCGACCGCGGACCGCGCCCTCTGGAGTAGCTGGGCGGCGGTCTCGCCGCCAGCGCCCGTCACATGACCGGTGCGCGTGGAAAGCCGCGCGACCTGCTCTCCGGTGACGAACGGGCGTGCCAGCGCCTGGCGAACCGCGGCATCCGCGCGCTGCATCTGCGCATCGGCGACACCGAACGCCCCAATCAGGAACTCGGCGCCCTCAGCGCGCGCAATCACCGCCCGCCGACCGAGCGGCTCCCCGACCGCCGTCTCGATCCGCCGCAAGGCGGCGCGCAGCAGCCAGTCGCCTGCCTCGCGCCCAAGGTCCCGGTTGATCGCTTCCACTCCGCTCAGGGCCACCAACGACAGCGAAACCCGATGCCCCGCCCCCAGTCGCCCGTCGATCCAGGCGGTCGCGCCGGCCAGGTCACGGACCTCCGGGCCAGCCGGCGCAGGAACGGCGCCGCTGTCTGCGACCAGAGGCTCCACCAGCGCACGCATGCCGCTTTCGTGCAGATCGCGCTGCAGGTGCACCACCATCCGGCCTTGTCCCGGGACGGTCTGCGCGAAGGCGACCGCCGGGCGCCCTTCGTCCAGGCTGCGGCGGGCGGCGCGCAGGCTCGCGCGCGCGGATTTCGGCAGCGCCCCCAGCAGCGCATGCGTCGTCGGCGCAAGATCGAGGTGAAGCATCGAGGCCAGGGCAGGAGAAAGGCGGTGGCGATCGCTTGCCCGGTCATAGGACCAGGCAAGCGCCCCGGCGCGCCCGTCCAGGTCCCGCCAGCCACCCCCCAGGCGCTCGACGTGGCGGAAGGCGAAGCGCACCGCCTGCGCCAGCTCGATCTCGGTGACGGGGCTCACCAGAAAGTGGGTGGCGCCGGCGGCAAGCACGTCGTCCAGGCGCGCCGCATCTCCCTTCGACAACAAGGCCAGCAGCGCGCCCGGCGCGTCCGATACCGGCGCCGCAAGGTCGGCCAGCGCGGCAAGCCCGTCCTCCAGCGCGCCGCGCGCATCGACGACGGCGACAGGGGCGCCGCTCGTTCGAAACCGCTGTGCAACCCCGTCCCTGCGGCGGGCGGCGATCACCTGCCACCCAGCCTTGGCATAGAGGTTCGACAGTTCGTCGCGCTGCCGAAAGGAGAGAAGGAACAGCATCGGGTTTGCGATGCCCTGGCTCGTGCCGACTGCGCCCATCTGCCCCATGCGCGGACCCTAGCCGCCCGGCACGGGTTCGCCAATCCGCCACGGCCTTGTCTGATCTCGGGCGAAGCCCTAGCTCAAGGGAATGGCAAGCGCCTCCGCCCTGATCGATGCGCATGGCCGCACCATTCGCTACCTGCGCATCTCCGTGACGGATCGATGCGACCTCCGCTGCCGCTATTGCATGTCGGAGACGATGCAGTTCCTGCCGCGCGAACGCCTGATGAGCGTCGACGAGATCGCAACCCTGGCGGAGTGCTTCATCGCACGCGGCGTGCACAAGATCCGCCTCTCGGGCGGCGAGCCGCTGATGCGCGGCGACACGGTGGCCTTGGCGGAGCGGCTGGGAAGCCGGCTGGGCAACGGGCTCGACGAGCTCACCATGACGACCAACGCAACCCGTCTCGCGCGGCATGCCGGGGCGCTTGCGGCGGCGGGGATCCGGCGCATCAACGTCAGCCTCGACAGCCGCGATCCCGACACCTTCCGGCATGTCACCCGGACCGGCGACCTGGCGCGGGTGCTGGAAGGGATCGAGGCGGCGCGCGCCGCCGGCATCGCCATCAAGATCAACATGGTGGCCCTCAAGGGGCTCAACGAGCATGAGATCGCACCGATGCTCGCCTGGTGCGGGGAGCAGGGCTTCGACCTTTCCCTCATCGAAACCATGCCGCTAGGCGTCATCGACGAGGATCGTACCGACCGGTTCCTGCCGCTGCCCCAGGTGTTCGAGGACCTCTCGGCGCGGTTTTCTCTCGTGCGGGATGCCTTCCGCACCGCCGGCCCCGCCCGCTACTGGCAGCTCGCGGGCACCCCCACGCGGCTGGGCCTCATCTCCCCGCTGACCGCCAACTTCTGTGACGGGTGCAATCGCGTGCGACTGACGACCGAAGGATTGCTCTACCTCTGCCTGGGGCAGGATGCGCATGTCGACCTCCGCGCAGCCTTGCGCGACGGCGGCCCGCCCGCAGTCGACGCGGCGATCGAGGCCGCCATGGCGCGCAAGCCCGCCGCACACGACTTCCGGATCGCGCCCGGCGCGGCCCCGGCCGTTGCCCGTCACATGAGCGTCACCGGCGGATGACCACGCCGCTGCGCCGAGCGCTGATCGCCTCCCCGACGCCCGCTGCGCAGGAGGCGGAGCGGGAACTGCGCGAGCAGTATGAATGGGCGTCTCTGGAAGAGGCCGAACTGGTGGTCGCGCTGGGCGGCGACGGCTTCCTGCTTCAGGTGCTGCACCAGTTGCTGGAGTGCCGGTCCAACGTGCCGGTCTTCGGCATGAACCTCGGCACCGTCGGGTTCCTGATGAACGAATGGCGCCTGGGTGGCCTCGACGAGCGGCTGGCCCGCGCGAAACCGTTCAAGGTCTCCCCGCTCGAGATGCTGACGGAGACGATCTCGGGCGAGGTTCGCCGCCTGCCCGCCATCAACGAGGTGTCGCTGCTGCGCGAAACGCGCCAGGCGGCCAAGATCGAGGTCAGCGTGAACGATCGGGTGGTGATGCCCGAGCTGGTCTGCGACGGCATCCTCGCAGCGACCCCGGCGGGCTCCACCGCCTACAACCTGTCCGCGAACGGCCCGATCCTGCCGCTCGGCTCGGCGATGCTGGCGCTGACGCCGATCAGCCCGTTCCGGCCGCGTCGCTGGCGGGGCGCGATCCTGCCCGATCGCGCGCGTATCTCGCTTCGCATCCTGGAGGCTGAGAAGCGCCCCGTGAGCGCCGTCGCCGACCAGCGCGAGGTGCGGGATGTCGCACGCGTGGAGGTGGAGATCGACCGCATGCGCGACCTGACGCTGATGTTCGATCCGGAGCATGCGCTCGACGATCGAATCACGATGGAACAGTTCATCGCCTGAGGCGCCGCGGATTTTGAGTTATTTCCAGCCCGGATCAGGCACTTAGTGGAAATCCGGAAAAAAGCCGCGTGGGGTGCTTGCCAGATCCGAAAACCCGCTGCTATAGGCGCGCCTCCGAAGCGTTCCCCGGTAGCTCAGCGGTAGAGCAATCGACTGTTAATCGATCGGTCGCCTGTTCGAATCAGGCCCGGGGAGCCACTCTTCCAGACATCGCCGACTGCTTGCAGAGCCGAGGGCTGCTCCCTCCGTCTGCCGTGGAAAAGCACTGGCCGCGCAGCGCCGAAGCGGCCCCTGTCGTGTGCGCCCTCGGGAGGGCCGCTTCAGCACAATCCACACGCCAGCATTTTCGAAAGAGACGCGCGCCGGCGCGCCTGTTCGGACTCGGACCGATGCGGAAGCCTGTAAGCCCCTCTACCACAACGTCTTTTCGGGCCCGGTCACATACCGTTCAGGAACGGCTAAGCTGCGAAGTTGCACAACTCATCGTACCGGGTCAAAGAACCCAAACGCCCCGACGTTCGTTCTGAGGTTGTGCCGCCCTTCGTCGGCGAAAATATGCGGCAGTGGAGAAACTCGATGCAGTCATCCAGGTTCGATCGCAAGCGTCTCGCCGGTATCGGCACTGCGATCGTGGGAGCGCTGGTGCTCGCCGCCTGCGCTACCCCAACCCCCTACCGGCCGGCGACCGGCAGCGGCTTTGCCCGGACGGGGTATTCCGACGAGCAGATCGAAGCCAATCGCTTCCAGGTCACCTTCGCCGGCAACACGCTCACGTCGCGTGAAACGGTCGAGCGCTACCTGCTGTTTCGCGCTGCACAGCTGACGGTTGAGCGTGGCTTCGACTATTTCGTCCTCGTCGACCGCGACACCGAACGCCGCACGCGCACCTATGCGACGCCCGATCCCTATTGGGGCGGCTACGGCGGCTTCGGCGCGTGGAGCCCCTACTGGCGCTTCCACGGTCCGGCCTATGGCTGGCGCGGCTGGGGACCCTATGGCGACCCGTTCTACAACACGGATATTCGCACGGTCGACAAGTACGAGGCGTCGGCGGAGATCATCGTGGGTCGTGGGCCGAAGCCGACGGACAATGTGCGCGCGTTCGATGCGCGGGCGGTGATCGAGAACCTCGGTCCGCGCGTGCAGATGCCGCAGCCGAACTGATCCCCCTTCCCCTCCAGCAAATAGGGGTCGCTGCCCATCGGCAGCGACCCCTTTTTTGTGCTTCGGCAACGCCCCGCGGGGAGTCCGGGCCGCAACGGCTGCCAACCCCAGCGTGCCGGCAGCCGCGGCGCCCCGATCCCCTTACAGCTGGCCGTGGCAGTGCTTGTACTTGAGGCCGGAGCCGCACGGGCACGGCGCGTTGCGGCTGACGCGGCCGACCCACTCGGCCGGATCCTCGCCCAGCGCCTGCGCGTCGGGCTGGGGCATCTGCATCGGCGGCATGCGGGTGGTCAGGTAGCCGCTGCCGGCGTCCTGGTCCCAGGTGTCGTCGTCGCCGGTAAGCGGGTCGAAGTGACTGGTCAGGAAGTCCGGCAGCTCGGGAAGCGGCGGCGGCGTGAAGTTGAAGTTGAAGTTCGCCACCGCGAGCGTGCGGGTCACATCCTCGCGAATGCTGCCCAGCATGCGCTCGAACAGCGCGAACGCCTCCTGCTTATACTCGTTGATCGGCGTCTTCTGCGCATAGGCGCGCAGGTGGATCACCGCGCGCAACGCGTCGAGCATCGCCAGATGCTCCTTCCAGTGGTGGTCCAGGTTCTGGAGCAGGATCGACTTCTCGATCTGCGTCCAGGCGGTCGGCTCCAGTTCGGCTGCCTTCGCCTCGACCACCTGGTCCGCAAGCGTGCGGATACGCTCTTCCAGCGTTTCCGCCTCCAGCCCGTCTTCCTCCGCGATCCACTGCGCGACCGGCGCCTCGACGCCCAGCACCTCGGCCGCACGCTCGGTCAGGCCTGCGACGTCCCACTGCTCCGGATAGGAGTTGGGCGGCACTGCCTCGCCGACGATCGCGTTCACCGTCTCGGCACGCATGTCGGCCACCACGTCGCCGACGGTGTCGGCATCCATGATGTCGGCGCGCTGCTCGTACACGACCTTGCGCTGATCGTTCATGACGTTGTCGTATTCGACGACCTGCTTGCGGATGTCGTAGTTGCGCGCCTCGACCTTCTTCTGCGCGGTCTCGATCGCCTTCGACAGCCACTTGGAGCCGATCGCCTCGCCATCGGCGATGTTGGAGCGCATCATCTTGGCGAACAGCGTGTCCGGCCCGAAGATTCGCAGCAGGTCGTCGTCCAGGCTCAGGTAGAAGCGCGACAGGCCCGGATCGCCCTGGCGACCCGAACGGCCGCGCAGCTGGTTGTCGATGCGCCGGCTCTCATGGCGCTCGGTGCCGAGCACGAACAGGCCGCCCGCGGCGAGCACCGCCTGCTTCTCGGCCGTGATCTCCGCGCGGATCTTCTCGGCCGCCGCTTCATATTCCGGCGTGCCTGCCTCCAGTTCCGGATGCTCGTCGAGCATCCGGAACTCCAGGTTGCCGCCCAGCTGAATGTCCGTGCCGCGACCCGCCATGTTGGTGGCGATGGTCACCGCCCCCAGTCGGCCCGCCTGGGCGACGATGTGCGCTTCCATCTCGTGGTAGCGCGCGTTCAGCACCTTGTGCGGCACCTTCTCCTGGGTCAGGAATTCGGACAGCAGCTCCGACTTCTCGATCGAGACGGTGCCGACCAGCACCGGCTGGCCACGCTCGGCATGCTCGCGGATCTTGCGCGCGATCGCCAGGAACTTGTCCTGGGTCGTCTTGTAGAACTCGTCCTCCTCGTCGACGCGCTGCACCGGCACGTTGGTGGGGATCGACACGACATTCATCTTGTAGATGTCGAAGAACTCGGCCGCTTCGGTCGCCGCGGTGCCCGTCATGCCCGACAGCTTGGGATACATGCGGAAATAGTTCTGGAAGGTGATCGAGGCGAGCGTCTGGTTCTCCGGCTCGATCGTCACGCCTTCCTTGGCCTCGGTCGCCTGGTGCAGGCCATCCGACCAGCGGCGGCCGTCCATCATGCGGCCGGTGAACTCGTCGATGATGACGACCTTGCCGTCCTTCACCAGGTAATCGACGTCGCGGCGGAACATCATGTTCGCGCGCAGCGCCTGGTTCAGGTGGTGGACGACCTGGGTGTTCTCGAAGTCGTAGAGGTTCGCCCCCTGGAGCAGCCCGGCGGCCTCGAGCAGGCGCTCGGCCTTTTCGGTGCCGTCTTCCGTCAGGATGACGCTCTTCTGCTTCTCGTCCTTCTCGTAGTCCGATTCTTCGAGCTGCTTCACGATCGCGTCGACGGACAGGTACAGGTCGGACTTGTCGTCCGTCGGCCCGGAGATGATCAGCGGCGTGCGCGCCTCGTCGATCAAAATCGAGTCCACCTCGTCGACGATCGCGAAGGCGAAGGGACGCTGCACCATCGACTCGCGATCATACTTCATGTTGTCGCGGAGGTAGTCGAAGCCGAACTCGTTGTTCGTGCCGTAGGTGATGTCCGCGGCATAGGCCTGGCGGCGCTCGCCGTCGGAGACGTTGGGGACGATCACGCCCGTGGTGAGCCCCAGGAAGCCGTAGATCCGCCCCATCTGCTCGGCGTCACGCCGCGCAAGGTAATCGTTCACGGTGATGACGTGCACGCCCTCGCCCGGCAGCGCGTTGAGGTAGGTGGCGAGCGTCGCCACCAGCGTCTTGCCCTCGCCCGTGCGCATCTCGGCGATCTCGCCGCGGTGGAGCACGATGCCGCCGATCATCTGCACGTCGAAGTGGCGCATGCCCAGCACGCGCTTCGATGCCTCGCGAACGGTCGCGAACGCCTCCGGCAGCAGGGAGTCGAGCTTTTCGCCATTGGCGAGGCGCTCGCGGAAACGCGCCGTCTGCTGCGCGAGCGTCTCGTCGTCCATCGCTTGGATCTGGGCTTCGAAGCCGTTGATCTTGTTGACGATCGAACCCAGCGACTTGACGTAACGATCGTTGGAAGAACCGAAGAGGGACTTGGCAAGGCCGCCGAACATGGCTGTTCCTTCATGATGGGGAGCGGAGCCGCGCCCGGTGCGCGGCATCCCGAGAGGCGCGCCTGTCAGGCGCGGCGAAACTGGGGTGGAGGACGCCCGCACGCGCGGGCGGCACGCTCACTCGAGCGCGCTGTCGACCCTGGAGCGGACATCGACGGGAGGTACGGCATAGGGCGCCGGCACCGGCGAAAGGCGCGCGCCGTCCAGTGCGCTGCTGGCGCGAACGACCAGCGGCGCGTGATCGGCAACATCGGTCGCCACTTCCGCCGCGATCCTGCCCGCAACCTGCTCGACCTGCCGCGCCTCTACCGGAGTCGCGCCGACCAGGGCCCCGGTGAGGCCGGTCAGCAGCGCGGAGAGGAACAACAGGAGACGCAAGCGACGATCCATCGGCGAAGAGCTAGCCCGTGCCGCAATGGCGCCGGGCAGCGGTGGAGATAATGGGCGCACGGCGATCCGTCCACCCGAAAGCCGGGCAGACGCGGGCCGGCCGCCGGGCGGCGGGCTCTGAGCACCTTTCCATCGCAAAATCACTCGACGGATCGGGCGCACGGACGCATGGACCGGAGCCATGGCCAACACCCGCTCCCCCCTCGCCCCCGCCGCCTTCCCCGTCCTGCCGCCGATCGCGGGTGTGACCCCGCGCGTCGCCCGCGCGCGCTACAAGGCATGGGATCGCTGCGACCTCACCTTCGTCACGCTGGAAGCCGGCACCTCCGTCGCCGGTGTGCTGACGCAGAGCCGCTGCCCGTCGCCCGAGGTCGAGTGGTGCCGCAAGGCGCTGGTGCTGGGCCAGGCACGCGCGCTGGTGGTGAATGCGGGCAACTCCAACGCCTTCACCGGACATCGTGGCCGTGAGGCGGTGGAGGCCGTCGCCGCCCGCGCCGCCGCGCACCTCGGCTGCCAGCCCTCGGACGTGTTCGTCGCCTCCACCGGCGTGATCGGCGTGCCGCTGCCGATCGACAAGGCCGAGGCCGGGCTCGACGCCGCCTTCGTGGCCGAACCGTGCAGCTGGGAAGCCGCGGCCGAGACGATCATGACCACCGACACCTTTGCCAAGGCCGCGACCGCCACCGCGATCGTCGGCGGCCGCACGGTGACGCTGGTCGGCATCGTCAAGGGTTCGGGCATGATCGCGCCGGACATGGCGACCATGCTGGGCTTCGTCTTCACCGACGCGGCGGTCGATCCGGCCTTCCTCCAGTCGGCGCTTTCGGCGGCCAACACCAAGAGCTTCTCGTGCATCACGGTCGATGGCGACACCTCGACCAGCGACACGGTGCTGGCGTTCGCGACCGGCCAGGCCGGCAACACGCCGCTGGTGGATGCCGACAGCGACGGCGCCGATGCATTCGCCGCCGCCCTCTTCGACGTCTGCCTGAGCCTCGCGCAGCAGGTCGTGCGCGACGGTGAGGGCGCGTCGAAGTTCATTCAGGTCGATGTGGAGGGCGCCGAGAGCGACCGCAGCGCCCATCGCATTGCGATGAGCATCGCCAACTCGCCGCTGGTGAAGACCGCGATCGCCGGCGAGGACGCGAACTGGGGCCGCGTCGTCATGGCGGTCGGCAAGGCTGGCGAGCCGGCCGAGCGTGACAGGCTCTCGATCCGCTTCGGCACCACGCAGGTGGCGCGCGATGGCCTTGCCGTCACCGGCTACGACGAGGCGCCGGTCGCCGAGCACCTGAAGGGGCAGACGGTCGAGATCGGCGTCGACCTGGGCCTCGGCGAGGGCCGGGCGACGGTTTGGACCTGCGACCTCACCCACGGCTATATCTCGATCAACGCCGACTATCGGAGCTGACCCCATGACCGACGCCCGCCACACCGCCGTCTGCACATTGCTGCGCGAGGTGGCGGCGGCGGTCGTCCTGCCGCGCTTCCGCCACCTCGACGCCGCCGACATCGAGGAAAAGGCAAAGGACGACCTGGTCACCATCGCCGATCGCGAGGCGGAGGTGGAGCTTGCCCGCGGGCTCGCCGGAATCGATCCGGAAGCGCGGATCGTGGGCGAAGAGGCGTGCGCGGCAGACCCGACGCTGCTCGACACGGTGGGCAGCGGCCGCGTGTGGCTGATCGACCCCGTCGACGGCACCAACAATTTCGCGGCCGGCAAGACGCCGTTCGGGATGATGATCGCGCTGGTGGAAGACGGCGTCCCGCAGGCCGGCTGGCTCTACGATCCGGTGGCGGACCGCATGTGCCATGCGGTTCGCGGTGGCGGCGCCTTCATCGACGGAGAACCGGTGACCGCGCGAGCGACGGGTGCGGCCGAGCCGGTCGCGGCGCTGGCGACCTACTTCATGTCGGACGAGGATCGCGCCGCGCTGGCCGATCGCGTCGCCGGCAAGCTCACGCTGGTCGAGATCCCGCGCTGTGCCGCCGAGCAATATCCGCGATTGGTGCTCGGCGAGAACGACCTGGCCCTGTTCCAGCGCACCCTGCCCTGGGACCACGCGGCGGGCGTCCTCTTCCTGGAGGAAGCCGGCGGGCGCGTCGCGCGCGCAGATGGCTCACCGTATCGCGTCGGCGACAATCGCCGGGGCATGCTCAGCGCCGCCTCGCCGGAGCTATGGGAACAGGCCGCGCCGCTGATATTCGGATAAAAGAAGGGCCGGCGTATGCCGGCCCTTCGCTGCTTAGAGCTCGCCCTGAAGCCAGCCCTTGATCTGGCCCTTGGGCGCCGCGCCGACCTTGGTGGCGGTGGGCTGGCCGTTCTTGAACAGGATCATCGTCGGGATGCCGCGCACGCCGTACTTGCCCGGCGCGTCGGGATTCTCGTCGATGTTGAGCTTGGCGATGGTCACTTCCTCGCCGAGTTCCTCGGAGATTTCCTCCAGCGACGGGCCGATCATCTTGCACGGGCCGCACCATTCTGCCCAGAAGTCCACCAGCACCGGCTTGCCCGCATCGAGGACGTCGGCCTGGAAGCTGCTATCGGTGATCGCCTTGGTCGCCATTGTCGTAATCTCCTTTGTCGCTGCGTTACCTAGGTTCGGGCGGGCGCGGTCTCAACCGTCCGAGCCCAAGCTTTGCTCCCGAGCGGCCAAGCGCGGCTTGTGCTGGTCGAGCAGTTCGTCCGGCAGTTCGAGCAGCCGCGGCACCGCCGTATAGAGCAGCGCCGCCTCGATCCTGCGGCCGGGAAAGATCACCGCCAGCGCCGCCGCATAGGCCGCCATCTGCCGCAGGTGATAGGTCGGCGCCTCGGCCGCCGTCTCCGGCGCACGCCGGCCGGTCTTGAAGTCGACCACCAGCACGCGGTTCTCCTCGATCAGCAGCCGGTCGACCGTGCCCGACACCACCATGCCCCCGATCGTCGCTGCAATCGGCGCCTCGGCAAGCGCGTCCGGCCCGAACAGCGGGGCGAACCGCGGCACTTCCAGGATCGCCAGCGCATCCCGCACGATCCGCCGGCGCTCGGCCGCATCCTCGACCTGCGCCGCGCCCGCCAGCCAGCGGCCGCCGGCGGCGGCGCGCTCGGCAGGCGGCAGGCTCGGGAGCCGTTCGAACATCTGGTGGAGCAAGCGCCCGCGTTGTGCGGCGGCGCGCATCGCCGGGGTCGGTGGCGGATCGGCGACCTCGTCCTCGCCCAGCGACGATGGCGCCAACGGCCTCGGCGGACGCGCCTCCTCGGGCGCAGGCGCGCGCAACCATGCGGGGTCCGGCTCGCCCGTCGCGCCCACCGTCTTCGCGCCACCGCTGCGTTGCAGGATCGGCCTGGCCGGAGTTCGACCCCGGAACACGCGCGTGCCGTCCTCCTCGGTACCCACCTCCAGCGCGTCCAACGCAGCCGCGGCGGCGGCATGCCAGCTGAGCGGCGGCGCCACGCCTTGCGCACGCGATCCCGGCGCCCCCGCGATCACCAGCCGTTCCTCGGCGCGCGTGGCGGCGACGTAGAATAGCCGCCAATGCTCGGCGAGTTCCTTGGCATCCGCCTCGGCCAGCGCTGCATCGAGGGGACCGTCCCGCTCGCCCGCACGCGGGCGGAACACCGGGAAGGCCGGCCCGTCATACCCCTCGGGCGTCCACAGCAGCGTCTCGCGCCGGTTCTGGCTCGGATCGATGCAGGCGTCGGCCAGGATCACCAGCGGCGCCTGCAATCCCTTGGCGCCATGCGCGGTCATCACCCGCACTGCGCCGCCGCCTTGCGAGGGGTCGCGCTTGATCTCCACGTCGCCGCGATCGAACCAGTCGAGGAAGCGTTGCAGCGACGGCGTCGAGACCTGCTCGAAGCTAAGCGCGGCGTTCAGCAGTTCCTCGATCGGGTCGCGCGCTTCCTCGCCCAGCCGCAGCACCAGCTTGCGGCGTCCCTCCAACGGGCCGGACAGAAGTTCTTCCAGGAAGCGGTACGGCGTCGCCACATCGGCGCGGCGCAGGATCTGCTGGAGCGGCGCCAGCGCCTCGTCGGGCTGGGTCAGCCGCAGGTGGCGCCACAGGCTCCCGCGCTCGCGCAACGCTGCCGCCATCAGCTGATCCTGGCTCCAGCCGATCAGCGGAGAAACCAGCAGGTTGGCGAGCGACAGGTCGTCGTCCGGCTGGAGCGCGAAGCGGATCGCGGACAGCAGGTCCTGCACGGCGAGCGGCGCGTTCAGCCGCAGCCGGTCGATGCCCGCGACCGGCACCCCTTCCGCATAAAGCCGCGCGACGATCAGCGAGGCGAGTTCGCCACGGCGCTTGACCAGCACCATGACGTCGCCGGCACCCAGGGTCCGTCCCTTGCTCTCCAGCGGCAGCGCCCCGATCCATTCGCGGATCTGGCGCGCGATCCTGCCCGCGAGGGTGCGGGTGGCATCCGCGATCCACTGTTCCTCGCCCTCTTCCCCCTCGCCCGCTTCCTCGACCGTCGGCGCCCACAGGGTGACGGTGCCAGGCCCGGCCACGCGGCTGGCGTGCTGGAGCCTTTCCTCCATGTCGCCCATGCCGGGCTGCGGAAAGGCGTCGATCGCCGCGTCCACGAACTCCAGTACGGGTGCTGTCGAGCGGAAGCTTTCGGTCAGCGATAGCGTGTCGAGCGGCTGCGCCTCCGTGTCGAACTCCGGCGCGACCGCGGCACGCTGGTCGAACAGCTGGTGTGCCGCCTTGAAATAGACGGGATCGGTGCCCTGGAAGCCGAAGATCGCCTGCTTGTAGTCGCCGACCACGAACAGCGTGCGCAAGCCCGCCACCCGCGCGCCTTCGCCGGCGAAGAACTCGTCCACCAGCGCGCGGACGATCGCCCATTGCTCGGGATTGGTGTCCTGCGCCTCGTCGATCAGGACGTGCTCGGTCGCGAGGTCGAGCTTGAAGCGCACCCACTCCCCGATGCCCGGCTGCGCGAACAGCGCCAGGGTGCGCGCGATCAGGTCGTTGAAGTCGACCGCGCCCGCCCGCCGCTTCGCCTCGGCATAGGCGGCGGCATAGCGGCGCCCCGCCTCCAGTGCTGCGGCGAGCAGGTCGGCATAGGCGGCGCGGCGGCGCATCGCGACCAGCTCGGCACAGCGGCTGCCGATCGCCTCCGCCGCCAGGTCATAGTCGGGCATCGCTGCCAGCACCTTGGCCGACGCCTTTTTGAGCGTGTCCTTCTGCGTGAAGAACTGGCCGTAGAGCGTGTCCAGCGCCTCGGCACGGGCGGCGGGATCGCCGGCCAGCCAGGTCTCGATCGCGGCCGCCACCTTCAGGCCGGTGGCGGTGCCCCAGGCGCGGTTCGCCTCCATCAGGTCGCGAAGGGCATCGACGTCGAACGCGTCGTCGCAGCAGCCGTCGCAGATCGCGCTGTCGAGGTCGCCGTGCGGCAGGTCGAACGCATCGCGCAGGAAGTCGGCGAGATCGGCGGGCAACGCCGCCATCGCGTTCGGCCGGCGCGCGCATTCGGCCAGGAACGCCTCCGCCCGCCCCTCACCCAGCCGCAGGCTGAGCGCCGCGATCGCATCGCCCAGCGTCACCCGCCCCTGCCGCTGCTCCTCCACCAGCATGGCGGCGAGCGCCTCGCGCGCCATCGCAGCCTCCTCGCGTGCTTCCAGCGGGCGGAAGCCGGGGACCAGCCCCGCTTCGACCGGAAAGGCCGACAGCAGCGTCTGGCAGAAGCTGTGGATCGTCTGGATGCGGATGCCGCCGCCCGGCGCATCGAGCACCCGCGCGAACAGTGTCCGGGCGCGGGCGATCAGCGCTTCGTCGTTCGGGTCTTCGCCCAGCGCGAACAGGTCCTTCCTCAGGTCCTGCTCCGGCAGCCGCACCCAGCGTGCTAGCCGCGCATTGACGCGCTCGGCCATCTCGGCCGCGCCCGCCTTGGTAAAGGTCAGGCACAGGATCGCCGACGGCTCGACGCCGCGCAGCAGCAGGCGGAACACGCGCGCGGTCAGTACCTGCGTCTTGCCGGTGCCAGCGGAGGCGGACAGCCAGACGTGGCGGCTAGGATCGCTCGCGCGCGCCTGGTTGCCGCGCAGTTCGGGAAGCAGGCCGGCGCTACTCACGGCCATACCATTCGTCGCGGCGCATCAGCTGGTCATACTCGGCAAAGGGGGCGTACTCGGGCTTGAGCTTGGCGGTGAACGGCGCCTCGCCGGTCAGCCAGTTGGCGGCAGCCTCGGTAAAATGATGGAGCGCGAGCGCCACGAAGCGGTCGGTGGGCACGCGGTTATACTTGCCCGCCGGATCGACCGGCGTCGCGACATAGCCGAACGCGTCCCCCTTCTTGGCGAGCGACCAATATTCGAAGGCGGTGGCGGTGCCGGCGATGTTCTCGAACGCGCCGCGCTCGGCCATGATGCCGAGCAGCCCCAGCTGGAGGCTGAAGCCGTCGCGCACCGCGCGAGTCGAGGGCGGCTGGCCCGTCTTGTAGTCGACCACCGCGAGGTCGCCGTTCTCCAGCCGGTCGATCCGGTCGAACTTGCCGCGCAGCTCGACCCCGGCGAGGTCGATCTTCCCCTCGCCCTCTACGCCCAGAATACTGCGGCCGCCGGCCATCTGCGCTGCGACCTGGCTCGCGATCCAGTCGACCGCCTCGCGCAGGCGCGGGACCCACAGTGCCCGGAGCAGCGGGTGGGTTCGCGGATCGGCCGCCAGCGTCTCCACCCGACCAGCAAGTTTTGCGGGGTCGAAGCCGTCCTGCCGCGCCCAATCCTCCAGCACGCCGTGCACCGCCGTCCCGCGCCACGCAGCGCTGGGATCGGCATCGACCGGATCAAGCGCCGCCAGCCGCAGCATCCGCCGCGCGTAAAAGGCAAAAGGATCCGCCTTCAAGCGGTCGACCTCGGTCACCGAGATCTGCCGCGGTCGCAGCGCGACCGGCGGGCACGGCGCGGGGCGTGACGCTGGCGCATAACCGCCGGGATCGTCGATCGCATGGGTCCAGCGGGCGAGCTCCTCCGCTCGGTCGAGACCCTTCACCGACAGCGCCTCCAGCCGCAGCCAGAAGCGCGAGGCCACCGTCGGTCCGCTCGCGTCCCGGTGGGCACGGGTCAGCAGCACCTCCTTCGCGCCCAGGCTGTTGGCGAGGTCGTGCGCGGCCAGGCCGATGCGGCGTTCGAGGCCTGGCAGGCCAAGCTCCGCCCGGATGCGCGGCGCCAGCCACGGATCGGGCGCGGGCAGCCCCGGCCACACGCCCTCGTTGAGCCCGCCCAGGATCGTGAGGTCGGACGTCTGGAGTTGCGCCTCGAGCAGGCCGTAGATGGCAAGCCGCGGGTGCCCGCCATGCGGCGGTCGCACCGCAACCTCATCCATCAGCGTGCGGAGCATCGGGCCGATCGACTCCGGCTCCACCATCGCGGGGCCGTGCACCGCCTCTTGCTCCAGCGTGTCGAGCAGCTCGCCGGCAGCCCGGCCTTCGGGACGCGACCAGAGCGCGTCGCCACCAAGCGCCGTCGCCGTCGCCCGCAATGCTCCAAGCAGTTCCGGTAGCGGGCGTGCGCCCCCCGCATAGCTCTCGGCGAGCGGCGCCAACAGCGGCCGGGTCTTCTCCCACCATGGTGCCGCCGCGCGGCGCAGCGCGCCGTCGCGCCCCTCCGCATCGGCGAGGAAGGCGTCGACTCCCGCAAGTCCCGGCGCCGGTCGCGGCCCCCGCAGCGCGCGGTCGAGCCGCCGCACGCCTTCCAGCCATTCCAGCCGGCCCTCCTCCGCACAAGCGAGCGGATGCTTGAGCAAGGCGAGCAGCGGCAGCGGCGCGAAGTCCTGCGCCGCCACATCGGCGAGCGCGAGCAGCATCGTACCCGGCGGCAGCACCGACAGCGGCTGGCCGGCGGTGTCGTCGACGGTGATCCCCCAGCGCGCGCAATGCGCCGACACGCGACGCGCCAGCGCACGATCGGGCGTCACCAGCGCCGCGGTCTTGCCTTCGGTCTCCAACGCCTGGCGCATGGCGATGGCGATCGCCTGCGCTTCCTCGGCCGGGGTCGGCACGTCCAGCGCCTGCACGCCTGCCAGGCTGCGACGTTCGGCCGGCAGGTCGATCCAGTCGTGGGTGCGCTCGGCCGGCGCCAGCGCGCTCTCGATCGTGCGACTGCGCGCAGGCCGCGCGTCATGCTCGCTGCCGGCCCGCCACGTCTCGGACTCGCGCCGGCCGACGCCCATCCGATCGAGCAGCAGCTTCAGCTGGAATTGCGGGTGGGTCTCGAGCGAGCGCCGACGACGGCCGGTGACCGGGTCCGGCTCGTGCGGCCCGAGCAGATCCCACTCGGCATCGTCCATGTCGATGGCGAGGCCGGAGAGCACGACGCTCCCCTGCGGAAGCTCGGCGATGGCGCGCAACAGTCGGGCGATCACCGGCGAGGCGCTGGCGATGCCGGCGGCGCAAACGAAGCTCGGCGGCGGGGTTGCCCGCCAGCGCGCGATCAGCCGGTCGAGCAGCCGCCTGCGGCGCACCGCCAGGTCGATGCGGCCGAGCGCCGCCAGTTCCTTGGGCCAGCGCACCAGCACCGTCTCGAACATGGCGAGCGAACGCTCCCAATGGGTCTGGAGCGGCTCGTCGAACGAGATCGTCTTGAGCGCGTCGGGCTCGACTTCCTCCACCAGCAGCTGGTCGAGCGTGCGGGCGAGATCGCCCGCGAGACGCACGGCCTCTGCGGCATCCACCGGACGGCCGGCGCGCGCCCGCTCCTCCGCCACCAGCCGCGACAGGATCATGCGGCGCGCGAGCGGCGCAACTGCCGGCGGGATCGGATCGAGATCGTCGGCGGGGTCCGCAAACGGCCCCACCGCCTCGTCGATCTCCGGGTCGCCGACCGCCACCAGCCGCGGCATCAGCAGACCGCCGTTGCTCGCGCGCACGAAGGCGTCGGTGATCGCGCGCTTGGCCCGGTTGTTGGGCAGCAGCACGAAGCCGCGCGCCAGCGCCATCGGGTCGCGCCCGTACTGGCGCAGCAGACCGTTCGCGAGCGCGTCGGCGAACGCCCGGTGCGGCGGAATGGAGAAAAGCCGAAGCCGCGGGGCCTCAGCCATCGGCGAGCGCCGCCTCGGTCTCCTTGATCGCTCCCGGCGTGCCGACGTCGAACCACAGCCCCTCATGGACCAGGCCCCACAGGCGGCCAGCCTCCAGCGCGCGCTCCCAGAAAAGGTTCGTGGAGAACGGCCCTTCCGGCCAGTCGGCGATCACCCGCGGCGACAGGATCTGCACGCCGGTGAAGACGAACGGCGCAAGCCGCCCCGGCTGGCGGCGGCGGGTGATACGTCCGGTCGGATCGAGGTGGAAGTCGCCATGACCGCTGTGGCTTGCCGCACGGGCAAGCGGCACCAGCAGCAGCAGCGCGTCCATCCGCGCATCGTCCCACGCCTCCGCCAGCAGCCGGATCGCGTCCACCGGCCCGTCGACCCACAAATTGTCGCTGTTCACGCAGACGAATGGCTTGTCGCCGATCAGTTCGCGCGCCTGGACCAGGCCGCCGCCGGTTTCCATCAGCTGGGCACGCTCGTCGGAAACGAGCACCTCCATGTCCTTCACCCGCGCGCGCAGGTGCGCCTCCAGCACGTCGGCCAGATAGTGGACGTTGACCACCGCGCGCTTGACGCCGGCGGCGCGCAGCCGATCGAAGACGTGGTCGATCAGCGGCTTGCCTGCAACGGACACGAGCGGCTTCGGGCGGGTGGCCGTGAGCGGGCGCATGCGCTTGCCAAGGCCGGCCGCCATCACCATCGCCGTTTCCGGCACCGCCACGTCGGGGTTCGGACGCAGCGACAGGGTCATGGCCTTGCTCATGCGCGCACCTGCATCGGATCGCCCCGCAGTTCGGCGGGGATGTTGGCGTCGAACCACGCGGCGACCGGCGCCAGCACCGGCTGGGCGAGATCCCGCTCCAGATAGCGCCAGACGCGCGGGCAGAGCGCGGCGTAACGCGGCTTCCCATCGCGCTGCCACAGCCGCGCGAAAATGCCGACGATCTTGGCGTTCCGCTGGGCGCCCAGCACGTGATAGGCGTCGAGGAAGTCCTCGCCCACGCCGGTGGTGCGGCGGTAGCGGTCCAGCATCGCCTCCTCCAGCGCGGCCGAAACGTCGCGCCGCGCGTCCTGGAGCAGCGAGACGAGGTCGTACGCCGGGTGCCCCGCGAGCGCGTCCTGGAAGTCGAGCAGCCCCAGCGTCTCCGCCTCGCCCTCGATCAGCATCAGGTTCTCGGCGTGGTAGTCGCGCAGCACCGTCACCGCCTCGCCGGCGTCAACGGTGTCGAGCACGGCCTCCCAGGCGGCACGATAGCCCGGCACGTCGACCTCCAGGCCGATCGCCGGACAATACCATTCCGGCAGCAGCATCACTTCGCGCAGATAAACGCTGCGGTCATAAGCCGGCACCGGCGCCGCCGGGTGGTCGCGCAGGCGGATCAGCACGTCGACCGCGTCCCCGTAGAGCCGCAGCTCGCTTTCGGGAGCGGCGTCCGCGGTCTCGCGCAGCCGCGCGTCGCCGAAGTCCTCCAGCAGCACCAGCCCCTCGGCCGGGTCCTCGGCCAGGATCGCCGGCGCGCGAAAGCCGCGCTCCGTCAGCCAACGGGCAAGCTCCACGAACGGACGTTGGTCCTCCAGCTTCGGCGGCGAGTCCATCAGCACGGCGCTGCGGCCGGCGTCGAGTGCGCGGAAATAGCGGCGAAAGGACGCGTCACCGGCGAGCGGGACCACCTCGGCCCCTCCCCATCCATGTGCTGCGAGAAAGGCGGGCGCCGCGGCGGGCGGGTTCATGTCAGCGGCCATCGTGCTTTCCATGACGGCGGCACCTTCGCTGTCAAGCGGCGGGTGCCATCGGCTTCGGGAGTAAGGGTGAGCCAGAGCGCGTCTTCCCAGGCGCTGTCCGGCAGCCGCTCGGGCCATTCGACCACCAGCAGCGCGTCGAGCCGCGCCTCGTCCAGGCCAAGCTCCTCGGCCTCATCCGCATGTTCGATGCGGTAGAGGTCGACGTGGAGCACGGGAAAGCGCGTCTCCGGCGGCTCATAGGGCTGGACGATCGCGAAGCTGGGTGACGGCGCTTCCTCCATCAGCCCCAGCGCCGCAAGCAGCCCGCGTGCGATGCTGGTCTTGCCGGCTCCCAGCGGCCCGGACAGCGCAATCGCGTCGCCGGGGTTGGCGACCCGCGCGAGCGCGGCGCCGAACGCATGGGCTTCTTCGGGGCTATGCAGCAGCAGGTCGTTCATCCTCGCGGCACCTCGATCGTGACCAGCGTGCCCGCACCCTGTTCCGATACCAGCGCGATGGTGCCGCCGTGCGCCTCGACGATGCGCCGTGCGAGCGGCAGGCCCAGCCCCAGTGCGCGTTCCCCTCGCCGGAGGGCACCGCCGGGCGCGAACCGGTCGAGCGCATGCGCCGCCGTGTTGGCGTCCATGCCGGGGCCGTCATCCGACACGATGATGCGGGCCGCCTCGGCATCGCCGTCCGCGTGCAGCAGCACCCGTCCCCGATCGCGGGTGCCGGCGATCGCGTGGTCGAGCAGGTGGGCGATCGCCTGGCCGATGCGCCGGGCATCGCCGACGATGCTCCCGACGGACGGGTCCACCTCCACCACCAGCTCGATCCGCTTGGCGGCGGCGGCGGGCAGCATGTCCGCGGCCATCGCCCTGGCAAGCGGGGCGAGGTCGACCTCCGCGCGTTGCAGCGGCGCGCCTTCGCTTGCGGTCAAGTCGAGCACGTCGTCGATCAGTTCACCGAGCCGGTCGACGGATTCCAGGATCGCGCCGGTATAGCGCGCACCGTCTTCGCTGAGCGCACCGGCATAGCCGCCGTGCAGCATCTCGGTGAAGCCCTTGATCGACGTGAGCGGCGTGCGCAGCTCGTAGCTCATCGCCGCCAGGAACGCCGTCTTGGTGCGGTCCCCCGCTTCCAGCGCCTCGTTGCGATCGCGCAAGGCCTGCTCGATGCGGCGGCTGTCGGAGATGTCGAGCATCGTCAGCAGCGCGTTGCCGTCGGGCAGCGGTACGGCGCCGAACTGATAGTGCCGCCCGTCCGCCATCGCGAAATGACCGCTGCGCTGGATGCGCTGGACGGTGGCAAACCGGATCAGTTCGGGGATCAGCACCGCGCGCGACGGGTTCGCCAGCATCGGCGCCGCCTGCTCCGCCAGCACGTCCACGCGCGGATGGTCGTTGAGGAACGCCTCCTCCAGCCCCCACAGCTGGCGGAACTTGCTGTTCCACAGCTGCAGGCGGCCGTCGGCCGAGAAGACGCCGAGCGCCTCGAACAGATTGTCGAATGTGGCGGTACGCACCCGCAGCAGCGTGTCGCGCGCGCTTGCCAGCTGCACCTGCTCCGTGCGATCCTCGAAGATCAGCAGCAGGCCGCCTTCCGGCATCGGCTGGGCGACGACCCGCAGATAGGTGCCGCCCGGCAGGTGCCAGGGTTCCTCCACCGCCTCGGCCGCGCGGAACCACGCACGCCGCTCCTGCTTCCAGCCGGGGAAGTCGCGTACTTCCGGCAAGCGCTTCGCCTCGCGCATGCGTTCGAGCACGCGGTCGAACTCGGGGCGGTCGGCGAGCCACTCGCCGCGCATCCCGAAGATGCGGCGGAACGGCTGGTTGCAGAACTCCAGCGACCGGTCGGCGGAGAATTGCACCACGCCTGCCGAGAGCCGGTCGAGCACCGCGCGCTGCGCGAGGCGGAAGCGCTTCATCCCCGCGCGCATTTCCTCGACGTCATGGATGTCGACCGCGAAGCCCGCGATGCCCCCCTCTGGCAGCGGCACGTCGTGAACGCGCAGCATGCGGCGCGCGCCGCCGATCGTCGCCGGCATCACGCTTGCCTGGGGCTGGCCCGTGTCGCGCGCGATCAACGCACTGCCGAGCGGCCCGCCCATGCCGTCGCCGTCGACCAGTTCCGCCTGACGGGCCAGCACTTCGCGGGCGTCGAACGCGTCCACCGCGCGCACATAGGCGCTGTTGACCATCGCCAGCCGGAGATCGCCGTCGCGATACCACATCGGCATCGGCGCCGCCTCGATCAGCCCCGACAGCGCATCGAAGCCGCTGCGATATTCCTCGATCTCGCGCGACAGCGTGCCGATCTCGGTCTGGAACTCGGACGCGTCGAAGAACCAGACGAGCGCGCCGCCATGCGGCTCCAGCGAGGCGGGTGCGCGCTCGCCGCTCGCGGTCAGCGTCCGGGCGGCACCGCGCGCGCGGACCTCGATCCGGAACGGCCGCGCGGCGCGTTGCGCACCGCCGATCTCGCGCAACAGCGCCTCGGCACTGGCGGGATCGAGCCCCTCGTCCATCCCCGTCAGGTCGGCAAGCGTCTGCGGCATCGCCGACAGCCCCAGCCACTGGGCGAGCTGCGGCGGCATCTCCACGCGACCGTCGGCGCGCACCAGCATCGCCTGCGCGGGCGAGGCCTGCACCAGCGTCGCATCTATGCCCGCGGCGGCAATTCCCGCACGCGCGTGCCTGCGCAGCCACAGCCCGGCCGCGAGCGCCCAAACCGCCCCCACCAGCACCAACGCCAGGACCGCCCCGGCCAGGATCGCCGAGACGGGGTTCAGAATGATCATCGCCGCGTTCGTCCCCGCGGCCGTGCGAATGCCCTCATCGCCCGCGGTTTAGGCGATCTCACTGCACAGCGCCATGCACGCCGCAGCACTGGAGCGTCGCTTTGTCGCCCGGAAAAGAGAAAGGGCGAGGCGCCTATCGGCACCCCGCCCCTTCCATGCCTTCCGCAGTGCGGCGGCGTCGCTTAGTAGCGGTAGTGGTCCGGCTTGAACGGGCCTTCGACCGGCACGCCGATGTAATCCGCCTGCTTCTGGCTCAGCTTGGACAGCTTCACGCCCAGCTTCTCCAGGTGCAGCGCCGCAACCTTTTCGTCGAGGTGCTTGGGCAGGACGTACACTTCGTTCTTGTACTTATCGGCGCCCGTCCACAGCTCGATCTGCGCCAGCACCTGGTTGGTGAAGGACGAGGACATCACGAACGACGGGTGGCCGGTCGCGCAGCCCAGGTTCACCAGGCGGCCCTTGGCGAGGACGATGATCTTCTTGCCGTCGGCGAACTCGACCTCGTCGACCTGCGGCTTGATCTCGGTCCACTTCAGGTTGTTGAGGCCCGCGATCTGGATCTCGCTGTCGAAGTGGCCGATGTTGCACACGATCGCCATGTTCTTCATCGCGCGCATGTGGTCGAGCGTGATGACGTCGGCGTTGCCGGTGGCGGTCACGAAGATGTCGGCGCGCGTTGCAGCGTCCTCCATCGTCACGACCTCATAGCCCTCCATCGCCGCCTGCAGCGCGCAGATCGGATCGACTTCGGTCACCAGCACGCGGGCGCCGCCGTTGCGCAGCGAGGCCGCCGAACCCTTGCCCACGTCACCGAAGCCGGCGACGCAAGCGACCTTGCCGGCGAGCATGACGTCGGTGGCGCGACGGATCGCGTCGACCAGCGATTCCTTGCAGCCGTAGAGGTTGTCGAACTTCGACTTGGTGACCGAGTCGTTGACGTTGATCGCCGGGAACGGGAGCTTGCCCTGCTTGGCGAGCTCATAGAGGCGGTGGACGCCGGTGGTGGTCTCTTCCGACACGCCCTTGATGTTCTGGACGGTCTTGGTGAGGTAGCCCGGACGCTCCTTGAGGAAGCGCTGCAGCGTGGCGACGAAGATCTCTTCCTCTTCGTTGGACGGCGTGAACAGCGTCTCGCCCGCCTCGACACGCGCACCCCACAGCGCGAACATGGTCGCGTCGCCGCCGTCGTCCAGGATCATGTTGCAGGTGGTGTCCTGCCCCCAGTCGAAGATGCGGACGACATAGTCCCAATATTCCTCCAGCGTCTCGCCCTTCACGGCGAACACCGGGATGCCCGACGCGGCGATCGCGGCGGCGGCATGGTCCTGGGTCGAGAAGATGTTGCACGACGCCCAGCGCAGCTCGGCGCCGAGCTTCGCCAGCGTCTCGATCAGCACGGCCGTCTGGATCGTCATGTGCAGCGAGCCGGTGATGCGCGCGCCCTTCAGCGGCTGCGACGCGCCGAATTCCTCGACGAGCGACATGAGGCCGGGCATCTCGGTCTCGGCGATCTCGATTTCCTTGCGGCCGAAGCCAGCGAGGCTGATGTCCTTGATGACATAATCCTGGGTGTCGAGCACGGTGGCCACGAAGTATCTCCTGTCGAACCGGTGCGCGCCCAACATGGCGCGCGGCATGCCGCGCCAGTAGCCGAGGCCCCGCGCGGGCGCAATCAGCTATATAAAGAGTTCTTTATATGTCGCATCCGAAGCGGTGCCGAACCCGGCGCTCAGGCGGTGCCGGTCGCCGACACCAGCAGGCGGGGATCGATGCCGGCGGCGATGAAGCAGCGCTCCCACCGTTCCCCCGCCGGCACATCGTACAGGAGGTCAGTTTCCGACGGCGTGTTGAACCAGCCATGGCGCGACAGCTCGCCTTCCAACTGCCCCGACTCCCAGCCGGCGAAGCCCAACGCGACCAGGAATTGCTGCGGCCCCGTGCCTTCGGAGATCGCGCGCAGCACGTCGATCGTGCCGGAGAGCGACCAACGCCCCGCGACGTCGATCGTGTCTTGCCCGCCCCAATCCTTGCTGTGGAGCACGAAGCCGCGGCGGGGCTCCACGGGGCCGCCGACATGAACCGGCAGGTCCGCCACCAGGTCCGTCCGCAACTCGAACTGGCGCAGCAGATCGTGCAGCCCCAGCCCGTCCACGGCTTCGCCGACGCCGACCCCCATCGCGCCTTTCTCATCATGGGCGCAGATCGCAATCACCGCATGCTCGAACCGCGGGTCGCCGATGCCGGGCATCGCCAACAGGAACTGACCGACCAGAAATGCTGCTTTATCCATGAGTTGGAACATAGCGCCGGGTCCGCCCTTCCGCCACCGCTTGAAAAGCCGCTTCACCGCACCCTAGCTACGCGCGCGCACCCGGCCGGGGGCGCAACAGGGAGAAATTCATGACCATCCAAGTGGGCGACCGCCTGCCCGACGCCACGTTTGCCAAGGTAACGGCCGACGGCCCCGAACAGGTCGATACCGCAAGCTTTTTCCAGGGCCGTCGTGTCGCCCTGTTCTCGGTGCCCGGCGCCTTCACCCCCACCTGCTCCGCGCGCCACCTGCCGGGCTTCGTCGAGAAGGCGGCCGAGATCCGCGCCAAAGGCATCGACGAGATCGCCTGCACCGCCGTCAACGACGCCTTCGTGATGAAGGCCTGGGGCGACGCCAACGGGGTGGGCGACAAGGTCACGATGCTCGCCGACGGCAACGGCGCCTTCGCCCGCGCGGTCGGGCTGGAGCTCGACGGGTCGAAGTTCGGCATGGGCACGCGCGCGCAGCGCTATGCCATGGTGATCAACGACGGCGTGGTCGAGGCGCTCCACGTCGAGCAACCCGGCGAGTTCCGGGTAAGCTCGGCCGAGCATTTGCTGGAGACGCTGTGAGGCGGACCCTGCTCCGCTGACGCGTGCCAGGGGAACGGCGGAGCAGCCGTTCCCGCACCTCCCCACCGGAACCGCCGCAAGGGCCACGAGTTGGTTTCTCGTTACGCGACCACATTGACCGATGGGAGGCACCCCGATGAACGCAACCACGTCGACCAACACGAACGGCACCACCGAGGCCGAGAAGACCAGCTTCGCCGACAAGGCGCACGTGCAGCTCGACAAAGGCAAGGAAGCGATCGCCGATGCCGCCGGTCGCAGCAAGGAAGCGATCAGCGGCGCTGCCAAGAGCACCACGGCCGCGGTCAAGAAGAAGCCCGGCACCACCGCTGCGATCGTCGCAGGTGCGGCCGCCGCCATTGCCGGCGCAGCGTTCGGCGCGTCCAAGCTGATCGACAAGAAGAAGACCGGCGCAAAGACGAAGTCGGCGAGCGGCACCGGCAGCAGCTCGAGCGGCAAGTCGACTTCCAGCAAGAGCGGCAGCACCGCCAGCAAGTCCAACAGCAAGTAAGCCCGCGAGCGGCGAAGCCGCGTCCCGCGCGCCGCCGGTGCCTGCGAGGGCACCGGCGGTCTTTGCCTCCCTCCTTGCGCCCGGGCTTGCGCGCTGGCGCCGAACGCTTTAGCGGCAGAGGATGACGCAAGCTTCAGACATCGTCGATCGCCTGGATCGACTCTACAATGCTTCCGTGGATCGGCTGCGGAGCGCCCTCGACACCTATCTTCGCGATCGTACGCCGCCGCCGAGCTCCTCCCGGCTGGACGGCACCTTCGCCTATCCCGAACTTCGGCTGAGCTATCGCGGCGGCGGCGACCTGCCGACGCCGATGCGGTCGTTCGCCCGCCTGAACGTGCCCGGCGAGTACCGCATCACGGTGACCAAGCCGGCGATGTTCTCCGACTATCTCCAGGAACAGCTGTCGCTGATCATGGAGAGCCACGACGTCGAGGTGAGCGTCGCGCAAAGCCGGCAGGAAATCCCCTTCGCCTATGTGCTCGACGCCGGCCACGCGCTGAGCCTCGACCAGGTGACCGCCGCCGAACTCGCGCGGCACTTCCCGGCGACCGAGCTCGCGCATATCGGCGACGAGATCGCCGACGGCCTGTGGATCCACGAGGACGGCAACCGCCCGCTCGCGCTGTTCGACGCGCTGCGCACCGACTTCTCGCTCGCGCGGCTACGCCACTATACCGGCACCCCGCCCGAGCACATCCAGCGCTACGTGCTGTTCACCAACTATCACCGCTATGTCGACGAGTTCGTCCGCTGGGCCTGCTCTCAGCTCGGTGAAGGCAGCCGCTACACCGGCGTCTCGGGCGCTGGCGGGCTGATGATGTCCGCGGGCGATGACGTCGACAAGCTGGTGACCGACAGCGCCTGGCGGCGGCACCAGATGCCGGCCTATCACCTGATGGCGCCGGATCGCAGCGGCATCACGCTGGTCAACATCGGCGTCGGCCCGTCCAACGCAAAGACGATCTGCGATCACCTGGCCGTGATGCGGCCGGAGGCATGGCTGATGATCGGCCATTGCGGCGGCCTGCGCCCCAGCCAGCGGATCGGCGACTATGTGCTCGCCCACGCCTATCTGCGCGACGACCACATCCTGGACGACGTGCTGCCGCCCGAAATCCCGGTCCCGGCCATCGCCGAAGTGCAGCAGGCGCTCGCCCGCGCCGCGGAGACGGTGTCCGGCCAGTCGGGCGACGAGCTCAAGCGGCGGCTGCGCACCGGCACCATCGTCACCACCGACGACCGCAACTGGGAGCTGCAATTCTCCCGCTCGGCGCTGCGCTTCTCGCTGAGCCGCGCGGTCGGCATCGACATGGAGTCGGCCACCATCGCGGCGCAGGGCTATCGCTTCCGCGTCCCCTACGGCACGCTGCTCTGCGTCTCCGACAAGCCGCTCCACGGCGAGCTGAAGCTGCCCGGCCAGGCCAACCGCTTCTACGAGCGCGCGATCAACGAGCACATGCGGATCGGCATCGAGACCTGCGAGGAACTGCGGCGCGAGGGCAACCGCCTCCACAGCCGCAAGCTGCGCGCGTTCAACGAACCGCCGTTCCGCTGAGCCGAACCTGGCGGTAGTCAGGGTAGTCTCAAGGGGCTTGCACGGTGGGCGCCGTGCAAGCCCCTTGTCGTTTACCACCCCTGGGGCTTGCCCTTGTTCTGCTGGTCCAGCCACTTCTTGAGCGGCGCGAAATAGTCGACCAGCGCCTTGCCGCTCATCTCGCGGGTGCCGGTGAACGCCTGCAGCGCCTCCGGCCAGGGCTTGGAGGCACCCATCTCCAGCATCTTGTTCAGCCGAGCGCCGACCTCCTTGTTGCCGAAGAAGGAGCAGCGGTGCAGCGGGCCCTTCCAGCCGGCCTGATCGCACGCCGCCTTGTAGAACTGGAACTGCAGGATGCGCGCCAGGAAGTAGCGGGCGTACGGGGTGTTGCCGGGAATGTGGTACTTGCCGCCCGGATCGAAGCGGCTTTCGTCACGCGCCACCGGCGGCACGATGCCCTGGTACTGGAGGCGCAGCGCGTCCCAGCCCTTCTGATACTCGCCGGTCGGGATCTGGCCGGAGAAGACGCCCCAGCGCCACTTGTCCATCAGCAGGCCGAACGGCAGGAACGCAACCTTGTCCATCGCCTGGCGGAGCAGGAGGCCGATGTCCTTCTCGGCGCCCGGCACCTGCGCGCGATCGAGCAGGTTGATGTTCACCAGATAGTCCGGCGTGATCGACAGCGCGACGAAGTCGCCGATCGCCTCGTGGAAGCCGTCGTTGGCGCCGTTCATGTAGAGGAACGGCTGCCGGTTGTAGGCGCGCTGGTAGTAGTTGTGCCCAAGCTCATGGTGGATCGTGACGAAGTCGTCCGAGTTCACCTTGGTGCACATCTTGATGCGGATGTCGTCCTTGCTGTCGATGTCCCAGGCGGAGGCGTGGCAGATCACCTCGCGGTCGGCCGGCTTCACGATCTGCGAACGCTGCCAGAAGGTCTCGGGCAACGGTGCAAAACCGAGCGAGGAGTAGAAGCCCTCGCCCGCCTTCACCATCTTCACCGGATCGTAGTTCTTGGCCTTCAGCAGGTCGCCGATGTCGTAGCCGAGGTCACCCGTGCCCGCGGGGGCGACCACGTCATAGATGTTGCCCCATTCCTGCGCCCACATGTTGCCCAGCAGGTCGGCACGGATCGGGCCGGTCTTCGCCTGGACGGCGTCGCCATACTTCTCGTTCAGCTTCCAGCGGACATAGGTGTGGAGCGACAGGTAGAGCGGCTCGACCTCCTTCCACAGCTTGTCGGCCATCTGCGCGAACTGCTCGGGCGGCATGTCGTAGCCCGAGCGCCACATCGCGCCGACGTCGGAGAAGCCGAGCTCCTTCGCGCCCTCATTGGCGATGCCCACCATCTGGGCATAGTCCTTGCGCATCGGTGCGCCGACATTGTCGTGCCAGCTGACCCACATCTCCTTGAGCTCATTGGGGTCGCGGCTGCTGCCCATCGCCGCCTCGATGTCCGATCCGTTGATCGGCTGGCCACCCTTGGTGCCCCGGCCCTTGCCATAGGAGGATGCCATGCGGGTGCTGATGTCGGACAGCTGCTGGGCGGCCCCCGGCCGGGTCGGGGCGGGCAGCGTGAGGCCGTTCTTCAGGATGTCGAGCTTGCGGCGGGTGTCGTAGGACAGGCCCTTCACGCCGTCGAACTTCGCCGCCTCGAGTGCGTAGCGCACGCCCATCTCGGTGCCGATCGCGCCGGACTTTGCGGCCAGCGCATCGGTGTCGTCGGTGATGTAGGTCGCGTTCACCCACGCGATGCGCGAGGCGTCGAGCGAATAGTCGGCAAACTCCTTCTCGGCGCGCGCGACCAGCGCGTCGGCATCGGCGGCCGTCGGAGCGGCGGTGCTGGCGGCGGGTGCAGCAGGTGCGGTCTGCGCAAACGCCGGTGCAGCAGCGGCAAGCGAGAGGGCGACGGCAAGCGTCGAGGCAGCGGTACGGAACATGGAACCCCCGGGTACGGAACGAATGCGCGCAACCTGCGCGCCCGCCCCGCCCGCGGTCAAGCGCCCAGGAAGTCCGCGATCGCCTGGCCCAGCTCCGGCTTGGTCACCGCGCTCATGTGCCCGCCCGGGACTTCGCGCAGCGTGGCGTTCGGCAGCAAGTCCGCGAGCGCGGCATGGCTGCCGTTGTCGCTGTCCTCCTCGCCCGCGACCACCAGCGTCGGCTGTTGGATCGCGGCGATCGCCTCGCGAGACGTATCCACGAAGGTGTCGAGGATGCCGAGCAGCGCGATCGGATCGCCCTTGGTGGTCTTCAGGAAAGCCTCGGCGAGCCACTCCGGTGTCCCACGTTCGTGCTTGCCGAGATTGGTGAGGATGTTGCGGAAGTGATCGGCCCGGCCGCTGGTGCCGGTCAGCCCCTCAAGTCCCATGCCCGCGACCACCAGCTTGGCCGGTGCAGCACCACGCGCGACCATCCGCACCGCGGTGCGCCCGCCCAGTGAATAGCCGGCGAGGTCATAGTCGTCGAGGCCAAGGTGCCGGACCAGCGCCTCGCCGTCCTGCGCAAGCGCGTCCGCGGGATAGGCGGCAGCGTCGTGCGGACGGGCGCTGTGCCCATGCGCACGCAGGTCCTGCATGATGACCCGATAACCCTTGGCCGCGATCTTGGCGGCGTGGCCGTAGCGGATCCAGTTGGTGTACGCGTCGCTGAAATAGCCGTGGATCAGCAGCAGCGGCCGGCCGCTGCCGCCCTCATGCCAGGCGATCTCGGTGCCGTCGAAGCTTTCGAAGCGGTGCGTCTCAGTCGGGAAGTCTGCCAACGATTTTCATCCACCTGTCGCGCGTGGCTGGGTTCTCGTCGCCGCGATATTCGGGGAGGCCGCGCGTGTCGAGCCATTGCGGGTGCCAGCTCTCCACCCCGAAATGATGGCGCGGCTGGAAGCGGCCCGGAGAATCGAAGCTGCCGATCGTCAAGTCCATGTTCTCGCTGTCCGGGAATTCGAAGGTCAGCGGCGTGCCGCATTCCCGACAGAAGCCGCGACTGGCGATCGGGGACGAAGCGTAGCGATCGGGCTCCTGCTCCCACACCACCTCCGCCTTGCGGACGTTCTTGAACGCGATCGAGACGCCGCCGGTCGCGCGCTGGCACATGCGGCAGTGGCACAGATAGGCATCGTCGTCGTGGATGGTCACGCGATAGCGCACCCGCCCGCACTGGCACCCGCCGGAAACCGTCTCGCGCATCGCGCTTCTCCTGCACCCGTTTGCTGGACCACCTCGACATTGTGCGCCGCTTGGGCATCATTGTCGAAGGGGCGTCCGCCCCGCCCGCGATCCGTCGCTTCGTCAGGAGTCGTTCCGCCCATGCCCTTCCGTTCCACGCGCCCTTCTCTGCGTCTCCTTGCACTCGCCGCGCTTGTCGGCACGTCCACCGCAGCGATCGCCGCACCCGCCAAGAAGCCCAGCTTCGACGTCGCGCGCGTCTCCAACGACATCAAGACGCTGTCGAGCGACGAATATGAGGGTCGCGGTCCCGCCACCCGCGCCGAGACCAAGACGATCGAGTACATCGCCGCGCAGTTCAAGGCAGCGGGACTGAAGCCGGCCGGCGACAAGGGCAGCTGGTACCAGGACGTGCCGCTGCTGCGCTCCGACATCGTCGGCACGCCCAGCCTGGCGATGGCGATCGGCGGCGCGAACAAGCCGCTCACCCAGGGCAGCGAGATCGCGGTGCGCGCCGCCTCGACCGGCCAGACCTCGGTCCAGCTGAACGCGGCACCGCTGGTGTTCGTCGGCTATGGCGTGAAGGCGCCCGAGCGCAACTGGGACGACTTCAAGGGCGTCGACCTCAAGGGCAAGATCATGGTCGTGCTCGTCAACGACCCCGATTTCGAGGGCGGCGAAGGCGACTTCGGCGGCCGGCTGATGACGTATTACGGGCGCTGGACCTACAAGTACGAGGAAGCCGCGCGCCAGGGCGCGGCCGGCGTGCTGGTGATCCACGAGAGCGAGCCCGCCTCCTACGGCTGGGCGACGGTCAAGAACTCGAACACCAACACCATGTTCGACATCGTCCGAGCGAACCCCGCAGCCGCGCACACGCCGATGGAAGGCTGGATCCAGAAGGACCTCGCCGCCGAATTGTTCAAGGCGTCGGGCACCGACTTCGAGGCGGCAAAGGCCGCGGCGCGCAAGGCGAACTTCCGGCCCATGCCGCTCAAGGCGACGATGACCGCCAGCTACCAGGTGAAGCCGGAGATCATCACCTCGCACAACGTAGCCGGCATCCTGCGCGGCAGCCGCCACCCGGACGAGACCGTGATCTATTCGGCACACTGGGATCACCTGGGCATCGGCGCACCGGATGCGACGGGCGACACCATCTACAACGGCGCGCTCGACAATGCGTCGGGGACCGCCGCGCTGATGGAACTCGCCCGCGTTTATGGGAAGGGACCCAAGCCCGACCGGTCGATCCTGTTCCTGGCGGTGACGGCGGAGGAAAAGGGGCTGCTCGGCTCCGAATATTACGCCGACAACCCGCTCCGGCCGCTCGCGACCACGGTGGGCGCGATCAACATGGACGGGCCGTTCGCGGTCGAGAAGACCACCGACTTCAGCATTTCGGGCGCGGCCAAGCTCGACCTGCTCACCATGCTGACCGAGGAAGCCGCGAAGTTCGGTCGCCACTACACGCCCGAGGCCCGCCCGGAAGCGGGGAGCTTCTATCGCTCCGACCATTTCCCCTTCGCCAAGCGCGGCGTGCCAGCCATTTCCTATGACGCGGGCCAGGAGCTGGTGAACGGCGGTGCCGCACGCGGGAAGGAGTTGAGCGACCTCTACACCCGCGACCGGTACCACCAGCCCGCCGACGAATATGATGCCGGCTGGAACACCAGCAGCTGGGAAGGCGACCTGACGCTGCTCTACAATCTGGGCGATCGCCTGGCGAACGGCCGCGTCTGGCCGAACTGGTCCGCCGACAGCGAATTCCGCGCCACCCGTGAGGAGACCGCGTCGCAGCGCAAGTAAGGCCGTGATCGGGAGCGGCTGGGCGCCGCTCCCGCCGGCTCGGTGGCACGTCCCATGGACGCAGCGCCAAGCCGGCGATAGGAGCCCGTCAAAACAAGCGCATCAGGAGAGGCATGTCCTGCCGAGGCCCCCTTTTCGGAGCCCTTGATGACGTCTGCCCGCCGCCCTTCCCCTTCCGACGGCATTCCGCACAGCAGTGCGGAGGATCTCTATGCGATGTTCGTCGGCTGCACGCTTCTGGTGCTGGGGCTGGTGTTCCTGAAAGCGGCGGGACTGGTAACGGGCGGCATCGCCGGCATCGCGCTGCTCGTCTCCTACCTCGTGCCGCTTCCGCCGGGCGTGCTCTTCACGATCATCAACCTGCCCTTCTTCGCCTTTGCCTGGAAGGTGATGGGCGCGCGCTTCACGCTGCGCTCGATCGCGGTGAACGCGGGCATCGCGCTGTTCTCGGCGATCCGTCCCTACGCCTTCGAAGTCGGCACCGTGCATCCGTTGTTCGCGGCGCTGGTCGGCGGAACCGTGATCGGCATGGGGATCCTGTCGCTCGCGCGCCATGACGCCGCCGTGGGCGGGACCGGTGTGCTGACGCTCTGGCTGCAACGCGAACGCGGCTGGAACGCCGGGCGCACCCAGATTGCCCTCGACGTGGTGATCCTCGCGCTGGCGATCCCGGTGGTGTCGGCCCAGCAACTCGGCTGGTCGATCCTCAGCGCCGCGGCAATCAGCGGCATCCTGATCGCCTGGCATCGGCCGGGCCGCTACACCGGCTATTGAGCGACGTGGCCGCCCCGGCGCGGCGCCGGGGCAGCCAGAGTATCAGGCAGCCTTTTTGAGGTGCCGGCGGCCGAGCAGCTCGGCGATCTGCACCGCGTTCAGCGCCGCGCCCTTGCGCAGGTTGTCGCTGACGCACCACAGCACCAGGCCGTTCTCGACAGTCGAGTCCTCGCGGACCCGGCTGATGTAGGTCGCGAACTCGCCGACGCACTCGATCGGCGTGATGTAGCCGCCGTCCTCGCGCTTATCGACCAGCATGACGCCGGGCGCCTCGCGCAGGATGTTCTGCGCTTCCTCGGCCGAGATCTCATTCTCGAACTCGATGTTGATCGCTTCCGAATGGCCGACGAACACCGGCACGCGCACGCAGGTGGCGACCACCTTGACCTTGGGGTCCAGGATCTTCTTGGTCTCGACCACCATCTTCCACTCTTCCTTGGTCGAGCCGTCGTCCAGGAAGCTGTCGATGTGCGGGATCACGTTGAAGGCGATCTGCTTGGTAAACTTCTTCGCCTCGGCCGGGTCGCCGACGAAGATGTTGCGGCTCTGCTCGAAGAGCTCGTCCATGCCCGCCTTGCCCGCGCCGGACACCGACTGGTAGGTCGCGACGACCACGCGCTTGATCTTGGCGGCGTCGTGCAGCGGCTTCAACGCCACCACCATCTGCGCCGTCGAGCAGTTCGGGTTCGCGATGATGTTCTTCGCGCGATAGCCGTCGATCGCCTCGGGGTTCACCTCCGGCACGATCAACGGCACGTCGGGGTCCATGCGGTAGAGCGACGAATTGTCGATCACCGTGCAGCCGGCGGCGGCGAATTTGGGCGCGTAGACCTTGGTGGCTTCGGAGCCGATCGCGAACAGCGCCATATCCCAGCCGGTGGGATCGAAATGCTCGATGTTCTGGATCTTGTACTGCTTGCCGGTCTCGCCAAAGTCGACCGTGTCGCCGACCGACCGCGACGAGGCGAGCACCGCCAGTTCGTCGATCGGAAACTCACGCTCCGCCAGGATGTTGAGCATCTCCCGCCCGACATTCCCGGTCGCGCCTGCGACCACCACCCGATAGCCCATCACTCACTCCACTCGCATTGCCGCCGCGGCGCTAGACCTTCTCCAGCGCCGCGGCAACCAAGCGTTACTTTGCTGCCGCGTTCTGCGGCTTTGGCGCAACAACATTGCGGTCCAGGAACGACAGGATTGTCTTCCACAGGTGCTCGCTGACCCCCGGCCCGCCGACCCGATGGGTGTTGCCGGGATAGAACATCATCTCGAACGGCGTCGCCGTCCGCTGCATCTCGGCTGCGAACAGCGTCGAGTTGTCCAGGAACACGTTGTCGTCCGCCATGCCGTGGATCAGCAGCAGCGGATCACGAATCTTCGACGCCTCCGTCACCACACCCGAGGAGGCATAGCTCTGCGGATCGGTGCGCGGATCGCCCAGGTACCGCTCCGTGTAGTGCGTGTCGTAAAGCGCCCAGTCGGTGACCGGCGCGCCCGCGACGGCCGCGGCATAGACCCCCGGCGTCTTCTCCAGCATCTTCAGCGACAGATAGCCGCCATAGGACCAGCCATAGGTCGCGATCTTCGCCGCATCCACGAACGGCAGCGTCTTGAGGTAGTTGGCGCCTGCCAGCTGGTCCTCGACCTCAACCGTACCCATCGCGTGATAGAGCTGGTTCTCGAACGCCGTGCCGCGATTGTACGAGCCGCGATTGTCGATCTGGAAGAAGATCCAGCCCTGGTCGACCAGATACTGCGGCAGCGCGCCCTGCCAGCCGCGAGTCACCTGCTGGCCGGTGCCGGGGCCGCCATAATGCTGGAAGAACACGGGATATTTCTTGCCCGGCTCCAGCGGCGGCGTGATCATCTCCCAATGCAGCGTCGAGCCGTCCGCGGCCTTGATCGTCCCGAACTGCGTCTGGCGATGGCTGGCGGCGAACGGATAATAGGGGTGGTCCGGCCCGATCGCGTTCTCGTTGATCCAGGCGATCCGCTTGCCCGTGACGTCCGCCAGATAGACCTGCGCCGGCTGGCTTGGGCTGGAGCGCGTGATCAGGAAGCGGCTCGCCGCCCCGTCCATGGTGGCGCCGTTCCACCAGCCCTTTTCGGTGAGCCGGGTGACGTTGCCCGGCCGCTTGAGATCGAGCGCATAGAGATGCTGCTCGAGCACGTCGTCCTTGTTGCCGGTGAAGAACAGCCGGCCCTTGGCCTCGTCGAAGCCGACCAGCGACTGGACCACCCAGGGCCCCTTGGTCAGCTGAGTCCACTTGCCCGCCTTCCAGCGGTAGAGATGGCCGAAGCCGTCGCGCTCGGAACGCCAGATGAGGCTCCCGTCCTTCATCACGCGATAGGCGTCGGACAGGTTGATCCAGCTGCGCTCGCCGGCCGTCTCGGTGAACAGCACGGTCGACTTGCCGGTGGCAGGGTCCACCCGCAGCATGTCGAGCCGCTTCTGGTCGCGGGTCTGGCGCTGGACCAGCATCGCCGAGCCATCCGGCAGCCAGTCGACGCGCGCGAGATAGATGTCGGGGTCGCTGCCCAGGTCGACCTTCACCTTGCCTGAGCCGTCCGGCTTCATGACATAGAGGTCGACCAATGCGTTGGGCGTGCCTGCCGCAGGGTAGCGCTGGTCATAGACCTTGGTGCCGGTGGCGCCGATGGCGGCGCGGCTGAACACCTTCACCGGCGCCTCGTCGAAGCGCTCGACGGCGATGTAGCGTTCGTCGGGCGACCACCAATAGCCGGTGGTGCGATGCATTTCCTCCTGCGCCACGAACTCGGCCTCGCCGAAGTGGACGGTGCCCGCGCCCTCGGTCGTCACCCCCTGCGCCGCACCGCCGGCGAGCGGCTGCACGAACAGGTTCTGGTCGCGCACGAAGCTGACGAAGCGGCCCTTCGGGCTCACCAGCGGGTTGAGCTCGCCCGCCTGGGTCTCGGTGAGGCGGCGGACCTGGCCGTCGAGGGTTGCCAGGAACAGGTCGCCGTCCAGCGGCACCAAGATCGACTGTCCGTCGGGCGCGAAGTCATAGGCAACGATGCCGCGCGATCCCGCAATGCGCGCACGCTCGCGCTGCATCTTCTCGGCCTCGGACAGTTCCGCGCCCGATCCCACCTTCTTGGAATCGACCAGCATCCGCCATTCGCCGGTGGTCGCATCCATCGCCCACAGGTCGAAGCGCTCCTTCTCTTCGGGCCGGTTGCGCAGCACCGTCACATAGCGGCCGTCGGGCGAGATCTGCAGGTTGCGCGGCGCGGTGCCGTTGAGGTCGGGGCTGCCGAACACACGCGCGAGCGTCAGCGTCTGCTGCGCGTCCTGCGCTGCCTGCGTCACCGCCGCCGGCTGTGGCGATCGGGCCAGATCAGCAGCCATGGCAGCGGTTCCGCTCGTCATCATGGCAACGCCCAACACCCATCTCAACATCCCGTCGCGTCTCCGTGGAACACGCCTGCGGACGCAGGCGCCGGCCGCGTTATCGCGGCGCCGGAGCCCCGGGTAAAGCGCTGGTTCGTACTGAGGACGGCGCGCACGCAAAAGGGGCGCGGAAGGCTGTCGCCCTCCACGCCCCCAAAGCGGACCCGATGGGTGCCGGCCGTTACTCGGCGGCAGCAGCCGTCGGGCGCGGGTCGCGACGCTCGGCGATACGCGCCGACTTGCCGGTGCGGCCACGCAGGTAATAGAGCTTCGCACGACGCACCACGCCGCGGCGAACCACCTCGACCGAGTCGATGTTCGGCGAGTACAGCGGGAAGACGCGCTCGACGCCCTCACCAAAGCTGATCTTGCGGACCGTGAACGACGAGCCCATGCCCTTGTTCGAGCGCGCGATGCACACCCCCTCGTAATTCTGGACGCGGGTGCGCTCGCCTTCCACGACCTTCACGCCGACGCGCAGCGTGTCGCCCGCGCGGAATTCCGGAATCTTCTTCGCCTCGTTGAACTTGGCGATCTGCTCGGCTTCGAGCGTCTGGATGAGGTTCATGTCAATCTTCCTCGTCATGTCGCCGCGCGCCAGAGGGAGGTCGGACCCGAGCGCCCTCATGGCGCTCCCACAGATCCGGCCTCCGTAGCCGTGTATCGACCTCGGCCCTGTGCTTTCGCCAGGCCGCGATCTTCGCATGATCCCCCGATCGCAGCACTTCGGGGATCGTGCGCCCTTCCCATGTCACTGGTCGGGTATATTGCGGGTACTCGAGCAGCCCCGTTTCGAAGCTCTCGTCATCCCCGCTGGAAGCGGCGCCCATTACGCCGGGAAGCAGCCGAATGCAAGCATCCAGCAGCACCAGCGCCCCCATCTCGCCGCCCGACAGCACATAGTCGCCGATCGACACCAGCTCGATGTCGCGCGCCTCGAACAGGCGTTCGTCATAGCCCTCGAACCGGCCGCACAGCACGGTGACGCCAGGTCCTTGCGCCAGAGCGCGCACCCGCTGCTGGTCGAGCGGGCGTCCGCGCGGGCTCATCGCGATCACTGGGCGATCGTCGGCAACGCTGTCGAGTGCGGCGGCAAGGACGTCGGCGCGCATCACCATCCCCGCCCCGCCGCCGGCCGGCGTGTCGTCGACCGAGCGATGCTTGTCGGTCGCAAAGTCGCGGATCTGCACCGTCTCGAGCGACCAGCGGCCCTCGCGCAGCGCCCGGCCGGCAAGCGAAGTGCCGAGCGGGCCGGGAAACATTTCCGGGTAAAGCGTTAGGACGGTAGCGGTGAAAGACATGCCCGCCCCATTGACCGATGGAGACAGGATGACAAGTTCCGAGACGCGGCCCGACGACTGCATCATCATCGGCGCTGGCCCCGCCGGCCTCACCGCCGCCATCTATCTGGCGCGCTTCCACCTTTCGATACGGCTGTTCGACTGCGGCTCCAGCCGCGCGGCGATGATCCCCTGCACGCGCAACCACGCCGGCTATCCCGAAGGAATCAAGGGCACCGATCTGCTCCGGCTGATGTATGCCCAGGCCAAGCGCTACGGGGCCCACCGGGAGCTTGCGGAGGTCACCGGCCTCTCCCGCGAGGAGGACGGGTTCGCCGTCCGGATCGGCGATCGGATCGCGCGCGCCCGCACCGTGCTGCTGGCGACCGGCGTGGTGAACCACCGGCCCAAGAGCCTCCCGAACGACGTTCACGATGCCGCGCTCGCCCGCGGACTGCTGCGCTACTGCCCGATCTGCGACGGCTATGAGGTGACCGACAAGCGCGTGGGCGTGATCGGTACCGGCGATCACGGCATGCGCGAGGCGCTGTTCCTGCGCGGCTATACCCGCGACGTGACGCTGATCGCGCCGGAAGCCGAGCATGGGCTGGACGACGCCTGCGCGGCGAAGCTGGATGCCGCCGGCATCCAGCGGGTGGATGGGCCCTGCGGCGGCTTCGCGATCGAGGGGGATCAACTGGCGCTCGATACCGCTGGCGGGCGGATGGCGTTCGACAGCGTCTATCCCGCGCTCGGCTCCCGCATCCGCTCGCACCTGGCGGTGGAGGCAGGCGCGCGGGCAAGCGAGGATGGCTGCCTGGAGGTCGACGACCACCAGCGCACCTCCATCCCGGGCCTGTTCGCGGCGGGTGACGTGGTGAAGGGCCTGGACCAGATCAGCCATGCCATGGGCGAAGCCGGCGTCGCGGCCACCACGATCCGCAACACGCTCAGCGAGCAGTCGCCGCTCTGGCGTTAGCCCAGGGCGTGCAGCTTCTCCGGCGCGGTGCCCTCCGCACCGCGCACCGCCCGTTCGACTTCGGCCTCGCTCAGGCCGAAGTCGCCGAGTGCATAGCGGTGGCCCGCCAGCCGGCGGTGCCGCCGCTGGTCCAGGTAGCGCTGCATCCGGCTCCGCACGGCGTCTGTCAGCGGCAGGTCGAGCATGCGATAGACCCGCTGCATCTCCCGCTCCCAATCTTCGCCGATCGCCTCGAAGCCCACGTCCACCTGCGGGACGTCCGCCACCGCGCGCGCGGCCCGCATCCGCCGCTCCCGCAACGCCACCTTGCGCACCCACTCCGCCCCGATCCAGTGGCGGTCGACGTGGTCCGACTGCACGCGCATCTGGCTGTGCACCAGCGATGCCGAGGACGCGACCACGGCCGATGCCGGCCGGTCGAGGCAGACGAGCCGCGCGTCCGGGAAGGCCTCCAGCAGCGAGTCCAGATCCTGCGCGAACTGGGGGAGCTTGAGCACCCACGGTCGGTGCTCCCGGTCCTCTCGCCCCTTCCGGAGCCACGCCACCGTCTGCAACAGCCGCTTGAACTCGGCATAAACGGGGCGCGTGTCCATCGCCTCGCTAGCGGCCGCGAAGCTCGGGATGCGCCACTGCGCCTCGAACGCCGCGCCGAAGATCGACACATTGTGCAGCCCGATCTCCTCGTCCGCCGCTTGCAGGGCGGTGGGATGGATGGTGCGGAACTCCGGGTTCAGCCATTCCGCACAGCGCAGGCCGATCCACGCCCGCACCCGCCGGTCGTCGAGCCAGCGGCGCCGCGCGATCGGCACCGGATTCCAGCTTTCGAAGAAGCGGGTGTGCGCCAGCCGGGGATCACAGGCGAGCAGCCGCTGCATGCGCGTACTTCCCGAACGCATCTGCCCCAGCACGATGATCGGCCGGGGAATAGGTTGATCGAGGACTTCCGGATGCCGCCGCCAGAGCGCATGGACGCGCGCCCGATCGGCCAGGGCTGCGACCAGTTGGCCATAGGCGATCACGGTTCCGAGCGGCGACAGCGCCGCCTCTTCCTGCAGCGCCTGGGTGAGTCGCTCCAGCCGCTCCTCCCACCCGCTGCCGCTTCCCAGCTCCTGGAGGCCGGTTCGCGCGCGGGCGGCGGCGATCAGGTGATCCGGCTCCAGAACGGGTCGCGAAAGCCAGCCGCGACTCCATGCCTTTTCCAGCAGCCCGCTCACGCGGGCGTTGCGGCGGTGCTGCGCGGAAGGGGCGACGAGTTCCAAGCGAGAGATCTCCGGCAGCCAAGATCGAGGGCCCTCGCTGGCAAGCAGAAAGAACCCGCCCGCCAGCGCCGAGTGCCACCCGCCGTTTTTAAGGGCTGGGTCGCCCGTGGATAGCCCGCGTTATCCGCGCCGTTGCGCGTGCCGCGTGCGCAGGTAGAGCGACAGGATACCGGAGGGCGACTGCATGCGGCGGTAGGCATTGCGTTCCGCCCAGCCGCGAAGCGGAGCGTCCAGCCCGCCGGGCGCCGCGGGGGTCGAGCGCACCTCGCCGCCGGTCACGATCGCCGGCGGCGGCGCGCTGCTCAGCACCCGGTCCAGGCTCTCGCGCGTGACCATGTGCATCCGCTGCTCCTCGGCCGGCGTCGCCAGCCCGCGCATGCGGAACAGGAACGGCCCCATGGCGAAGCGCGGGTCGATGTCGAGCTTGCCGCCCGCAAACCGCTCCGGCGACAGGCTGACCGCCTTGCCCGGCATGCCGCTGTCGTCCAGATGCTCCCCCAGCCAGTCGCCGTCCGCCACCGCGAACAGGATCGGCGAGCCGCCCCGCAGCGCCGCGATCGACTCGCTGGTCGTCCGCCAAAGCCCCAGAACCAGGGTTAAGGCCAGCACCAGCCGCAGGCTCCTGCGCGGAGCGATCGGCCCATGGATCGCGCCGAACCGGACGAACAGCGGCGGCAGGATCGGAATGACGTATTGGCGGAAGCTCGGCTGCGGCAGCATCGCGGCGATGCAGCCGGCGATGATCAGCCAGTCGAGTGCGACGCCATGGCGGTCCCCGCCGTGGCGGAACCGCCGCCAGAGCACCAGCGCGAGCACCACCAGCGCAGGCCCCTGGACCAGGAACCAGGCGAGCCGGCCGAGCGTCGTCGGGAACTCCAGCATGTGCGCCTGCTCGTTGAGCATCCGCCATTGCTGCGGCGCGACCAGCGAATATTCGAAGACGCCGAACAGGAAGCTCTCCGGCGCGATCGCCAGCAGCACCAGCGTCGGCACCACGCCGACCGCGCCGCCCAGCGCATAGGCCGTGGCGCTGCGGAAGCGGTCGCGACGCCCCTCGTACAGCATCACCGCGAACAGCACGCCCGCCGGCACGATGTAGCTGATCTTGACCGACACGGCCGCACCGAACGCGAGCCCGGCCAGGAAGACGCGCCGGTTCGGGCGGATCCGCAGGTGCGTGTCGACCAGCAGCCAGATGCCCAGCGCCTCGAAGAACACCGGCAGCGCGTCGTTGCGTGCGACGCCGCCGGCAAAGATCATCGCGTCGCACAATGCCAGCATGACGGCGGCGGCAAGGGCCCGCTGCGGCGTTCCCCCCGCCGCCTTTGCCGCCAGGTAGACGAACACGATCGCCCCGGCGGCGGCCGCCGCATTGGCGAGCCGCAGCGCAAGAAATAGCCAGCCTTCCTCGACAAAGGCGAACGGCGCGAGAAGAAAGGGCTGCAGCGGCGTCTGCAGGTACATGAAGTCCCGGAACGGCAGCCCGTACCGCATCAGTTCCACGGCCGCGACATATTGGCTCTCGTCGCGGTTCAGCGGCAGTACCAGTGCGGCGAGTACGAACAGCGTCAGGGCTGCGAGGAGCAGCAACGGAGCAGGCTTGCGAAACATCGCGGGCGGCCTAGCCAGCGGCCGCAGGGGCGGCAAGCGACGAATTATGACAATCTTGCAACAGCTTGCCGGGTCGTCACGCGTGTCTCAGACCTCGATGAAGGCCGTCGTGATCACCAGTCGGTCGCCATTCCATTCCGGAACCGCGTCGGCCCGCATCGGGACCATGAAGCGCTTGCCCGTCGGACGCTCGATCTCGAGCACGTCGCCCGCGCCGAAATTCTCGACGGCGACCACGGTGCCGAGCGGTTCGTCCGTATCGGAGACCGCGGCGAGCCCGATCAGGTCCGCGTGATAATATTCGCCTTCCTCCAGCGGAGGCAGGCTGTCGCGCGGCACCCACAGCTGGGTACCGCGCAACGCCTCGGCCCCGTCGCGCGAGGAGACCTCGGCAAAGCGGGCGATGGCGCCATTGTTACCCGGACGCACCGACCGGAGCGTCAGGGCGCCGCCGTTCAGCACGGTGTGCGCGCCCAGGTCTTCGGCGAAGACCTTGAGCCGCACCTCGCCCGCGATGCCGTGCGCGCCGATCGCGACGGCGAGCACCACCCGGCGCTCGCCGTCTGCGTCCGGCTCCACCTCAGGCGTCGGGAGATCCGTCGCCGCCGCCGGGGGCGTCGTCGGCACCCTCCGCGGGATCGGGCGTCGAGACGCCGGTGTTCGCACCGGTGTCCGGGGACGACGAGTCGTCATGGTCGTTGGCGCCGTGCTGTTCGGGATCGATGGTCATCGTGCCGCTCCTTCTGCCGGCCCGCCCCTTGCAGGCGGGTTCGGCAGAAGAAACGCACGAATGCCCGTTTGGGCTCAGGCCTCGGCGGTCTCGGCCGGTGCCTCGGCAGCGGCAGCCGCCTCGGCCGCCTTGGCCGCACGCTCTTCAGCGCGCTCGGTAGCCTTTTCGCCCGGCTTGCCCTTGTTCGGGTTGTTGCGCGCGGTGCGCTCCTTGACGCCGGCTGCATCCAGGAAGCGGAGGACGCGGTCGGTCGGCTGCGCGCCGACGCTCAGCCAGTGCTTCGCACGCTCGGTGTCGAGCACGACGCGCTTTGCGTCGTCCTTGGCGAGCAGCGGGTTGTAGGTGCCGACCTTCTCGATGAACTTGCCGTCACGCGGGCTGCGCGCGTCGGCGACCACGATCCGGTAGTAGGGGCGCTTCTTCGAGCCACCGCGCGACAGACGCATGCTGATTGCCATGGGATTTCCTTCTTCTTTCTACTCGTGGCCGCGGCAATCGCCGGACCGTTGGTTGCTGATTGCTCCTTTCGGAGCGCTCACTTCTTCTTGATCAGATTCTCGAAGCCGGGGGGCAGCTGCATGCCGCCCTTGCCGCCCCCGGGAAGCCCGGGCAGGCCGCCGCTACCGCCGGCCTTGCTCATCATGTCGCCAAGCTCGGCGCCGCCCAGCGCATTGCCCAGGCCGGCCATGCCGCCGCCCGGACCGCCCTTGCCAAGCATCGCCATCATGCCCTTCAGACCGCCCATCTTCTTGAGCTTCTTCATGGCCGTGGACATTTCCTGATGCATCTTCAGGAGCTTGTTCACGTCCTGCACCGTGGTGCCGGACCCCTTGGCGACGCGGATCTTGCGCTTGGCGTTGAGCAGTTCGGGCTTCGCGCGTTCCTTGGGCGTCATCGACGTGATCATCGCGTCCATGCGCAGCAGGATCTTTTCGTCGACCGCACCGGAGGCCATCGCAGCCTGCGCCTTCTTCATGCCCGGGATCATGCCGGCCAGCGCACCCAGCCCGCCCATGCGGCGCATCTGCTGGAGCTGCGCGCGCAGGTCGTTCATGTCGAACTGACCCTTGGCCATCCGGTTGGCGATGCGCTCGGCATCCTCCGCCTGGATGCTCTCGGCCGCACGTTCGACCAGCGACACCACGTCGCCCATGCCCAGAATGCGGCCGGCGACGCGCTTCGGGTGGAACGGCTCGATCGCGTCGAGCTTTTCGCCGACGCCCGCAAACTTGATCGGCTTGCCGGTGACCGCGCGCATCGACAGCGCCGCACCACCGCGCGCATCGCCGTCCATGCGGGTCAGCACGACGCCCGTCAGCGGCACCTGTTCGGAGAAGCTGGTCGCGACGTTGACCGCGTCCTGGCCGGTGAGCGAATCGACCACCAGCAGCGTCTCGTTCGGACGGGCGATGTCGGACACCGCCTTCATCTCGTCCATCAGCGCCTGGTCGACGTGCAGGCGGCCCGCAGTGTCGAGCATCAGCACGTCGAAGCCCTGGAGCTTCGCCGCCTGCAGCGCACGCCGTGCAATGTCGACCGGCTGCTGGCCCGCCACGATCGGCAGCGTCGCCACCTCGACCTGCTGGCCCAGCACCGCCAGCTGCTCCTGCGCGGCCGGACGGTTGACGTCGAGCGACGCCATCAGGACCTTCTTGCGCTCGCGGCCCGACAGAAGCTTTGCGAGCTTGGCCGTCGTGGTGGTCTTGCCCGAGCCCTGGAGACCCACCAGCATCACCACCGCCGGCGGCGTGACCGCGATGTCGAGCTCGGCCGTGTCTGGCCCCAGCATGTCGACCAGCGTGTCATGGACGATCTTGACGACCTGCTGCCCCGGCGTGACCGAGCGCAGCACGTCCTGGCCGATCGCAGCCTCGGTCGCCTTGTCGACGAAGGAGCGCGCGACCGGAAGCGCGACGTCGGCCTCCAGCAGCGCCACGCGCACTTCGCGCATGGCGGTACGCACGTCGGCTTCGGTCAGCGCACCACGGCCCCGCAGGCGATCGAAGACGCCTCCCAGCCGGTCGCTCAAGCTATCGAACACGTACCTGCTCCACTTCCATGTCCTCCGTCCGGCGCCCAAGCAAAACACGCCGGCGGACGAAACCTCGTCGGCCGGCGTCGCCCGTGGGCGTTCGCATGGATGCCGTCCCATTGAGGAACGACGGTGGCCCGATAGCGGATTGCGCCGAACTGGGCAAGTCGTGCGCGGAACCGGCAGGATTTAACCCGATCTACATACCTGTGGCGGACAAGGAGTCATGCGCTCGCGGCTTCCTCTCGGCACGATCTTCGCCACCGATCGTTCAGGCAGGTTGCGTCCTTCCTCGGACGCGCTGCTGCTGGGGATCGGCATCGCCTCGCTGCTGCTCCTGGTCGGGATCGGCAGCACGCTTCTCGCCAGCACGCTCGGGGTTTGGCTTGGGGGCGGACCGCCGCCACAGCGGCTGCTCGTCGTGGCGCTGCTGCTCAACCTCGCGCTTATGCTGCTCGGGTGGAATCGCCACCAGGCGCAACGCGCGGCCGCGCAGGCGCAGGAGGCCGCCGAAGAACACGCCCGCGCGCTGGCAGCCCCCGACCCGCTGGCGATCCTGCTCGATCGCAAGGATTTCGCCTCCGAGGGCGCCGCCCTGATCGAGCGCGTCGGCCGGACGCGCGGCGCGGTTGCGCTGCTGCTGGTCGACCTCGATCATTTCAAGGCGATCAACGACATGCACGGCCAGCCGGCCGGCGACGTCGTGCTTCGGCACGCGGCGACCGCGCTGATCGAGACGATGCCGCCCGGCAGCCGCATCGCGCGCATGGGGGGCGACTCCTTTGCCTGTGCGCTGTCGATCGCCCCTGCCCAGCCGGCGCAGGTCCAGCGGCTCGCCGAACGCCTGCTGGCCCGGCTCTCGCAGCCGGTCGACGTCGGGGGCGTGCGCTGCCAGGTCACCGCCTCTGTCGGGGTTGCTTGCTCGGGCGCGGACTGCCCGTCGATCAAGGCGCTGATGCGCGCAGCCGACATCGCGCTCTATACGGCCAAGCGGAACGGCCGCGATCGCTTCGCCTGGTTCGACCGTTCCATGGAGCGCGAGCTGCACAGTCGAAACGACCTGGAAGAGGCGCTGCGCATCGCCATTCCGCAGGGGCAAATCCTCCCCTTCTTCGAACAGCAGATGGACCTCGTGACCGGCGACCTCGACGGGTTCGAGGTATTGCCCCGCTGGCAGCACCCGGCACGCGGCCTGCTGGAAGGGGAATCCTTCTTGCCGCTCGCGGAGGATACCGGCCTCGTCGCCGACCTGTCCTTGTCGCTGATGCGCCAAGCATTCGACGCCGCCCGCGACTGGGACCCGTCGCTCTGCCTCTCGGTCAATCTCTCGCGCTGCCAGCTCCGGGACGCCTGGCTCGCACAGAAGATCCTGAAGCTCCTCACCGAAACCGGCTTCCCTGCGCATCGGCTCCAGGTGGAAATCACCGAGAGCGCGCTGTTCGACAACCTGCCGCTGGCGCAATCGATCATCGGCAGCCTGAAGAACCAGGGCGTGCGGGTCGCGCTGGACGATTTCGGCACCGGCTATTCCAGCCTGGCCCATTTGCGCGCGCTGCCGCTCGACCGGATCAAGATCGATGCCAGCCTCGTCCAGTCCATGGCCGGCAGTGCGGACGCGACGGCCATCGTCAACGCGATCGCGCGGCTGGGAGAGAGCCTGAACCTGCCCGTGACTGCGCAGGGCGTGCCGAACGAAGCCGTCGAGACGCGTCTGCGCGGGATCGGCTGCGCCAAGGCACAGGGGCTGCGCTACGGCCCGCCGCTTTCCACCGCGGGCGTTCGCCGGATGCTGGCCGAGCGTCGCCAGCTCGTCGCGCGCCCTGCCCCGGACGCGCCCGTTCCACTCCCGCTCGACGTTACCAACCAGCGCCTGGTTGGCTGAGATAAGCCAGTTCCTCCGCGGTCGAGTCGCGGCCCAGCGCGGCGTTGCGCGACGGAAAGCGACCGAAGCGCTCGATCACCTCCGCATGGGCCTGTGCGAACGCCAGGTTCGTCTCCAGCCCCGTTTCGGAAAAGCAGCGCAGGGCGAAGCGCTGCACGCCCCGATCCTCCGAATGCATCAGCGGCATGTAGAGAAAGGCCCGGCGCGGCGGCTCGAACTTCGGCGCATAGCCCGCTGCGATGCCCGACAGCGCCAGTTCCAGCCCGAGCGGATCGGCCGCGAACGCCGCTGCCGACCCGCGGTATAGGTTGCGCGAGAACTGGTCGACCAGCAGGATTGCCGCCAGCAACCGCTCGGGCGTGTCGCGCCATCCTTCGGCGTCCGTCGCGACCACCGCATCCCGCAAGGCGCCGAACCGCTCGCGGATGGCCGCATCCAGCGCCTCATCCTTGGCGAAATGCTGCTCCGGCGAGAGCTCGTCGAACCAGAAGTGCAGCACGGCATCCGCCGCGCGTTGGACTTCGCTTGGGTCCGCCCCTAGATCAGCCGCCATGCCGCCCCCTTCTTCCGTGTTACCCGAGGTGATTTCCCTCGGCTGCCGGCTCAACATCGCCGAAAGCGAAACGATCCGCACGCTGCTAGGGTGCCGGGATGCGGTGGTTGTCAACAGCTGCGCCGTGACCAACGAGGCCGTGGCCGGCACCCGGCGCGCGATCCGCCGCGCGCGCCGCGATCGGCCGGACGCGGAACTGATCGTCACCGGTTGCGCAGCGCAGATCGATCCGCAGGGCTTCGCCGCCATGCCGGAGGTCGATCGCGTGATCGGCAACGCCGACAAGCTGCTGCCCGAGGCATGGGCCGGCCAGGAACCGGTGCGCGTGTCGGACTGGGACGCCGTGCGCAGCAATGCGCCGCACCTCGCCCCCGCCTTCGCCGCCCACGTCCGGGCGTTCGTGGAGGTGCAGAACGGCTGCGACCATCGCTGCACCTTTTGCGCCATCCCCTTCGGCCGCGGCCCTGCCCGCTCCGCACCGGCCGGTGCGGTGGTGGCGCGAGTCGCCGAGGTCGTCGCCGCCGGACACCGCGAGGTGGTGCTGACCGGCGTGGATCTCACCAGCTACGGTCACGACCTGCCCGGCCAGCCGAGCCTGGGCCAATTGGTCGAGCGCATCCTCACCCATGTGCCCACACTCGAGCGGCTGCGGCTGTCGTCGCTCGATTCGATCGAGATCGACGACCGGCTGATGGCGCTGCTCACCGGCGAGCCGCGGGTGCTGCCGCACGTCCACCTCTCGCTCCAGGCCGGCAATGACCTGATCCTCAAGCGGATGAAGCGCCGCCATCTGCGCGCCGACGCCGTAGCGATGGTCGCACGGTTGAAGGCCGCGCGCCCGGAGATCGCGATCGGGGCGGACCTGATCGCCGGCTTCCCGACGGAGGATGACGCGATGTTCGCGGATACGCTGGCGCTGCTCGACGATTGCGACATCGTCCATGCGCACATCTTTCCGTTTTCGCCGCGTGCAGGAACGCCGGCTGCGCGCATGCCACAGGTGAACCCAGGCGTGGCGCGGGAGCGCGCGGCCACGCTGCGCGCCCGTGCGGCCGAGCGCCGTACGGAATGGCTGCGCCGGCACGTCGGCACGCGGCAACGTGTTCTGGTGGAACGACCCGGCGACCGCGGACATGCGGAAGCCTTTGCGGAAGTAGGATTGGATCGAACAATGCAGGCAGGGACCATCGCCGACGTGGCAATCATCGCCGTCGAGCAGAACCGGCTGGTGGGAGTGGCGGCATGAGCGCATCGTGGCACGAACGGCTGCTCGGGGGCTTTCGCAAGACCTCTGACCGGCTGATGGGAAACCTCGCCGGCCTCTCGGCCGCGCGACTGGACGAAGAGACGCTCGACGAGATCGAGGAGGCGCTGATCGCCTCCGATCTTGGGCCGGAGACCGCCGCGCGCGTCCGTGCCCGGCTCGCCGAGGGCCAGTATGAGCGCAACATGGAGGAGCTTGGCATCCGCCTGGTGGTGGCCGAGGAGGTCGAGCGCTCGCTCGCCAAGGTCGCGAAGCCCCTGGAGATCGAGGCGTTTCCGCGCCCGCAGGTCATCCTGGTGATCGGCGTCAACGGTTCGGGCAAGACCACCACCATCGCCAAGCTCGCCAAGACCCTGGTCGACCAGGACTATGGCGTGATGCTCGCCGCCGGCGACACCTTCCGCGCCGCCGCGATCGGCCAATTGCGCACCTGGGCCGAGCGGATCGGCGTGCCGATCGTCTCGGGCGCCGAGGGCGGCGACGCCGCCGGTATCGTCTATGAGGCGGTGAAGCAGGCAACGGCTACCGGCATCGACGTGCTGATCGTCGACACCGCCGGGCGCCTCCAGAACAAGCGCGAGCTGATGGACGAGCTCGCCAAGATCCGCCGCGTGCTCGGCCGCCTCAACCCGGAGGCGCCGCACGATGTGGTGCTCGTGCTCGATGCCACGACCGGCCAGAACGCACTCAACCAGATCGAGGTGTTCAAGGAGACCGCCGGCGTCACCGGCCTCGTCATGACCAAGCTCGACGGCACGGCGCGGGGCGGCGTGCTGGTCGCGGCGGCCGAGCGCTACGGCCTGCCGATCCACGCGATCGGCGTCGGCGAGACCGCTGACGACCTGCGCGGCTTCGACGCCAATGAAGTGGCCCGCATCATCGCCGGCGTCGACCAGGGAAGGAACCTGCGATGAGCACGACCGCGCCGCCGAAGGAGGCGAGCCCCGGGCTGCGCATGGCGCTCGACTACGGGCCGCTGGCCGTGTTCTTCGCTACCAACCTGCTTGCCGGCAAGCTGCACCTGCCCAACATGGTTGACAGCCTGGCGCGCGTGCTGATCGCGACGGCCGCCTTCATGGTGGCGACCTTCGTCGCCATCCTGGTGTCGCACATCAAGACCGGTCGCATCTCGCCGATGCTGTGGATCACCGGCGGGCTCGTCCTCGTGTTCGGGGGGCTCACGCTCTGGTTCCGCGACGACACCTTCATCAAGGTGAAGCCGACGATCGTCTATGCGATGTTCTCGGCCATCCTGGGCTTCGGTCTCGCCACCGGTCGGCCGCTGCTTCAGTCGCTGCTGGAGGGCGCCTACCCGGGCCTCTCAGCCGAGGGCTGGCGCAAGCTGACGATCAACTGGACCGGCTTCTTCGCCGCCATGGCGGTGCTCAACGAACTGGTCTGGCGCAACACCAGCTGGGACTTCTGGGTCGGCTTCAAGCTGTGGGGTGCGGTGCCGCTGACGCTGTTGTTTGCGATCGCCAACGTGCCGATGCTGCTGCGCCACGGCCTGACGACGGAAAAGGAAGCGCCGGTTCCGCCCGAGGGCTGAGCCGCG